>WRIY01000030.1 GCA_009782515.1 Eubacteriaceae bacterium
CGCTTTTTCCTGTTTAGGCGGTCTGCCCCGCCGTGCCGATTTTTCCTGTTCGTCTCCTTTTTTCTCGGTCGAATTGTCTGGGTCCTCTTTTCCCTTTTCAGCGGTCTTGTTAACCGTTACGGTTTCCTGAGCAATCTCCGGATTTTTTTCAGCCGGTAAAACCGCCTCCTGTTCCGGCTCCGGTATTTCGGATTCTACCTCTGTACCTTCCAGACTTACTCCGCCGCATCCGCCAATGTCCGGCGCGGACGGTGTTACCTCCGGTACAATCCGAGTCGAAGGTGTACGAAAATATTCGTTTACACCTTGCCGATGCTCGAACAAAATCGTTCAATGCCATAAATGTGGCAATGGTACAGGCATATTGGGAAATCGGTAAAGAGATCACCGAAGCTATCGGCGAACGGGCTGAGTATGGAAAACAACTTTTGAAATTTTTATCTTTGCAACTGACTGCCGAATTCGGAAAAGGATTCACTGTAGCAAATTTGCGTAATATGCGTCAGTTTTTTCAGACGTTTCCGAATCGCTACGCACTGCGTAGCGAATTGACATGGACTCATTATCGAACGCTGATGCGTGTTGAAGAACAAGACCGACGTGATTTTATCTAAAGGAAAGTGCAGATTCTGGCTGGACTTCGCGACAGTTAGAGCGACAAATTAACTCGTTTTATTATGAACGGCTGCTTGCTACACAGAAAGAGCATCGACCAGAAGTGGCAAGCGAGATTCATAAACTTGAGCCAAAACGAGATGCTGATTACGTTTTGAAAGACCCATATATTTTGGAATTTCTTGATTTAAAAGAAAATGCCAAATATAACGAAAATGAACTGGAACAAGGTCTAATCGACAAGTTGCAAGAATTCCTACTCGAACTGGGTAAAGGCTTTTCTTTCGTGGCGCGCCAGAAGAGAATTACAACGGAGCATGGGGAAAACTATTACATCGATCTCGTTTTCTACAACTATATCTTGAAGTGCTTTGTTGTCATTGACTTAAAGGCTGGAAAGCTGACCTATCAGGATGTCGGGCAGATAGACTTTTATGTGCGGCTGTTCGATGAGAGAATTAAGCAAGCCGATGACAACCCCACAATCGGTCTGGTTCTTGTCACCGATAAAGACGAAAGCATCGTTAGAGCCTGTTTTAAATACCTCTGTGCCTTGTGCCTAACTATGGATGAACTAAAAATAATACACGCAGCTTAGCAGGAAAAACCCCTCAAATACCCGAGCTAGTTTGTCATATCTTGTTGCAACTCGTCTAAACTCTTTGATCCTGCCAAAGAGCATTTCTGCTTCGCTTCGGAGTTTGTATATTTCGGGATCATGCTCAATTGGCTTGAGGGTATTGGATTTCGCAGGCACGTTGAGGATCCCGCTGCGATCATGCACTGCTGCCCTAAGCAGCTCAGACAAATATGCCCTGTCTGCATTCAGAAACATTCCCATATACTCAGGCTGCACCGCCAATGCAGCAGCCTGCCCAGCATCGCTTGAAGCCGCTCCGCTCAAAGCATAGGCTATTGGCCTGCCGTCGCAGGAAACAACATGGATTTTCGTGCCGCTGCCGCCTCTGCCTGCGCTGATGCACTGCCCTATAGGGCCAGGCGAGCCTTTTCTTGCCCCAAAAGCGCTCTTGTGGGCTTTGCATGCGGTTGAGTCTATAGAGCATGTTTGCCCGTATGCAAATGCTGCCTTTCCCTGCCTTAGGCCTGAGATCGCTTCGAAAACACCCATAGCAAGCCATTTTCTGAACCATCCATACACTGTCTGCCAGCAGCCGAAGCGCTCTTTGGGCAAATCCCGCCAAGGCACGCCTGTTCTGGCAATATACAGTGTTGCCCTCAAGGCGTTTTCAGCCGGCATTCTCGGCCTGCCCCTGCCGCTTTCGCATGGCGGATCCATTGCGTTTATAATGCGAAGCGCCTCTTTCTCTTTTGCTGTGGACAGCCTGTGGCGCAGCTCTTGGGGCATTTCCCCTTTGCCCTTTTTGCTTGTTCTTGCCATTTAATATTGCCCTGGCTGCGGCAGAAATGCTATGATTGCTTAGGCGATTATTTCTTTATTAGTATGCAAGCAATCACCGCCAATGCTTAACTGCCGATAAAATGATTATCAAGCGTATGTTAAAGATCCAAAGAAAAACATCCCTAACCTAATGCAATACGCGAAGCAGCTTCGCGTGGAGAAAAAGGTTAAGGATTTGATTGGAGTGTGGCTGTAATGGCTGATATTGGCGCATCCGTGCTTGCTACACTAAAAAACAAGGCAAAAGCTTCTAGCATCAGCTATCAGCAATGCTTGCAGCTGTTTTTTCAGGAAGAGTTTTTGCGCAGGCTTTCCAAATCGCAGTATGCCGAAAACCTGGTGCTCAAGGGCGGGTTGCTCATCTATGCCCTGACCAATTTTGACAGCCGCGCGACCATTGATATTGACTTTTTGCTTCGCAGGCAGTCAAATGCTCTGGCGGATGTGGAGACAATCATACATGAAGTTTTGGATACCCGGACGGTAAACGACTATATTGAGCTTACCGCTCATGGCTTTGAGGAAATCTCGCCCCAGCGGAAGTATCGCGGTATCAGCGCCCAGATCATCGGAAAAACCAAAAACGTGCGCGTTCCTTTTAATATTGATATCGGTGTAGGTGATATTATTGTTCCGAAAGCCGAGCGCCGAACGTTCATTGAATAATAAAATAGTTGGAAACGGATGATACCCGCCACAGCAATGTGACGGCTATCGGAATGCCGAAGGAGGAAAGGGCGGCACTCAGGCAGAGTCTAGCTGCGGGAAACATTAACTATACTCAGGGATAGAGGAAGCAATGGGAACGAAACTATCTAGAATAGAGGAACTGTCAGCTAAAAACCCCAAGATGGCATTCACATCAATATACCATCTTATCAATGAAGAGCTGCTGCTCGAATGCCACAAAGAAATGCTCGGCAGCAAGGCAGCAGGAGTGGACAGTAAGCACATAAGCTGGCTTTATGCATCTGAGTGAAGCGTACAAGCAGTACTGCTTAGCAAAGATGATACTCTTTCTGGCCTATTTCCGGTAAGTTCCCTATGAAAAGATACCGCAAGCCGGGAAATGCTTTAATGAGCCTGCTGGCAGGGCAAGCATATGATTATTATAAAGATATAGTTAACCTCATTGCAAAATCCAGTATTGCAGCAATGCGCAAATAGCATTGCAAAATTATTCGGCATAAAGCATCTGTCTTTTGGAGCGATACAATGCAAGCAATAGCAATTCAAAAAATATATTCCAATATTTCTCAGATTGTCTCCTATAGTTACTGGCGCAGTCTTGAGTTGCTGTTGCTATGAGCGAATAGCTAAGCGTTCAGCGGCTCAAGGCTTATTTAGCTTTGAGCCGTTTTATTATTTAGGAGGTACTATTTTGGAAACATTAATTTTATTTGAGGCGATAAAACGCAGCGCAGTAGGTATTTTTTCGGAGGAAGGGTTGCAAAAGCGCCTTGCCAGGGGCAAACCTTTGAAAATAAAATTCGGCGCTGACCCATCCCGCCCTGACCTGCATTTGGGGCATTCGGTCCCCCTGCGTATGCTTCGCAAGTTCCAGGATGCCGGGCATGAAATTATTTTTGTCATTGGTGATTTCACAGGCATGATCGGCGACCCATCTGGGCGCAATAAAACCAGGCAGCCGCTCTCGTTTGAGGAAACCCGCCAAAACGGCGAAAGCTATCTTGAACAAGTGGGCAAAATTCTTGACCCTGCAAAAGCGCACATAGCTTATAATTCTGAATGGCTCGGCAAGATGGATTTCGCCGAAGTCCTTGAACTCGCCAGTAAATACACACTCGCGCAAATCCTTGAGCGGGATGATTTTGCTAACCGTTACGCCTCTAATCAGCCAATCGGGCTTCATGAATTGCTATACCCTCTCATGCAAGGGTATGACTCGATTGCCCTGCGCGCTGATATTGAAGTCGGAGGGACCGATCAGACATTTAATCTGCTTGTAGGGCGCGAACTGCAAAAAGACTACAAACAGGAGCCGCAGGAGGTCATAACGTTTCCATTGCTGCCCGGGCTTGACGGGGTTGAAAAGATGAGCAAATCGCTGGATAACTATATTGGCATTGGTGAAGCGCCAGAGATAATTTTTGAAAAGTGCATGAAAGTGCCTGATAGCATTTTGCCTGAATATTTTCATCTGACAACAGATATTGCAGCGCATGAGTATAGCGAATTATTAGCATCTGACATTCGGCAGGCGCATTTTGTTTACGCGAGGGAAATTGTCAGGCTATACCACGGTGAAAGCGCTGTTGCACAAGCTGAAAAGCGCTATTTTTCAATAGCTTCTGGAAATGCCCCAGATAATATGAAAACCATATCGATAACAGGAGGCAGAATTCTTATTGTCGAACTGCTTAAGCAAGCTGGATTTGCCATGTCCAACTCTGATGCGAGAAGGCTGATTGAGGGCGGCGGAATAAAACTGGATGGCGAAACGGTTAGAGATGCAAATTTAACAGTGGCAGGCGACTCTGTCTTAAGCAGGGGTAAAAATAAATTTGTGCAAATTCATTTCGTGTGATTCTGCTGCATCCGGACTGGCGCCGGTTTGCTAAACGGTGCATCAGGCATGCATACATTTCTTAATGCCGGCACCGGCGCGAGCCCCGGGCGCCTTGTGCCATATCTTCTAGGCCTTAACATCGGCAGCGCTAAGCGCTGCCATGATATGCATATTGGCTATTGATTTTCCCGGCCTCCCAAGAATGGGCATGGCAAACAGGGTAGGCTCCATCGTATGGCAACAAAGGCATTTCGGGCTAAGCCTGCTGCTTTGCGCCAACAGCTCAGATGCAAAGCAGCAGACGATCCAGCAAATATCAAAAAATTCTTATACTACTCCCTTATTCGTATGGCTTAAGGGGTTTAGCAGGGTATCGGTCGCTATAGACTCTGATATCAACCTGCACGCCACTGCCAAGGTTGCTGTAAATCAGCCTAATGCCGCTTTCTTCATAAGAGAAGCCTGCATAATCGGTTCCCCAGGCTTCTTCGGTTTCGGCCTTTGCAGCGACTAGCATAATATCATCCCATGCTTCGTGTGTGAGCTGTGTGCCGAATATATGCAGAAGCAAATCAAGCCCCCACTTGATAGCTTCATGTTCATCGCCATTTACAGCGTGTTTGCTGAAGTTATAAGATATGACTTGCGTAGTGTCCCCAGCCAGAACCTGATATGATATTCCTGCTGCTTTGGTGTCGCTATCGCTTTTATCCAAACTGAAAATCTCATCAGCGAGAGCGCCTCCGCGCTCCGGAAAGTCGATGCGCGTATTAGCAAAGCGCCCAGTGCCATTTAATATTTCACGAATGCTTGTTGTCTTTACGGGCAGGCATTCCGGCTCGTTGGCTTTGGCAATTTTTGAAACATCAATTGAGATTGCATTATTATCCTGCCCCTTGCCCTGTGGCTCCTGCAAGGGGGTTTGGCCTCTGGCGCATCCATATACACAGAGCATGGATATAATAAATAAAATATACGCTCTTTTCATCATTTTATTCCTAATTCTCTACTTGATGGCGGCTAAACGCAAAGAAGCTGATGAAAATGCTGGCCGCTACAGCAAGCACCGCTAATGCAATAACAAGGAATTGCATGGGAACAGCCTTTCCCAAAAGATACACAAGCTCAAGCGCTTGCCACTCGCCAACTGCCGATAAAACCCTTGTAGGCAAAAAGTTATATATCGTCTGGAATGCTGCACTGTTCGCAAACGCAAAACTGAATGTGGGCGCAAAAAGCATGATGCCCCCAATTAGCAGGCTTATGAAAGGGTTTTTGGAATATGCCGATATTATAATCACAACGCCAGCAAAGAAAACGGCGCCAAGAAAACTCGTGGCAACAGTAACAATTGTAATTTGCATCTGGTTGAAAGGGAAAGGGGCCCAAAACATCATCCAATCCTGCCAATAGGCCTCTGCGCCAGTTGTTGCGTAAATTCCGAATATAACGCAGACATTAAAAATTTGAATAGCGGCCCATGATAATGCAGCAAAAATGAATCCCGCTTTAAGCTTCGAATAAATCAGCCGCTTTTTCCCGTGTTTTGATGCCAATATAAGAGCGTCAGTCTTTGCTGAATACTCAGACGAAAAAAGTGGCGAAAGAGCAACCAGTATAATTAGCCCAATCGTTAAGGGGTATGTAGTGTGCATGATGCGCAGTTTTTCATACCCGTACTTATAGTTGTAGCGCGCTGTATAGCCATGCGACATGCGTGCATACATTTCCTCTGCCTTTTGCGCTAAAGTTTCGCCCTTCAATCCGGGATAGCGATCCCTGTAATCTTGCGCAATGACAGCGCCGGTTTTAGAAGCTGCTTGATGAAAGCGCGAGGAAACTTCCATGTCCTCGTATTTTTGATACACAGGAGAACTCCATACCGATTCTTTCAGGTATATAATGTTTCCCAGTTCGGCAATTGCCTCGTCAGTGAATTCTCTGTAGTCTTCCCGCCTTATGCGCTCTTTTTCTGCATCTGGCACAAGATTTGCACAGTCATTTCTCATGGCTTTAACTTCAGCATTATATTTTTGGTGCCATTCAGTGGTTATTTCCCCTGCAAAATAAGCGCCCTCCTGCTGCAAGCGAGCTATATCGGTCTGAAAAGGCGAACGATATGCGCCAGTAGCGCATAAGCTTGGGTCCTGGCTTCCAAAAAGCAGCATGTATGCATTAAGTGCAATTACAGCAACAATCGAAACGGCGGTTATAGGCGATGTTAGCATCTTTTTTAGCTCAAGCCTCGTCAAGCTCATTTATATTGTCCTCTCTGAAAAAATAAAGGTATAGATCCTCTAAATTTGGCGGCGATTGGATTGCGCCGCCATATGGTTTTTCATCTGAAATAATCCGAAGCTCGACCTGCTCTCCGGCGTGGCGCAAATTGCTGACAGTATGCTTGCGCATAAGCTTTTGCGCATCAGCCGGGGGCACTGTGGCTGTCCATACCGAGTTTTGAATAGCGCTGCATATATATTCAGAGCTATTCCGCAGCGCAAGCCTTCCCTGTTTCATAATGATGATGTCGCCTGCTACATACTCAACGTCGGAGACGATGTGTGTTGACAGCAAGATGATTCTGTTTGCTGATAAATCGCTTATGATATTGCGAAACTTCGTTCGCTCCTTAGGATCAAGGCCTGCGGTTGGCTCATCCAAAATTAGTATGGCAGGATCATTTAATAAAGCTTGTGCAATTCCTATGCGCTGCCTCATTCCGCCTGAATATGTTTTTAGTTTTTTCTTGCGGGCATCGTAAAGCCCAACCATCTGCAATAATTCCTCGCTTCTATTTACAGCTGCTATCTTTGGCAGCCCCTTAAGGGCAGCAAGATATATCATAAAATCCCAGCCGGAAAAATTCGGGTAGTAGCCGAAATTTTGCGGCAAATAGCCAAGCAATTCCCTATAATGCTCGCCCATGGCGTATATGTCTGTTCCATCAAGAGATATACTGCCGCTGGTTGGGCGCAAAATGCCGCATAGCATGCGCATAAGAGTTGTTTTGCCTGAACCGTTCGCGCCAAGCAGCGCATGTATGCCGCAGCCGACGGCAGCTTCAAATTCGTCAACAGCAATTTTGCTGCCATAATGCTTTGAAAGTTTGCTTATGCTTAATTCCATGCTATATTGCCTCCATTTGGCATTGGCTTAAACAGCCAATAGATTTGTAGAGATAAGAAAATAGCTGATATAGCAAACGCAGATATCATAGCAAGCGCGCTAGTGCCAATAGTGAATACTGCCGTGGGGAAAGCATATACGATTGCTGCTGAAACAAAAGCAGCAAACTGTGCTGCATGGCGCCCCCTGATCTTTAGCAGCTGTATACATCCAAGGCTCATGATAATTGCGCAGTTATACGGAACGAGAGCATAAAGAATTAATGAAATAATTCTAAAATGCCATGCTCTGGCAAGCATGAGCACAAATAGGGATAGCATTAAAATATTCAGGCAACCAACAGCAACCAGGCGCACTAACAAAATGATGCTGCCGCTATTTTTACAGCTGCTCTCCAGCTCCGCCATTTCATACAGGCTGTCTTTTATAATTTCAGGCACTGCAAACAGTGCTGTTAATGGCGCAACATGAAACAGAATATTTTGCGCTGTCGCTAAATCAGGCTCTCGTGACATCATTAGTGACGAAGCAACAATAAGGGCCAGGAATTGTGTTGCCCACAGCAGCGGCGAAATATATTTGGCTTGCAAGCCCAGCAAGCCAAATATCGGCGTAGTTTCTGGAATGTGGCGCTCGATATATTCCTGGCCCATCGCTATTGTTTGCGTTATGCGCTTTTCATCCGGGCTCGGTATGCTTTCATCAGGGAAAAGCATGCCGATGCTTTTTTTATTCTTCATGCCCACCCTCCTTTTTATACGCCTTTATAAGTTTGTCAAGGCCTTGCTTAATCCTCGATTTGGCCGTAGCAACAGGAACGCCGGTAATTTGTGCTATGTCTTTTGCCTTCATATCATGGTAGTAGTATAGAATCAGCGTGTCCCTTTGAATATCGGGCAGAGAATAAAGCAATGAATTCAATTTTTTCTCTTCTTCTTTTTTTATTACAATGTCAAGCGGCTGCGGCTGCGGTGCCTGAAGCGTATCCATATCGCAATCAATTGCATGCTGATTTTTTCTCGAATAATCGTTACAGGCATTAATAGCAATAGTGAACAGGTAATTAAAAAATTTCCCTGTATAGCGGTATTTATGGATTGCCGCGACGACTTTTAGAAAAACATCCTGGGTTAAGTCGGCAGCAATGTTTTCGTCGCGCATACGGCGGTAGCAATATGAATAGATGCTCTGATAATGCTTTCTGACCAATGCGTCAAAAGCTTGCTGGTCGCCATTTATTACTTTTCTAACTAGAATGTAGTCGTCCGTTTCCGCTTGCCTCCTCTCGCCAAAATTTGCTTGTCTGATAGTATTAACGCAAAAGCAGGCAAAAAGATTTAATTATCAAAGTTTTTTTTCCTTCTGCTGCTTTTGGCTTTGCGCTAGCCTGGCACATGCAAGCTATATTGCTGTTTTTTATCAACTTGCCTCACAACAGCCTTATTGCGCAGCAAGGCTGGCCTTTGAACCACCACCTGGCGAAATTGCCCCAAACCTTGCCGCCCAGGCAGCCTTGCATGAGCGCTACAGCGGCAATGCGCGCTAAATAGGCTGATTTTATATTGAGCCATATTATAAAGCCAATTAAAACAATTGCCAACGCCTTTGTATGCGCTTTGCTTAAACTGCAAAGCGCAGCCTATTCATGTGGCCCAGCGTTTGCCTTTTCAAACACGCTTTATATATAAGCCTGCTATAATTGTTGTATTGAGGCTTAAGCAATTAATGGCATTTCATATCCGGTTGCAATTTTGAAGCTTTCGGCCTATATTGCCTACTCGCAGTACTAGTGCACAATGCCTCAATTGGCATGCCATCTGCTGATGCACAGCTTTGGCATCGGGGGTTTTTCAAGCAGCCGGATAAAAATCGTACAAAAAATTTCGGGAACCAAGAATTTGGAGGCCTAATGCTAAAACCTGAATTCACAGCTCACGCGCAGATAATACTCAGGCAAAACTATAAGACTGGCGAGCCTATAAAAACACTAACACCGCTTCAAGGCGGCGAATGGTCAGCAGCATATAAATTCAGTGATGGTGGCTGTGGTTATGTTTTGCGGCTGAGCCATACTCAAGACAACTTTTACAGGGACAGAATCGCTTCGCGATGGTCTTCGCCCGACCTGCCGATTCCGCAGATTATTGCGATAGGCAAGCATCAGAACCAGTACTACGCCATATCTCCGTTCTTTCATGGCGAGCCATTTGAAAAGCTGTCTGCCTCCAGCCTTGAACAGGCCATCCCACATTTTTTATCGATGATGGCCGCCTTGCAGTCAGCCGGCCTTGATGCAATGCAAGGGTATGGGACGCTAACCACGCAAGGAAAGGGTGCGTTTCATAGCTGGCATGAAGCCCTGCTTGATGTTAGCAATGATCATCCGGACAGCCTGATTCACGGCTGGAAAAAAGCATTGGCAGGGATGCCAACGGCAGAGCGCAAATACATTCGTTTTTATAAGCAGCTTACAAAATTGGCGCCCTACTGCCCGCAACAGAAATGCCTAATTCATGCCGACCTTCTCTACCAAAACCTTCTCGTGAATGGGCAAAAGATAAGCGCTGTGCTTGACTGGGGCTGTGCGATGATCGGCGACCCTGCTTATGACATTGCAATATTCTCATTTTTTGAGCCTTGGTATCCGGCTTTTGCGCAAACCAGGCTTGTTTTTAGGATGAAGCAAGCATATTTAGCGCAATCGCCAGGCAATATAGTGCATTTTGAGCAGAGAATGGCAGCGTACCAAATCCATTTGGCATTAGGCAATATCGCCTATTGCCTTTATTCTGATGGAAAGCACGATTGCAATGAGCATATAGACAGGCTTGAAGAAGTGCTACGCTCGCCTAACTGATAGCTGCTGCAAGGTTCGCGAACCTTTCTTTATTGTTTCACTATCTTGCAGGTCTTATGGAATTTAACAGGGTTCATAAGCAGAGGGCGATTTGATCTCATAAAATGTTAGCAGCCAGATTGCCCGAAAAGCTTCGCAGAAGGCCTCAGGCTTGAGAAGCAGTTGCGGTTTAAAAATTTTATACTTAACAGGGAGTATTTCATGGTAGACAAGCCAGCAAAACCTGAACTGAATATTATCGGCAGAAAGCCAAGGGTAGCCTTTGTCTGTGTGCATAATTCATGCCGCAGCCAAATAGCGGAAGCGCTAGGCAGGCTGTATGCCAGCGATGTGTTTGACAGCTACAGCGCAGGCACCGAATTGAAAGGCCGCATCAATCCCGATGCTGCAAGGCTGGTTAAAAAGCTCTATGGCATTGATATGGAGCAGAGCCAGTACAGCAAGCTTCTCGATAGCATTCCTGAAGCGGATGTTATTGTCTATATGGGATGCGATGCCAGCTGCCCAAATGCTAAAGCGCGCTATAGTGAGGATTGGGGCTTAAGCGATCCAACTGGCAAGAGCGATGATGATTTTATGGAAACCATCAGCCAGATCCAGGCCAAAATATTGGAGCTGAAGTCAAAACTGGAATAAATACTTTTCTTTGCTGCATCAGACAAACATATCCATTCCTTCCCCAGCCAGTAGCTGCATTACATGATAATAGGCGTTTTGGCGTGTTTGGCCAGCATTGCATGAATAAACTGATTAGGGTTTTTTTATGCAAGTGGTGTTTACCGTTGCATAGGCTTAAAGCAAATGCTCTTGCAGACAATAGTATCTGCTATAATTATTCATAGTTCTTTATGTTTTCATAAATAGCAGCAACA
This sequence comes from Eubacteriaceae bacterium, assembly GCA_009782515.1. Lineage (GTDB taxonomy): Bacteria > Bacillota > Clostridia > Eubacteriales > Anaerofustaceae > WRIY01. Next base: position 11,421 of record WRIY01000030.1, read on the forward strand.
TATATAGGCCGCCAAGCCTAAAAAATATACTTTTCTGCGCAGCAAGGCAACAGAAACCTGCGCGATCCATGGAAATTTAGGCAACTACAACATAATGGTAGGAAAATAGGCTATGATAGATTTAAACATTGTACTTTTTGATGGATTTGAAACACTTGATGCGTTAGGCCCAGCCGAAATATTTGGCAAGCTGCAAGATGAGTACACACTGAATTATATCTCAATTAATGGAGGCTCTATTATTAGCAGCCAGCAATTGTCAGTCAATACTGTTGCTTTTGCTGAAATAGACGATACTGGCATCTTATTAATTCCCGGTGGTATTGGAACAAGAAAGCTCGTTAATGACAGTGAATTTATAAGCGAGCTAAAGCGCTTGGCTAATAAGGCCCCTTATGTTCTAACAGTGTGCACAGGCTCTGCGCTTCTCGCAAGAACCGATCTTCTTAGCGGCAAAAGAGCAACTACTAATAAGGTGGCATTTGAATGGGCATCATCAAATGGGCTTGATGTTAAGTGGGCAAAAAAAGCCCGCTGGGTGGTAGACGGCAAGTATTATACTTCATCTGGAGTATCAGCAGGAATGGATATGGCACTAGGCTTTATTAGCGATATAAATGGAAATGAAACTGCTGTTGCTGTTGCCAGGGGCATAGAATATATATGGAACACGGATGCACGAAACGATCCCTTTGCATTGGAATAAGCAATTAAAAACAATGCTGCAATGCATTGCGCTTTAGCATTCCTGTTGCAGCAATAGATTATGGGAGATGTATTTTATGAAAAATAAGCTGCCTTGCAAAAGACTGTACAGACATTTATCAGCAGCAATGCTTTTTATTTTTGCTTTAGCTGTATTGCCACTGCTTGCATCAGCAGATGATTGCATAGTGTTTACAGATCCCAATCTGCAGCAAGCATTATTAAGAGAAGGCTTAGATGCCAATTCAGATGGAGAGATATCGATCAGCGAAGCTCTTGAGGCTATTGAACTGCGATTAATCGGCAGCGGCATTTCAAGCCTTGCCGGATTAGAGCACTTCACGAATCTTGAATACCTCGATATCAGAGACAACTATATAAGCGATTTATCGCCTCTTCTGTCTTTAGATCACCTGGGCGTGCTGTTATTGCATGGCAATACAATTGATTCTACGCCTTTAAGAAAGTGCGACGCGCAAATAATTGAGCTTATAAATGGCTTGCAGGACAGAGGGGTTATTGTTGAGGGCGCCGAAAGCCAAATTATCGATTACAACCCTGCCTTATTGCCTCACAGCCGTGTTTATAACGTGCTATTTGTTTATGTAGCCAAGATTGATGTGCTGGTCAAGCAAGATTGGGATAGCCCTGAAACCGGCTACTTCCATGAGCTATCCGGCACGGAGGTTCAGGCGTTTGATGAATACAGGCGCATGTTCGAGCTTTATGTAGAGAAGCTGAGCGATTATTCTGTGGACATCACAACAGCAAGCTACATTACCCAGGAGACTGTAACAGAGCTGGCTGGCTACCCGGGCGAATACAGCCTGTTTGCAGAAAACATTGCTGAAATACAAGGCATAGCAAATAGCTATGACAGCATTATTGTTTGCCTAATGCTTAATGACGAAATAGTTCCGCATACCCCCAGTGGATTGGGAGGCTTCTCCGCAGCAGGATATGGCGATGCGATGATTTATTTTCGTACAATAGAGGACTATGGCAAGACGCTCGCTGACGCAAGCGAAAATAGAAACCTGGAAACTCTAGAGGCTATAGTGCATGAGTTCTGCCATACCGTTGAGTATTACGCCAGTATTTCAGGACTTCCCATTTGGGAGTTTCATGATGCGCAGGCGTTTTACGGCCAAAAGCATTACGCCACTGAAAATAGCCATATAAATGCCATAGCAGCATATTTGCAGGGAACAGGCAATCCGAATGGCGATGGCACAAAAGGCATTACAAATGAAGTCTGGGAAAACCCGCCATCAAAAAAAAGGGAATTCGAAATTCTCAAGGCATTTGAGGCTTATAAAGGGCCAGGGCCTTGCACAGCAATCGTAAATGAGGATCTCAGCAGGTTTTACCGGCTTATGCAAAGTGGCAGCGAAATAAGCCCTGACAGCTACAGTGTATCAAGCACCGGAACTGCCACTATAATAACGCTTAACGAGAGCTATCTGAGCACTTTGGCAAACGGAACATACGAATTTCTCGCTGAATTTACATTCGGCTACTGTAAATTATCATTATCAGTAAAAACGGGCAGCCCGTTTACCGGAGACCAAATGCATTTGGCTTTCATTGCATTGCCATTAGCAGCAATGCTCGGATTATTATCTATATGCCTGAAAAAAATGCGAGAGCGCCAAACTTAGGCTTTCATCATACAGCGGGCTTTTTAATGCTAAGTTTGCATTACGGCAAAAATAGAGCTTGGCATTTTGAATTGTTTTCCGCATGTAACAAGTGATAGCCGATGCTTTCGCTTACAAAACTTAGCACAAGAAGCCGTTACGAAAAGCCGGCAGTGCATTCTCCTGAGAATATTTCTGGCCGATATAGATCGAATTGGCTGTAGTGGGATTTTGAGAGCGCCATTTAATGCCAGCAGCCAGCAAGCTCACATAAAAATATTCATGAAAATGCTAAAAGCAATTCCCAAACGCCCACTCATGCGAAAAAGCTGTTATATGCCATGGCTTTTGGACAAAATAGGGTGTATTTTTATGAAATCAAGTGTATGATGTTTTTTATAGCCGCATTGATGAAGCGGTAAAATCGAAAGCAGGTGCTAAAAATGGCAAACGTCCCACTTGGGCTTACAATTGCTGGAAGCGAAACTACTGGTGGAGCAGGATTGCAAGCTGATTTAAAAACTTTTGAAGAGTTTGGCGTTCATGGAATGGTTGTAATTACATGCATCGTTACCATGAATACACAAACCTGGGAACACGAAGTATCCATGGTCGCCATGGATGCAATAAACAAACAATTCGATACTGTCTTTTCCGGCGAAAAGATCAGCGCTGTAAAAACAGGCATGATTCCAAGTGTTGATCTAATACAGCTCTCCCGCGACAGAATCATTGACAGCGGCATTGAAAATATCGTTATTGATCCTGTTATGGTATGCAAAGGCGATATCAGCGAGATCAATATCGAAAGCTCTAGCGCACTTAGAGACATCCTTGTGCCTATAGCCACTGTTGCTACTCCGAACCTGCTTGAAGCTGGCGTGCTTTCCGGCCTCGGCGTTCTGGAATCAATTGATGATATAAAGAAAGCCGCGAAGATAATATACGAGTCTGGAGCCAAAAACGTCGTAGTAAAGGGTGGAGGCTCGCTTGCTGGCGACGAGGCTATTGATATAGTGTATGATGGCAAAGATTATGAAGTATTGAGCAGCCCTAAAGTATCGACCCAATACAACTCTGGCGCAGGATGCTCGTTCTCAGCAGCTATCGCATCATGCCTTGCTAAGGGAATGCCGGTTAGAACAGCGGTTGCGAAAGCCAAACTGTATGTTAGGGATGCGATTGAGCACGGTTTTTCATTTAACGAGCACGCAGGAAGCGTTCTGCACAGCGCGAGCAGGGTTATAGAAGGAAACAGCCTCGCCTAGAGGCAATATTGTTATAAGCCATAGCAATTAATGCTATTATCAACTTGCTATGATTAAGCTTGAAAACATATGTAAGGCATTTCGTGTAGCAAAAAGGCAATCTGGCATGCGAAATGCTGTTAAGGCCCTCTTTTCAAGAGAATACGAAACAGTCAATGCCTTAAGCGATATCAGCTTCGAAATAGGCGATGGCGAAATGCTGGGATATATAGGCCCAAATGGAGCAGGCAAAAGCACGACGCTAAAAATCATGTGCGGCGTGCTTATTCCTGACAGCGGCTCATGCGTTATTAACGGCTTGACGCCATGGAAAGACCGCATAGAGCATGTCAGAAACATAGGCGTAGCCTTTGGCCAAAGGAGCCAGCTTTGGTGGGATGTGCCTGTTATTGACAGTTTTGAGCTGCTGCGGGATATATATAAGGTTAGCAGCTCTGAATACACAAAAAGCCTTGATGAACTAACATCTCTTTTAAATTTGGAGGAACTTCTTAAAACTCCTGCGAGGGCGCTGAGCCTGGGCCAGAGAATGCGCTGCGAAATTGCGGCTTCGCTCCTTCACAGCCCAAAAATTCTATTGCTTGATGAGCCTACAATAGGCCTTGACGCCGTATCAAAGTTTGCAGTCAGAAGCTTTATAAAAAAGCGCAATGCTGAGCATGGCACCAGCGTTGTCATAGCAACCCATGACATGGGCGATATTGAGGCTTTGGCTGACAGGATTTTGCTGATTGGCAAGGGGCGCATATTGCTTGATGGCTCTGTAAGCGATCTAAAGAAAAAATTCTCCAACCGCAAAACGGTATCAATCGAATACATAGGCAACCCGCCGAGCGCTTTTGAGGGTGTGAGCATTTTGCAGGCAAGGGAAAGCCATGCAGTCCTCTCCCTTGAGCCCGAGATAGTCAGCGTGTCGGATGCAATCAGCTTTCTTGCAGAGCAAACGAACCTCACTGACGTTTCGGTTTCAAGCATTTCAGCTGAAGAAATGGTAGCCAAGCTATATAGCGAGTACGGCATATGAGATCATATTTGGCTGTTTTTCGAATCCGCTTTATTGCAACGCTTCAATACCGCGAAGCAGCATTGGCCGGGATTGCTACCCAGGCAGCATGGGGCGCAATGGAGATTTTAGCTTTTGGCGCGCTATACCGCAGCGAGCCGTCAGCATTTCCAATGCTGTTTTCACAAACAGTGTCATATATTTGGCTCCAGCAGGCTTTCTTGACAATGTTTGAGGTTTGGTACTGGGAAAGCGATATCTCATCAGCAATAATAGATGGCTCAATTGCATACGAGCTTGCAAGGCCTCTTGATTTGTATGGCAAATGGTTCTGCCAGGCTTCTGCTAACCGCCTGGCCAGAGCGCTGCTTCGCTCGCTTCCAGTGCTTCTTTTTTCTTTGGCTGCAAAAGAGCCTTACAGGCTTACGTTGCCGCAAACCTTTGCTTGTTTTGGCATGTTCTTAATATCTGCGGCGCTGGGGCTTGGCGTCGTAACAGCGTTTTCGCTAATCGTGTATGCCTCACTGTTTTATACCATCTCGCCTTCCGGCATTAGGGCAATTATCTCCTCTTTGGCTGGCTTTCTGGGCGGGAGCATTATCCCTCTGCCGTTCTTCCCTGCCCCTGTCAGGGCTGTCGCTGAGAAGCTGCCCTTTGCCTGTATGCAAAACATGCCGCTTAGAATTTTTATTGGCGATATATACGGGCAGGAAGCAATTAAGGGAATCTTCTTACAGGCGTTCTGGCTGTTAGCCCTCGTTGGCCTTGGCAAAGCCTTTATTAGTAAAGCACTATCTAAAGTTGTAGTTCAGGGAGGCTGAAATGAAGCTGTATTTTAAGTTTGCTGCTATGCACCTAAAGAGCCACATGCAGTACAAAGCGTCCTTTGCCATGGCGGCGATAGGACAGCTCATTGCTTCGCTGGGAACGCTTGTCGGCCTGAATTTTATCTTTATGCGCTTTAGCGAGATTGAAGGCTTCACCCATCCCCAGGCGCTTCTCTGCTATGCTATCGTGCTAATGGCATACTCGCTTGCTGAATTCCTTGGCAGAGGCTTTGACAGTTTCGCCCAAATGCTGGGCAACGGGGAGTATGACAGGGCGCTTGTCAGGCCGCGAAGCGCCATAGCCCAGGTGCTCTTGTCAAAAATGGAGTTTAGCCGCATAGGCAAGCTCATTCAGGCAGTGTTTGTGCTTGCCTATGCTATTCCGAAATGCGGGGCAATTTGGAGCCTGCCAAGAATCATTGCGCTTGTGCTGATGGTTATATGTGGAGCTATTGTCTTTTTTGCATTGTTCATCGTAAATGCTGCCCTAACCTTTTTCACTGTCGAGGGCCTGGAATTTATTAATATTTTCACAGATGGAGGCAGGGAGTTTGGCAGGTACCCATATTCTGTGTATGGCAAAAAAGTGCTATTGTTTCTTACATTTGCTGTCCCGCTTGCCCTCTTTCAGTACTACCCCCTTTTATTTATTATCGGCAAAAGCGACAATATCGCTTACATGCTTGCCCCAGCAGCCTCAACTCTGTTTCTTGTGCCAAGCCTGCTGCTATTTTCATATGGGGCAAGGCATTACCAATCTACAGGCTCGTAGCAATTCCTTTTTATATTCATCTCCCACTTTATTCTATTGCTGGAATTGCTGGCTAACTGGCTAGCTAACTTTTGCTCATATGCTATAATTTCAATATTCACGCTGTAGCTAGCAAATCCCATCTTTGTTTTAATGCATGTTCCGTAAGCATATAATCATATGCTTTTGGAAAATCTAATTAAGGGGCGCGCATTGGCACTGCGCAATATTTAATGAAGCTTAAGCGAAAGCCTGACATCACAGACTATATCAATATTGTCGTTATACTGCTGCTTACCGCCCTTTCAATATGGCTTGGCATTGGATACACAAGAATGTTTGGCAAAGCTGACATGAAAGATCCCGTCGGCTCAGCTGAAAACCTTCGTGATTTTGTTTTATCCTTTGGCAGCACCGGCTTTGCCGTTGTAGTGCTCCTTCACATCATACAGGTTGTTGTTTCATATATTCCCTCTGTTCTAGTCCAATTTGTTGGCGGAATGATATACGGCGTGCCTGTTGGCATGCTTACAAGCCTCATCGGAATACCTCTTGGTACAGCAATAGCCTTTTACCTGGCGAGAATACTCGGCAGAAAAATCCTGACGCTCTTTGTCAGCCAAAAAAATATAGATAAGATGGAGTCGATCTTTACCAGCGACACTTCATCGATCGTGCTTTTGATCCTATTTGTCCTGCCAACGCCAAAGGATTTTATAGCTTACTTTGTCGGGCTGACAAATATGAAGGCATCCAAATTCTTCTTGATATCAGTTATAGGAAGGCTGCCGGGCATGCTGATAGCAACCTATCTGGGAGCGCACATTTTTGAGCGCAACTATGCTTTTATTGCTGCTGTAGTATTGCTGTGCGCTATATTCACAGCTGTTGTCTACCGCTATAAAGACAATGTCATAAGCTTCCTTTCAAAACTGGGCCTTGCCGGCAAGCCGCAAGACGCCTCTAAGCCTGATGCAGATGCTCAGGCCGAAGATGCTGATGATCCCCCGCCTCCAGCCAACCCCTCAGAAAACTAGGCCTGCAGCATTTAATTCTGACAGCTTTCATATAGCGCCCCTAATATCATTAAGTAGGCAAAGAGCAGCCAATTATAATGTTGAATGCACTTAGAAGCTTACCTTAAACGCTATTTTATGCTATAATTCATATGTAAGAACTCTCAATTTTAGCCAACAATCTTTGAAAATCACTAAATATACTAAATTTATATTTGCAAACAACAGCTTTGGGCATTCGATACAATCATGTGTATCAAACCAGATAAACCGGCATACAAACTATGCTCTATAAAGTTTTACAAATAAGCTGCAGAGGTGATTTTATGAGTGGGAACACAAAAATGCTTAGCCCTGGGCAGCAGCCTGCAAAAGAGCTGTCCCATCAGCAAAAGCAATATGGCTTTTTATTCTGTCTGTCGCGGTCCTTGCTAAGGCTCTTTAGCGAGAAGTATGCTATGCAGGGGGAGCGCCCTCTTGATCCTGTGATCTATATCGGCCACCACCAAAATACCAAAGGCGCAATACGGCTTATGGCCTGGCTTGACAATCCTGTAAGGCTCTGGATGCTTTCTGTATTCTTTGATAAAAAAAGCTGCTTTGATCACTATTCACACTACACTCTCACTGAGCGAAAGGGGTTAAACAAGGCCAATGCAAGGGCATTGGCAGCCATATACACTGCTTATGTGCCCAGGCTTGCCAAGTCCATGAGGGCAATACCTGTATACAGGAATTCGATAAGGGCTATGAATGTAACTATTAAGGATTCAGTAGAAGCGCTTTGCAGCGGCGAAAGCATTTTATTGTTTCCCGATATTGACTATACCAGCGAATCAGGGTCTATAGGGGAGCTGTATACAGGGTTTATAAACATAGACAAGCACTATTATGCGCAAAAGGGCGAGCATATCAGGTTTGTGCCGCTTGTAGCAAACCTGGCGACCAAGAAAATCATATATGGCAACGCTTCAGTTATCAGGGATGGGGAAAGCTTTATTGAAGAGAAAAAAAGAGTCATAGCTGAACTGCAAAATGAAATGAATAAGGAAGAAACAAGTGAAGCAGTATTCTGAGAATGTTAATAAGGCGCTTAACTTCGCATATGGCGCCCACCACGGCCAGCTTGACAAAAGCGGTGTAGCATACATATACCACCCGGCATATCTTGCGTCCCAGATGGACACAGAAGATGAGATTATGGCCGCCCTGCTGCACGATGTAATTGAAGATACCGAGGCAACGCTCGAAGATTTAGAGGCAGAGGGCTTCCCTGCTGCTGTTATTGAGGCTGTAGCTCTGCTTACGCACGACAAAGGCACCGATTTTTTTGACTATGTGCAAAATCTCAAAGGCAACGATATAGCAAGAAAAGTAAAGCTTGCTGACCTTAGCCACAACAGCAATGCCTCCAGAAACAAAGCTTTGCCGGAAGATATGGCAAAGAGGCTGAGGGAGCGCTATGCAAAAGCACGCCAGATGCTGGCTTCTGACTAACAGCCTGCCTTGATATGCAAATGGCAAACAGCAATTGCCTCTATTTGCTAAATATCTCCCGGATAATTTCATGCGCAGCAGCATAAGCGCATCAGGTGAAATAATATCAGGCATTAAGGCCATTCAGCCATTGCTGCCGGCGATCGCAGCAGCGCTTTTATTGCCGGGGTTGCAATGAAAGCCTGCAATGCAATAAAATATAATTGGAAATGACATGAAAAACCATAGGAGGGCGTTATGCCAGTTATTAAAGTGTATTCACAGTCAATAGAGCCAGAATTGAAGGCTGTTATAGCAAAAAAGCTTAGTGCCGAAGCCGAAGCGCACCTTCAAGTTTCTACTGTGCAAGTCATCTTTATTGATCTTGATCGCATTTACGGAAAAGACGAGCGGGAACACTGCTTGCTTGAAATGGAAGGCCCTGCAAAAACGCCCGAAGTTATTGAAAGCCTCGGCAAAGCATTGTGCAGCGTATTTTTACAGGAGAGCGGCAGAAGCCGCTGCAATGTTTCTGCTGTTTACCATGAAAACCGCCCGGACTTGGTTATTACACTGGAAGGCTCACTCGAAAACAGGCGCAAAAGCAGAAACAGCGGCTGAGGGAAACGAAATAATCAGATGCCGCTGCATGCAGCGCGCTTGCACTAAGCATTTGTAGCAACTAAGGCTCAGTTGCGCTATACGGCGAGCCGATATGCTCAAATGCTTTTTTTGCCTTGCCAACGACATAGGCGCTGCCGCCTTTGCTTTCTACGCCTTCCACCACAGAAACGATGACAAGCTGCCGGCCATGCGCCTTGTCAGCATTCATAGCGGCAAACCATCCAATCTCTTTGCCTGCCGCTTCATCTTTCGAATTTTTCAGCTCAGCAGTGCCGGTTTTCCCTGCAAGCGCCATGCCCGGAATTCTGGCTTTTGATGCGGTTCCCCGCTCAACAGCTTGGACAAGGCAGCCTAAAACAGCGCTTGCAGTGCCAGTTGACATGACGCCTTCTTTCCATATTTCAGGTGTTTGGCCATATAGCAGGGTTGGCTTTGGCATGCTGCCTGAATTTATAAAAGCCGAATATATGCACGCCATATGTATTGGATTTATTAATATTTGCCCTTGGCCATACCCGCTGTCTGCCAATGCAATTTCTGAGCCAAAGCTCTGGGAAGCAGAAATGCATGATTCCCGCAATCCGAATTCGAAAGGCACTTCTTCTTCAAAACCGTACTTTCTGAGCTCGCTTGCAAACAGGGTTGGGCCTATTCTAAGTGCTGCTTTGGCAAAGTAAATATTGTCAGAGTAAACCAGCGCGTTTTCAATATTGGCGTGCCCGATGTAATCTGCAGCGGTTGTTATGCTGTAGCCGCCCCATGAGGAGCCATTTTGCCAGCGCTGCCCGCTTTTGCCGAGATCCTCATCAAAAGAGACAGATCCTGTATCCAGAGCGATCGCTGCTGTTATTGGCTTCATCGTAGAACCCGGGCATATAGCTTCTTTAAAGCGGTTGAACAGGGGGTTGTTCGGGTTGCCTAAAATGCTTTCCCACACGCTCTGGGGCATCCCAAGCGAAAAGTCATTCGGATCATACGCCGGTGTGCTCACAAGTGCAAGAACTTCGCCCGTATTGCAGTCCATTGCAACTGAACAGCCGGTATCCTCTGAATAAATGCTGTACAGCTCGCGCTGAAGATGCGAGTCTATGGCAAGGGCAATATCAGCGCCATCAGATTTCTTTTTAAGCGCTAAGGTTTCTTTCGTGTTGCCTTCGCTGTCAAGAATCGCAATTTCATAGCCGTCTGCCGCCCTTAGCACGCTTTCGAATAATTTTTCAATGCCTACTTTGCCGACAAGGCTGGCATCGCTGTAGCCACAGCCTTGCGCTTCAGCAAGCTCTTGTGCTGAAATAGGCTGTATATACCCTATCAAGTGCGATGCGCTCTCCCCAAGCGGGTACAGCCTTGCCTCAACATCATTTATCAGAATTCCCGGTATTGCGAGAAGGCTCTCTTCAAGGCTTTCGCTCCTTTGCACTGTCCTCAAGTGAAGAAAAGAATCGGGATTCCGATTGGGATCAGAGAGCTGAGCGTTAATAGCATCTGCGTTTAGGCCTAAAAGCTGCGCAGCTTTTTTTATGCTTTCCTGATCATATGCAATATAGCCTTCTTGCATTTCATATGCCATCTTTGCCGGTACAAACCCTACACTGTGGGCAATTCCCATGCCAGCAAGCAGTATGCCATTTCGGTCGTATATGCTTCCTCTCTTGCCTTTTTGGGATGTAACCCAAACTTTGTCACTCTCCCCCAACTTCGGGTGAATAACTGATGAGCTCCATTCAAGGCAGTACTCATTGCCCTCTTTTGTGAAGATTGATTGGTTTTCATACACTAGCGCGCCTGCAAGCGTGTCCATGCTTACCGTGTAATCGACTGCCCTTGCTTGCTTGGCAGCGTTTGAGGGGTATCTTGAAACTCTCAAAATTTCTATGCTGATATTCTCTGCCTGCATGCCGGAATAAATATTTTTGTTTCTGGCCTCAAAGCTCTCAAAACTTGTCAAAGCCTTGCTTTCTTTTGAGAGCATCCCATACATCCGGCTGTAGTCTGAGAGGCCGGCATAGCTAAAGTAGGCTGCCAATAAATCCTCTGGCTTATCTGAGGGATTTGCGCATGCAGCTGCTGCCATAGCTAAAATAAGGCCGGCGCATAATGCTTTGGCTATCCTGCTATACATGGTGCCGCCTCCATAGTTTTGTAGGCATTATGGCACTTTTATCGCCAAATTGCTACTGTATAGCGCATTTTTTGGGCTAACGCCCGCATGGCGCCTGCTTAGCGTCTTTGCAATTTCTCTATGTAGGGCAAAACTTTAATGTTATGATTTAACCAGAAAAATTATGCATTTTGTTTATTAGCTATCAGCTGGGATATCACGGTTTGGAGGTTGCTGTTATGGCAATATTTGATAATTTCGATAACATTGGCGAAGAGATTGAGGAGTTTTTTGAAGGGCTTGCATCAAACTTTTCATCAAAAGAAACGCCCGACGGAGGCTGGGTAAAGTCACGAATTGAGCTGGCTGAGCTTAAGAGGCAGGAAAAGGAGCTTCTGATTGAGATTGGGCGGCTATCATATGAGGATAATCCGGCCAAATGGGCCCAAAGCAAAAGCTTGAGGCAAGTTAAACAGAAGATATCGCTTATTGAGGATGACTTGCAGAGGGTGCGGACAGCGCGAAAAGAAGCCAAGAAGCCTGAAGGCGCTGCGTGCAGCACTTGCGGCGCATACAATGCCGAAGGCACTAAATACTGCAAAGAATGCGGTAGCAACCTGCTTGCAAAGGCTTCAAAATTCTGCATAAAATGCGGAGAGGCACTCGTGCCGAACGCTAGCTTCTGTGCATCATGCGGCTCTAAGCAGAGCTAAGCATGCTATAAAATAAAAGCTGCCGATATGGCAGCCTTTATTGTTTTTTTGCTCAGTTTGGCGCCTTCACTGCTCCAATGAACAGCGCTTGGCTGCTAATGCCTGCGGCAGGGCCATAAAGCACAAAGGCAAACGGCTTGTCGCATACCATCTCGAAAGGATCTGTCGGCATTGGGGCTGATGTTCTTGAAATTGCCATTATTGTAACCGCGGCAGCGGTTGTGCCTTTTTCATCTACCTTGATCATAGCTTTTTGCAGAGCTTTTGATATGAAAAGCGGGGTGCTTTCACCGATTAGCTCGTAGCCGCTAATCGGCTCTTTAGATGCATCAAACAGAGGAATGCCCAGTGATTCCAGCGTTTCGTTCAGCTCTATTGCTGCGCCCTCTATCTGAAAGCGGGGCAAAAGCAGCTTGCCGCTTGATGCCTGCATTGCGCCGGCGATTTCATCTAAGCGGCTCTGGCTCATTTCAGACAGCAGCTTTGTTGCATTGCCATCCTTTGGCAGCAATATGTACATGCCCCCGCCAGCTGACAGCTTTAAATCTATAGCTTGAAGCGAGCTGTCCTCATAGTAAGGCATGCCATCGCCCTGCTTTGACATGAACATGGCATCCACATCGCCGCTTGGGCTATGGAAGGCGCCTGGCTTTGTCTGGTTTTCATCAAACTCTGATATCCAGCGGTCTGAGTAGTAAATAGCATTTGCGATAGCTGCTACGGTATCCCTGGAAAAAACTTCAACGCTTTCTATCAGATTGTCTATTAAGCCCTCAGTATGATCAGATGCCCATTTGTTGATGAGATCCACAGTTTCCTGCGATGTAAAATCAACGCTCATCGCATTGCCCTGGTAGTATTCCTCAAATGTATTGGCAAAAGTCGGGCTTACAGTGCACAAATTGGAAATGAATATGGCATTTGCAATCTGAAGAGGGTTATAGCGATCCGATTCGGGAACCTCCGCATTTGTAAGCGCGGCCATAATGCTTGACGCTGCTTCATTGAAGCTTTCTTTAGACAATCCTTCAGCTCCCAGCGCTTTTGCTAGATCAGCCCTGTGCTCTGCTGCTGTTGCATTAAACAGGGCAGCAAGAGGAAACCATACTGATATAGGGGAGCATACGAAGCTGTCATCCCCTGCCTTTTCTGCCAATATAGCTGCAAGCTCGAATGCAAAACTATTAGCTCCCTGTGCAGCCAGCGCGGGGTCATAAACGCCCTCATATATATCGTTGCCGGGCAAGCTGACGCTTTCGCCTGACACCTGGCTGATGCTTGGCACGCTTACCGGCGGAGCCGGGTGGCGCCAAGGCGTGCAGGAAAGCATTAAAGTTAGCGCAAGCAAAACTGATACAGGCGCTGTCAGCTTTTGTTGTCCATCCATCTTGTTTCTCCTTTTGTTTGTCTTGGGAAAGCGGGCAATATTGCATAACTTGCTAAGATGATGCCAGCCGGATCCAAAAATGCAAAACTCATGAATTTAATAAATCGATTGCTTCAATTAATTCTAGCATTCAGCCCTGCATAAGTAAACGGAAATGCTTTGGCAATCTGGCGCAATAGCTCAGGTTTTAAGGCATTTTGGCGCTTTTGTGCATTGAATCCATTGGCATTTGAACCATTTTGCCAGCGCTTTCAGGCTCCGGGCAAATAATAATTCGCCTGCGCCCATTCGTTTTTGAGCCTGCCAAAGCATGCTATAATAATCGTGCTTTGAAAGGGATAAAATGCAAAAGAGTATATACAGCCAGCGCATAAAAGCTGTAGCTGAAAATATGAAAGAGCAGGCCTTTAGCCAAATAATCGTAACATCGCCGGCTTCTGTATTTTACTTAAGCGGCATATGGGTGCAGCCATATGAGCGAATGCTCGCTTTATGCCTTAATGATGGCGGCGAGGCCGCATTATGCGCAAATGCTCTGTTTGGAATTAGCCAAAGCCAGCTGGGCTGCGAACTGATCAATCATTCAGACTCTGATGATCCTATTGCCGGCTTGGCTGCGCTTATTAAGCCAGGAAATCTTGGCATTGACAAATCATGGCAGGCACGCTTTTATATCCCCCTTGCATCGAAGCTTAGTTCAACTAGTATATCGCTTGGATCAAGCCCTGTTGATGAAGCCCGAATGGCCAAAGGCAATGATGAAATAGAGCTTATGAAGCTTGCATCAAAGATTAATGATCAGGTAATGGCTTATATAATAAGCGCCGCTTCTGAAGGCATAAGCGAAAGCGAATGCTACAGCCTGGTGTGCAAAGCTTATACTGAGCTTGGCGCTGATGAGCCTATAGGCGAGCAGATTATTGCCTTTGGCGAGAATGCTGCTGATGCCCACCACAGCGTAAGCAAACGATCGCTCCGAAGCGGCGATTGTGCCCTCTTTGATCTTTTCGCGCCTGTAAACAGGTATTGGGCAGATATGAGCAGAACAGCCTTTTTGCACACTGCATCAAACCAGGCGCAAGACATATACGGAATAGTAAAGCAAGCCCAGCAAGCTGCGGCAGACTTGGCAAAGCCCGGCGTGCCGCTTGCTGAAATAGACAGAGCCGCGAGGGGCATTATAGAAAAAGCCGGGTTTGCTGATCAGTTTACGCACCGGCTTGGGCATGGCATCGGGCTTGAGGAGCACGAACCGCCTGATGTTAGCGCGCTTTCAACAGAAATTGCCCGAAAGGGCATGATCTTCTCTATTGAGCCTGGCATATATATTGGCGAAAATTACGCCAAATTGCTGCCGATGGGAGTGCGCATAGAGGATCTCATCCTTATAACAGAGGGTGGCAGCGAGAGCCTCAATTCATATACTAAGGAACTGCAGATACTGTAAAAAAACTGGAGGGGACATGGCAAGCTTTCGCATTAACGGAGACAGGCTTAAAATAATGGTATTTGCCGATCTCCAGGATGACGAATACATTAGCGCTTACACGCTGAAGTTTATGAATGCGGCTCTGGATGCTGAAAACCCGGACCTCGTTGTGTTGGGCGGGGACAATCTTGCCGGATATGCTCCTGGCAACATGCTGCGTGAAGAGGGCGCCAAAAATAGCATTACCGCGCTTTTGGGGCCGATAGTCGATAGAAGCATTCCATTTGCTCTAGTATTTGGCAACCACGATCAAGAAGCTGCTATGCCAAAGGAGAAGCAGATGGAGCATTACCTTAGCTTCAATGGCTGCATCGCAGAAAAAGGCATTATAGGAAGCAGCGTTGGCAACTACAGAATCGGCATAGAAGACAAAAACGGCGATACATTTCTGTATTTATGGTTCATGGATACAAACTACAAAGCTATGAGCGAATATGGCTACGGCTTTGCCGGGGTTTCAAAAGAGCAGATAGAGTGGTTTGATGAAGAATCAGCAAGGCTGGCAAGAGAGAATGCAGGCAAGATAGTAAAAGGGCTTATGTTTGAGCATGTGCCTGTGCCGGAAATCTACGGGCTTTTAACCCAGGTTGATGCCTCGCACCCTCAGGCTGTTCGAGGCCATGGACGGCTCAGCAAGCAATTTTATATTTTAAGCAACACTGATGTAACATCAGGAGTCATGCTTGAAACGCCAAGCGTTCCCGATATTAACAACGGCCAATTCGAAAGCTGGCTTCGCAACAATAATATAATTGCAGCTTTCTTTGGCCATGACCACAAAAACAGCTTTTCCGGAGTGCATAAAGGCATTCGCCTTGCCTATACGCCAGGGTCAGGCTTTGGCTCATATGGCTACAGATACCTTCGGGGCGTCAGGGTCATAGAGGCGGATGCTTTGTCAAGAAGCGTTAAATCCAGAATAGTCTTTTACAGAGATGTATGCGATGAGGAAATAAATAGGGCCATCTTATATATCGGCGAAAAAAATGCCTATATAAGGCAATGGGCAACAGCAGGCCCGAATAATCTGATCAGATCAGCCAGGGATAGAGGGCTTATTCGCAAATAAAGGCCTGTATCCCTTATATCATTTGTTGAACTGTATTTTTTTGCAAAAAAAAGAGTGAGGGATTTTTAGCAGTCCCTCACTTGTAGGTGTACCACCGGCTTGCCCTCCTAAATCGATTCAATTATTGACGAGCCAGTCAGTCAATTGCTGCTTCATTATGCAGCTGTTTTCTTGGTACAGATATAGTATGCCGCATTTTGGCCAGACTATTGCGACACATTGTGCCAGCATGTGAATATATTATATAAATTGTATATAAATATAACAATCTTTGCTATTTATATGTAATTGCTATTGATATATTCAAGATTACTCCAGTACAGTATGCATTGTCCGTAAAAGCCAAGAATGCTTTTTCCTTCGATCGTACGTTAAAGATATATGATATTATAGCCTAAGAGGCATCCCCAGCTGTTTGGGAATGCCATCAAATAGCAATAAGAACACCAATATCTAGCAAAAATATGGGAGTGTTTGCTGGTGAGCATCCAAGACAGCTACATAATTTTAGACAAAGTAACTAAAGAATATAAAACCGGCGATGTAACTGTTAGAGCAGCTGACGAGCTGAGCTTTAGCATAGAAAAGGGTGAGCTGGCCGTTGTTTTAGGCCCAAGCGGCGCTGGAAAGACAACCGCCCTGAACCTGCTTGGGGGAATGGACACTTGTGACAGCGGGCATATATACATTGACGGAGACGATATAGGCAGCTTTAGCAAAAAGCAGCTGACAACATACAGAAGAAAAGGCGTCGGCTTTGTATTTCAGTTTTACAACCTTGTCCCTAACCTGACAGCGCTTGAGAACGTGGAGCTTGCTGCGCAGATAAGCGGCTCAAACGTTGACGCAAAAGCAGCCCTTATGGATGTAGGGCTTGAAAGCAAGGCGAAAATGTTTCCAGCACAGCTTTCGGGAGGCGAACAGCAGAGAGTGGCAATTGCCAGGGCTCTGGCAAAAGCGCCAAAGCTGCTGCTTTGCGATGAGCCAACAGGCGCACTCGACGTTGTGGCAGGAAAGAAGATACTGTCCCTGCTTGAGCGCACATGCCGCACTCACGGCATGACTATAGTGCTAATCACGCATAACAATTCAATTGCGCAAATAGCCGACAAGGTAATTAGCATAAGAAACGGCAAGGCGGTTTCGGTTGTCCTTAATAGTGCCCCTTTGCCTCCTGAGGAGGTTGAGTGGTAATGAGAAGCGCATATTTAAAAGACTTTTTCCGGCTTATCAAAACATCGTTTGGAAGGTTCCTGGCAATTGTAGCCATAACTGCTTTGGGTGTTGCATTCTTTGCAGGCCTTAGGGCAACAGCCCCCCACATGAGGGCAGTCGGGACCTCATTTCTGTCTGAGCACAACTATCTTGATATAAGGGCACTCTCCACAATCGGGTTTAATGAAGAAGACATACAGGCGCTTAGGCAGTCAGTGTACATATCTTTCGCAAGCGGCGAGTATTCGCTTGACGCTTTATGCGAAGGCGGCAGGTCTATTGTAAGCAGCCGCATATTCTCAATACCGATGGGCCAGGAAGACAAAAGGGCGATCAATTCCCCATGGCTGATTTCAGGCAGAATGCCCATGCATCCAAATGAATGCCTTGCCCACCCTGATTTTATGAGGAGATCCGGGCTTGACCTGGGCAGCAAGGTTATCTTTTCATCAGGAACTTCCGACCCTATTTCAGATTTTTTAAACAGGACAGAGTATTTAATTACAGGCACTGCCTACAACCCTACTTACTTGACAGACTTCCCAGGCCCAAACAAAGTTGGCAATGGAAGAACGGAAGGGTATTTCTATATTATGGCTGAATGCTTTGAGTATGAAGTTTATACTGAGGCTTTTGTCAAAGTTTCCGAAAGAATTGGCGATGGCCGGTTCAGCGTTGTCTATGAAAATGTAATCGACCGCGCTGTAGATAGCCTAAAGCCTCTTGGGGAAGATCGATCTATTACGCGATACAACGAAATACGCGATGAAGCGCTGGATAAAATAGCAGATGCCAAGAAGGAGATCCGTGACGCTTACAAAGAAATAGCTGACGCGCAAAAGCAGCTGGATGATGCAAAGAAGGCATTAAAGGACGGATGGAACAGCTACTATAAAGGCAGAGATGAATTGGCCTCAGGCATTGCCAGCGGGCAAAAGCAGCTTGACAGCGCAAAAAAAACCATAGACGATGGCTGGAGCGAATACAATGAGAACTACGCCATCTATGAAGAGCAAATATCTTCGGCTCAAGCAGAGCTGGATGAGGGCTATAGCGAGTACTACGAGGCTTTGGCCCAAGTTGAGTACGGATACGCCGAGATTGAAAAAGCCATGAACGATATGGCCAGCATGCTTATGCAGCAGCAATTAGGCGACGGCCAAGGGGAATTAATAACCCGTGAGCTGTTTGCAGGCTACACCGCCAGCATGAGCGATCTTGGCAGAAGCGGCTACCAGCCAAATGAGCAGGAGAGCGTACAGTATTTTGTGGCTCCGCAAGAGCCCCCGTCTGTGCCTGTAGCGGCTTATGAACAAGAACAGCCGCCGAGCGAAACAACTGGCAGCCATTTCACTGATCAGGCAGTTTTAACTGAAGATCCTGCCGAAGAGCCAGATATGCCCACCGATTCGCCTGAAATGCCGCAGGAACCCGATACACAAGAGCCTGACACGCAGGAACCCGATACACAAGAGCCTGACACGCAGGAGCCTGATACGCAAGATCCCGACACGCAGGAGCCTGATACGCAAGATCCCGACACGCAGGAACCTGAAACGCAGGAACCTGAAACGCAGGAGCCTGATGAAGGGCAACCCGTGCCGCCTTCCCCGCCAGATCAGCCGGCAATGCCGCCTGGCGAAATGCCCATACCTGCTGAGCTTCAGGCAAAAATCGATGAGCTTGATGCTGCAAAAGCACAGCTTGATGCTGCAAAGGCCAAGCTGGACGAAGGCCAGGCAGAGCTGGATGCAGCTAGGAGCGAAGCTGAAGCCGAATTTGCAGCGGCTTACAGCCTGTTAACTGAGGGCGAAGCTGAATGGCAAGCAGGCGTTGCTGCACTCGAGAAAAGCAGGTCTGAAGGCCAAGCGGCGCTGGACAAAGCGTTCCGCGAGCTTCGGGAAGGCCAGTCAGAGTACGACAAAGCGTCAAAGGAATTTGAAGAAGAAAAGGAAAACGCCCTGATTGAGCTTGCAGATGCCGAAATTGAGGTAGCAGACGCAGAAGAAGAGCTGGCAGAGTTTGAAGTGCCAAAGTGGCATATTCTCGCTGCCAAGTCAAACTCCAGCTTCTCCGGCTTCAAGCAGGATGCAACGCAGATAGATGCGATTAGCAAGGTGCTTCCTCTTGTATTCTTTATCATTGCATCCTTTGTCGCCATGGCGTCAATGACAAGGCTGGTTGAAAACGAAAGAACATACATTGGCACGCTGAAAGCGCTCGGATTCAGCAATTCCAAGATAGCTCTCAGATATATAGCGTACGCGCTTATCGCCTCTGTTATAGGAAGCGTATGCGGTTTCGCAGTAGGCTCGAAACTTTTCCCTGTTGTAATATATGACGCGTTCAGCAACCTGTATATCATGCCTGCCATAAGCCCGTCACTGAGCATACCGCTTGCAGTTGCTTCATGCGGCGCTG
Source organism: Eubacteriaceae bacterium (assembly GCA_009782515.1). GTDB lineage: Bacteria > Bacillota > Clostridia > Eubacteriales > Anaerofustaceae > WRIY01. The sequence goes on from WRIY01000030.1 coordinate 31,126, forward strand.
CAATTGCCAGCACCGTGCTTCCGGCTTATTTTGTGCTTCAAAACTCTCTTCGCGAAAGCCCTGCTGATCTTATGAGGCCGGCAGCGCCTAAGGCAGGCAAAAGGGCTTTGCTTGAGTCAATCGGCTTTATCTGGAGCCGCCTGAGCTTTTATTCCAAGCTGTCAGCAAGAAACGTCTTTAGGTATAAAAAGCGCCTGTTTATGACTATAACTGGAATCGCCGGCTGCACTTCGCTGATATTTACAGGGTTTTCGCTGCATGACGCGATAACAACTGTTGTTGGCAAACAGTTTGTGGATCTGTTTAAATACGATATCGCAATCAACTACGAGAACAAAGCTGAAGATGGCGTGCTGGACGAGGCAAGATCCGCAATATATGCAAGCGATGCCTTTGCCTCGGTTGCGCAGGTAAGGCTGGAAGCAGGCGAAGTTGAAGCTGATGGCGTTATCAAGAATGTATATCTGATTATTCCGCAAGATGAAAACGGCATAGGGGAATTTTATAATCTGCGCGATCGAGTGAGCAAGAAGCCTCATACGCTAAATGACAGTGGAGCGCTAATCTCAGAGAAATTCGCCAGGGAT
>WRIY01000031.1 GCA_009782515.1 Eubacteriaceae bacterium
GGATACAGGAATAAGAAGATATGAAGAAGAATACCGCAGGCGCATCAGCGATCCTGATCTCTTAGTGCAGTATCAGGACTACCTCTACAATAGGATGGTTGCCGAAACTCAGCTTGATCAGGCGCGCGAGGAAAGTAAGGCTGAAGGCAGGGCAGAAGGCAGGGCAGAAGGCATCGCTGAAGGCAAGGCTGAAGGCAAGGCTGAAGGCAAGGCTGAAGGCAAGGCTGAAGGCATCGCAGAAGGCAAGGCAGAAGGCAAGGCTGAAGGCATCGCTGAAGGCAGCCGAGAAACCCTTTTAAACTCGATTGATGTCTTATTCCAATCAGGTTTAAACAAGGCGCAACTTAAGGAATACGCTATAAGCATGGGCTTGTCGCTAGATGAATGGAAGAAGATAGCAGAGAGCTACCCTGATAAGAAACCACCAGGCATAGACAACGAGAGATAATCGAATATTGGTTTAGTAATACATTTCGCAGGTCCCAGCTATTTCCGGATACCTGGGGCCTTTCGCGTTTTCTGGAGGTTAACTATTACTCCATATGCCAACGCTGAGCAGATAGTCCGCACCCGTGGCAAATCCATGTAAGCGCTAAATGGACGCTTGACTTACCCCCAAACTGCGCTATGCCAAAGCCCAGGGCCAAAGCAGGCACAGCTCATATTTGCAATATTAATTTGCTGCAGCCACATCGCGCTTATCATACGCCAAGGTTTATAATTCGCAGAAACGCTGTTAATAATGCAATAAACGAAACGCAAGGGCAGTTGGGCTTATTGATAATTATCTATATCGGATTCCCGGGCAACACTGTTTGGCAACAGCAAATATATGAAAGGCTCGCAACTAGATCTGGGCACACAGGCCAGTGATCTATATAATGTAGGCAACGAAAGAAAATAAGCGGCATTTATCATGGAGGCATTAACATGCATTTATCAACACTCATAACAGGCGATGAAATCCATAGATACCAAAAGTCAATCGTCATAAACTTTACCGGCAAGCGCAAAACGCTCTCAACAGCGCCATTGAACGGAGGCATGCAACATGGGCTGGCTGCTGTTTTTAACCATGATATAAGCGTTGGGGCTGGCATGCCTGCTATGCTAAGGGCAGCTACATATGAAGAGCATATGGCTCTAGTTGCCTCCGAGCTTGGCCTTGACGCTGCGAAGGCAGCTGGCATAAGCACTGCAGCCCAAATGGAGAACGTTTCAATTAAGGCACAATCGTATAAATCAATAACTGTAACTGCTGTAGTAACAGGGGGCGTAGAAACAAACGGCGGGCGTGTTGGAGACCCTGCGCCATGGGATGAGCTGGAGCAAAAGAGCATACCTGAGCCGGGAACAATCAATATCATGCTGTTTATAAACACCAACCTTACTGACGGCGCTCTGGCCAGATCCCTGGTGACTTGCACTGAAGCAAAAACAGCTGCGCTGCAAGAGCTTGCAGCTCCGAGCCGATATTCAATGGGGCTTGCTACGGGAAGCGGAACAGATGGGACAATTATTGTATGCAACTCTGAAAGCGAAATACTGCTAGATGACGCAGGAAAGCACTGCAAGCTTGGCGAATGCATTGGCAGAAGCGTTAAAGCTGCGGTCACTGAAGCTTTAGCGCTGCAAACAGGCTTAAGCGCAGCCTCGCAGCATGATGCGCTCAAAAGAGTCTCACGCTTTGGAATAACAGCAGAATCAATCTGGCAAGAGCTTGGCTTTAGCGAGCCTAGCGGCATATATAAAGCAAAATACAGCCAAGTGCTTGAAAGATTGTTTGCTAAACCAATTCTTGTCACATCATGCAGCCTATATGCGCATCTGCTTGATGAGGCAGTATGGGGCTTGATCAGTGAAGAAGATGCGCATATATCTGGCAAATGCCTAATTGGGCATATGGGGGTCGATGAAGTGAGCTCTTCTGGCGGCAAGCATTCGAGCATTGCCCTAATGACTTCCGAATTGCAAAAAGCGTTATGCGAACTGGTTCGAAGAGAGCTCGATTCAATCCCGCTATAAATACATTCGCAGCTTTTAGGCTCTGCAAATAAGCTGTTTATTCCAAGGAATTGTCTGCAAACCTATACATGCTCAGATGCCCGGCAGCGTCTCCATTGCCAGCTGAATCGAGCATAACAGAATGGCCTGAAGCATTAACAATTCTTATTTGGGTGTCTTGATCGTAATAAGCGACCTGATTTATAGCGATTTGGCCCACTCCTTGCATGTTGGATGAGCCTGCAACAAGGGAAGCTCTATTAATTTGAACATAAAAACAATCGCTGGGCTGGGAATTATCTGCCAAGGCTAGAACGCATGCCAGAGAATACAGCCCTGGATAATTTATCGTAAAAGTGTCTATTCCGTTATAATCGATTCCCATTCCATTGAATTGGGCTAACGCTTCAGACATTGATGGGAAACGCACAGAAGCTCCGTCTGCCACTGACTGGCTTTCTGTTATTGCAGCATCTATAAATGGCTGCACAAGAGGCATTGCTTGGTTTTGTGCCTCAGCTTGCGGCTCTGCAGCTTGTATAGCGCTGTCCGCTTCGTTTGCTTCAGGAGCAGGAGCTATATTTTGCATCTGCTGCGCCTGCAGCGGGCCGTAGTAGCCATAATAGCCTGCATGCATTCTTCTATGGCGGCGGCGGTAAAAACCTGGTGGCGGGAAATTCGGGTAGTTATAATTCCTATTGGGATAAGCCATGACCTTTAAACCATCCTTATTCAGTTACTTCTTGATATATGATATTCGCTTATGTGAAAATTGCTGTAGCCAATGTGGTTAGCGGCTAAGCTTATCATATGCGCGAATTTGGCCTATTTAGTCTGTCCATGCCAAATAGTGCATATATCAGCGATAACATTTGCGTAAATAGCTGCTTTGAAGAAAGCCAGCGCATAATTGCCAAAACCGATATAGGCCATGCCCCCTGCAATTGCAGGCGAAAAGCGCAATGCTATTGCGAGCCTATATAAAAAAGCAAGCGCATTCCCGATTGGCTCATATGGCACATGCTTTAGCAGCAGCGCAGGTGCAAGGCTATTTAACGCGAATTCGACTCGGATCGCAAGAAAAGACGCATCCTAAGACTTGGGAGCGTTCCGGTAGCAAGTTGGCCAGGGATCGCACTGCTGTTGACTTCGCTGAGCCCTTTTCCCCTCTTATAAGAACTCCGCCCAAAGATCGGTTTATGATATTTAATATCAAGGCAAGCTTCAGCTTCATTCGCTCTTGCCCAACAATCGCGGTAAATGGAAACGACAGCGCAACAGCAGCCAGAACACTGGCTGCATGAAGATCATCTTTTGGTTGCAGCCTGCATTCATTGCTTCAGCCAGTATTTCAGCAAGCTGGATGCGAACAAAATTGCGGTCGCTTTCTATAACCACCGCCCTGTTTGCTCGCACCCATTCTTGTTGTGCACAGCACGTCAGCAAATGCATCGGGTGAATGACCGCTTTATACGATGCATTATGGAGATAATGGTATAATAAAGAAACCATATGGCTTCCAAGCGTCTCTACAAGACAATGAATGCATGAGCAAACGAACAGCTAGCATCGCTTGCCAGCAAGCGATGAAATAAGAAAGCGCAACTGTTCAGAGTTTGCTTACAATTTGCTAAATGGAAAGGAGGAGTTTATGGATCACTACAGCATTGATGAAATAAAAGCGGCAATATATCCGATTGCTCAAAAGTATAATGTTGCACGCATTGCACTGTTTGGATCCTATGCAAGAGGGGATGCAGGAATTGGCAGTGATATAGATTTGCATTTAATGAAAACGGTGGATCAATGGGGTTACTTCAAGCTGCTAAGTTTTCGTCACGATCTAGAAGCGATCTTCGGTGTGAGCGTTGATGTATTGACTACTGGAGCAATGGACAGTGATGTCTTAGAAAATGTGCAGCGAGACGAGATAATAATTTATGAATGTTAATAGCAGAGATATCCGAATTCTCAAAAACATATCAAAATATTGCCTAGAGGCAGAGGCAGCAATCCATCTGTTTGGAGATTCTGTCGAGATTTTAAGGGTTAATAGCATATATAAAAACGCAACAGCGATGTGTATTCTACAAATCGGAGAGCTTGTTGGGCATTTGTCTGAAGGCATGCTTGAAAAGTATAACGAAATGCCATGGAAACAAATTAGGGCAATGCGAAATATAGCTGCACATGGATATGCGGATTTTGACATTGATATATTATGGCAAACACTTAAGGTTGACCTGCCTGCTTTGTATGAATATTGCTTAAAAATTGTTTCAATCGAAAATATTTAAAACTTGGTTTGGTAATGCGATTTTATAGAACCAGACGAATTCCATTTAATGAAATTCTAGCATTGCCAAGGTTTCGTATGTCTTCGCCTTTATTAAAGCGCAACTCAAGTCTATGCTATTGATTTAGGCAGCTAGTTTTCGGCCATCTTTTCATAGCAGCGGCTGCTGCCATAAGCGTTTGCTGGGCTATATGGATGTTGAGCGTTTTGAAGGGCTCACTGCCTTTGAGCAGCCCATACAGCTCGCAGTAGCCGAGCGCTTCCCCAGACGCTTCGGCGCTTAATCACTGGTTTAAGATCCCTGAAACCCTGTTTTCCAAGTATTCCATGCTAATAACAGAATCTTCAAAAGGCCTCTTTCTCATTCTGTGCGGCAGCACATAGCCGGCAGCTTGGTGCAGATCGCCGACAACAGCTTGTTTCCTCTCAGAATAGGCAGCAATAGCCATCGCTGTCTTGAGCATAGTTATGTCTGCCCTATGGCCATCAACTCCGAATTCGACTGAAATTTCTGCAGCTGCTTCAAGCATCCTGGCATCGTACTCAACTTCCGGCAGCAATTTTGCTGCGTTAACTATCTTTTCGCTTAGGGCTAATTCATCTTGGGCATATGAGCTTACAAACTCATCCGGGCTCTTTTCAAATTCGAGCCTTCGCTTTATAACTTCAGTGCGCAGGGCTGTATCGCTCTCGCCTTGCACATCAACAACAAGGCCAAAGCGGTCTATTAGCTGCGGGCGAAGATCGCCTTCCTCCGGATTCATAGTTCCAACGAGGGTAAACTGCGCCGGGTGGGTGTATGATATGCCCTCCCTCTCAATAAAGTTGATGCCCATCGCCGCCGAGTCAAGCAGAATGTCGACAACATGATCATCAAGAAGGTTTATTTCATCAACATAAAGAATGTTTCTATTTGCCTGGGCGAGAATGCCCGGCTCAAACTTTTTCTCGCCTTTTTTAATGGCCTGCTCGATGTCAAGGGTTCCGACTACCCGATCCTCAGTTGCAGATACAGGCAAATCAATAACCCGCATCTTGGATGAAATGATCTGTGCCCCCTCATCACTTGACATCGCTTCTAAGCAGCTCTCGCATGCAAGCTCCGGTATATTCGGATCGCACGAAAAGACGCATCCTAAAACTTGGGAGCGTTCCGGAAGCAAGTTGGCCAGGGATCGTACCGCTGTAGACTTTGCTGTGCCCTTTTCCCCTCTTATCAAAACTCCGCCCAAAGACGGGTTTATGATGTTTAGTATCAGGGCAAGCTTCATTCGCTCTTGCCCAACAATCGCGGTAAATGGATATATATGCCGTGTTTGGTTCACAGGTACTAATTCCTTCCTAGCTAATATATTTATGCTACAGCGACAGCGCGACAGCAGCCAGCACACTCGCTGCATGAAGATCCTCTATTTGGTAGCAGTCCGCATTCATTGCTTCAGCCAGCTTTTCTGCTAGCTGTAGGCGAACAAAATTACGATCGCTGTCTATAACCACCGCCTTGTATTTGCTTGCGCCTATTCTTGACGCAGCGCGCAGCGCATCAGCAAATGCATCGGGTGAATTATCGCTGTATGTAGCTCTTCCATCTGTCACAAGCACAATAACCGGTAACAGGTCTTTGTCTTTTATCTGCGCTGCCTTGACGATATCATAAGCCATATCAATGCCGGCAGCGAGTGGCGTCAGGCCTCCTGTAGGCAAAACTGATAGCTGTTTTTCCGCTAAATCAACGCTTCTTGTTATACCTAAAAGCAGCTCGGCAGACTCTTTTCGAAATGCAATTAGCGAGACTTTATCGCGTTTTCTATATGCATCGTTAAGAAGGGACAATATTGCCCCTTTTACTGCGCTCATTTGGCGCCGTGCCCCCATGGAACCGCTTGCATCAACAACGAATACTATAGTGTTGCCGGTTCTGCGCTCCCTTATCTTTATGCGTATATCGTCTTCGCTTATGCTTACTGCCATTCCGTTTGCATGGCGGATTTTGGTGTTTGCTGCTGCCGCCCGAAGAGTTGCCCCAAGGGCGATATCGCTTATATCGCTTCCTTTTGGCAGGGTGTAGCGAACATATCTGCCGTGCTTGCTGCCGGTAGTTACAAGGCTGCGCTTGCCGCTGCCCTTTTTGACAATTGCGCCGCGCGTTTCTTTAAGCCAGCTGGAGACTTCAAAAGCTTCTGCAGGATCAAAGATCTGCTCTGGCGCTTCCTGCTCAGCTTCAGATGCTTCGCTATTGCCATTTTCGCTAATATCCTGCTTGCCGCTTTCAATATCCTCCGGATCGCTGCTTTCCCTCTCAGGCCGGCTGTTTTCTGCGGGCTCGCTCTCTTGGCGGCGTTCCTGGCTATTGCTGTCCGCTTCAGAGGCATCCGGCTCAAGTTCAGGATCAGGCGGGCTCTGTTGCTGCCTGTTTTCTTCCTGCTGCCTCGCCCTGTGCGGCAAGGCATACTTTGCAGCCTCGCTTATGTCGTCAATGCTTAGAACTGTGCGCGAATCGAAGGCAGTTATGGCTTTTGCAGTTTCGATAATGGCTATTTCAGCACGGTGGCCGGCGCAGTTGCTCTCTTGCGCAAAAGAAGCAGCAAGGCGCATAGCGTTTTCCGTTACTTCGACGCGCAGCAGCGTATTTCTTGCCCTTTCAATGGAAACAGCAAGCTTTTTTGTTTCTGCAAGCCATTTGCCTTCAAACAAGGATGGCGATTTCTCATATTCAAGGCGCCTCCTGGCTATCTCTGCCCTTTTTCGCAGATCATGCTCGCCTTCAGCCTCAACGAAAAGGCCGAACCGGTCTAAAAGCTGCGGCCGCAGCCCCCCTTCTTCGGGGTTCATGCTGCCTATTAAGAAAAACCGGGCTTCATGGCGGTATGATAAGCCCTCGCGCTCTACAATGCACTCTCCTGATGAAGCAGCTTCGAGGAGTGATTTGGCAATATGGTCGCTTAGGAGGTTTACTTCATCAACATAGATGGCGCCGCCATTTGCATAGTACAAAAGCCCCGGCTCAAAGCGCTTTTCGCCGTGCTTAACGGCGTGCTCAAAGTCAATGCTCCCTATAAGCATGTCTTCAGAAATGTTGAGCGGAAGGTTTATAATTTTTATCCATGGCGCGATGCCGGCAAGGCCTCTTACCAGCGTTGACTTTGCAGTGCCTTTCTCGCCGCTTATCAGCACGCCTCCAATTTTAGGGTTTATTATATTCCAAATCAGGGCGTTTTTTGCCTTTTCCTGCCCGATTACAGCTGCGAAAGGGAATGTTATGTTTGCCATATGATCACCGCCTGCTATATATTTTCCATAACAGCTTCCATCTCAAGGCAAATGTCCCTAAGCTTGCCTACCTTGTCGTCAGAAGCATTCCACATGCCTCTCTGGTGCGCCTCAAGCAGCCTCTCAGCAACATTGTGCAGTGCCCAAGGGTTAACTTCGCGCATCCAGAATGCTGTCTGTTCGTCAAAGGCGTATCGCTCAGCGATGCTGTCATACATCCACTCATCTACAACGCCTGTAGTTGCATCCCATCCGAATGCATAGTCCACCATGCCTGATATTTGGCTTGCACCCCTGTATCCGTGCTTTTTCAAGCCTTCTACCCATTTTGGGTTGTCTATCTTGGCGCGCATGACTCGGGACATTTCTTCATGAAGGGTCAAGGTTTCGATATGGTCTACATCAGCTGTGCTTGGAATGTATGCAGGCTTTTGGGATCCGCTGTGCGTAGTTATTGCAGCAACCATTCCGCCAAAATAGTTGTAGAAATCATCTCCATCCAAAAGGTCAAATTCGCGGCTTGACTCATTCTTGACTGCCACGCTTGTTTTTCTCATCCGGATTGAGAATAATTCCGGCATTTTCTCGCCATGGTACTTTTTGCTGTAGGCATGCGAGCCCCATGTAGTATAGGCATTGCCCAGGTCTGTTGTATCGCTCCATTTTTGGCTTTGGACTATCCAGTTCACGCCGGCGCCATACGCGCCGGGAGCATCGCCAAACACTCTTAGCAGAGATCTCTCGTATGCAAGCTCTATGTTCATGCCCTTTTCAACGAGCTCCGCAATATCCTCTTCAACATGCTTTCTGATGAAGTTGTCCTCTGCTCTTTCATCAAGCGATGCAACAAGGTTCACTGCATCTTCAACACGCTCTATAAGATTTGGAAAAGCGTCTCTGAAAAGGCCGGTTATGCGCAGCGTTACATCAATTCTTGGGCGGCCCAACTCCTCAAGCGGTATTGCCTGCACGCCGATTATTCGATCGGTTTCGCCTAGCCAAACAGTGCGAACCCCTAACAGATAGAAGGTTTCAGCGATGTCATCGCCATAATTGCGCATAGCTTCGGTAGCGTAGACTAGCACTGTTACGCTTTCAGGAAATTCCCCGCTGTCTTTTGTATAGCGCTCAATAAGCTGATCGGCCAGGGTGATGCCTACCTCCCAAGCTGCGCGGGAAGGCATTGCGCCGGGATCAATAGTATAAAAATTGCGCCCTGTCGGCAGTATTTGCGCATTGCCCCTGGTCGGGCAGCCAGACGGCCCGGGAGCAATAAAGCGCCCGTTTAGGCCATCAGCCAAATGCTCTATTTCATCCGTTATTTTCTCTATCCGGGGCATTATAAAGGTGCATGCATAATGAAGGCATTCCTTTAGTTTTCGGGCGTTTTTTGTGTTAGGGCCTGCGAATTTTTCAATGATGCTGTCTACAGCGCTGTCGGCGTAGCCGCTTTTTTCAAGCTCGAGCAGGATATCATCAGCCAGAGAGTCTGCTTGCTTTAGCAGCATCGCATATGACCTGCCATCTTCAGTAGGGGTATCAAGCGCCGAAAGCAGTGTGTCATAGCTGTAGCCGAGCAGCTCACAGGCGCTGTCCCTTATAGACGCAACGCTGCCGTTTCTGTTGCGCACGAGCATTTGTGCCATATTGCGGAGCTTATCGCCCTGTGGAACCTGGCCAAGAATATGAAAGCCGTCATTTATGGCGCTCGACTGAATGTTTGCCATCCATGAATGCAAGCGCTTCACGCACCCCTCAGGGCTACTGAGCATCTCTTCCGGAGTAATGCTTATATCTGAAAGCATGTTTATGCTTTCAGCCAGCTCATAAATTTCAGCTGCTACAAAAGGAACCTTTTTGGGATCAGCTGCGCGAACATGGTAAAACTGCTTCATTAGCTCGTCCATCTTCTCAAGCTCGCCGTATACCCCTGCCTGCATCATTGAGGGAATCATATGATCAATAAGTGCTGCATATGAGCGCCTCTTGGCTTGAGTCCCCTCGCCACAGGCGTTGATTATATACGGGTACAGGTGCGGCAAGGTGCCTATTGATATATCAGTGTAGCAGTCTTTTGACAGGCCAACTTCCTTACCCGGCAGCCATTCAAAGGTTCCGTGTGTTCCAACATGGACAAGAACGTTTGCCCCAAAGCACTCTTCTATCCAGCGATAGAACCCTATGTATTGGTGCGGGCAAGGAATGTCAGTGCTGTGGAAGGCCTCCTCTGCTTTTTCTTCAAATGCCCTTGGTGGCTGAAGGCCAATAAATACATTTCAATTCAGAATGCCCGGAATAAGGATTTCATCATTCACGGCCATAAAGTCGCCTACCGGATCTCCCCAATAGTTAGCCAGGCTCTCTTGAACCCTGGGCGAAAATTCCTGGTGCCAGTTCATATAGATCTCTTTTGAAACAGTGTCAACGCTCTTTTCGAGCATAGCTTCCGGAGGCATCCAGCGGCCATCATTAGTCAGGCCATTTATAATAGCATCAATTATTTCTTTCCCGTCTTGAAAGCTTGTTGTGGTTGTTATGCCGATTTCTTCGAAGCGCCTTAGCATTCCCCATAATGATTCAGGGGTGTCAAGGCCTGCAGCTCCGCCAATATTGTCGTTGCGAGGGGGATTGTTGTGCAGAATAACCGCAACTTTTTTCTCTGAGTTGTCCATTAGCCTGAGCTTGGCCCAATTAATTGCAGTTGCAGCGATTTTGTCTACCCGATCAACTATTGGCTTTGTATGCTTTTTCGGGCCCAGCTCTGTTGGCTCATACTCTGTTGTTGCATACGGGAAGGTAATGATCTGCCCGTCGAACTCAGGCTGGAATACACTCCAGCTTAGAGAGAGGCTGTCAATACCCTTAACAGATTCGCTCCAGTCTTCGCATGTCTGCAGTGTTGTCATCAACTGGAACACAGGCACGCCAAAGGCTTCGAAAACGCTCGTTTCCTGAGGCCGCGAGCCATCCCCGGGAGATGTGACTATGCTGAGGCTGTGGCCAAGAGTGTTTATTATCGCGCCGACAACAGGCTTTCCGCCCGAAAGCATGTATCGCTGCATTGCAGACTTGATCCCCTCGCAGCCAATAGCCTCATTTGGAAGCACTTCAGAGAAAACGCAAAGCGGCAGCGCCCATTTGCTGCGAACCGCTCGAATGAGGCAATCAACATGCTCGAGGTTGTTGCTATGCATGTGCTCTGCGTTGACTAAGATCCCGATAACAGGTGCGGTTGCCGCCTGTATAGCCTCAAGGTAGGCGCTTTCGCCGATTGAGCCCATATCGGGATCGTAAATGCCGCTCCAGGTTGGAAATGATGGCTCTGAAACAGGCAGGCTCATGCCGCTGAATTGGTTTGCAAGCCACTTAAGCATATTTTCGTAATTTTCAGCGCCGCCTGCCCTGTAGTACCTATATATCGAGCTATAGTCCTGGGGCATAATATTGCACTGATCAAACAGCTCAGCATTCTCTTCTTCAATAACTGTTTCAATATAGAACCTTTTTCTGCCTTTGAAAGAATCAAAGTATTTGTGAAAAGATTTGAAGAAAACGACCGAGCCAAAATGTACATAAAGATAAAGTCAGCATTTTCAAAAGCGAGCTCACAGGAGGCGTAAGCCTCCTGTGAGTCGTCAAGCTCTGAAGTGGAAAACAAGTCTGCCTTAACGGAGCCGGGATATTCCTTGCCAAGTTTGGCTATTGCCTCTCTAAAGCTAAGAAAAGGCTCCGTTGGAGACAGTATTATAACGAGTTTTAGCACATTCTTCACCTGTTAGTTTGCGGTCTGCGGCGTTAAAAAGAAATGGACAAAGTTGTCAATTGTAGTTATGCCCAAACGGCCAGGGTACAAAAACTCTGCCATTTCAATATACTTGCCGTCTATGTTGTGGTAGGAGTCCCAGTAGCCGTTTGTAATTTGCAGCATGTTGCCTTCTTGCATGCTTTCGATATCAGCTAAGTAGCCAAACTGCTCAATAATGGAATCTATATCCGGCCCGTATGCCGGCAGGCTCCTGTTTATAAAGCAGTCGGCCTGCTGCATGCGCTGGTAAAATTCCTCAATTGTCAGCTCTGTAACGCCTTGTACATCAGAGCCTATATCATCAAATATATATTTGCCTCCGCAGTCCCTAACCAGCTTTGCGCTTGAAGATCCGCCGTTTTCAATATACACTTTGCCCATGGTGACAATGCCCCAGCCGACTTTGACTTTTTGCTCATCAGGGATTTCAGCCACCGATGCGGCGATGCTTTCTATCCTGCCAAGAGCAGCGTCATAAAAAGCAATTGCCTCTGCCTCGAGGTTGTAAAAAGCAGCATAAAATTTCACCCATTCAAGAACCGCTTTGTAGTCGCCTTCGCCTGCCTGGTTTTCGAATATGTATGGGATCGAAGCTTCATCAAGCATTGACATTAAAGCCATTGTTTCATCGCTAATGCCGTAATTAGTGAAGATAATGCTTGGTTTTAGGGCATATAAAGTTTCGTAGTCAAAGCTCTGCGATGATGTTGTGTTGCTGCCAATATCAACGACCTTGCCTTCAAGCATGCGGTTTTTCATAGCGTCAAAGTCCCATGAATCAGCAGAAGCGCGAATGCCTACAATGCTGTCAAATAGGCTGTCATCATCAAATGCCCTTAAAAAGCTGACCTGGGGAGTGCTTGTGAAAACAACATTGTCCAGCGGGATGTTTATCGCTATAAGATCCTCGAGCTCTTCAGGCGCTTGCTGGCCTTGCTGGAGCAGCAGTATTTGCCTGTCTTGGCTGTCTGTTATTAGCTTCATGCCGCCATCAAGGTATTCGATTCCGAACTTGCTTGCATGCTTAAGCTCAAGTTTTGCCCCTTTCGGGAAGAGCTGTGCTATCTTTTCAGCAGCAGCTGAGCTTGATTGCTGGTTTGCATTTTGCGAGCTTGTTTGGGTAGAAGCCGGCTGGCTAGAGCATGATGCCAAAATGCAAAGAGACAAAGCGATAGCCAGAGCCTTCGCAGTACGGTTTATATTTTTCATTAAATACTCCTTCTTATATTTCAGCTTCCTGTGGCGTTAGCCCCAGTGCGCAGGCAGCAATTTCATCAACAAGGCATAAAAGCATTTCGTCAATGCATTCGCTTGAAGATGCTTTAGCGGAAATCTTGCCACAGGCGCGGCCGCGCCCAAGAGCCGATGAGATGCTGTTGAGTATGAGCTCGGCTGCATTGGCAGCTTCTGCTGCCGCCAGCAGCCCCCAGCCCAGCTGATCAAGCAAGTGTATAAATAGCGAAGCCAGTGTGATTATTTCGCTATTGGCGCTTATAGCGTGGACATTGGCAATATAGTCAGCAAGCACCGCCTCTTTCATAGGATCCATGCCTGCAAAGCGCTCAATAAACGTCTCTTCTGTTACTCTGTAGCGCTTAAGGCGGGCAAACAGGCTGTGCTGGCTTTCTTCGGACAATCCTTCATTAAGCTTAAGCGCCTTTCTCATCGATTCCATAACAGTAAGGCCGATGAGCTCGCCAAGCTTTCCATGAAGGCCTGAGTAGGTTGCACCTGCTTGTCGGCCAAAGCACCAGGAAGTGCTGGGAGTTTTGGGCAGTTTCAAATATTTCGCTCATACCAAACCCTCTAAAATCAGCCTGTTGTACGCTAAGCAGTTTTTTAGCGCCATTTATCTTTGATAGTTGTGTCGCACTGTTTGCATATCGGGCTTAAAGCCCACACAGATGGTTTTGCTGTCTCTTTGCGGCAATGCTTTTTCGCCGTTAGCTATCCGCTTCGTTTCTATTCGCCAGAATCAGTGAAGTAAGAAATATTTTATCCGGCATGAAAGCAAATTCCAAGCCGGCTTGCTCGCAGAGCTTGCGAATATTTATACCGGATGCAGATAGTGCACTCAAGCGATCATCGGGGTTATTGCATTCTGCCGGATAAGCGCATTCTTCGCACAAATTGCATCCACCACCCGTTAAGGCAAGCGCCTTAAAGCCTTCGTTTTCAAGGCTTTTTGCAAAGCTGGTAAGCCGGAGCTTATTATTTTTATTGTGCTCGATATGCTCATCAGAGCCGGGTGTTATGCTTGTTACTTTTTGAAGCAGGATGCCGCTGCCGAAGGCTTTCGCTTTTTCAATGCACTCCTCCAAGCTGCCGCTTCCCGGAGGGCATACCCAATTTGTCCCGAATTTATCGCAGGCCTCTTTGCTGCACGGCCTTAAGCTGGCATCGTATTCGAGTTCAATGCTTTCAATCCAAACAGCATGAGTGAACCCTGCTTCGAATGCTTTTTTTTCAATATCAATGGCAATATCCATATAGTGTTTCCCTCCATTATGATTTTTTGTTCGTGCTGGCCAACACTGCCATGTTTACGCTGCTTCATTTACGGTGCGCAATTTCATTGGCTTGCTGCCTGTCTTTAGTGCCGCAATGCCAATGCGCATTTATGGGGGGACTTCTGCCTGCCGGGCGAAAGCGCCCGCCTTATAGCATGCCAATGAAGCAGGCAATAAAAAAACGCTCGCTGAGCATGAGGCGCTAATAAGCCAAGCATTTTCATTAAATGCAGCCATAAATAAGGTTGGCGCCCTATAAAAGCTTGCTGAATACGGCATATCGGGCGTATTGATTGTTTAATCTTTTTGTTTTGTGGTGACTGCATTTTGCTCCATTGCTTCAAACGGAATTCGAGCTGGCAGAGCCTATAAATCGCAATGCAAACTCAAATGCGGCAAGCATACTATGCCCCGTTAAATCATCAGCAGTGCCGATACGGGCCGTTTCATAGTTTCATAAAGTGAATAAAAGCAGGTATTTTATACTTGTTAGGAATAATTACTCCCATTCTGTAATAAAATATAACCTTTAATGTAATCGTTGTCAATGGCTATTGCTTCAATTTCCAATCAATTTGGAAAGCAATGAATAGGCAGAAAATGCCTTTGGCAGATACTTGGGGCCTTATAGCATCGTTGCCAAATGGCAGGAAGATCAAGCGGGGGGGGGCATGCATTGGCAATGGCAGCGAGCAGCAGCGCATAGGCGATTTTCCCAGATTGGGTGTCACCAGCTGGCCTGCTTATGATGTAAGTGTTAGATAAGGCAGATAGACTTGCCGAAACTTCTACCATTCAGTAATAAATAGTCATTGACTGTACTAAATATTTTGTGCTATCGTGGATTATTAAGGCAGGCTGCTATTGTAAGTTCACGCATGCGGGAATCATTTCTTTTGATATTTGAGCCGCTCACCTGTAAGCGGTGGCTTTCATAGCAAGTTTTATCGCAGTTAAGCAATTTTAGCGCTTGGATTAAAATGCTTGCCCAGGAGGAATAAAATGACGCGTATTGTATATATGGCACAAATGTCTGTTGACGCAGCGTTTTTTGGCGAATTCAGCGACGAGCTTGCCAAGAGGCATCCACAATCTTTTAGCTTAAGCTATTACGATGCATCTGAACTTGGCCAAAACTCTGATCTTTATAATGATTTTTTGCACGAAGCGCTTGAGAGCGATTTATTTATGGTAGATATCCACGGAAGCCTTACATATGTGAATTACTTTGCCGACTTGATGAAATCTTTGGCCGGCAAAAAAATGTTCATATTATGCGGGCTTGAGCAAGAAATAACAGAGCTGATGCCGGACATGGGCATTAGCCAGATGCAATACGCCTATATTGACAGCTATATTCGAGCCGGCGGCATTGAGAATTATATATCGATGGCATGCTATATAGCTAACGAATGGTGCAGCGGCTCATTCAGCGTTGCTGATCCGGTTGTTGAAAAGTGGCAGTTCATATACGAGCCCAGCGGCCCGGTAGCCGATGAAGAAGCTTACCTTAGCTTAGCCAGAGATCCGTCAAAGCTTCGCGTTGGCGTAATCATCCACGAAAACCAGATGAAAAAAAACGACATGAGGGTTGCCGGTTCTCTTCATGACACTCTTGTGCAGGTAGGAGCGCAGCCTATCGTGCTGGTAACCAATGTAGTGCCATCAAAACATCCACAAACGCTTGATTTCAAGGAAGCGCTTTTGCATTACTTTACAGAGGGTGGAAAGCCGGCTGTTGATGCGATTATAAACACGATGGGATTTTCAGTCAGTGTGCTTTCCCAGCCTACTGATGGCAGTGGCTCAAGAGTTGAGCGAAGCATTTTCGAGCTAACCTCGGTTCCCGTAATTCAAGCCATGCATACTTATTACAGCTATGAACAATGGCTGGAATCTGCAGCCGGCATTGATGCTATGATGCTTGGCGTTTGTGTTTATGAGCCTGAGTTTGACGGGCAAATGACTTCATTTCCAATCAGCACGCTGGAATATGAACAGACGCCCTATGGGCCGCGCGCTACTTCAAAGCCTATACCTGAGCGCATGGAGCGCCTATGCACGCTTGCGCGCAATTGGGCTCGGCTGTCAAAAATACGCCCTGAAAATAAAAAGGTTGCATTAATACTGCATAACTCACCGCCTCGCAACGATACTATCGGATGTGCCCACCAGCTGGATACTCCAGCTTCAATACATAACATGCTTAACGAGATGAACAGGAAGGGAATAAAGCTGGATTATGAGTTTGATGGCGGGCAGGATGTCATCGATCGCATTATAGCCGGCCTGACAAATGATGGGGGCTGGATGGCTGAAGAGGAAATGCTTGAGCTCGCTTGCAGCACAGTTTCAGCTGAGACATATAAAGTATGGCATGAGAGCTTCAGGCAGGAAGTCCAAGATAAGCTGCAGCTAGATTGGGGCCCTCCGCCAGGGGAGTTTATGGCTGTGGGAGATGAGATTCTAATTCCGGGAATAATCAATGGAAACGTCTTTATCGGCTTGCAGCCGCCTCGAGCGCTTGAAGAAAAAGCGGAAGAGGCCTATCATAGCACTGAATTTGTATGCCCTCACCAATATCTGGCTTTCTATAAGTGGATTGAGCAAATTTTTAAAGCCGACGTTATTGTTCATGTTGGCACTCACGGAACGCTTGAATGGCTTCCGGGCAAGGAGATCGGCCTGTCTGATGCCTGCTATCCCGACCTTGCCATTGGCAGCATCCCGCATCTTTATATTTATAATGTTGCTGTAACAGGGGAGGGGATGCAGGCCAAGCGCCGAAGCTATGCCACTTTAGTGGGGCATATGGTTCCCTCTATGGCAGATGGGGGAACTTATGGCGAATTGGCAGAAATGGATGAGCTGATTGAAGATTACTACCACGCTCGAAACGCTGCCCCTCAGAACTTGCCTGTTTTATACGGCCAAATATGGGATTTAGCCCTTAAGCTCAATCTGCACCAGGATTTAGAAATTTGCCACAGAGCCCGCTTAGCAGCGCTTACTGCTAAATTTTTCCGAATCATTGTAGAGCATTATCAGCGGCTTTTGGGCAGGGGGCATGCCAAGCGTATATAGACAATTGCCTAATTATACAATATCTGTTGCCATAAAATCTCTGGCCGATTATAGTGTAACTAACAGATTAATCGCTGTCAAGGAATATATAGTACCAAATGGTACTTTAATGATTAATTTATCAGGCCTGCACAGCTGATAGGTGGCATTTTATGCAAAACAAAGAGCATGAAGAAGAAGACAAGCTTGCTATAGCAAGAGTAGATATATTAAGGGGCAAACAGGCCGATGATTGGCAGTCCGCCCTCTCCAGCCTGCTGGGGGCGAGAAAGGGGCTGCGCATTCTGGATATTGGCTGCGGAACCGGATTTTTGTCAGTGATACTTGCCAGAATGGGGCATGTGCCTATCGGCATTGACATTTCAGCTGCTATGGTGCAGCGCTCATACGAAACGGCAGCAGAGTTTTCGCATCGCATAGAATTCCGCATAATGGATGCAGCCAAGATGGATTTTGAAAGCGAAAGCTTTGATGCTGTTATTTGCTGCGAACTGTTTGGCAGCATATCAGAGCCACAGCTGATATGGGATGAGATAAAAAGGGTGCTTAAAAAAGAAGGCCAGATTATCGCCCTGGACAGCTCAGCCATGCTTTTAGGCAGCCTTCAGTCACAAGGTTTCTCGCATTGCCGCATGAGAGAGTTTGCAAGCCTTGCAGCCTTATGCGGGCAAGGCAGTGTGCAATGCGCCGTCGGGCGCAAGCCGTCAAGCGGCAATATGGGCACGATACCGCAAATAGCGCTGTTTTCGCAGCATATTCAAATAGCCAAGCGCCAAATACAGCTCTATAGCAACTGGTTTGCCAATGCAGGCATTCCATATGCTGAATACCAGGTGCTTAACATGGTCGCCCGCCATACAAAAGGCGTAAGGCCATCGGATCTGTCAAGCGCTCTTGTTGTGCCTGCTCAAACCATGACGCGGCTGCTGTCAGCCCTAAAGGACGAAGGCTATATAGATAGAAAGACTAATGAAAGAGATCAGCGCAGCGCTGTCATTACTATAACGGATAACGGCCTAAAAAGGCTGGTGCCTCTCCAGGAAGCGCTTAAGGCAGCAGAAGAAAAAGCGCTAAGGGAATTTAGCGCTGATAAAATATCGGAGCTTAACAGCTTAAGCGAAGAAATTTTAAACGCCCTAAAGGCAGCTTTTGAGCAGTCGCCTGCGCTATAGCAAGATGGTTCTTAGTATAGAGTAGAATTCATCTTTTGCATGCTTTTCGAAAAAGGGCGAATGCCCGCACTTATCAAGCAGGTAAATGCTTGTTTCGATTCCGTATTCCTTAAGCGGCTCAGCCACCCCTTCTATCGGGTGTGGATCAGAGCTGCCGTGTATAATGATTGCCGGGCAGCTTATATTGCCCAAAGCATCAGCAAGCTTGCCTGACGATCTCATCTGCTCAGCTTCACGCCATACCGAAGCATACATTTCAGCGTCTATAACGGTTTGGCTTTTATAATCGTCTTCAAGCAAGCTGTAGTTGTCTGATATTTCGGCAAGCTCGCCAAGCCTTTCAAGCAAAGCGGTTTTTTCATCCTCGCCCCCATCATCAAGAAGCTGCAGAACATTGAGATATTCAGCCCTTTCTTCATCGGTGAAGTTGGCAAGGCGCCTTTGGCCGATTGTATATGCATAGTGTGCAGTGAAAGGGCCACTGCCAACCAGCACAAGCTGCTTTGCAATGCCGGGGTGCTTTGCCGCGCACAATACTGAAAGCCAGGCTCCCCATGAATGCCCAAGAACGGTTATTGGCTCGTTTGCCGCCTCAGATATCTGGATATAAAGCTCTTCAACAAGCTCGCTTACTGCCATCTTTGACTGCAATGGCTCAATCGCCCCGTGAGTTGCTGATATTTCCCTTGCCACTGCTGCCAATGAGCCTATAGCGCCAGGGCCGCCATGCACCAATGCAATTTTATAGGGCTTATTGCCGTATATTCTTGTCATATTTTTCCTCTATATTAATATTATAGCTGTTAAGCAATGCATTCGGGTGAGGCAATGAATAAAATAGCTGCACTGAGCTAAAAAGGTCTGCGCAGCCGGATATCTTCTAAATGTGGCCGGGTGCTCGCCTGAAAAAGCAAAATGAATCCTGCGAGAACAAGCCCATGCAAAAAAAAGCCAATCAAATGGCTTGCCTTTTAATTTTATTGCCCAATCCTCTAAAATGTTTTCCTACAGAATCATTCCCAGCAATATGAGAAACCCTGGTATAAATGTGCTTGCTATGCCGTTGATGATTAATATATGGGGAGAAAACTTGTCTATTGACTTTATGCCAAGCATTGATGCAAAGAAAGTCTGTATCCATAAAACTGCCCACATGCCCCACATGTATGCCATTACCCATGGTGCGCCTGTTAAGACAGCTTCTCCTGCGAAAATTGCTGAGACTATTGAAGCGAACAGCCCGTATAATCCAAAGACTTTCCAGTTCTCGCTCTTTAAAAAGATGTGCACTGCAATCAGGATATAGTTTAGTGCAAACAGCCACATTGCAGCAGAAAAGCCAAATGTTGTGTAATTTGTTGCCTGTGCTGTTTGAAATACAGCGTTGATAGCGATTATCAGCCCAACCAAAAAGTTTGCTGCGCCTTTAGCCCTGTCATCCACAGCAACTAAATAGCTCACTCCATTTAATGTCAATGCAAAACCGGCAAACAGCAAGTTGACGCCTAGCATATAAAACCTCGTATCTTTCTGTGAGTCGCACCCATGGCCGCATGCACGGTTATAAGAAAAAAAAATGGAGCTGATGGAGGGACTCGAACCCACGACCTGATGATTACAAATCAGCTGCTCTACCAACTGAGCTACATCAGCGCTCTCATTTGACTTTCGTGCTTTGGCCAAATATTCCTTTTATAAAAAAAAACTACTAAACTAGTGTGCTAATCAAAATGGTGACCCCGAGGGGAATCGAACCCCTGTTACTGCCGTGAAAGGGCAATGTCTTAACCGCTTGACCACGGGGCCAAATGGTAGCGAAGAGAGGATTCGAACCTCCGACCAATCGGGTATGAACCGAGTACTCTAGCCAACTGAGCTACTTCGCCGAAAATGGTTGCGGGGGTAGGACTCGAACCTACGACCTCCGGGTTATGAGCCCGACGAGCTTCCAACTGCTCCACCCCGCGCCAACAGCGAATCTAATTATAGTTAAAGAAGGCTGAATTGTCAATACGCTATTCATGATTTAAAAAAGTTTCTGATGCATGCTGGCAAATAAAGGGATTATTTTGCAGCATGCAGTAAGCTTATGCTGCCATATTGCTGTTTTACAGGCGAGTCGGCTGTGCATTTGCCGCTAGTTTGCGCTTGCAGCTTCTCTTTCGCGGTTGGCCCTGGCATACAGTGCAGCTTCTTTGTCATCGATCTTATAAAACAAAGCGTCGATAATAAAGCAAAGCAAATCGCATGCTGCCGGCATTCCCCCATATAAGATCATATAGTTTCGCACGAATA
Source organism: Eubacteriaceae bacterium (assembly GCA_009782515.1). Lineage (GTDB taxonomy): Bacteria > Bacillota > Clostridia > Eubacteriales > Anaerofustaceae > WRIY01. The sequence continues at coordinate 20,437 of WRIY01000031.1, forward strand.
GTCTGTCAACAGCCATTCCAGGTTTATAGCCAATGAAAGACAGGCCGTACAATGCTATAGTGCTGCTTGCGAAAATTGAAATTTTGACCGGAACATTCGCCAAGGATTGTGCAACAATCCTATTGTCAATGCCTGATTTCCAATACCCGTATTCAGCACAGTCAATCATATAGCTTGACAGGAAGCCTGATTTTAGCCAATGTCAGTTAGTTAAGATAATATCTGCTGCTTGAGTTAATGGCGGCAATGCCCAGCGCATGTTTCTATGCGCCTGCTGCCAAAAAATAAGCAGAGAAAACAAGCGGAAATCTCTTCCGCTGCATGTTGCATCAAATAGCCAAAACTACGAAACTATTTGTTTATGCTATTCTATAGTTAAAACCTACATATGCCCTTTTCTTAGCAATTTTGCATGGCGCTTGGCGCTCAGGGCGTATTGGAAGCACCCTCTGAGCAATAAGGGCCTCAACGTTGGGCCTAGCTTTATTTTCCCCATTTTGTATAAAGTGCCGCAAGAACTCTCTGCAGATCGCTGTTGCTGCAGCATAGTTTGCATGGCACTCATGCTTTCTCTTCTGGCTTGCTGGCTTTTCAATATTTGTATACTGTGCTATTAGCTCGACAAAATTGTACATTATGCAGCGGGCATATATTTCCTGTATTATATAGCCCTTCAGCTTTGCATGGAAATTAGCCAGGCCTATAGTGTGCTTTAGCTTTCGAAACGACGTTTCGACCCCCCACCTCATAGCGTACAGCTTCTTTATCTTTTTTGGCGGAAACCGGTCTCTTGGCAGGTTCGTTATTATGCATGCAAACGATCCCTTTTCCGTCTCAAAGCGAACAGCGCGGAACTTCATTGGATAATATTCATTTTCGCTGTCAAAAAATCGAATTCCTGGTTGCTTCCAAGGTATCGAATCTTTTGGGGGCTGGATTTTATTTCTTTTGTTTTTTTCCGTGTGAGCGTTATTTCAATGTCTATATCGAACCTATGGTTTTTTGTTGCCGCCAAGCTGCTCAAAATGCCATTGCTCGATATGTCTTTGGCGCGTATGAGATAGTTCCAGCCTTTATTGTCCATATACGCAAAATTGTTCCAGCTCTCATAGCCTCGATCTGCTATAAGGATTGCTTTTTCAATGATTGATCGGGCTGCCATTTTCTGCAGCGCTTTGCCCTCGTGCGTTAAGCGCCCATCTTGGATGTCTATGTCGATATATGTATTGTTCATTAAATCGTACAGTGCGTTAAGGTTCATTTGGCTGTAGGCCTGTCTGCTGCCATTAGGGTAGAAGGCGCTCTCGTCTTCGGGATTCCTTGCAATAGCCAGCTTGCTGCCGTCTGCAGCCAGCAGCCTGTAGCCCTCAAACGTTTTGCACTCACAGGAAGAATCATTGAAAGAGTGAAACAAATCCTCAAAGGCCTGTGGCAAAATTTTTTTTCTCTGCTGCGAAAATGCTGGGCAGCTCGGGATGCCTTCATCAAAGCCTAAGCCTTCAAGCAGCTCATGGCCAATAGAATTGCCTCCCATTGAAATGATGAGCATCATCATTATGTTGAATGGAAGTTTTCGGTTTCTAGTATAGTCACAGCCAGGTTTTGCTACATATTTTTCTATTGATTTTCCCATTTCATCTATGCGGCCTGTAAGCATTGCCAAAAGTTTTTCACTGTATGCCGGAGCTTTCATTTGCATAACCCTCTCCGCCAGAGAGATGGGGCCTTGATAGAATATTTTGGGACTGGTATTATTAATTTGTAAAGCCCATCTCTCTGGCTTTGTTATTGTAAACATATATTGCCATAAATGGATGGGCTTTTAAAAGACTGTTTATCATATAATGTCTCTAATAGTTGATATTTGGAGTGACATATGGGCTTAACTAACTGACATTGGATTTTAGCGATCTTGCCACATTGGATGCTATGTTAAGGGCAATAAAAATATATATGTTTCTGGCTCCAAAGAAAATCATTGCAAAACCAAGCATGCTGCTGAGCAAATCGCTTGCAAGCATAGCTTTAAGCCTGCCCAGCTTTAGGCCGAAGTATGGCCCCAAAACAGAGTTCACAATGCTAAAGAGCATTGTAACCGTTTGGGCTGCTGCATACTGCAGAAGGTCGGGATCGTTTCTTATATATATAGTAGTACAGGGTTATTTGCCCCGGGACGCTATATCCATTAGATGCACGATTAGCTGCGAATTTGTAGCTATGCACTTTACCATATCATTAATGCCAATTTTGCGCCGATCGCCTTGGCTATCTTTTATTACAGGCTGATCATACGGCTTAAGCACAGCCAGCAAGCTGTTTGTAGCAGCAAAGAAAAACAATCCGTATAGCGCGGACATGGCGATATATTGGTATTTTGCGCCAACTGCGCTTTTTATCAGGTTTCGAAATGGCGTTGTCGTTGCTGAAGTCAGCACATAGCACACAGAAGCAATGCGAATGGAAGCTATGCTCATCTTGTTTCTCATGTCTAAATCGGATCCACTCGCTAAACTCAGAGCGCCGTATTGCGATGTGAGAATAAATGAATTGGGAATTCTAACCATTAGATGGCCTAAAACAATCGACAGCGCCCTCAAGCCTATTGGCATGTCAAATGGCAAGTAAGTAATAATATATGCCATATAATATAAAGGCCTGCAAATTCTCAGCCACGGAATGTACTTGCCGTCTTTAAAGTTTGCAGACTCTATAATAGGGCCGACAAAAAAGCTTAAAGCGAAGTCAATAACTTTGGCTACAAGCTTAGTTTGCTGCTTCTGCTTGAGTATCTGCTCTCTTTGGCAGCAAAACACAGCTTCTCAGCAAAAAAGTTTTGTCACTCGAAATCTCAGCCGTTAATCCGGATCTGCACCGGCTCTGGCATCTATTGCTTGTGCTTGAATTCATTGCTATAAACCCTTAAACTAAATATACAATATACAATCTAAAGCCAGCACAAATGCATGCGCTGGCGAAATGGCTGCAAATGCGAAATTAGCCGTGCTTATCTAATGCTTGTTTCGCTCAAGCCTAAAGCTAATGGCTAAGAGTTTCACAGGCAGCCAGCCATTATGGCAAAGCATTGCCTGGCATTCCAGGATAACTGTCCGGGAAAAAGCGCTAGGCATAAGGAGGATTATATGGCAAGAACGCCAAAAGAAATGTACATAGGGCTCGCAAAGGGCGAATGGCCTGATTATGTCATGGGAAATCCAAAACCTGAAGACGCTTATTCAGCAATGGTATCACCATACCCGCTTTATATGCCTCCAGGCATGAGTTTCGGGTCTCCAAGGCCAAAAGAATATACGGACCTATGGGGGGTGCAGTACGTTACTGACGAGATTACCGGCATAGGGATCTCAAAGCCGAATGTATATGTTCTGGAAGACATAGTGCATTGGGATCGCTATATTAAGAAGCCGGAAGCTCCTGCTGATTTTGACTGGGAAGCTTTCACAAAAGACCAGCTCAAAGATATCGACAGGGATCAAAAGCTTGTTTCGCTAATGTTTTCGCCACAAGCGCCTTTCCAGCAAATAATGAACTTTATGGGCTTCACTGAAGGTTTGTCAGCCATGTATGAAGAGCCTGAATCGTTCCTCGAGCTTCTTGACTACCTGCTTGGATTCTACTTGCCTATCGTAGAAAAAGGCGTAGAGTACTATAAACCGGACGATCTTTCGATACCAGATGACACTGCTTCCCGCTATGCGCCATTCTTCTCGGTTGATGCTTTTAAAAAGTTCTTTAAGCCTTATTACGCCAGGCTGGCTAAAGTAATGACAGATCGTGGCGGAACTGTAACATTCCACAACTGCGGGAAGTGCGAAGCCTTTGTGCCCGATATGATTGATTTTGGCGTCAAGTATTGGAATCCGGCACAGACAGACAACGATCTTGAAACAATAATAGACAATCACTGGCAACAAGACGGGTTCGTATGCTGCGGAGGCTGGGACTTTGTGCCTGAAGACTATCATAAGGTAACAGAAGAGCAGATACGCCAATCGGTACGCGATTCAATAGATAAATACGCGCCGCATGGCGGATACGTGTTTGGCGGCGGCTTCCTTGGCATGCAAGCGAATCCCGAAAGGTCAGCACAGATTAATGGCTGGGTTCAAGATGAGGTTTATGCTTATGGCCGCACTTTCTATTCAAAGAAGGCTATCATCTAGCCTGCCGCATAGCAATAGCTGCTGCGCGAGCTAACAGCCTTAAATATTGGCTAAGTTTGCTCTTTTCCCGAAGGGAAAAGGGCAGCGGGGCTGTTGCAATTTTTTTATAAGGTTGCTTCAGCCCCGTTTTTTACCGTTATATGTGCTCGGATGGTGTGCGTCGCTGGATATCGGCTATTTCACTTTCGGCCTTTCATTCCAGCAGCCATTAGGCTGAGGATGCTGAGTTTTGCCTACTAGCTCAAGCCCTTGCAATGCCAGCTGCATTGCTAATCAAAGCTGCTTAGCAGCACTGGCCTTATGTCCCTAGTAGCCGCTTGCATAGCGTAAACTGTAAAAGCGAATAGCAAGCGTGCTTATGTTTCGCAACATCATTAATGCCGCTTTGCTCCTACGCATTTCTCACTAGGGTGCATGCGGCTTTCGCTATATTGAATGCAGCAGCAATACTAAGATCCCGGTATTCATTGCTGCGTGGGCATAGCGCATTATCAGTTGCTATTTGGGTTCGCGCTATCTGGCAAAAGAGCCTTTCTCCACAAATAGCATGCTAGGGCAGCTATTGCAAGAACAGCGCCCAGAACTGCGATTCCAGCTGAGTAGCTGTAAGCATCGCTTACTCCTCCAATAACTGGGGGGCCAAATGTCTGGCCAACATCCATAAGCGTGCTTAGGATTCCAAGCGATGCGCCTATTGAGCCTGCTTTGGCAACATCAGCCGCCAAAGCGTTGGTGCTTGCTGTAATAAGAGCAAAGCCTAAGCCATATACAACAATTAACGGCGCAAGGACAAGCGTGGACTTTATCGCGCTTAGCAGGAAGAAAGAGCAAGCGCATACCATAAATCCGGTTATCATGGTCGGAATGCGCCCGAAAGAGTCTGAAGCGCGCCCAAAGAAAGGTTTTAGCAATATAACCCCAACGAGCTGAACGCTAAGAAGCATGCCGATAATAGATGGAGGCATTTCAAGCTGTTTTGCATATAGCGGCAGCAGCATTTCAAAAGCGCCGTTTGCAAAATATGTGCAAGCCTGAAGCGTGCCGACAATAAGAAGCGGTTTATAGCTTAGCAAGCCCCAAAGCCTGCGAAAGAAAGAAACATTTTCTATTTCGCTTTTATTGATAACAGCTGCAGATTTGTCCTCTTCTTCGCCTGGTTTGCGGAAAAACCAGAAAACAAGCCCCAGTGCAAGCAAGCCGGCAGTACCGGCTATTAAATATACAGCCCTGTAGCCTCCTAAGTCATATGCTGCCCCGCCAACTGTAGGTGCGAAAGCGCGGCCAACCATTGTTGCTGAAGAGTAAATAGAGAGGTTTTGGCCGGTGTTTTTGCCACTGAATGCTGCAATTGTGGCCATTGCAACAGGCCCAAAAGCCGCGGTTGCAAACCCATGGTAAAAACGAACTGTGCCTAGCTGCCAAGGCTCTTTTATTAATAAATAAAGAAACGGCGCAGAAGCAAAAATAAGAAGCGAGCATATAAGAATTGTCTTATAGCCGTACCTGTCTGCCAAATCTCCAGCAATGTAGCTAATGAGTATTCCTGGTATGGTTGACATTGAGGCAATTACACCTATTTGCGCGCCTGTTGCGCCCAGCTCTGCTGCAAATATAGGCAAGATAGGCGATTTTGAAATTGTAGAACTAAAAATCGCCATTGCGCCGCAGCAGCCCATGATTAATATTATTCGTAATCCTGCTGTAAGTTTTTTCATTATTTTCCCCAAGTAATTTTTTCAGCAATGCTGTACTTGCCAAGACAGCATTCTGTATGCTAATAATAGTAAGGTACCTTATTTTATTCATATTATCATTAATTTAAAATAATGTCTATAGTTTTTGATTTGTTTGCAGATAGCTTGAAGCAATCTAACTAATTTAGCTCTGGCTTTTGGTCCATTGCACGAAGCTTTTGCAGGCACTGCAACGTCGCATTAAGCAAGGCGGTGAAGGCCTCGCTCTGTAAAGTATAGATTCTTTGGCTATAAAGCAGCCTTTATTCTTTAATATTTGATTGGGCAGTTTTAAATAGGCAATGTATTGCACTCTGCCATCAGTGCTCTCATAGCTTTTGCATCTGCTTGAATGGCTACAGGCGCAAAGGTAAAATAGCGCTAAAGGAATTTGCTGTATATGCCAACAATGTATATTTAAAGAAAGGGAGTAAAATTATGCAAAATGCATACTACGGAGTTTTTAAAAACGGCCAGATTATTCTTAATGAATCAATTGAGGTGCCTGATGAAACTAGTGTTATTGTTGTCTTGCTTGATGATCAGAATTCGCAGCCACCCAAAAACACTCTTGTAAACATTCTTGATGAGCTTGTTGTATGGGAAGATGCAAAGGATGCTGAAACAATAATTGCAGAAATTGAGAAGAGCAGACTGTCTCGCTCATTTGACATTGAGCTGTGAACAATGTGCTTGATACAAATATTTGGATTTATTTTCTGAATAGAAACATGAAAATAGTTGAAAAGCTTTCAACTCTACCTGAAGAAAGTATTGCTTTGTCTTGTTTCAACTTGGCAGAATTGCTATTTGGAGCTTAAAACTCTAGTTTTATTGCAAAAAACCTAAAGCGTATAGAGTATATCGAAAGTACTGTTAAGGTTATTGGATTTGATAGAACAGCTATTGATTATTATGCCTCTATTAAATCTAGCTTAAAAGCGCAAGGTAGATTAATTGATGATTTCGATATACTTATAGCTGCTATAGCGATTAGCAATGAAATGGCCCTTGTCACAAATAATACAAAGCATTTTGAGAGAATTCCCGGGTTAATGATGGAGAATTGGCTCAGAGATTAGAATTTTGTTTGTTGCTGTATGTTTATTGTATAAATAAATAAAAAACAGGATTCGAAAAGCACAAACCTTGAAACCTGCTAATGATGCAAAAAAAATGGTGACCCAACCGCGGCTCGAACGCGGGACCCCTTGATTAAAAGTCAAGTGCTCTACCAACTGAGCTATTGGGTCGCACAGCTTCACTATTATATCCATGCTTTGCTAACAAGTCAATAAGGTTTTGCCCTAAATGCTATTTTCTCGACAAATAGAATGTGTATTCATATTGGGAGCCTGCTACAGCTCATTTCCATCAACGCCGTAAATCATAGCTTCGCCACTGGTTAGTGCAATTGTTTCAAGCCCAGTCTGTACAAGCAAAGCAGCATTGCTGCTGTCAATGCCGATTGCAATGCCTTGCATAGGCTCATTGCTGTACCTAAAGCTGACTGTTTTTCCAATAAGCATTGAGCGGCGGCGGTATACTTCGAGAACATCCTCTTTGGAGGAGTAAAATAGATTGGCTTCCAGCCGGTTGATAATCTGGGCGAATAATCTATTAATATCGATATTTCGCTCATCAATATAGTCGTCTATTGCGCCAGCTTTTTGAGGGTATAGCCCGTCGCTAGCCCTAAATACATTAAGGCCTATGCCGCATATGTAGCCCCCATCAACATTTTCTGTAAGTATCCCACACAGCTTTTTGCCATTATAGTAAATGTCATTGACCCACTTGATTAAACAGTCTAGATTGCATGTTTCATAAATAGCTTCATACACGCTTACGCAAGCAGCCACTGTAAGAAGGCTCTGGTTATTGCTAGATAAATCAATAAGCGAAAAACTAAAATAAATGCCTCCTTGAGGGGAATGAAAAGCTTTGTCTCCAGTGCCACGCCCTTTAGTCTGGCTAAGCGAAGCTAATACCGCCCCTGATATGGGGTTATTCGCAAATTCTTGCTTTAATAAAGCGTTAGTCGACTCGCATTCATTAATTAGATAAGAGTCAGCGAACATATTTTCGGCAGTGATATATTGCTTGGCAATATTTAGGTTTAAAGCATTACTCATAACTTCGCGCCAGAATTCGAATTCATATGGCACTCGCCCCTCTCTAAAAATGCTGAAACTTCTGTCTGTGCTTGTCCAATTATGACATATGGATTTATACATGCCAACAGTTTTTATAGCAATTAAATTGTAAAAGAGTGAGGTATTTAGCAGCAAGCCTTTATTCCACAAATTGCTTTTTCGAAAAGTTTGATTTTGCCAAGTTATCAGAATACAATTGCCATATGGATACTTTTAAATTTTTCCAAAATAAAAACTGCAAGTATTTTCCTTGCCATGATAACATTGAGCCAGAAATATTTAATTGTATGTTTTGCTATTGCCCTCTTTATGCTTTGGGCGAAGAGTGCGGCGGCAACTTTAGCTATAAAAATAAGAAGGGGGTAAAAGACTGCACTGGCTGCACAGTACCCCACCAAAAAGACAACTATGATTATATGATCGAAAAAACGAGGCTATTAATTGAAATAGTGCGAAAACCGGAGTATGCAACTGACGATTAATAATGAGTATTTATAAGCATTTCTCTGAATTCTATGACAGCTATATAGCTCAGTACGACTATAGCTTATGGTTTTCCTACTTATGCATGCTGTCTGGATATGATAGCTTTTCAGGCAAAAGAGTTCTTGACCTAGGATGCGGCACTGGCAGCATGCTTGCCAGATTCGCATCTGAAGGCGCGATCGCCATAGGCGTTGACATTTCAGAAGACATGCTTGAAAAAGCGTATAGCAAGCTGTTTCCAAAGCACTCGAGCGCTATGATAGTAAATGCAGATATTTCAGATGTTGTATTTTCTTATAAGATAGACTTCGCATACAGCATGGGCGATACGGTTAACTACCTCAATAATGAGCAAATGGCGAAGCTGCTGGAGAATGTATATACCATGCTTGCAGAAGGCTCCGCTTTTACATTTGACATTATTAATACTGAATTTTTAAATGACGGGCGTATGGATGAAACAGTGTTTACAGAGCTTGGCAGTATAAGGTTTGAGCGAAAGATCAATGAGAGCCAGAGCGCTGTGTTTACGCAAGTGCATTTGCCTTCATTGGCCAACTGCGAGGATTTGGTTGAAGAGCACATCCAGTATCTACATACACCCGATAGCTTAACCGTTTTGGCTCAAGAAGCTGGTTTTAGGTCCTGCTGTTTCTATGACATATTTTCAACGGAGCTGTATACCAAGAATAGCGAGAAAATCCAGGGATTGCTTAGAAAATAACAATAAATGCCAGCGCTTGCTATGTTGAAATACTTCGTTTTGGTTGACAACCATAACACTGCTATATATAATAGATTTTGCACTACAATGGGCGCATAGCTCAGCTGGGAGAGCACCTGCCTTACAAGCAGGGGGTCATAGGTTCGAGCCCTATTGCGCCCACCATTTTGGCCCGGTAGTTCAGTTGGTTAGAATGCCAGCCTGTCAC
>WRIY01000032.1 GCA_009782515.1 Eubacteriaceae bacterium
GTGCTGGCTTTATTAGCTCAAACTGCTCTCTAGTTATGTCGCTAGGATAAGGTTTTCTCATTTCTTGGATAATAGCCTTTTTTATCGCCATTATACCATTTATAGACATTTATGGTGATACTAAACAACCTCTAACAGCAGTATCAGCAAACTCGCTTGGCAAAGCGCTTTTTGCCGATGGCAAGGTGGGAAAATCGAGCTTAGAGGCTTTTAAAAAGGGGCGGAATTTGCCAGCTTAAGCAAGTGCGATGTTCGAAAGCTTTTTATGCTCGCTTACAGGAGAGTTGGCACATTCACAAGAGCGTTCGTCTTCCATTGGATATATTGGCGAAGGGCGCACCAAGCAGAAGCTATGTGGCATCATTAGAACAAAAAACCTAAAAAGTAAATTCACAACTGTAGTAATATAAGCCCTACAGCCCCGTACATGCGGCCAAGGCCTATTTGAGCCTGCGTTTAGGAGATTTTAGTGTCTTTATCGACAATCTTCATCAAAGCATTGGAGATGTCAAGATCAGTTGTCAAATGCCATGGTCCAGGCATGCCTGGGGATTTGTCTAGGGCTAACATTTTATGTTTGTTTGTCTAATGATTTACAATATCGTCGTCTTGGCATGCATGTTGTCGAAGGAACTTTCATCCGTGCATGAGTATAAAGAACACCCTATTCCAGGAGCTGCTGCAAGTAGCGTTCGAATGAAGAGCAATAAGGCTGCTTTTCGTAGCTTTTAATCGAAAATGCGCTTAACTCATCAAAGCGGCCTATATGTGTGCGAAATATAATGTTTTAAGCGCATAAAATTATTTATGCTATAATTAAAACAAAAATGAAATAAGAGGACTAAACAATGGCTAGAAGAACAATGTTGGACAATTTCCGCGGCATCGGCTACGGAATAATGCCAGACTGGGTGCCCAGGTGGCGCATGGGCTCACCAGATCCTGACTCGCCAGCTGTAATGGCAGGCGCTATGTCTGTGCTGCAGCCGCCAGGCGCAGCCCCGCAGATGATGGGAGCCCCTGGTTTGCGCGAATGGAAAGACATGTGGGGAGTTCCATACGTCAACAATGAGGAAACCGGCTACGCTGGCTTGCCAAAGCCTGGCGATTTCATCATGCCTGATGTAACAAAATGGGATCAAGTAATTAAGCACCCGCAGGATATCAATGAAGCTGTCGCTAACGCTGACTGGGAAACACTGGCTGCGGAAGCAACCAAGAATATTGACAGAAGCGATAAAGGCGTTGTGTCCGGAGTAGGCTTTATGCCATTCCAGCAGCTAATGGGCTTTATGGGCTTTACCGAAGGGCTGTGCGCAATTATTGAAGAGCCTGATGCCGTTATAGAGCTGCTTAACTATATAGCTGACTATTATGTGCCTGTAACAGAAAAGGTAGTTGACTACTTCAAGCCAGACTTTTTGTACCTGCTTGATGACACAGCATCCAAGTACTCCACATTCTTCTCAATGGATTCATATAGAAAGGTATTCAAGCCGATTTACGTGAAGCTCACAGAATATGGCGTCCAGCGTGGAATCCCTGTTATACTGCATAATTGCGGCCGCTGTGAAGACCAAATTGATGAATTCCTGGATTTTGGCGTTAGGTATTGGGATCCGGCCCAGACAGACAATGATCTGCTTGGAATTAAGGAGAAATACCAAGGAAAGCTCGGAATTTGCGGCGCATTTGACTTTGTCCCTGAGCAAGGCAGTGAAATTACAGAAGAGGTTGTCCGCCAAAAAGTCCGCGATACCCTTAATAAATATGCACAAGGCGGCGGGTACGCATTTGGTGGAAACATCCTTGGAAGAGTTGACAATGCTGAACTGGTGACAGAAGCCAATGGATGGATTGCTGACGAGTACAGAAAGATTTCGCCTGATTTTTATAAATAGCTTTTGCAAACCCCTTGCTGCCAAGCTTCTACACAAGAATTCTTGGCAGCCAAGGAGTTGCATCCCGTATTAATTGCTTCTTGCTATCTCTTAGCAAATGCAGCATATCCCAAAACTTGCGTGGTTTGCAGGCTTCTATACAAGCCGATTAGCGCTATGTAATAGCTATAGTTCGTTTGGTGCTGCCATCCAAGACGGTTTATGGCTTTTTTTTAATATTGCCTGTCTCTCTCTTCGCTCTGCCCAAAAGGCCATAGCCTTACGCCAAATTGGCAAACCGTGTTCGGAACAATGATGGTATTCTTCCGAATGTGTGCTATACTAGCCGTATGGAGAGCAATAATATCGCATACATGACAGCACAGCAGGCAGCTAAAAAATGGGGTATATCAGATCGCCGAGTGCGCACTCTTTGTGCAGAAGGAAAAGTAGAGGGCGCAGTGAAGAATGGAAAATCATATCAAATTCCTGAAAATGCGCAGAAACCTGCTGATGGCCGTATCCGCAACGGCAATGCAATGCCGAAAAAGGAGATATCCGGCTATTTCAAATGGGAAAACGATGTGATAGGGTTTATCGATCATGCCAACGCTGTGGTGTTCACAAAGCCTGATTACAATGATGTCGTTTCTTTGTATACTTGCGGAAAACGCCGTTGGACGCCTGAGCAATACATCGAGTTTATAACAGAGCGTGTCGTCAGCCGCGAACGGCGTGACATTGAGCGCATCCTGTTTCGATGCGGGCTGTCGCACTATGATGTTTTGCGCCTAGCGGAAATCACGAAGGGAATTCACCCAAAAGATCTCCTGTGGAGAGCGCACACGGCAGACGAAACCATGCAATCAGCTGTAACCGAAGTTTTTGAGTCTGTGTTTAACCGGCGCATTGATCTTATAGGCGACAGCATCGATACCCCTGAGGGATACAACATCAAGCGGTATGGCGTGCATGAAGGCCAGTATGGGATTTTTAAGCAGCGAATCAGCCCACTGCACACCGATGTTGAATCGGAAGTAGCCGTATGCCTGCTGGCAAACAGGCTAGGGGTACCTTGCTGCCCTGCTATTCGCACTGGCAAGGATACCATATTTTCTGGTTTCCTATATGATTTCTCCAAAGAGTATGTCGTTCATTTCCGCCGCCTTTTTCACGGAGCCCGCTCAGACAACGAATACCAGAATCTCATTGCTGTGCGCCCCCAATACAAAGATGAGATAGCTAGAATGATCCTCTTGGATTTCATTACCCGGCAGGATGACCGGCACCTGTCTAACCTTGCCATAAAGAGTGATGGCAAGAACGAATCTTTCTATCCCCTCTATGACAATGGCCGAAGCCTTTTCTATGAAGATACTGAAGAAATGGTCAAGAATGCGGTGAAAGAGCCTGCGCTATATGCCACAAGTTTCGGCTATGCAGGAACTTATTGGGACTATGTTCAGGAAATCGCAGCTGAGCGAGGCGATCTGAAAGAGCTAATATGCTTAGATATTGAAAAAAAAGAGATCACAGAATTGCTCATAGAAGCGGGGTTTAGCGGCTACCGCTTGGATGGAGCTGTGCAATGGATAGAAAAAACCATAAGCATGGCCAAATCGCTATAGGCATCACACCGTGCAGACGGTGTATTTACCTGTTTGCCAAATGCTAGGCCGGCTTTGCATTGCATGCCTTCAAGCGCTGGCCCAGCCTAAGCGCGAGTAGCAATATCTGCAGCAAAAGCCGCCCTAAACCCCTGCCAAATGGCTGCTCTATATGTTGATAAAGGCAATATCCAAAGAATCGCAGACTCGTTTGTAGCCTATCTTTTGGTATATGCTGTTTGAGGTTGGATTCGCAAGATCAGTATATAGCGCGCAGGAAGAAAAACCGCTCTCCAGCAGCAAGCTGCTAAGCTTGGCCACACATGATGTTGCATACCCTTTTCTGCGCAGGTATGGGGGAGTATATACATATCCTACTCCTGCAATTCCGGCAACCTCCCTGGTTACCTTTGCCATCGATACAGGCATTGCATCATCATCGCAGAGCACATAAAACTTTTCTGAGGCTACTTCATAAGCGTAGCCCTCATGCGAGCTGGATATATCTATCGGCATTCCAAAGCAGTCGCTGTTGAAAGCCTCAAGCCAGAAAGGCAAAAATGAGAGATCGCGCTCATTCAGCAGCCTGAGCTCTCCTGTGAGCTTGGTTTCGCTGCTCACTTCAGCCAGCTCGAAGATTCTTTGGTCAAACTTGATGCTGTAGGCTGCGCCAAACTCCTTTGTATATGCGCTTGCAAAGCGCTCCGCCAGGGTTTTTTCAGCTATTACGCCAGGAAGGGCTATTGCATTGGCCTTTAGGCCGGCAGCCAAGCATTCAATTGCGCCTGTGCTTTCGGCGCCTGGAGCTTGGCACAAAGTAATGTTAAAAGGGGGAGTCATCATTGCTGTGAGCAGTATATGGCCGTCGTCTGACACGCTTGCCATAAACCAATTGCTTGGATCCCTCCATCCATGCTTGTCATCCCCTTTATACCCTATTTCCAGGTTGCCAAGCATTATCATGTTTTGGGCCCCGCCTTCGGCGAGCATGCTGTATGCATCGCTGTAGAATTCATCTACGCTGCTGTATATCTTAAACTGCATATTAAATGCCTCCATTATTATAATACTGTGCCATCATATGCTTTATTAGCGAGCTCAACTGCGTTTTTTATTGCCCGCACGTAGCTGTCCGGTATGTCGCTTGCGCTAAGCGCTTCGCCTATGGTTCTGCCTAAAAATACGCCTTTCTTCGTCATGAGAAACGCTGAGAGCATAATGCAAAATTCATCTCTGCTGCTAACATCAACTTCACTGAGGGGTTTTGATATGTAGCCGGGGCTCTCAGAAGAAGCATCAAGGCCAAGCTTGCGAAGAGGCTTGCCTATAGCATTCATATTAATAGGCGCTCTTGCAGCGACGGGATCAATCTCAAGCGCTATGTGCATAGCAAGGCTTTGCTTGTTATTGTCAAATAGCTTTGCTGCAATTTCCATCTCAAAGCACGGCTCTTTTGTATAGAACTGGCTGCTGGAGGCTGTGTTGCCTAACTTCACATCCCCGTCGTATATTGCTGCGCTGGGCAGGCGAAAAGCTTTGAGCAGCTGCCTAAGCGGCCTTATTGATCCCTCGCCTCTCGCATTTATCAGGCATATTCCATTTTCATCAAGCGATACCCCCAGCTTGCTTGCAAACGCCTCAATGCAGCCGTATTCAGTTTCCCCTTCAACAAGCAAAGCGCAGTTTGCGTAAAATGCTTCTTTTATTTCAGGAAACCTCATAATGATATGCTTTTCTATCTTTGGCTCAAACGAAACTTTTGCATCCGATCCGCTGACAACTGCAGTCTTTGCGTTATGCCGGTAAAAGCGTATCAGGTTTCGATAGTCCCCTACAAGCGAGTCTGTTGAGTGGGTGACAATTATGAGCTGACCGTCTATTCTGTCCACTCCAAAGCAGACTTTTAAAAGCTCCAGGAACTGCTCGTCCTCATTATTGAGAATTCTCGTATAGTGGCTGATAAGCGTTCTTTGCATGTATGGGTGCAAGTGGATTTCAGGCTCGTCAATAGCAAAAGCCAGCGGAAGCGTCAGCATATCGCCCTCATCAGGGTACAGCCTTGAGCTAAATGGCACTGCCTTGCTTGCATACAGCTTGTTTATCTCTGAGAGCAGGCTTACAGATGCCACAGATCGCAGCCTGGTGAACTTCTCGGCTGGCATGTGGCTTTTTTCCGGCATCAAGCTTTTTATCATCTCTGCTGTCTTGACAGTAATAGCGGCCTCCAGTTCAGTGAAGTCGCCAATGCTGCCAAGGAACCCGTCGAAAAAGGGCGGGAGAATGTTTTGCAGCTCCCCTTTGTCATCTGAGGCAAAATACTTGTCAATGATAAGGCTTAATAAAATGCCTGCTCCCTTGAGCATATCTTTATTGTCTTTTGCGGTATAGCTCAGAAAGCTGATTGGCATTCTGCTGCGCGCCTTCAGGGTTTTGCGAAGGGCAGGCGCAGATACTTCCGGATGCGATTCGCTTATTTTTTGCTTAAAGCGTATGCGCTCATCAAAGCCTGTGCCAAAAGGGCCCTGCTCGTTTGGATGGGCTTTGACAGCCAGCTCTACAATTATCGGCTTCTCGGGATCTCTAAAATCGCTGTCCCTAAAGCCGTCTCCGTCGCAAACAGTCTTTAAAAGCTCAAGAAAGTTTGTCTTGCCGATTTCGTTGTCGCCAATGATGTAGCTTGTAGCTTCATTGAAGAAAACAGATATCCCGTCGATATTTCTATAGTTGCTTGCCTTTGCCTGCAATATTTTCATATGGTACATCCGAGCCTATTTTTTTTCGTGCAAACAAAAAGGCGCAGTGCACGCGCACAGCGCCTTTGGTATGTTCTTGGGCTCTGTAGAGCCCTCCGCTATGCTGGCCAGTACATCATCAAAATTGGATGGCTTGTATAAGCCGCTACCAGGAAACGCTTGTCTGCTCTTCCCCGTCGAATATCGTGCCGCTGGCTTCAGTGATCAGAAAAGCAGCGATGTCTTCAGCCTTGGCTTCACGGCCATTTCTGCGCATGTTTTCTGCCAGCTGCTCTTTTACCGCCATATCCGTCTGTTCAGTGGCAGTAGCAGAAATCCTCATCCATTTGCGCTCTTTGATAGCTCCAAGCATCACATTGCCATTTTCAACTAGCTGTTTATATACTTCCTTTGGAAAGTTAGTCTGTATGTACAGCTTCCCGTCAAGAACAGCCCTTGACCCAAACGGGCGCATGTGCGGCTTTCCATCGCTGTCAACTGTAACAAGCCAATAAAAGCCGGCTTCATTTAGGAAATTCATTGCAATGTCCATTTGTAACCCTCCAGAGTTCTTTTTCACCATTTTAACACAATATAAGCGCTGTTATTTACAAAATGCTTTTAAGAACGGGCGCCTTCTTTAAGGCCATTGCTGCTGCAAATGACGCGGCTACGCTTAGCAGGCATGCAGCAGCAACTCTGGCAAGCCCGCCAAAGGGCAGGATCTCGCATGCCAGGCAGCAAGCCACCACAATAGGCGGATGGGCTATATAGGCGGCAAAAGATGCATCGCACAGCGCTTTTGCCGCGCTCCCCTGCTTGTTGGCCTTTTCAGAAAACAGCGCAAGCAGCCCCATAACCATGCCAACGCCTGTCCAGGCGTCCAGCCCCGAAAGCAGGAACGACTCCATAGTAAAGCCGCCGTAAAACCTGTCTATCGACAAGCTGTTGTTGATATATCCCATAACTCCAAGCCATCCGGCTGTGCCCAGCCATAGCCCGACAACAAGCCAAACGATGCCCTGCCTGAAGCTAAAGCGCTCAGCCATGCTGTATCTCTGGGCGATAATGCCCAATGCAAAGAATCCGACATAAGGCCCAAAGTACGCGAAGCGGAAGCCAAGCGTGTAGACTCCAAGCGGAAAGAATATTCTAAGCACAAAATTGGCTCCGGCCATCAGCATTCCAAACAGGATCACCTTTGGCCATGTCGGGTTGGTAAGCTTGTCGCTTAGCTCAGGCGCCCTAAGGCCGGCTCTTCTGAGCAAAGCATATACAGCGCTGAATATAAACACTGTAAGGCAGTACCACGCAACGCCATACCCCTTAAGGTATTGCAAAAGGTCGCTTATAGGCTTTCCGGCGACCAAAATGATTACAAGGTTTATAAATATCTGGTGAAAAGCAAAAGGCAAAAGCAGCCTCTTAGCCTTGTTGGCTACAAAGCCGGAAAAGCCATGCCGATCATAGCTTTCAGGGGTAAGGTAGCCGGAGATAAAGAAGAACACGGCCAGTATAAAGCTCTGCTGCAAAAAATGCACCATGCTTAAAAAGATATTCCCGGCTCCGGTGATGTCTCCAAGTTTTATGTAGAAACTGTCGATGCCGCTATATATCATGTTAACATGGTGCAAAACTACTATAGAGCTCGTAAAAAGCCTAAGGTTGTCAAAGTATAAGAAGCGTTGCCGCTCTTGCATAACAGACTCCTTTTATTAAATACTTATTGCTAATGCTAAGATTATATTAATAAAAGGCTACTTTCGGGCCACATTGAAAAGCTCATGCTATAGCGTTTTCAAATGAACATTCATTCAATTAGGGCACAGCCAATGCATGTTAGGGTGTTTGGCCCGTAATAACAGATCAGATCGCTGTCTTTGCATACATCGCCCACTGCCATCACGAACGCATTCATAAGAATTGGCAGCCTGCAGGGCCCATCGGCAAATTGCATGAGCGGCTCCAAGCAGCAGGCAGCCCGCATACAATTGGCGCATCTTCCCGGCAAAGCTTTTGAAATTGCCTGCCTGCTGTTTGCCCGGATCCCGAATTCCTTCCCAGTCAAGCTCAGCGCATGTTTTGGCGATAATGCCGCGCCGAAAAGCCCGGACACTCCTCAAGCGCTCCGCATCACGGAGGGCAGGGCCAGTATTATGCATATTGGCGGCATTTGTTATCTTCGCATGCCGCTCTAAAAACTAAATGTATTTTGCAGCGTGTCGCGCGCTCTGGCTTTATGGCTTATTATTCTGCTGCTTATTCATGCGAAATGGCAAGCACAGCGCGCTTAAGGCAAGCGCAATTATCTCCCGGCGCCTTTGCTAAATATTGCTAAACTATATCTGTTTGCAATTAGTATAACTAAGCAACTATACTGTATCTGGCATGTCAACAGACTGTATTCCAAAAAGGCGGCATTTTATGAAGTTTACCAGAACCATACTTGGCATCATACTCTTTTTAGTCCTTGCATCATTAGTGACAAAGTATTCCCTGCTGTTTTCGCTTAGCACTACATTCATACTTGCAGTTGCTTCAAATGCAGCCGTTACAGGGCTGTTTCACGGCAGCTTTGGCCGATACCGCTCAATCGAGCATGGCTCAGCAAATTGGGGAAAGCGCAAATTGCTCGCGAGAACTGCAAAGGGCAACGGCCCAAGGGTAATCTACACCCTTACTGACAGCATGCCTCTGAGCATAGACATGGGGGGCACTGAAACATACCGCAACAATAACACTGTAGTCATCGGCGCCTCCGGATCCGGCAAGAGCAGGTGCTTTATTCTGCCGCAGATATATTCGGCGTACTCTTCGTATGTAATTACAGATCCCAAAGGCGCTCTTTACAGCCAGACACATGAATACCTGGCATCAAAAGGCTATAGCATTTATCGCTTCAGCCTTCGAAATATGAGCGCTTCTGCAAAGTACAACCCTCTTGCATACACTAAAACGCCTGAAGAAATTATGAGGCTTGTAGCGTGCATTATTGCCAACACTAAAGGGGAAGGCGAAAAGTCGGATTTCTGGGAGCGATCTGAAACTGCTTTGCTGCAAGCGATTTTTGCATACCTTGTCTTTGAGTCAAAAGAGAAGCCAACTTTGCCAAATGCAATCGAGCTGATCATGAAAGGCGAAAATTTAGATGGGCTGTTTGAAAAACTCGATACTGAGAGCTCTTTTGCCGCCCGTCAGTACACTGTATTCAGCCTGGCTCCGGAGAAGACAAAGGCAAGCATTTTGATTTCGTCAGCAGTGCGGCTCTCAGCGTTCAACATCCCGGAAGTGAGGGATCTTACCGCATTCGACTCGCTGTGCCTGGACAGCTCTTTCGGCGAAAAAACTGCCCTGTTTATCGAGACCAGCGATGAAGCTGCTTCGCACAGCTTTATAGCTGCGCTGCTGTACAGCCAGCTCTTTTCGATTTTGGCAAGGCAAGCAGACGCCAACGAATCAGGCAGGCTTGCGCAGCCGATAACATTTCTTTTAGACGAGTTTGCCAACATTGGCAAAATACCAAACTTCGAGAGCTTTATAGCGACAGCGCGCTCCAGAGGCCTGGCAGTCATGCTGTGCGTGCAAAGCCTCGCCCAGCTCAAGAGCATGTATGATGGCAATTGGGAAACGATAACAGGCAATTGCGACAGCCTGCTATACCTTGGAGGCCTTGAAAAGAGCACGCTTGAATACATATCAGAGCTATGCGGCACTGCAACTGCGCGTGAAATAAGCCATACAGACAGCTCCGATGACAGAACATACTCAAACAGCCCGTATCAAAGGCCCCTCATCACGCCAGATGAAGTCTCAAGGCTGGGCCCCAATGAATGCATACTTATAATAAGGGGCCTTCAGCCTTACCGCTCCAAAAAGTACAATATCGAAAACCACCCGGAATACAGAAAGCATAAGCTGGGAGCCTAGCCTATGATCATTAGCCAAGCCCTAACGAGCGCAGCCAAGCTGTTTATACATTCTGAATCGCCAAGCCTTGACGCAAGGGTTTTGCTTGGCTATGCCCTGGGCGTTGATGCTTCTTACCTGTATGCACACGCTGATGCCAGCCTGGGCGAGCAAAGCGAAGCGCTGTTTGAGATCCTTGTACAGCGCAGAGCAAAAGGGGAGCCTGTAGCCTACATTACAAACAGAAGGGAATTTTACGGCAGCTCCTTCTTTGTTGACAGCAGAGTCCTAATCCCCCGGCCTGAAACTGAGGTTTTGGTTGATCAGGCGCTGGCTTTGCTCAAAGGCGCCGAAAATCCGAGAATTCTGGATATCTGCTGCGGCAGCGGATGCATTGGAATTTCAGTAGCCATAAACCTGGGGAAATGCGATCTTGCTTTATCAGACATCAGCAGCGAGGCTATACAGGTAGCAAAGATAAATGCGCTCAGGGCAATGCCCGGCAAAAGGGCAGAGTTTTATGTTGGAGATCTGTTTGGCCCATTGCAGCAAGAGCCGCCATTTGATGCTATACTCTCAAACCCCCCTTATATCGCAGACAGCGAAATGTCTGGCCTCAGCTGTTCAATAAGGGCCTATGAGCCGGCTCTTGCGCTTCAGGCCGGCCCTGGCGGCCTTGATCTAATAGATAAAATCATAACCCAAGCCCCGGATTATATAAAGAGCGGAGGCTTCCTCGCCATTGAAGCAGGCCACAGCCAATCAGAAGCGGTAGCCTCGCTAATGGCAATCGCATTTGGCAACTGCACTGTTGCCAAAGATTTGGCAGGCATAGATCGGGTGTTTATAGGCTTTATGCGCTGAGGCTATATGTGGCGCCAGCGAAGCTTTCTCAGAATATGCACAAGGCAAGCCCGGGCGCTGTACCCATGCGCTGGCTTGCAGCTTAGATTGCCAGCCGGCCTGTGCCCGGCAAGCCTATTTCATTATTCAGCTTCGGCTGCGGCTAGGCTCTCGCAGCGCAGCCTGTATTGCCAAAACGCTATCGCATGCCATTTTCGGCTGTGCTATCGCCCAGCCAGGAAACCCCAAGTATAATATCAACAGCTGCTTAATATCATTAGAAAGCGGCCTTTATAGTATCTGGCAAAAAGAAAATGCAGTTGAACATTAATAACAAAAAAAGCCAATGAGCTTATATGGAAATTCATGTATAATGGCAGCAAAGGATGAAAGAATTATGGGTTACAAGAGAAGCTCAAAAAATAGTGGAGTAATAAGCATTGCCATGCCATTCCTTTTTGTTGCTGTATTGATGTCACTGGGAGTAGGCGTATTTCAGCTTATGAAAGCTTCCGGAAAACCGGACCAGCCGCAAGGCCAGGTATCGCAAAATACGCCTCCGCAAAATACAGGGAACACGCATCCCCCTGATACACTGAGCAGTATGAAGCGAATTGATGATTTCCTGGCAGCAAACGGCTCCAAGATAAAAAAGGTGGAATCCACTGAAATTGTCGCAACGAACGAGACTCCAAGGGCAGTAGCAGGCGGGGTGATATCCTTTAGGGCGAAAATAACCGGCACAGGCTCTGATGGCAGCAGCCTGGCTGAATACTACAGCAATGTGGATATAACTGAAAGCCCCGGTATTATTATTCTCAGGCAAGGGTGCGCTGCCATTCCTGTTTCAGACAAAACCCCAAAAATGCTGGAAATAAAAGCAAACTTCTTTGGCATAGAGCGTTCATTCTCGTACAGCATATTGTTTCAAAACCAAGCTGAAAGCAATGAGCTGATATTGGTTAACCGGTACACTAAAAATCTTGGCGAGCAGTTTATGCCGGAAAGCTTCTATCCATCAAGCGCATTCCAGCTTGAAAGCGCTGCTGGAGCAGCGCTAAGCCAATTGCTCGAAGCGGCGGCCTCAGACGGGGCAAGCTTTTATTCAGCGAGCGCATACCGCTCATACAGCCTGCAGGAAACGCTATATGATCGCGCTATCATAAACCATGGCAAGAACCAGCGCTCGTCAGCCCCTCCAGGCCATAGCGAGCACCAGACAGGCCTTGCAGTGGACTTTACGACCAACGCCCTGAATGGCAGCCTGCTTGAGGAGTTTGACCAGACCGATGCATACGAATGGCTGCAAGAGAATGCTTCTGATTACGGCTTCATTCTCAGATACAGCAAGGATAATATTGACGTTACAGGCTATATATATGAGCCATGGCATTTTCGCTACATAGGCAAAGCAGCAGCCGGACAGTACATTGCAGAAGGCTGGGAGAGCCTGGACGAGTATTTAAGCATACCTAGATAAAGGCTTAATGCGGCTTGCTCTTTACGCTTTCGCCTCAGCATTTAGAGCGATAGGGCACTTGCACGGCCACAACGGAGCTGCTCAAGCTGCATTGTAAAATGCAAAACCATATTAAAAATATTTCAGCAATGCAATTCGAATGGGAAATGCCTGTGGGCGGCACCAAAAGCCGCTCACAGGCATTTTGCACAAACAAAGGGCAGAAAGAAAAGCAGCGCGCTACGGCGCGCCGCTTCAGCCTGCTGGCCTGAATGCCTTGGTTTGCTGCAAGCAAAGCCTAAGCATGGCTAAGGCCGTATTCCCACGAACCTTCTTCCTGCAGTTTGCGGATCTTTATGAACTCGTCAAGTATATATGTATTGTTTATGCCAGTGTTGGTCGGGTCGCTTGGGTCAATTGGATTGACAATATTCCCGCCGAAAATATAGCCCTTCCCATACTTGCCGTATGACGAAATGCACCGGTTAACTTCAGCGCGAACCATTTCCTCTGTAGCTGACTGCTGGCCTGGAGGGCCGTTGCTGTTGAAGCCTCCCATAATCGTGAATATATCGCCGTATGTCTCGATAACGCTCTCAATCTCGTTAGTTGCCTGAACGGCATGCCAGGCAGCGCAGCCTTCATCAATCATATCCTGCACCAGAGAGTCTGCTTTGCCGCAGGTATGCTGGATCGGTATAATCCCGAGCTCCCTTGCTGCTTGGCACATTCTTGTATGCAAAGGCTTAATAATAGCTTTATATGTAGCCGGAGACATAAAGAGCCTGTGCTCAGTGGCTACATCGTCAAAGAATATGAAGGTGTCTGGCTGGTAGTACTTTGCGAAATACTTCATTACTTCGATCTTCCAGTCAGCAAGCGCTGAAAGCAGTTCATAAGACGCTTCAGGCTCTTCTACAAGCGCAATCAGAGTCTCTTCAAACCCCATAAGCGTTGCCATTCTCTCGTAGATGCTGTTCATGCTGGCAACTTCGAAGACTTTTGAGCTTCTGTCAACGCCGTTAAGCTCAGCTGCCGAGGTGCCTTCCCAGTCATAAATGCTCAGATCGGGCATGTTAACAACTTTTTTCCACTCTGTTACGTCAGTGAGCATAAATACGCCTGGCTCAGGCAGCGCAGCCGCTACTGCGCTCCAAGGGGCAACCCAGTTAACGCCAAAGCCGTCAATGCCTGAGCCTCCCGGCCCACGCTCAAACGGCAGGCTTCTGCCTACTCCAAACGAGTCAGTTACTGACGCTGGAGTATACTCTGTAGGTTGGTGGTTGAGGGCCAAGAGGTAGTTCTCTCTTGGGCTTAATGAAAAAGCCATTTTATCCTCCTAAAATTAGATGTGGCTATCCATTGCTGTATGAATAATGCTGCAGCGCAAGCTGGCTGTTTATTGCATGATGCCCGGAAATTGCGCAATCGCCAACATTATCCGCCAAATTTATTATAGCATCAATATTATTCGAGAATCAATGCTTGAGATCATCTGCTTGATGCCGAAAACATGCTTGCCAAGCGCATTTTCGACAGCTCCGGGCGATACAGCCGATATCAAATAATAAAAAAACCCAAGCGGGGCCGTAACCCCGCCCAGGCGCCAAGGAGCTGTAAATGAAACATCAAAATCTGCGTGCTTTTTTATATCTTTCGGTAAATTGTCCGCTTTTGTATGCAGATTGCATGATGATGCAAGATATGGGCTGGCTTAGAAGCGCCCGATATCCCAGCATGCAGCCTGGCCCGTGTTATGCATCTTGGCAGCGGAGCTGTCGACTGCCTTGAGAGCCGGATATTTTTCCGGCTGCACTCCTGCATGGCGGGCCAATAGCAATGGAGCATCCATTGCCGATGTTTCAGCAAGCCATATGATTCCAAGCCACAGCTTGCTTTAAACTCTGCTAGAGCAGCATCTGTTCTTTGTCTGGGCAACATGCTTTGCAATTGCCATAAACGTTTCTCCTTACTGCATGCAACTGGCGCCAAGCAGCAGCCATAGCTGCTTGAAATGCCGTTGCCTTAGATATTATGCTGGAAAGCCGCGAATGCTACACGATCTTGATAAATGCTGCAAGCTTGTATCGCAAAACGCCGCAAATAAAAAAAACTAGGCGCAAGCCTAGCTTGATAAATGGCAATATTCGCTTAGAAGCGCTTTTTTTTCTTTGCAGCTATGTATGCGCCAGCGCTGAGCGCTGCTGATGAAACAGTTCCCCATATTGCGCTTAGCCCATAGTCCCCTGTCTTTGGCGAGTCATCATTGTCATTATCGCCCGTTTCGTCGATCCAGCCTAAATCATCATCATCGCCAATCGGCTCATCGTCGTCATCAGAAGAGTTTTGCGGTGGAACCGTAGAACTGCCGTTGCTGCCCGGGCCCTGCCCTGTAGCTGTGCTAAGCACGTTGCCATTTACGTTTCCGCTGCTGTTTGCAATCTCTACTCCCTCTGATTTTGCGATGCAAGAGTAGCTGGTGCCTTTTGGGATGTTCTTGATAGCTTTTGATTCGCCTTTTCTCAAAGTCAGGACCTCTGATTTTGAGCCGCCATCCAACTTTATTTCCACCTCGATGGAGCTTTGCGTGTCATTTTTTATAGTCAGCGAGAAAGTTGTACTGGCTTTAAATGAGGTTGTAACAGTCCTGTTTTGGCTCATTGAGCCGGAAGCCGAAGAGCTGTAGTTCACTGCATATCGGCTGGTGTCCTTAGATATAATTTCATAGGTTGTGCCTTCCTTAAGCTTGTAGACTTTGGCTCCCTTATTCCTTAAGGTAAGCGTCTCAGTGCTCTCGGCAGGCGTCCCCTTGTTGAAAATAATATCGTAAGCGTACTTGGTTTCAGCGCCATCGCCATCAGCATATTCGTCAACTTTTGCAGCAATTGTCAGAAAATACTGCTTGTTGCCTTCTGCTGCACCGGCATCAGAACCTTGTTCATCTAGCCCGCCTAAGCTGTCTGGCCCCTCTTCGCTGACAGCGGCTGCGCTGCCTGGTCCCTCTTCGCCAACTGCGGCTGTGCTGTCCGGCCCCTCTTCGCCAACTGCGGCTATGCCATCCTCCAAATCCGACAGCGTGTCGGATGCATAGGCTGTTGCATAAAAGCTTAGGCATAATAAGCAAGCTGCAGCAAATGCCAGAATCCTTGAAGTCGTAATACTCATTAACCAGCTCCTAATAAATGATCATTTCAGGCATAGGCGGCGCATAGCGCCGTGTGTCCTAAGTAATATAATAGAGGCATTACGTTACCTTAGAGTTACATTGTATCCTTTTTCTTAAAGATTTTTAAATTTATGATTAGAAATAGAAATCGTTTTATAATCTACTGCAAAATGTTTTCAGCGAACACACGAACTAATATTGGCATGCGAGCTATCATCGGGTATTACACTTATATGGAAATATATAATTTTTTACATAAATTTTTCATCTTTGTTAAAACTGATATAAATACATATTTACATAGTTATTTATACCATACATTGCCATGAACTTAGAAAAAAACCTGTTTGAATCGTGACAAGAATGAAAAATGATATTCGATTATATTTAAAATAATGCTACAATAATAAATATTATTCGCAAATTTAATGGGGTACACCATGCCAAGCGTTTCCGAAACGAAAATACAGGAATGCATAGTAGCAATCGACAACAAGGACAAAGAATGCAGATCGATGTACTATAACGCGATCGATAGCGAAGACATCAACGAAGCGATAAAAATCCAGCAGGAAATGACTCACAGCGTTTGGCAGCTAAAGCGCTGGAAAGACGAACTCGAAGAGCTGCTGGCTGAAATACGGGCGAGCTCTATTTTGTAGCCCGAGGAGGAGCCCATGATTGAAAAACAGCTAGAAGAGGCCATAATAGCTCTCGATGACAAAGAAAAGCAGAGCTATATCGACTACATTGGCGCCCTGGAAATTGAAAGCCTTGAGAAGGCTACAAAGGCCATGAGCGAAGCCCATATGCGCATAAGGAGCCTTCGCAGCTGGAAATCGCGCCTTAAGGCGCTTGCAACCGAAGTTGCTGCATCAAGCATTGATTCTTTAGCGGGCATGCCTGCACCTTCGCAAGCTTTAGGCGCCAGGCCATCAGCACCACCTCCAGGCGCGGCGCCAAGCCCAGCGCCAAGCCTGTCGGCAAACCCGGCGCCGAGCCTGTCGGCAAACCCGGCGCCAAGCCTGTCGGCAAACCCGGCGCCAAGCCTGTCGGCAAACCCGGCGCCAAGCCTGTCGGCAAACCCGGCGCCAAGCCTGTCGCCAAGCCCGGTACTAAGCCCGTCGCCAAGCCCGGCAAAAGCTGCGCCTGTTTTAAGGCCGGCAAGCGCAATGCCGGCGCAAGATCCGCCGGAGGCGCAAACAGCAAATATCCTCGAGGCTTCTCCGATTTTACAAACGCTGCCAGAGCAGGAGATTATTCTGCAGCCAGTTATGCCTGCTGAGCAAGAGCCTTCATTTGGCGAGGGGGCAAGCATCCGGCAAATAGTGTGGGACAAGCTTGAAAAGCTTTGCGGCTCAGGCCACCGATTTACATTTGCAGAGCTTTTAGACATGCAGTCAAAGCGCTGGAGCAAAAGCTGCTTTGGCATTGAAACGCCATTCGCCAGGGTTTTCAGGCCATCAATAGACACAGCCTCGCAGGTAGAGGATGAGTTCGGCAATGAGGCCTACTACCTGGAGCCGCTGGAATTCGGAGGCAACAAGCTGCTATTTGCGTCTGTATGGGACGAAAGCAACATAAGCCAGTTTAACGAATGGCTCGCACTCACAGATGGCGATGATGATGATAATGCCATTGCCGCAGCAAAGCCCGAAAGCGTTAAGGCAGTGTTCTTTGGCAAAGAGATGCTCTTTAAGGACAAGCAGGAAGCGTTTGCCAAGCTTTGCGAGACTCTATTATTAAGAAAGCCGTATGAAGTTGCCGCATTCGATGAGTCCGAAGCGCTAAGCGAATACTTCAGCTATGATCCCGTCAAAGCAGGCGAAAGCCCGATAAGCCTAAGAAACGGCCTGTTTGTCAGATCAGGGCTAAGCGATTCGCAGATAGGCTCGCTTGTATCCGGAATGCTAAAAGCCTGCTCAGTTTCAGAAAGCGAAGTGGCAATAGAAGGCGTCTAGCGCGCAACGAGGCTATAGATGTGAAAAATTATTCAATTGGAATTGACATAGGAAGCTCGAAAACAGCAGTTGCCCAAGTGGAAATATACGAAGGCGGAAACCGCAAGATAGATTTCCTTGGCGACAGCAATGGCCTGCCATTTTCTTCTATGGCTGCACTGTCGCCGGATGGCGAGTTTCTCTTTGGAAGCGAAGTGCGCGACAACCGCCTTGAGCTGTCCCAAACCCACTCCATTTATTCATGCATAAAAGAGTATCTAGGCACTGATGCGTCATTTCCGCTGCAAGGGACAGATCTCAGCCCGGCACAAGCCTTGGGGGAGTATT
The DNA here is from genome assembly GCA_009782515.1 of Eubacteriaceae bacterium. GTDB lineage: Bacteria > Bacillota > Clostridia > Eubacteriales > Anaerofustaceae > WRIY01. Next base: position 17,882 of record WRIY01000032.1, read on the forward strand.
TAAAGCACGTTAAAGGCAGGATATACGAGCTGTACAGCATTGACATACAGGAAGCAGCATTTTCCATTTCCCCGGACATGCCCATTCAGGCAAGGGAGGATATTGTAAGCGCTGCCAGAATGGCAGGCATTGAAGCCTCAAGCCTTGTCTATGCGCCTACAGCGCTTTACCTGTCATGCTTAAGCCAGACATACGGCTTCGCCAGAACCCTGTGCGTTGACTGGGGCGGGGGCGAGGCTGTTATCGGCGTATTTGACAAATACAAAAGCGAGCTCAGGGAACTGGCTGTAGCCTCTGAGCGCATCGGCGGCCTGGACGCTGACATGGAGCTCGCACTAAGAATACATGCAAAGATTATTTCAGCTAAGCCGGAGCTGTCAGTAGACAGCAGCTTTGAGGATCTTGCGCCCTATCTGGCAGAAGAGCTGTTGACGCAGAGCGAAAAGGCGAAAGAAAAGCTCGGCTGCGAGCTTAGCATATCCGGCTACGGCCCAAGCGCAGTAAAGCTCAGCATCAGCGCAAGGACAATCGAAGAGGCGCTGGCGCCCTTCATCTACAACAGGCTGCTTAAAGCTCTGGACAAAGCGCTTGACAGGGCTGGCGCTAATGCGGCAGGCATTGACGCTGTTATCCTAAGCGGCGGCTTTAGCCAGTTCAGGCCTGTTAGGGCTGCCTTGGAAGGAATATTCGGGGAAGAGAAGATAATTACCCCGAAGAGCGGGGCATACAGCGTAGCTGTAGGCACTGCAATAGCAGACTGCATCGAGCCCGAAGGCGCAATGCTCGCCGAGGACATTTGCGTTGAGCTGTCTGACGGGAGGCTGTTTTCAGTGCTTCAGGCAGAAGAGTCCAAAGCTCCGGATATTCCTTTTGGCATAACCAAAGACGTTCAGGAGGCAGCGTTCCATTTCTATGACAGCTCAGGCCGGCATGCCTACGAAATGCTGTGGGTAGACACTAAAGGCTTTCTGAATGAATTGCTGGGGCTGTCTGCGCGCCTGACGCGCTACCTTACGGTTGAGGTCATTGTGCGCAACCCTGCTATAGCGCAAAGCTATTCTGTGATGAGCGATTTAGTTAATGTAACGTTCAGGCATGATTTAGAGCAAATACTGCAAGGTCGTGAAGTGTAGATGGCAAAATCAGCATTATGCATACCATCATTTGTATACTTTCGCACAAGCCCCTCAATACACTCTGATCAGAGCTTTGTAGAGAGCATTTCAGGGCAAAGCGAGCTTAAGGCAGTAAAAAAGAAGCTAAAAGCGCTTTCGAAAGCGAAGCTTACATACGAGCAAAAGATCGAGCTGAGAGAAGGCAGCATCTGCCAGGATCGGATTAATGCAGACAAATCCCAAACCCATGGCCTGGCTGCAGACGAAACAGGCCCAAAGTGGTCATGCAGGTGCGAGATTCCCGAATGCAAGCATTACAGCAAGTGCATGGCTGATCCTTTTGCGCTGAAGATTTCGCGCGGGCAAAACAGCGAGGCTGAGGCGCAAAGCCTTTATTCATACAGCGCTCTTGGAATATCGTTTGGCAGCAGGGAAGAAGCCCTTTATAGCCTTGGCATTATATCAGCGCCAGGCGCTGAAGGCGAAGAGCAGGCCGAGAGCTCAGGCTACACTCTAAATAAAGGCAGCGTGCTGTGGAGGGAGGCAAACCGCCAGGAGCCTGCAGATGACGGCCTTGGCTTTACGCAGGCTTTCTCCGGCACGCTAAGCGGCCAAAAAGGGTTTAATGCGCAAAACTGCCCGCCTCCGCCCCAAGGCTATGCCCTCGCAGAGCCGGAAGCAGAGATCGCATACTTCCCGGCTGATGAGCCAATAGCTGTTGAAGGCGCGGGCACAGAGCTCCTGCTGTCAAGGTATGTGCACCTGACAGACAACCTTGGCATAAAGCGCGAAGAGATTCTGCTGGTATGCAGCTCGCAGCGCACCAAGAGCCTGCTGGTGCAAAAAGCAGCCACGCTGGGCTACGATATCGCCCAGAATTTTGCCGATTACGAAAATATGCCCTCGCTTAACACAGGGGCTTTTGAGCATATGATAGCCTGCGAGACGGAAGCAGTGCCGGTAGCCGCGCGTGAGCGCTTTCTGAGCTGCATTGAAAGCGCAAAGACGGCATTTACCCTGCTCGGCGACCGCTATTACCGCATGCCTTCAGACAGCTCATACAAAGAATACTTTAAAAAATATGACGAGACGCTCGCTGAGAAGGCAAAGCTTGTGCGCTTTGCCAGCAGCAGCAACCCCTTTATTGCAGCTATTGACGCTTCTGATGAAAATGCAGCGCACCAGGCTTACAGCGCGCTGGCAAGCGACGCGGGCGCGCATAACGGGCATGCGCCCGTATACCTTCTGCCGACTGAGGCGCATGCAGTCTACTACTCCAGCATGCTTTGGGCAAAGGGCGTCAGCAATACCCTGATTTCAAAGCAGCAAACGCCAATACCTCTTAGCAGGTGGGTTGCAGACATGCTTTGGGACATAAAGCAGGATCAGATCGGCGAAGAAAGCTTTATGGAGCTGTATGAATACAGGGTTGGCCCTAACGCAAGCGAAGCCAGAATGGCATTTGGCATTCTGGCCGAGGCATATGGGGACGGTGAGGCAATAAACCTGAAAAACATGCTTTCAGGCGCCCCGCCATTTCCAATTCAGCTAAAAGAAGCCCCTTTGCACAATGCATATGTATCATCTATTGAATCTGCTTTGCCATTTCGCTTTGACAGGGCGGTTATCGCATTTGAGCCGAAAAACCCCGTTGAAGAGGCATTTACAGGCTATATCGCTACAATAGCAGGATCAGGAAAGGTTTCTGTTGCTGAAGCTTTGCCTATTAAGGGCCTTAAGCTTATTGCCAGCGGCAGGTGCGTGGCAGAAGGCGCAGACAGCCAGTCTGCTGCTATCCAGATAGGCATGCCGCAGGATATGGATGTTTCCTTTTACAGCCCGTCAAACCCCAAAAGCATGCAGATCCAATCCCACATAGCCAGAAAAGTCAATGACTGCGATCCTGCTGATCTCGAGCTTCGGGCAAGCCAGTACTATATAGTGCACAGCGGGGTTGAGATAGGGGCTCTGAGCGCGCAAGCGAGCGCTGAAATTGCTTCATTGTCAAGGTCTGGAAAGCTCACAGGCGTGTATGTCTCCGGGCTTTGCACATACATCTCAGACGGGGCTTTCAGACTCGGCGTTACAGCCATTGGCATGGCAAACGCCGATTAGCAGCATATGCGCTTGGCGGAATTTTGCATAAGCAATGCAATAGTCTGGCTTTATGTGAATATTGCACTATATATATGCCGTTGCCTGCTCAATTTATTCGTTTTCATATATCAGAAAGCTGTAATATGATATTATTATGCTAATAAGCTTGCTGCAATAAGCTTGCTTGCTTTTATTTCTGAGGGGAGAATGCAAAAGCATGAGAAGCAACTGCTATGCACCCAGGGCGCTGGCAGCATTGCTTGCAATAGCAATGCTTGCAAGCCTTGTGCATATAGCCTGTCCGGCAAAAGCCTCAGCCACAGAGGTGGTTACGCTCAGGTATGTCAAAAACCACACAGAGGTTAACGGCTCTAACAACTATGCAGACCAATACCCGAAAGGCAGCGCGTTTCCTGCTTTGAGAAGCCCTGCTGATCTCGGGTGGTCTTCAAGCACCCAGTCATTCAAAGGATGGGGCGAGGGCGTTAACGGATCATACTTCTCGCCACCCCAAACAATTGATCATGACATTGTTTTGTATGCGCTTTGGGAGCCGATAAGCGCGCCGAGCACCTACCGTGTCACATACAATGCAAACGGAGGCTCCGGCAGCACTCCCCAGGACAGCACCCAATACAGCAGCGGCGCTACAGTAACGCTGCGGGGCAATGAGGGCAACCTGACGCGCTCAGGCTACACGTTTGCCGGCTGGTCGCTAAGCGCTTCCGGAAGCGTGGTATCGCAATTTACTATCACAGCAAACACTGTTGTATATGCATCCTGGAGGGCCCAGGCCCAGGAAGAAAAGTTTACGGTAAAATATGACTCAAACGGGGCGACTTCCGGCTCAGTTCCTGTTGACAGCACAGCCTACTCTGCAGGGGCATCAGTAAACGTGCTCGGCAATACAGGCGGCCTTTTAAGAACAGGATATACATTTAAAGGGTTTGGGCTGAGCGCGCAAGGCTCGGTGGTAAGAACCCTGCAAATAGCATCAAATACAACCCTTTATGCCATCTGGGAGCGCAACTCGCTTACTGTAAGGTATGATCTTAATGGCGGAAGCGGCACAGTGCCTGTTGACAGCACTCTGTATGCTGCCGGAGACACTGTTACAGTCAAAAGCGCGAACCTCACGAGGGAAAGGTATACTTTCAAAGGATTTTCCCGTGACAAGGATGGAAACCCGCTTCAGTCTTTCAGCATCCAGGCGCATACAACGCTGTATGCTGTTTGGAAAGCTGATTATTATACCATTACATATGATGCCAATGGCGGCACAGGCCAGGCGCCAATCGACACTACAGAATACAGCACAGGCCAGTCTGCCCCGCTGAAAAGCCCGGGCGATTTGAAACGGGATGGATTTTCATTTCTTGGATGGTCCAAGACAAAGGATGGGGCAGTAATAACAAGGCTGACGCTGACATCGGATACAACCTTATACGCTATATGGGCTAATGGCGAGGCCAGGATAATTTATGACGCGAATGGCGGCATAGGCCCTGTGCCCGTAGATACAGCAGAGCATAAAGCCGGAACGGAATTCAGCCTTGAAGGGGTAGGCGCGCAAGGGCTAAGCCGCCCCGGCTACTACTTTGCCGGATGGGCCCTGAGCCCTGAGGGCGATCCTATTAGAAAAGTTTACTTAAACGGAATGACAACCTTATATGCGGTTTGGCGCGAAGGCAATACCTTTATTATACAATTCGACGGCAACGGAGGCATTGTCAACGACAGGGATGCAGTAAGGGCTGTTGAAGCCACCTCTCCCGTGCTGGGCAGCGATATGCCGCCCGATCCTTTCAGAAGCGGCTTTAAGTTCAAAGAATGGAACACTGAGCGCGATGGCTCAGGCATTTCAATAACGCAAACGAGCCTGCTGTCATCAAGCGGCATTGTATATGCCCAATGGCAGCAGGCAGGCGCGTTTAGCCTTGCAAAAGCAGCTACAGTGCTCGTAAGCGCGCTTGGCGTAATTGCCAGCGGGGCTGCTGCTTTTTATATCTTCAAAGACAAGCCTATAGGCCGAAGGCGTTTCAGGCATTACTAAAGCTTGGCGTTAAAGACGCTCTGAAGCTGGTAGATAATGTCACCAAGGTGCGCATCTATATAGGTGGCATTGTTGATTGCCGCCAGCTCTTTTAGTTCATTGCTGTGGGCGTTGTAGCCAATAACATGCACAGGCACGCCCAAAGCGCTGACGATAGGCTCTATATCCTTTAGCGAATAGTGCTTAGATCCTTTGTTGATGGTGCCTTCGCTTAAAACTATCATCATAATGCGGCTCTCAGGCAGCTCAGCCTTGGCATCCAGCAGCATTTTCAGGCCGACTGCTATAGCATTGTATACAGAAGTGCTCCCGTATGCGCTTATGCTATCCGCTGCCGCGGCAAACTTGGCTTTTTGCACTCTGTCATACTTTGCTATAGGCAAGTGAATTTTCACATTCGTTGAAAAGCTTGCCATGCCGAAGTAAGTCGAGCTGCTGATATACTTGCCGGCGTTTTTCATTGCCCTGATGAGCTCGATGCCTGATATGCCCTGCATATTGCTTGATTCATCGACAATAAAGACAGCAACAAGCGGGCGCGCCGTGTCCTTCACTTCCTTCCACATCGACAGCGCCTTGCTAACGTCCTCGCCGGATACATTGCTTGGCTCTCCGATATACTCATCATAGTAGTTAAAGCCGTATTCCTCTTTTGCAGCCGCCTGGCTCTCAGGGCTTTTGCAGTAATCGATAAACAGCCTAAGAGCCTCATGCTTTTCATCGCTTAAGCTCCCAAACGTAAACATTGGCGAATCCTGCCTTGATCCAAACGGCATATAAATATAGTCTTCAAAAGCGCTGTAGTGCACGTATGACTGGTAAGACACAGACAAGCAGTCAAGCTCGCCTGCTATAGCGCTGTTTACCAGCTCTGATGTTGTCATAGCGCTTGATTCAACCATTGACTGGAACTCAGCCAGCTTGCTTGCTGCCTTTTGGCTGGTAGGATCGTCAGGGTCAAGCTCTGATAGTATTGTAACAAGATTGCTTAGCCCTGTTGACGAAGTAAACGGGTTTGTATAGCCAAACGTAATTTCCTTGCCAATCACAGCATCGATTATATCTGAAAGCCTGATGGCCCCGTGCTTCTCAAAAAGGCTGTAGTATACGCTTGATTTGATAATCAGCCCTGAAGTGTTGCCAACCAGGCGCTCTTCTTCAACAACCGCATTTATCCCGCTCGATGCCAAAACATCCTTCCATAGCATACACGAAGGCGTGTATGCGTCAGGCGTGTAAGTCTGTGAGCAAATATAGTCAGCGCCAATGCCCGATGGCATTGGCCTAAGCGAAATGCTCACAGTTTTGTCGTTAACTTTATATTTTTGCATGTTGAACTGCCTGGCCATTTGGTATAGCCAGCTGTCAGTAGTAATTCTGCCCAGGTTATCGATGCCTTTCTCAGTCGAAGAGAGGATCTCTACATCAATCCTGCCCAATCCAAGAACACTAAGCGGATAGGATCCAATACTCGGCATCGGGGCAGCGCTCTCAGATTCCTCATCATCTAGCTCTGCGCTAAATGCAGTTTGGCCTGCTTGCTCTACTTTGACTCTTTCCGCAAGAGACTCTGCTGCCCTCACAGCTTCTTCGTAGCTAAGCTTTCCGTTGCCGGCACTGCAGCCGGCAATCAGGAAAGCGATAGCCATTGCTGCTGCGGCAATTTTCTTCCCCATAAATATCCTCCATTTGGTTCGATTTTGCCTTAAATTGCTTATTCATTGCAAAAATGCTCTTATTATACAGTATTCAATATTTTTCCTTTTGCCACTAAAAATGCTATAATTTGGCATAAAAATTCAAGAACCCATAAAAAATGGCAAAGCAGGCGCTCTGCCATATAAACCGGATATTTTTACGTGCGAATTGGCCCTTGCAGCCGCCTACAAATGCGCATGAAAGATGCTCTTTAGCTGGTAGACAATGTCGCCAACGTCTGCTTCAACGTAAGAGCCATTAAATTCACTCGCAATGTGCTCAAGCTCAGGCACGCTTGTGTTGTAGCTGATTGTGAAGATTGGAACTCCCATCCCTTTTATAACCGGCGCCAGGCTTTTCATCGTCAGGTATTGCCTGCCTTTGATGCTTTTGCCGTCGCTGAGAAGTATTATTGCGCTTTTGGAGTCTGGTGTATCCTCCCTCGCCTCAGCGATCATCTTAAGCGCAACTGCCAGGGCATTGAAGGTTGCTGCGTTGCCTTCAGCCTCAAAGCTGCCGACAGCAGACAAAAACATGTTTTTGTGCCTATCGCTAAACATCCCTATCGGCAAGCGTATGCTTACGTCGGTTGAGTAGCAGACCATGCCCATATAAGTCGAGCTGTTAATATAGCTGCTCGCGTTATACAGCGCATTCTTTAGCTCATCCAGCGGCTTTCCAGCCAGGCTGACTGAAAGGTCGCAAACGAAAACAGCAACTATGGGCTTGCTGGCGTCTTTTGTGGCTTTCCATATCTTTGTGGCTTCGATAATTTCATCGCCGCCCATTTGCTGCCCAACGCCCTCATAATCGTCATGGTAGTTAAACCCGTATAGCTCTTTGGCTGCCTTTTGGTTCTCAGGCAGCTTGCAGAAATCGATAAAGAGCCTTAGCGCATCTCTTTTCTCATCAGGCATTTTGCCAATAGAGTAAACAGGGGAGTCCTGCCTTGCACCAACGGGAATGAACACATAATCCCGAAAAGCATCTATGAAAACAGATGTCTGGTATGCCATAGCCATACAGTCAAGATAGCTGTTCAAAGCGCTTTCAACCAGCTCCGTAGTCGTAAACGAAACAGCAGGCAGCATGCCATGAAACGCTGCTAGCTTGGCACTGGCCGCCTCGCCCGTGGGATCGGCCGGATCAATCTCTGAAAGTATGCTCACAAGGCAGCTTAGCCCTGTTGACGAGGCTGTCGGGTTTGTGAACCCCATCGTTATTTCGCCGGCAATAACCGCATCAATAATTACGCCCAATGAGGCTTGCCCATGCTCTTCAATTAAGCGCGCGTATGCTGATGGATTTATCAGGATCCCCGCTGTATTGCCAACAAGGCGCTCTTCTTCAAGCGTGATTTCAATCCCTTGAGAAGCTATCATTTCTCCCCACAGCATGTTGGATGGAGAGAAGGCGTCAGGCATATACTCACCTGTCATGATGTAGTCTGCTGCCGTTCCTGATGCGATTGGCCTGATAGAAACGCTTACGGTCCTTTCGTTCACTCTCATGCTCTGGCTGTTGAACTCTTTTGCCATATGATACAGCCAGCTGTCTGTTTTAATCGCCCCCAGATCGTCTGTCCCCTTTTCAGTAGACACAAAAATCTCAACATTTACTCTGCCAAGGCCCAGCACGCTCTTGGGAAAAGCTCCAATGCCGGGCATCTGCTTCGCTACGGGGTTTTCCGTAAGGCTGCCTGAGATGGCCATTGAATCGTCGCTGTAGCTTACGCCCTTCAACAGGCTGTTTAAGGAATTGACAGCTTCATCGTAGCTAAGCTCCCTGCTGCCAGCCAGGCAGCCTGAAGCAAAAAGCGCTAAGGCTAAAGCTATCGCCAAAATTTTGGGTTTGGCCATAATAAACCTCCGTTTAGGCGGAATGCGCACAACTCCCGCCATGCTAATATTCGCCCCTCAAATCGCTTGAAGCTATTATATTTTCGAGCGATTGCACGCGCTGGGGCTATACTAGTGTATTCAGGTTTACAGCTTTTGACACTCTTTGATAGCAATAAAAGCCGTTTTTCTGGCGAATGGCTTGTTTTCATAGGCTAAATTGGCTGATTATAAAGGCTTTGCATGCTCGCAGGCAAGCGCGTGCAGGAGAGGCCGGGAAAAAGGTTTATGGGTGCCTAATGCGCTTTTTTCATGCCCATTCATAGGAAGCAGGCAAGATCTCGCAGCAGTGGTCAGGCATGCTTGGGCGCTTTGCATACAAAGCGCACGGCATGCCCGTTCTTATAGCAGACGATGTTAAGGCCGCCAAGGAAGGGCGCATGATGCCTGGGGCGTAAAAGATTGCCCTGAAGACAGGCGGCAAAAGCGCACAGATCGGCATTGGCCAAATGTTCGGGGCAGTTGGCCTTTTAATCGGGGATGGCTTTGCCCAATGCTGCCCAATCGTTTCGATTCGGCTTCGCTCGGGCCAAAAAGGCACGGCGGCCTGGGGAGGCGATGAGGCTGGCGAAACAGCGCTAAGCAGCGCTGTTCTCGCTTACAGGGATGCAGCAGCTTTTGCATATGTATCTCTGTTTGCCTTTTTAAAAGCCATATCGAACGCTTCTTCCCCCGCAGTGGGGGGCATGCTGCTATTGCTGCTTCTTGTACATCATCGGCGCTCTCAGCGATCTCGTCGCAGCTTTCGCTGCCAGCGAAGCACAAAAGAGACATCTCTGCAATAGAGCAACCTCTTAGAAGAGAATTTCTTATCTTGTATGATCAACTAACTCAATGTTGCCTGTGGTTCCATCGATAACAACATGAAAACTTATTGTCTCCCACCACGGCATTGTCGTTTTAATCCCATCGACAACAATATCCCATTTAGGGTTGTTATTTTGCAGCCTGATGTATGCTCGAACAATATGCTCGTCTCTTTCTTGTGTAAATATTTTATGATTATCGAGTTTAGGCAGCTGCGTATAGTCAACAATAACACCTGAATCTGAACTAGAGCTATTTCCCCCAGGTTTTACTGTCTCAGAACCCTCTATGGGGTTTACAAGATCTCTTGCTATGCGATCTATTTCGCTATACGCAATCTCTATTGCCTTCTTCTCAGTGAGCATTTCATCCAAAACATGCGGATCGCCATTATTCATTTTTTCTAAAGCATATTCAGAATTGCTGCTTGCTGATAAAAACAGGTTAAGACAGCCGTCATCAGATATTAGCATTGAAATTTTGTTTCCCGTGTAGAAGCCATCACTTACTTTCTCCCAAAACTCAACTGTATAGACTGTGTTGCTATATGCGCCTGGTTCAGTGTTAATGTCGCAAAATACGTCGTATGCCTTAAGGGGAAACAAATTAGGGCAAGCAGAAAAAGCAAGTAATTCTGCATTTTTGATAGCAGAATCCTCACCATCTATTGGCTCAAAAATCGGAATCTCTTGTTTTGCGAAAATTAGCTTTACATTGACAGCATCTTTGTCAAATAAGAAGAAAAAGTCATCGTTTTCGAAAGCGATAGGCTTTTCGGAAGAGTGTTCTTTATTAAACAGGGAAATGTAATAATCGCTCGCAGTTTTTACGTTCTTCATAGCTGAAATGCTGATATTATCAATATCGCCTATAATAGCTCTAGCAGCATCAGATTTGCTGTCTGCGAAAGCATTTTGCTTGCTTGCTATGGAAGCTGACGTTAGGATTGCTGCTACGATTGCAGTAAGCACAAATATACATATTTTTCTTTTTTTGTTCATTTCTTGGCCTTCTTTATTATTTAATTTAGTTTATTTTAGTTGTATTTACCCCATAAATTGAATAGTTATTAGTGCCACCATATGTACCACAGGCATTCCAAGTGACTTGAAGCGCATCAGCTATTGCAGCGCTTATAGTGTATCCGTATCTCAAGTCTATAAAAAGAGTTCCTTCGTACACGGAAGTGCAGGTATTGTCAACAATTGATGTGAAGCCTATCGCGCATTTTGACCCAAGAGACACCGTTTTGCTAGGCAAGTTGCCATATGTAGCATCTGTTGCGCCTGAATAGCAGGCTCCGTAATAAGCAAAGTTCATGCTGCTAAAAGCGCTGCCGCTGTATGCGGCTGCCAAAGAATAATTATAGCTGTCGCTTGAGACAGCATTTCCTGACATTGTTGTTGAGTTATAACATTGAACACGCCCAGGCAGACCATGTGCTATAATAGCAAACACTTTGTCAGTGCCCATGTCAATTCTAACGCCATTCGCATTACAGTTTTGGTATCTGTGCGAATTATAGCCTAAATTAGCGAGTTGCGTTTGAATAGTTGCTGATCCGCCAGCACCTGGTGATCCAGTAAACCAAAACACTTCGGTTTCCCCGCTTGCAGCG
>WRIY01000033.1 GCA_009782515.1 Eubacteriaceae bacterium
CTCCCCGCATACGCGGGGATGGACCCGTCTGCAAGTCCCGCGATATATACGCGCCAAAATGCTCCCCGCATACGCGGGGATGGACCCTTGATAGTAGTATCCGTAGCCTACCTTGCCATATGCTCCCCGCATACGCGGGGATGGACCTAGAGGGCGTTGTAATAACTACTGCTTTTATATATGCTCCCCGCATACGCGGGGATGGACCAGCAACAGAATTTATTTATACGGAGGTTAAGAAATGCTCCCCGCATACGCGGGGATGGACCTCGCACGCGTAACGCCCTGCAACTCGTTTCCGGATGCTCCCCGCATACGCGGGGATGGACCCATTTCGTTTGCTGTTGCATACGCTGCTAGCTGATGCTCCCCGCATACGCGGGGATGAACTTATATCGCTAATCTCCTGTGTTATCATGTTGCTAGTGCTTTTTTGTTGTATTTAATAACATTCTGATATTCGTCATCTGCTTCTATTTGATAAAAGGCGCATAGAAGCATTTTCGCTCTAGTTGCTGCCACATAGTTTAAAATTCGATTTTTTAACGTTTCAAAACCATTTATGTCAATCAGAAAAACGATATTCGCTTCCAAGCCTTTAAAAGACTGTATCGTAAAATAATTTAAAGAACTTTCTGAAAAATCAGTAATATCTTCAGCATAATGAATTGGCAGATTGCATATCTTCTCAACTCCAGCTAACTCTGAGTTTTCAAGACGATATTTCGACAAAATTACAATTTCATTGGGTAGGCAGCCACCACTTAACAGCTTTTGCATTTCCTCTCTCACCATTTTTAAAAGATCCTTTTGGTTCGTGTATGAATCAACAACAACTGATGGCCCAGAGACTTTAATATGCTTAGCCAATGGCATGTTTGTTATCTGCGTTGTTAGTCTGCCAATCTGCTCTGTATTTCTGCAATTTATCGTTAGCATTATTGTAGCAGGTGAATATACTTCCTTTATATACTCTATAGCAAATGCATAATCTTCTTCTGAATTAAACATGTTTTGGTTAGGATCTAAAAATAATATCCAATTCCCTTTATCCATGCCACCTTTCACGAATTTGTCTAGTGACTCCCAAATGCTAACATGCATTAAATCTTGTGCCTCATCAACGATGATGAGATCAAATTCGTCTGTCTCAGAAGAGTTTTTAAGAAATAGTTCAGCGAGCTCATATGCCTCAGCCCAATTTGGAAGATCGATCATTAAATATTTCCTGATAAAATTATGGTATGTACCAATAAAGCAAATGCTTTCATCCTCGTTAATTGCTTGCTTGACTGTTTTGCTGATATTTTTGTTGAAACATATGAAGGCTATTTTCTTATTCTCAGCTAAAGCCCTTCTGGCTTTTTCGATGGCAAGCAAAGTTTTCCCTGTTCCTGCTCCACCTGTAACAACCACCCTATCGTTCATATTAATTGTTTCGAGCGCATCAAACTGCTCCTCAGTGAGCGTGATAAGCTGCTGCTCGATATGCTGCATTTCCAGTCTTATGGAAGGGACTACTGCAAAATCGCCTCTCAGCAAGTTTGTAAATTTTTTTATATATACATCTGTGAGGCGATTTGAGACAAGCGATATTTTGGAGAATATTTGCTCTTCCCAGTAGTCAAATGCTTTTTCAAGAAACACATTAAAATCGCTTATGTTTGACTTGCAGTCAAACATAACTTCTGTAGCTAAATCATTCCCTTTTCCTGTGAAGATACACTCCGGAAAAACAACCGCATAACCAATAATTATATTTGCCTCTACTGAAAATTTGCCATATACATCCATTAAGTAGTCTTTAAGAGCATATGAGCATTCCATTGCTTGCCTGAAGGGATCTTTGATGTTGTGCTTAACCCCAGTTTTGCTTATAGAATACCATTCGCCTGATTCACGCAAGATCGATTGGCCACCCTTCACTTCCACACACAGGATTCCTCGCTTTGATATATACAAAAAATCAACTTCTGCGACTAATTTCCTTTTATGATTCTTCTGCAGCAAGGAATGCATTACTACACCTTTAACTAAATCTGACGAGAACCACTCAAATACCATCTTCTCAGCATTAGAGGTTTGGGTATCTATTGTCGCTGGCATCATTTCTGCCATAAAATTATTACTCCTTAATCTTCAATCTGTTCGCCAAAACGTGGATTGATTCTAAACATATTTTGCCATAAATGACATCCTATATATATAAATTTAGCATTATCAGTGATAATTCCCAGCTTGAAACGCCGAAGCAAAAGATATAATGCGGTAGGATTGGATAAATTACGGTTTTTGCCAAGCATTAGCGCTTCTCAAGCGCGGAGTGCACCGCGAAAGCAGTGCGAGAAGCGGTCCTCGAGCGATTGATTTACAATGCTATATTTGCGGGGTCAGGTACAGGACGGTCCTGTTCGAGCCGCTAGTGCAACAAACCGTTCATAAAAGTATCTTTGCCTGAGCTACAATCTGTAGGGTAGCGAATAGCACGCCACCGCCGCAACCACTTGAGCGATTGCTTAATTTAGCCCTCATTGCAGTGCATGAAATCAATGTTGTTTAATTAACTGATATCAAAAAGCGGTAATAAAGCTATAATCAAAAAGAAAGCAAATCGATGATCGAAATTGAAAAGGATTGAGCTATGCGAAAAGTCAATAATCAAGATGCTGCAAAAGCAGTTTATAGCGCTGTTGTTTCTACTATTGACAAGCTGGCTAAGAGAGAGCGCGGCGAGTTATCACCCTATGCTGCAACAACACTCGCACGCTTGAGGCAGTGTGCTGGCAGAACCTTTGATGAATGCCCTGAAATTTGGGATACTGTTCGCTCTCAGATAAAAAGCAAGCTCTCGGTTTTTCAGCAGCAGTGTGCAGAAAACGCTGTTTTCGTTGCTTTGGCGCTCTATAGCATACACCAGCGAGGTAAAGACAAGAATGTAAATATAAAAAAGGTTGGCTTCGGCAGAGCTGTTAGGCAAGTGAAAGTTCCTGATATCCAATATCGTTTTACCTCGTTCGCATCTTCAGATTCATTCTCCGATCTCATAGTCCATGCACGAAGCCTTATTGAATTAATGCGTATGGGCGATGCACGTTTTGATTACGCGAATTTTGCTGTTGATCTATTTTGGTTCCAGGCAGATCCTGATAGCAGAGTACGCATACGCTTGGGTTGGGAGAACAGCTTTTTATCTAACAGCATTAATTAAACGCCCAAACCTACAAATCCGTGCTAGGCTTGCATTGGCTGCTTGCGCCTCTAAGGCTAGAGTTCAAAGTTCTACATAAATCTGCTAACTAAGCTAAAGGATAGCTTTTGCTGGCAAAATAAGCTACCCTGAGATTGAGAAAATTACGAAGGGAAGCAAATATGCTAAAAGCTTCTATATGCGCTTCAATCGAAAACAGCGAAGCCTCCCTAGCTCGGCATCCGCGTCTGCATAACAGGCAAACTCCTTGCTTTGCAGCAGCTTTGCCAGCGGCATTAGTGCATCTTTCTTCTCCTCAATGGCTGCATCTGCTTTCTCAGCTGGCTCGAGCTCTCTATGGCCACAAGGCGCATCTCAAAGCCGCGCACCTCCCGGATGAACTCGATACCTTTGTAGAGGCATGCATTCGCCTTTGCCGATCTTGCCGAAATCTTCCCATTGCCCACTTTTCATAGGCTTTTTTTATTACTCGTGATTCAAGCTTTCTGTCGAAGCTCGCAGGACAGCGCGACACGAAATCCACTCTATTTGGCCCCTCCATCATTGTCATTAAGCCCGCCGGTGACACGCTTGCTGTCTGCCACATAGATTCCAAGCTTAAAGCCGTTCTCGGCCACGTCTTTCAGATATCCCACAGCCAGCTTGTTGCACTCAACATCAGAAGACGAGCCGTCCATGGCTTTGCTTGATATGGGATGCCCGCCTCGTTCGTTATCAGCCCAAGCACGATTTGCTTGCTCAGTGGCCTGCCGTTTTTGTTGTAGCCCTGCTCAATATGCAGCGCTTCTGCCAGATCCTCTTCGGAAACGCATTCGCCGTGAGCATTATATACTCCATAAAAAGAGACGCTGTGTGTCTGAATGCAAACGCCCAACAGGAATTTAGAAAGGCTGCACCGCCGAAAGCGCCAAAGTTTCGTATATGCGATCTGCATCAGCCTCTCCAATTCGCTGCAGTGCCCTTCCTGCGCTAAAGGAGTTTGGCGCAGCTGCCTCGCCAACAAGGCGCTCCAGATCAAGGCCGTCCAGCCTTTCAGCAAGCCCTGCCTGTAGCTGCCCCTATTGTAGTATTAAAGGGCTATTTAGGGGTTTGATTCTAATTATGGCCTTCGTTATTTGAACTGCTCGATATGAGCTCATAGCTGCTGTTGCTTAAAAGTGAATAGTATTTATTTGCTATTCACTATAGAAAACGAGTCGATAAAGCAAAAATATCTATATAGAAAAAAACAAATAATGTAGACTAAAAGCAACCGAATAGAGTCGCTATATTATCAACTGATGATGCTAAAGTATTTGAGCGTATTGCGCTGCTTTAGGCTGTCACAAAAATCTTTACGCATATGAATATCATGGAGGGATATATGTCTACATCATACGCTGGCAAGCTATTACGAGTGAATCTTTCTGATAGCACCTTAAGAACAGAGGATCTAGACCTTGAACTTGCAGAAAAATATATCGGTGGAAGAGGCCTTGGGACAAAGATTTTATACGACGAAGGGGTAGCCACAGTAGACCCGCTGTCTGCTGAAAATAAGCTGCTCCTAATGACTGGGCCATTAACCGGCGCTATAGTTCCCACTGGAGGGCGCTACATGGCTATTACAAAATCGCCTCTAACAGGCTTAATAGCAAGCTCCAACTCTGGTGGGGTTTGGGGTGCCCGTTTAAAGTGCGCAGGATGGGATGGAATTATAATAGAAGGAGCAGCTGCATCCCCAATGCGACTGCATATCGAGGATGGCAATGCTGAGCTTCTGCCTGCTGATGGCTTATGGGGCAAAACTTCGGAAGAAACAGAGTCAGAGCTAAAAGGCATATATCCTAAGGCATCAGTTTTAAATATTGGACCCGGAGGCGAGAGCGGATCACTGCTTGCATGCATTATAAACGAAGCCGATAGAGCAGCTGGCAGAAGCGGAGTTGGCGCTGTTATGGGTTCTAAAAACCTTAAGGCGATTTCAGTTATCGCAAGCAAATCGTCTGTTGAGCCTTATGACAAAGAAGCGCTTGCACAGGGCAATAAATCCGCACTAGCAATGATTAAAGAAAACGGCGTTACAAGTGGTGGGCTTCCCACATACGGCACAGCTGTCCTGGTAAATATCATCAATAACATCGGATCATACCCTACCAAAAATTGGCAGGAGTCATATGATCCTGACGCAGATTTGACATCTGGAGAGACAATGACTGACCACCACCTTGTTAAAAACACCGCTTGCCACCGCTGCCCGATTGCATGCGGCAGGGTAGTCAAAGTTGGTGAAAAAACTGTCGGAGGTCCGGAATACGAGGTACTTTGGGCATATGGCGCTAACTGTGGTGTGTCTGATATTGAAGCGATTTTTGAAGCCAATTACTGGTGCAACGAGCTCGGCATAGATGCCATTTCAACTCCATGCACTATTGCCGCTGCAATGGAGCTGTATGAAAAAGGCTTCATTACTGATGAAGAGTGCGAAGGTGTGCCACTTAAGTGGGGCAGCACTGATGCTATTGTTGAGTGGACAAAGCGGATGGGCTATGGGGAAACTGCGCTTGGAAAGCTTATGGCGCAGGGGTCATACCGCCTGTGCGAGCACTACGGGCAGCCTGACTTGTCAATGTCAGTAAAAAAGCAGGAAATGCCGGCTTATGATGCTCGCGGAATACAAGGCATCGGCATAAACTATGCAACCTCTAATAGGGGTGGATGCCATGTTCGCGGTTATTTAATATCACCTGAAATATTAGGGTTGCCTGAGCAGCTGGACCGCTTGGCTACTGAAGGAAAAGCTGAATGGACAAAGATATTCCAAGACTTAACAGCCGTCATTGATTCTTCCGGAATGTGCTTGTTCACCTCCTTTGCGCTTGGAGCGCCGGATTATGCTGAGCTTATAAATGCAGCTACAGGCACAAGCTACAATGCAGATACGTTGCTTGCTGCCGGTGAAAGGATCTATAACCTGGAGCGCCTATTCAACAAAGCTGCGGGAATGGAGTCTGATGCCGACAAACTGCCAAAGAGGCTTACTGATGTACCGATAGCTGAAGGCCCTTCAAAAGGCGAAATAAGCAAAATTGCCGACACTCTTCCTGAGTACTACGAAGCAAGAGGATGGAAAGAAGCTTTCCCGACTGAGGAAACTATAGAGAGGCTTGGCCTGTAAGAAATGATTGAAGTTAGGCTGTTTGCTTCTTTTAGAGCAGGCCGGGAGAAAATTATCTTGCTTGATGCTTCTATATATAAGACCGCAAGCGATATTCTTTTCTCCTTAGATATACCTGAAGATGAAGTAGCAATACTGCTTATTAATGGGCGCCACAGCAAAGCTTATGATACTGTAAAGGATGGTGACATTGTGGCGCTTTTCCCTCCCGTTGGCGGAGGCTGACATCACAGCATAACATGCTTTCATTTATAAAGCGCCCTAGCTGTTTATGATGCCAGACACCCACAAGCCTCGCACCCAAAATAGCGCTTAAGCTGTATGCAGTTTTGAAAGCTCTCTTGGAGCGCTAACGCGCTCGAAGAGGGCTTTAATGCTGCCTGCATCTTTACTGGCTGCAGCCCCCAAGATGCCAGCAGCCTAAATATTAATGACAGGATTCAGGCAAGTTCAAGGCGTTTTGAGACAATTCTGCATTCCTTTTTATAAAACGCTGCTCCATATAGCATAATATCGACTGCGCCGGCCTTTGAGAGTTTATTCCAGTATTGGCGCTCTTCAATCTGTGCTAAAGCAGCTTTGCTTGCTTCGACTAGAGCTTCTTCGCTGCTTGAACATTTTACTTCAATAATAAACGCTATTTTGTTTAGCGCATGCTTAGCTGCAATATCCCAAAAGCCATATCCTGACTCTTCATTGGACGAGATATGCCATCCCTGCATGTCTGCAAGAGCGCCAAGCAGCAAGCCATGGTAGTAAGCCTCTTTCTTTCCCTCTCTTGCTGAATAGTCTCGCGCACTGATAAAGTCTATAAGTATTTCATTAGCCGCGGCCTCAGCCGAGCTTGCATCTCCAGAGGCAAACGCGTTCCGCAATGCTGATATGGCGGTTTCATTTGCTGCCACTCGGCTCTGAAACCATTCATCTATTTGTTCAAGATATATGCGCTTGACACTTTCGTTAGGAATTACTAATTCCTGCCAGCCATCATCAAGAGAACTCGTTGATGTTAAATAGCCGGCAGCATGCATAACGCTCCATATATTGTCTATACGATCCATGTCGGAATAAGTCAATTCTTCATTAACTCTTTTGAAAATGCTATTTCCATCAATAATCGATCCAATTTCCTCGCGAGCGGACTGCCCTGCAGCATTGGCCAATTGCTTGATGATTGCATTGCCTCCAGTGTTCATCCAATATGGTTTGAGCTTCACACTCGGGTTTGTTTGTGCATCATAGCAAAACCTTATGACATCCCATGGGCAATATATCTGTGTTCCTGCAAAATTGTAGCCATCATACCATTCCCGGACTTCGCCCATTCTATGCTTAAGCCCCTTGTCTGCAAGCAAGCCTTCTGTTTCAGCTTCAGTAAAGCCAAAGCTGTCAGAAAACAATTCATTGTTTATACTAAATGGGATGAAGTTGTTTACTTCTGTAAAAATGCTCTCCTTGGAAACCCTAAGGCACCCTGTCAAGGCGGCAAACTCCAGGCTGTCATTGCCCTTAAGCGCCAAGCTGAACATAGATCTCACTAATAAAAGCATTTCATCATAGTAGCTATTTTGCCAAGATTTATCAAGCGGCACATCATACTCATCGATTAGAAGTATTGCCGGCTTGCCGAAATGCTTTTCTAAAAGTTGTGTGAGCAGCAGCGGGCTTTCATGAAGGCGCTCATCACTGCCTTGTATGCTCACAAGCCTGCTATAATCGCTTTTTTCAAAATTGTTTAGTTTTCCGCTTTCTGAAAGAAAACCAAAGCGTTTAGCTTCTGTGCGGATAGCGAGAGCTAAATTTCCGCGCGCCATTAACATTGATGGGCCTTGCACATCTTTTAGAGAGATAGAGACTACCGGATATTTGCCCATATGCGCTTTAACAACATCCATCTCATCCATAATTTCGAGTC
This sequence comes from Eubacteriaceae bacterium, assembly GCA_009782515.1. Classification (GTDB taxonomy): domain Bacteria; phylum Bacillota; class Clostridia; order Eubacteriales; family Anaerofustaceae; genus WRIY01. The sequence goes on from WRIY01000033.1 coordinate 8,281, forward strand.
CATTAAAAATCTCCGGACTGGCGCCAATCTCGAAAAAGTGCCTAAGCATGCTTATAGCCAGCGTTTTGCCAAACCGCCGGGGCCTTGTAAATAGCGCAACAGCGCATGGGTTGTCAACCATGCGTTTTATCATCGCTGTTTTATCAACATAAGCATAACCTTTTTCTCTATATCTTTTGAAATCTTCTACTCCTGCGCCAATAGGCCCATTGCTGACCATAATGCACCCCTACTTATTGAATTCGCTAAAATACCGCTGCTTGCCTTATAATCCTTCAAGTGCCATCTTAATAATAATATAGGGCCATTGTTTTCGAAAGCATGCTTTGGCCAAAGCGCTGCCGCCTCAGCGCAAATATTTAATCCCATTCAAGAACTAATAATGCTTTGGTTATTTGCCGCGTCATCAAGGGTGCGGGAATTGAGATATTTTATTGCCATTTACAAGATAGCTTTCGATCGCTATGAGAGCCAGGGGGGCATCAGAGATCGAGTCTGAGTAAAACTTGCCTATTTGCACTCCTGGCATCTCCTCATTAAATCTTCTAACTTTCTCTGGGCCCCAGCAGTTTAGGCCATCGTATAAGCCTGTATGTTTGTTGACTTTGGATGCGATCACATATGCTGGCCCTAAGCGTACCATGCATTCGCTTACCAAAAAATCCGGGGATGCAGATATGATAAGATCGTCAGGCATACTCATATCCAGGTAGAACCGCTTTATTTTAGTAATCGATTTGTCCCAAAACTCTTTTAAATCCCTGTCAATATCATCTAAATACGGGAAAATGCTCGTGTATATGCTTTCTTTAAATTCAGTTTTTTCTATATTTTTCGATGTGTACCTTAAGAAAGAAGCTAGCACCTTTCCACTGCGCTTTAATAATTGAGGGTGCTTGGAAACAAGAAAAAGTATAAAATCTGCAGTTGAATCGCCATCGTATATGGTCTTGTCAAAATCAAAAGCATTCATTAAGATTGGCCTCCCACAATGCCTTGCACCGCCACTGAAGCCATGATCATCCCGGCTGCTGCCGGCACAAATGCCATTGAGCCGATATCGCTTGAGGCGCTTTGGCTTGGGGCTTCGCTTGAAAACACGGCAACAAGAGATGGCACACCAAGCCTTCTCAGCTCCCTTCGCATCACTTTCGCAAGAGGGCATACACTTGTTTGATAGATATCTGCAACTTGCAGTTTCGTTGGATCCAGCTTTCTGCCAACCCCCATACAGCTTATAAGGCGAGTGCCTTCCCTGCTGGCTTTTTGCGCTATAAGAATTTTCGCGCTCACAGAATCAATGCAATCCAGTATATAATCATACTCAGAAAAATCTATATGCTCTATCGATTCGCTATCTATTTCTACAGTATAAGGCCTTATTTCAGCATCCGGATTAATGCTTGCAGCCCGGCTGGCGGCAGCAAAGGCTTTTTGCATGCCGATCGTTTCGTGTGTTGCCAGTATCTGGCGATTGATATTTGTCGCCTCAATCCTGTCAAAATCGAAGGCATCAATAGCGCCTACACCAGAGCGAACAAGCCCCTCAAGCGCAAAGCTGCCTACGCCGCCAAGCCCGAATACAGCCACACGGGATGCAGCAAGCGCTTTGAGCCCATTTTCTCCTATAAGCAAAGCGGTTCTGTCGTGTTGGTTTTGCATAGCTAACCTACCTCAAAAAGTCTATGTGTTTGCGAGTCGATGAAGCGCATAATTAAAAAATCATGAGTTCGTCTATTTGTAATTTCACTAACTTTTTTTATTGCCATTAAATTCAATTGCTACTTAATTGTATTTTTAGATGATATTTTTCTACAAAATCCTACATTATCAGTATTTCTAGTTATTACCTCTATGTAAATTATTACTTCTAGGTTACAATAACTTTGTGCTCAAATGCGGATGTAACTAACATGATGCTGACATTTATAAATAATTCGCCAAGGAGAGCCCCGTTAAATGAATATATCATTAGAAAATAACTCTTTTCACCGCAAAGTCAAGCAGCCATTTTCTAAGCACTCGAGGATTCTAACCTATACATCAGCAGCCGTTTTTATTATTGCATTAAGCTTACAGTACTGCCTCGAATCAAGCCTTCCCGGCTTAACAGACTGGATCTGCTATGCCCCGCCTGCACTATTTATCGTTTCATTAGCATTTTTTCAGTATACCAGCTTATCTTCTTTCAAGATTACGCCAAATGGAATAGCACATAAGACTTTTTTTGGCAAAACAATACGAGTAATAAAATGGGAAGACATCAAAACTTTTGAAATTGCTTCACAGCCGGCTATGCGATTTAACCCGGTCTATATATTGGTATCAGACAGCAGCTTTACCACATCAGCCATAAGAGCATGGCTAAACCTTATGGATCCGGCAAATTCGAACCGAGTGTTTGCAATTCCATATTCACCGAAAGCTTTTAGAGCAATATCGCAAGGCAGCCCTATAACATGTGGTTACGTGCCAAATCCGTATCCATATGGATAATATGCACACATCTTTGCCATGAATATATATTTTCTCTGCAAGAAGCTGCCATTTGGCAGCTTCTTGCGCTATGAACTCATATGTTTGACTCTCCGCGCTTTTTATAATAGTCTTTTCCATAAATTTGGGCTTCATCTGAGACCCAGCCATTTATCTGCATCGCCTTTTCGCGTTCATCAGCTGTGCCAAGGAAGCCCCCTCCAAAGATATAGCTCCCTCCAGGCGCATATTTATCAATCGTATCGCGAACTGATTGGCGAACCTGCTCTTCAGTAACTTCACCTTCAGGAACAAAGTCCCAACCACCTGAAATGACGAAATTCTTGTGCTCCGACTTAATTTTCACAAGATCGTTCTCCGTCTGCGCCGGGTTCCAATAGCGTACGCCGAAGTCGATCATATCAGGAACAAAATCTTCGCACCTGCCGCAATTGTGAAAATCGATATAGGCGCCTCTCTCAACTGCTTTTGCTGTCAAGCGCTCATATATCGGGCGGAAAAACTCTTGATACATCCCAACCGAGAAGAATGGGGCATACTTTGATGCAGTGTCATCAAGCAAGCTGATAAGATCAGGCTGGTAGTGCTCAACCGTGTTTTCAAGAATCGGAACAAAGTAGTCTGCCATGTAGTTAAGCAGCTCTTTTACGCTTTCCGGCTCCTCATAAAGTGCGCTTAGGCCCTCTGAAAATCCCATTAAGGCCATTAGCTGCTGAAATGGCATGAAGCCGCACATTGTAGATACTGCCTTTTGCGAACGGTCTATGTTTGCCAAGTCAGCTTTTGCCTTGGCTTCCCAATCGATATTCGTATCTATGTCAGGGAATTTGACAACCTTGTCCCATTTGCTCACATCTTCCAAAATATAAACTCCCGGCTTTGGGATGCCGGCGTAGCCTGTTTCCGGGTTTGCTACATGCGGCACTCCCCATATGTCATCCCATGCTGTGCGCGGCTCACCACCTGCAAACATAAAGCTGCAATCGCCCCATTGCAGCTCCATAGCGCCAACTGCTGCTGTTGGGCTGTCCGGATTGCCAAATCTGCTTATCGGCACTGAATCCGGGATTAGCCCGTTTGCCAAACCTAAATGTATCTCTTTAGGCGTTCTTTCCATTATACCCTCCTATCCAAATTGGATTTGTCTAACTTAATTCTAAATCCAATTGGCAGCATGTGCAACATATACCATTCATATCAATTGCACTATTAAATAAATTTCTACAATAAGCGCCTGCTGAAAGCTCACAAGCTTGCAGCACAAAGATCTTGACACAGACCCTAATTGAAACTAAAATGTTATGGCACGCTATCGAAAGAAGGCTTTTTTTATGAAAAGGACATACCAGCCTAATAACCACAGGCGCAAAAAAAACCATGGGTTTAGAGCTAGAATGTCGTCCAAAGGCGGCAAGAGAGTGCTCGCACGCAGAAGAAAAAAGGGCAGAAGAGTTCTGTCTGCTTAAGTATACATTTAATATGGCCCGGGGCGTAACCCGGGCTTTTTTGGCATGGTATGTTTGAAAGTATAAAGAAAAATACAGAATTCAGAACTATTTATGGCCACAAGCGATCAATAGCCGACAGAAATCTCGTGCTGTACTGCTGGCCAAAGAGAATGCCGAACCCCCGGCTAGGCATTTCGATATCCAAAAAAGTTGGCAAAGCAGTGTTAAGAAACAGGATAAAGCGCCAAATCAAAGAAATAATGCATTGTAACCAGCAAGCATGTGATTGCCCATATGATATAATCTTCGTTGTACGGGCAGCGTGCGCTGAGGCATCATTTAGCGAAATAGAGGCCTCATGCTTAAAACTGATAAAGCAGGCTGTTAAGAAGTGGCACAAGTAGCGATAATAGTAATAGAATTTTATAGAAAGCACATTTCGCCACATACTCCGCCTCTGTGCAAGTTCATACCTACCTGTTCGGCTTATGCGCTCGAAGCGTATAAAAAGTACGGGTTTTTCAAAGGGACAGCTTTGACGCTATGGCGGCTGTTGCGGTGCAGCCCGTTTACAAAGGGCGGATATGATCCCGTTCCTTAGGAGGTTTGTGTTTGTTTGTATTTTTGTACAACATGTTTGGGCCGATACTTCATTGGTTCTATGAGTGGACAAGCAGCTATGGCTGGTCCATCATACTCTTTTCAATCTTTGCCAAGATCATCACCTTGCCCTTTACAGTAGCTCAGTCAAAATCAACTAAGATCATGAGAATGATGGCGCCGTACCAGCAGCGCATAACGAAAAAGTACGGCACTAACAATGAAAAGTCAAATGAAGAGATACTAAGGCTATACAAGGTATTTAACTACAAGCCATTGGCAGGGTGCCTGCCGCTTCTAATACAGTGGCCGCTGGTCATCGGCCTATTTGGAGTGATGCGCAGCCCTGAGATTTATGTGTTTACTGCTGAAGAGTATGCTAATGTAGATTTTCGCTTTCTGTGGATACATGACCTTAACACGACTCCCAGCATGCTGTTTAAAGAATTTGGCTTTGGCTCATCTGTGCCTTGGATATCGCTGATCATTCCAATCATCTCTACTGTCCTAATGGTAATATCCCAAAGAATGATGACTCCTCCAAACAGCGGCCAGCAGCAGAACCAAATGATGATGTATTCCATGAATATAATGATGCTATTTATATTCTATACGGCTTCACAGGGGCTTGCGATATATTGGACCGTCAACTCGCTTGTATCAGTAATAACATCATATATACTGGATAAAATGATACATGTTGAGCTGCCAGAGGCAATCCAGCAAAAAAGCTCGCAAAGGCCGAGAAAAAGATAGCAGCGAGGGACTTATAATGAAATCGATAGTATCTAAGGGAAAGACTATACAAGAGGCTATTACAAACGGCCTTGCAGAGCTTGGCATTAGCCGCGAGCAAGCCGATATAAACGTGCTTGATGAGCCTCAAGACGGCTTTATTGGAATTTTCGGAAAACAGCTTGCCAGAGTTGAGATAATTGTTAAAGACAGCGTCACAGATGTCGTCAAAACATTTTTGGAAAATATCACAGAAGCCATGAAGATTGAGGCAACTGTTACAACCAGAATTGAAGACGATATTCTTATCTTTGAGCTGTCAAGCCCAAAATCAGCAGGAATCCTTATAGGCAAGAAGGGCCAGACGCTAGATGCCCTGCAATACCTTGCATCGCTCGTTGGCAACAAAGGCCAGCAAAAATATGTTCGTATTGCCCTTGATATTGAATCATACAGGGAAAAGCGCAAGCGCTCTCTTATGGACTTAGCTGACAGGATAGCCTTGAATGTTGAAAAAAGCAGGGGCAAGCATGCTCTTGAGCCTATGAACCCATACGAACGAAAAGTAATACATGCTTCGCTGCAAAACTATAGGAATATCGCTACTTATTCTATCGGCGATGAGCCTAACCGCTATGTAGTAATAGAGTACCAACGGGAGCAAGTATAGCTTTTAATCATTAAACAAATGAATCCTTCCTGCTTGCTATAGTATAGGAAGGATTTTTTGCTGTGCAATCTTTTTTTGGCCTTAACCCTCATTGATCGTGCTCAGCTTGGGGTTGCCATAGCACTTGCGGCATACAGGCAAATAGTTAGAATTGCCTCCTATAAGCACTTGCTCGCCAGTGTAAGCTGGCTTACCATCAACAAGCCTAAGCACCATAGTGGCCTTCTTGTCGCAGAACCAGCAAACTGTTTTAATCTCCTCGATCTTGTCAGCATAAATAAGCAGGGCCTCGCTGCCTTCAAAAAGATCGTTCTTAAAGTCGTTTTTTAAGCCATACACGATCACCGGAATATCCATATAGTCTACTATCTGCGTCAGCTCTTTCACCTGCTTTGCTGTGAGGAATTGCCCTTCATCAATCAGAATGCAGTGAATCCTTTCATCATCTCCTGAGCTTTGCAAAACGTTTATTATGGATGTATTGGAATTGAAAGGGATTGCCTCCCTTTTAATGCCTACCCTGCTGGCTACAAACCCTCTTCCATACCGATCGTCTATTTCTGCTGTAAACAGCAGCGTCTTCTTGCCTTGCTCTTCATAGTTGTATGCAATTTTGATGATTTCCAGCGACTTGCCGGCGTTCATGCTGGAGTAGCGAAAAAATAGCTGTGCCATGAAGCTATTATACCTTAATGCTTTGACAAAACATTCTTAATTACAAAAGATGCGATCTCGCAACAATCTATGGATAATTATGAAATTATATGTCATAATGGGCCTATCTGGGTAATTTATAGCTAGCATTAATTGTCAGGCCAAGTGAATTGGGCCCATTTCATTAAAAATATCGCATTAATTACGAGAATTTTGCAGCTTTATCTTGCGAAATACAAGGAAACATGTAAAAATGTAAAATAGTTCTATGAAAATCTTGCAGGGGGGAATTTTTTTTTTCAGCCTAACAAAAGCAAGTGCCCTACAACAGCAATACAAGAAAAGTTGCCGCTTAAAACGCTTAAACGATGCCAAACCATAACACCAATAGCTACAGCTATTAGCGCCCGAGCTTGCCCAAAGCCTGCCTGCTGCCAAAGGCAACAGAGCTGGGGCGCCAAAATATGTGACTGCAATATATCGCACATCATACAAATGGATCATTTGGCGGCAAAGCAGCCAAAGCGCAACAGGCGAAGGCTCGCAGCAATGCCTAAAGAGAGCTCAATCCGGGCAAGATGCGATCGCTGTTTTAGGGTAAGCAACAGTCAGGCAAGGATTAAAAAAAGCGCCTATAAAGGAGCGCTGGCAATACCGCTCTTTGCTTACTTGGCATATTGCCTGCATTCCGTGCAGCCCAAAGCCAACTAAGTTTGCTGCATAAAAGCATAGAACGCCTTTTGTGTGCCTAAAGCCAAGGCGATACTTTCTATATGGGCTTGAATGCCCATAACAGCCTCCCACATGCCAGAAAAGCTAAATGGGCGGCGGCAGAAAGGCTTGCCCCACAAGGCTCCGATTAAGCTCTACTGCAAGCTGGCTGAGCCTGTTTTAGGCAGTAAGCAGGCAAAAGCGGAAACCTTAGCTCTGCTCCCCTCAGTGCTGAGTCAAAGCTCTCGCTTCATTTCAGCATAGCGGATGGCATATCACGCTATGCCTGGAACGCATATTGAAAGAAAGGCAAGCCAAGCAATGCTAATAGCGGGCACTTCGCTAATGCAATTGCAACTCTTGCGCTGAATTTTCTGCGAGGATACAGCCCAGATTTTTTCAAAGACCGGCATGGGGAATTAGCTATAAAAGCGATGCATAATGCTATGTAAAGAGCCCAGCGCTCAATAGGCAACACCAAAATTAAGCTGGAAGGGAAAGCTTCGGATAGCCGCTAAAGATTATATGTGCAAGGCCAGTAGCAAACGGATTTTTATAAGATTTCATCCACATATAATCAATATTGCCGAGAATACTTATAGTGTCCGCGATAAATGGCGCACACAATATCCGGAAATAGCAGGCACGTTGTGAATAAAAAACCATTTTGTGAGCAAAATAGCTATATGTTTCGTTAATAACAAGGAGAAGACAACTTCATGAAGGCAACAGGAATAGTAAGAAGGATAGATGATCTAGGCCGCGTTGTAATTCCTAAAGAAATTAGAAGGACAATGAGGCTTAGGGAAGGAGAGCCCCTAGAAATATTTATCGAAAAAGCAGGGGAAGTAATCCTGCGCAAATACTCTCCAGTAGCAGATCTGTCCCAGTACGCCGCAAATTACGCTGAGTCATTTCATCAAGCGAGCGACAGCATTTGCGTTATATGCGACAGAGATGCCGTCGTTGCAGCCTCCGGCCCAAAAAAGAAAGATCTGGAAGACAAAGCCATCAGCCCAAAACTTGATGAGATAATCACAAGCCGAAAGATGATGACATTTACCGATGACAGCATTATCGAGATAGCCCAAGGCGACGAACCGCCAAAAGAGGGCACCCAGATAATCGCTCCTATTACTGTATTGGGCGATTCGCTTGGCTGTGTTGTTGTTTATTGCGATGACAAGCAGGATGCTGCCCAAGCAAAGACAATGGCTCTAACAGGAGCGTCATTCCTCGGCAGAATTTTAGAGTAGCCTGTTCTAGAACACTGTTTAAGGGGCTAGAATTGTTTTTTATAGCCCCTTTTTGCTGTTAGGCAAACTGGCCGCCTACAATCCCATTGCTGCATGAAGCTCAAGTAAGAGCCTTCATTTTCTTTATTGGGAGCTTCCTAAAGCAAACCATCCTGCCTAACAAGCCCGTAAAATAAGCTTTCCGGCACATCGCTTGCGGCATCGCATGATGCCTTCAAGCGCTTCAAAATGAAACACTCAAACAGCCATATCTGGCTGGCATTTTTTCAATTAGCGAAAAACCTTAAATCTTTATGCACAGCCCATATTTTTGGGTTGGCGCCACAATGTTATCTTTAACGCAATCCGCAAGAATTCTCCCGCTTCAAACGCCAACGGCGTTAAGCGGCGAGATGAGTTGCGCTTATTTCGAAACATTGGCGCACACCACTTCGCTGCTTTGTAATATCAGCGCTTTCTATGTTATGCTAGCATTAGGATAGATTCTTTGGCAAGTGCAACTGCTTGGGAAAGCAGCAAGAGAAGTTGCATTGCAATAATGCATGAAGTATAGTGTTTGTATGCAATTATAAATCCAAAGCAAACTATACTGTAATGATTGTTATAATCATGAAAATGTATATTGTTTTGCGGCCTGCGCTTAGGCGATATGCTTGCCAAGCAGCCGAAAACCCTCGCGAAATGGCGTTTTGGCAGATATGCCCATAGCACAAGCATGATTCATAAGCTTTAGCTTCCGGGCAAATAGCCGTTTCATAGCCTGTGGGCGGCTGGCTGATCGCTTTGAATATGGCATTAGCAGGAATTGACGCGGGAATGCATATAATAATCCCCCGAATTTATTCATGGGGAGTGCCAAAACTAGGAGGGGTTTATGCCAAATATTAAACCGGCTGCTGACCTAAGCAACTACAATGAGGTTTTAAGCGAAGTAGGCATTGGAGAGCCTGTATTTCTGACAATTGGCGGCAGAGGAAGATACGTAATACTGGATATCGAAGAATACGAAAAAACTCACGCAGTTATTCGAATTGCAACAGAGCTTGCTAAAGGCGAATATAGCGGAAATGCAAATGGCTGGATACCTATCGCGGAAGCAGAAGAGGCTTTGGGGGCCATTGAGGAATGAACGAAATATACTTGTCTAAGCAAGCGCTTAGCGACCTGAAGTCAATACAAAGCATTGGCGGGGAAAGCACGCACAAGGAAGTTGTCAATGTGCTTAAAAGAATTAGGGAGCTTGGGCAGTATGACGGGATAGGCGCGCCTATGTCGCCTGTGCTTGGATATGAGTCCAGCTACAGGTTTATCATATCCAGCAACTACCTGATATTCTATCGCTCCTCCCAAGCACGGGTATATATTGACAGAGTGCTCTTTTCCAGAAGAGACTTCATAAAGATACCTTTTGCTGAGTACGAAGAAACTACATAAGCCCAAGCAAAAATCTCAATCACATAACTGCTGTTCGGCTATAATAGTAATGAAAATTGGCCAAATGCAAAGAGCAATATCTATAGAGGTGGTGTTTATGGATAACCTAAGAATAAAGCTGCAATACTACGGCGCAATCAGAGAGATTGTCGGAAAGCCGGAAGAAGAAAAAAATCTGGACAAGGAAGTTCCTGTGCTGGACTTCCTGCGCAATATCACATACGATTACGGCAGCAAGCTTCATGAGGAAATCTTTGATCTTGCTACTAACGATGTCAGAAAAGACGTTATGCTTATGCTAAATGGCATTACCCTTGGCCGCGAGAAGCTTCCCAATACTTTGCTTAAGCCAGGGGATGAGCTGGCGCTCCTGCCGACTTTCCCCGGAGGGGGCTTTTAGCCGCTGCTTGTGTTAAGGCTGTTGTGGACAGCCTTTTTTTATTGCCATTTTTTATGCAGCAGTATCATTTTATTATGGAAATAATGCTGTTTTTTTGTTAGAATATTGAAAAAAGAAACAGATTTACACTGTTTTAGGAGGGCAATATGGCTTTAACGCCAAAAGAAAATTTCAAGAGAATCTACGAAGGCACTGATCTGCCCGAATGGGTGCCAAGCTGGTCAATGGGGATGAATTCCCCAAGTGCGCCTGTTGTAAGCGCCGGCGCCATGCAATTCATGGTCAGAACTGATGGCCCACCCCGCCCAATGGGTCCGCCAACAGGCCCAAGCGAGTGGAAGGACTTATGGGGTGTACCATATGTCTCAAACGCTGAAACAGGGTATGCAGGCCTGCCTAAGCCAGGGGATTTCATTTTGGAAGATGTAACTAAATGGGATCAAGTAGTAAAATGGCCCAGAGACATCAAGCAAGAAGTGGCAGATGCAGATTGGGACGCCATCGTCGAAGCGGGGCTCAAAGACATCGACAGAAGCAATAAAGCTGTTATGGTTGGCACAGGGCTTATGCCATTCCAAGAGCTCATGGGGCTTATGGGGTTTACCGAAGGCCTGTGCGCGCTGCTTGAGGAGCCGGAGTCAGTAAAAGAAATGCTTAACTATATCGCTGACTATTATACCCCAATCTTTGAAAAGCTCATTGATTGCTACAAACCGGAATACATTTACCAGCTGGACGACACTGCTTCGCGGTATGCGCCATTCTTCTCAATGGAAGTCTACAAGGATGTATTTACTCCTATATATAAAAAGCTTTCAGGCTATGGGGTAGAAAGAGGCATTCCTGTTGTGCTTCATAACTGCGGAAAGTGCGAAGAGCAGATCGATGAGTTTATAGGCTGGGGCGTAAGGGTATGGGATCCGGCCCAAAGGGACAATGATCTCTTGGCGATCAAAGAGAAGTACAAGGGGACATTAGGCATCCTGGGCGGGTGGGAGTTTACTCCTGACACAAATGAGCCTATTACTGAAGAGCTCGTTAGAAATGAAGTTCGCTATACCTTTGACAAATATGCTCCCGGCGGCGGTTACGGATTCGCCGGAGGCTTCCTTGGCAGAGCTGAAGACAGTGAGCTCAACATGCAGGTTAACTCCTGGATACAGGACGAAGTTGCTGCATACGGGAAAGATTTTTATAGCAAATAGCAATACAGATCAATACAGGGGCAGGCGTTCGAAGCGCTTGCCTTTTTTGCACTTTTCGAGTCTGCTAACAGTGTTCTTATGCTATAACTAAAAATATGCATTAAATCTCATTTATTAAAATGTTTTCATTTCTACAATATAAATTCTGTATAAATATAGGAAATTTTCATCTAAATACTTTTATTTGCCTATAATTTAATATACAATTAACGTGTATTTAATTTGACAGTGTAACTATTTTAAAACATTGAGGAGATTTATATGAAGAATAAGAAAAGAGTCTTGACAGCCGTTTTACTGATTGTTGTTGCTATGCTGGTGCCTTGCTCGGCTCTGGCTTCTTCAGACCACTACGAAATAGCAAGCCAGAGCACTGCTGATGGCATTGGGCTGGCCAGAAACATTACCAGAAGCATCTTTGGCGGCTGGCTCACCCGTTTGCCGGGCCAGAACGGGCCAGGCAGGCCGATTGGCCTCGCAGGAACAATAACTGACAGATCACTCGCTTTTGCCAATAATACGGCACAGCTTGCAATACAGAATGCTGCAGCGCGCAACGCTGCCAATGTAGCAAGTGCAGTAGCCCATGAGCCAACCCACGTTATATCGGGAATCGTTTGCTCAGTTGCCAACTGCTCATTCAATGTTGTCAGCGGCGTGTTTATTACAGCACATAGAGAAGCCCATGTTGTTGCAGCGAACAGGCTATGCCTTATAGGAAACTGCGCGCACAATGTTGTAAACGGAGTGCTGATTGTAGCCCATATACCTTATCACAGAGTTGAAAATGGTGTCTGCTTAGTGAGCAACTGTTTATCTAACCTCAGGTATTAGCCATAAAAGCGGAAATGCAAACTGCATTTCCGCTTTTAAACATTATAATCTTAATGGTTTCAATAATTATTGCCAGTATTGCCGGCAATAGGTGTTGAGGCTTTCATTTGTTATAATAGGCAACAGATAGCCCCACCAACAAGATAAGGAAGCGAACGATGGATCAAAGTGCTATATTCAGCTTTATTCAAAACCCTGACGCCTCATTTGAGCTAATTGAGCACTTCCCTTTTCCCATTGAAGTCTACTCTAGCAATGGATCAAGCGTGCACAATAACAGGGCTATGGCAGCTTGGCTTGGCAGCGAAGCATCAATTAGCAAAAGCCGGGCATACAACATCCTTACTGACCCTATTGCAAATAACCAGGCAGGCCTTGGCCTTGCGATTCAGCGCGCTTTCTCAGGCGAGTGCGTCGCAGCGTCTGCATGCCTGCCACAGGCAGCATTGCAAAAGCTCTCTATCTTTGCCAGCGGGACAAAGGACATTCTGTTCATACCGATATGGGGGGACATGCCCTCGCCTGAATTTGTCGCCTGTGTTTTTATAATTGACGGCTACTACGCAGCAGGCAATGAGACGGCAAAAGCAAAGAGGATTATTGAGGACAACTGGAGAGAGCCTTTTGACTTAAAAGAGCTTGCAGATGAACTGTGCATAAACGCAGGCTACCTTGGAACGATGTTTTTAAGGGCATACGGCATAAGCATGCAGTGCTACCATGACACCATAAAAGTCAGCCACATAAAAGACAAACTCAAGGATTTTGAGCTTACTATCACAGAGGCATTTGACATTTGCGGCGCAGACATCCGCGAAGGCTATGCTGAAGTCTTCGAGCAAATTACAGGGCAAACGCCACGGGAGTATAGAGACTCGCTTTAAAGGGTTTGATGTATTCGCTAAAAAGGGTTTAAATACGGCTTTGCAATGCCTTATAATTAAGGAAGCAACCATAAACCGGCAAGGGAGGCACTAATATGAGGTATAGGCGTTTTAACAGGTATAATAGGCGCTTCAACAGGCGTTTGAATAGAAGAATGCGAAGGCAGCTAAGGTTATTCCCTTTGTTTCCAATATTCGCAATGTTTGTTGCTGTGGGCAATGTAGGGCGCTATGCTGGCAGAGTATTTTTTGGCCCCTTTAGCGCAGTTGTCATCGGCATTGGCATAGCGCAGCTCTTCCGCCTATTTGAATCTGATTCGCGAAACAGCCGAGATGAATATGACAGCGAAGATCGTGAAGATGGCAGCACTGATTATGACTTTATTCAGAGATTTGATGACGACGATGCCGCTTCAGGCTATAGAAGCTCAAGGAACACCAGCGAAACATACCCGCCTTCAGCAAACTTCTGCCCATTCTGCGGCACGAAGAGAGAAGATGGGCACGTATACTGCAGCGAGTGCGGCAAAAAAATGGAATGATAAATTCTCAAGCTTCAGAGGGGCACTTTGTCGCCTCTCTGTTTTTTTATGCAGCAAAGGCAGCAAAAGGCATTTATCCACCGCCCTGGCGCTGCGGCGCCTGCAAAGGGGATCTTGCCAGCTCACGGCATCATCGCTTGGGCATAATGCCCCAATAAATAAAAGCTGTGCGCAAACGGCCTGTAAGCGCACAGCTTTTGCTTTAATAAAAAAAATTATTCGGGCAGGTTCTCAAGCCTTCTGAGGCTGCCGTTGCCTAAAACCAGGTACCACCTGCCGCCGGCAAGAAGCTTGTCGCCTGCGGCATTTATGCTAAGCACAGGAGCATCTGTTTCATATTCTGTGAGCACCTGAAGCGTATGCAGGCTTACTACATACAGCAGTGTTGCGCCGCTGTCTTCAGTAGCGCAAAATAGCCTGTCTCCGGCAATGTTGAACACTAAGCCGCCTTGCATAGGCGCATTGGCAAGCACCTGTGAAACACCGCTCTTTAAGCTGAATTTTTTAAGCCATATATCGCTTTGGGATACTGAAGCGTAATATAGCCATTCATCAAGCACAAATGCATTTTCCGGAAAGCTTGCAGCAAACAGCAGCCTGTCGCTTCCGTGCCATGGCTTCAGCCAATACTCTACGCTTAAGCTCGCAGCGCTTTGCGATGTTATATAAACAATCCCATCCTCACCGGCAGACACTGCCTGAACGCTGCCTTGAAAACCAGATACCGCAAGCCTTATTAACGAAGCGTTTCCATCATATCCTATACACTGGACGTCAGCATAGCCTGTCGGCATATTCGACGGGCCGCTTGCCTGGGCCTCCCAAATATAAATGAACTTGCTGTCAGCATACCCAATTCGATACTCTGTAAATTCGGCTCTCTTCTGAGGCAAAGGGAATGCGGATACATCCTCCCCTTTTAGGCCCATGGAATACAGGCTGTTTCCTGCAATGAGCCAAATGCGATCAGATGCCATCAGCAAGCTGCCCGGGCTATCGCTTAAAGGCACAGCAAAGATGGCTTGGGGTTTGGCCAGTGGGGCATCCGGAGCCATGTACAGCGTCCCCTGCTTGCTGCCTTGCCCAAAAGAGTAAGTATACTCTCCCACCCTTAAGGCCAGGCCGCCGTTGTCTGACAGATTCCCGTTGATTATCGAATTTTGCGTTGCCGAACTTGCGCCGGAAAGCAGGGCAAATGCGAAAATCATCAAAAAAGCTCGTTTTGCAATGCTTTTGGTTAACTTCATATTGCTCCCCTTTCTACTATCAGCAACTTTTCTGCACTACTGCAATACTTAGGATTGCTGATTGGCAGGTATACTCCATATAGTAGCTACATTTCTATAATAAGGCATTTTTAACCTAAGTCAACCAATTTAATGCGTTTTTTCTAACGTGTTTCTAATAATTATTTGTATACTATTAATCTCATTTTTTCCGCAAATGCCGGCATTTATCCCTAGCGAGTGACTTTTATCTGGCAGGACTGCATAGCCTTTAGCGCTGTTTCGTGGCTTTCGCCTGTTACGCCTGCGCAGCATGACGCATCGACAATTATTTCAGCTTCAGGCAGGAATGCCTTTATTAATAAAGCGTTGGAGATTACGCAAATGTCTGTGCATAGCCCAATAAGCTCTATAGATTCAATAGGGCTCTTTGCATTCTCGCCAACAAGGTACTGCGCCAATTCGACAGATCCAAACGTTGGCTTCTCAAAAGAGCGCTTGCCGCGCGAAAGCTCTGCTAAAGCATCATCAAGCTCCCAGCCGGCTTCGCCCTTAATGCAATGCTCGACTGGAAGGTTCTTCCCCTCTTGGGAATTTAGGTATTGCGCGTTGTGCGTATCAAAGGTAAACAAGCATTCGCCATCAAAGCCTTCAATTTTAGCAGCAACGTTGGAAACGATTTCAACCGCCTGGCTTGATCCTAAAGATCCTGTAATGAAATCCTTTTGCATATCTACTATAACCAAAAATTTACTCATATAATCTCCATATTTTGTTTTTTAATACTAAATCCATTATCTTGCCAAACCTCAAATGCACGTTCGTTGGGAATTATATAGTGATATAATGTAGTTACGTACTATGGGGGAGCTATATAAATGGATTATATCGAAATAAAGGGCGCTAAGGAAAACAACTTAAAAAATATAAACTTGCGAATACCAAGAAATGCTTTTATCGTTTTTACAGGGCTTTCTGGGTCAGGCAAAACCAGCCTGGCTTTCGACACTATTTACGCCGAAGGCCAGCGGCGCTATGTCGAAAGCCTGTCATCATACGCACGCCAGTTTTTGGGCCAAACAAACAAGCCGGACGTCGAAAGCATTGAAGGGCTTTCCCCTGCAATATCAATTGACCAAAGGACAACCAGCCACAACCCCAGATCGACAGTTGGCACTGTGACTGAGATATACGACTATCTTCGATTGCTATATGCAAGAATTGGCATTCCTCATTGCCCTGAATGCGGCAAGGAAATTGCCAGCCAGTCAATAGATCAAATGATCGATGCAATCATGGGCCGGCCGGATGGCGAGCGCCTTGAGATCCTTGCGCCGATTGTGCGGGGTGAAAAGGGAACGCACAAAAAGCTTTGGGAGTCATTGGGGTCGCAAGGCTTTGTCAGGGCATATGTTGATGGCGCGCTTGTCGGGCTGGATGAAGATATCAGCCTGAATAAAAATACTAAACACGATATCTCGATTGTCGTTGACAGGATAAAAATTGCCCAGGGCATCAGATCAAGGCTCGCAGAGTCACTGGAAACAGCGCTGAAAGCAGCAGACGGTTTGGCAATAGCCAAATTTGGCGAAACTGAAGAGCTGTACTCAGAGAATTATGCATGCCCTGAGTGCAATATTTCATTCGGGAAAATTGAGCCGAGGGATTTTTCTTTTAACTCCCCTTTCGGCATGTGCCCCAAGTGCTCAGGGCTCGGGTATGAGCAGGAAATCGATGAAAGCCTGGTGCTGCCGGATAAAAGCCTTTCAATTTCAGAAGGCGGCATTCGCTTCTTTGGCAACGATTCTGAGGGCTACTACTTTTCAATAATAAAAGAGCTTGCGAAGTCATACGGGTTTTCTATCGATGCGCCATTGTCTGAAGCCAGCCCAGAATTCATGCATGCACTTATGCACGGGGACGAGAGGGTGCTCTCTATTCGCTTTAACAGCTATTTTTCGGGAAACCAGGAGCGCACCCTGGTATTCGAAGGCTTGCTCAACAATATGGCAAGAAGGTATAGGGATACCGGATCTCAGGGGATGCGCGAGAAGATAGAAGAATATATGTCTATAGCGCCTTGCTCCATGTGCCATGGCAAAAAGCTGAACAGCAAAAGCCTGGCTGTGAGCATTGCCGACCGCAATATAATTGAAATCACAGAGATGCCAATATCTGATGCGCTGGCTTTCTTTCAGGGGATTAAGCTCTCTGAAAGGGACGCGCAAGTAGGCAGGCTGGCTATTAAGGAGATCATGTCCCGGCTCGGCTTCCTGTCTGATGTTGGATTAAACTACCTGACGCTTGCGCGGTCAGCTGCAAGCCTTTCGGGAGGGGAATCGCAGAGAATAAGGCTGGCAACGCAGATAGGCAGCCAGCTAACCGGCGTGCTGTATGTATTGGACGAACCATCTATCGGCCTTCACCAAAGGGACAATGCTAAGCTTATAGCTACGCTTCGCCGCCTTACCGGCCTTGGAAACACTCTTATAGTAGTTGAGCACGATGAAGAGACAATGCTTGCGTGCGATTACATCGTGGATATTGGCCCGGGAGCAGGAGAGTCCGGCGGCAACGTTGTTTTTTCCGGCACTCACGATGAAATCGTGCTGTGCGATGAATCAATAACCGGCCAGTATTTGTCCGGCAAGAAATCGATAAAGACGCCAAAGGAGCGCACGCAGCCTAAAGGGTGGCTTACCGTGAACGGCGCAAGCGCAAATAACCTCAAGGGCATCAGCGCGTCTTTTCCGATCGGGGCAATCACTGCCGTTACAGGAGTCTCCGGCTCAGGCAAGAGCAGCCTTGTCAATGAGGTTCTTTATAAAGCTGCTGCAAAGAAGCTCAACAGGGCTTATACAGTTCCCGGCCCGTACGAGAGCATAGAAGGGCTGGAGTTTTTTGAGAAAGCTATCGCCATTGACCAGTCGCCAATAGGGCGCACGCCGAGATCCAACCCTGCTACGTATACCGGCACATTCGATCATATACGGGACCTGTTTGCATCAACTTCAGAAGCAAAGATCCGCGGGTATAAAAAAGGCAGGTTCTCATTTAATACTAAGGGAGGCAGGTGCGAAGCCTGCACCGGCGATGGAATTATAAAAATAGAAATGCACTTTTTGCCTGATGTATACGTGCCTTGTGAAGTGTGCAAGGGTAAGCGCTATAATGCTGAGACCCTCTTAGTCACATACAAAGGCAAGAATATATCTGATGTCTTGGACATGCCGGTTGAAGAAGCCCTGTCATTCTTTGGCAATGTGCCGAAAATCAAAGACAAGATACAGACCCTATACGACGTAGGCCTTGGCTATATAAAGCTTGGCCAGCCGTCTACTACTATTTCCGGCGGCGAGGCCCAGAGAGTAAAGCTCGCAACTGAGCTTTCCAGGCGATCTAACGGCAGAAGCCTGTATATACTCGATGAGCCAACAACAGGCCTGCACAACGATGATATAGCCAAATTGCTCAGTGTCCTATTTAGGCTAAGGGATATGGGCAACACTATTGTTGTCATTGAGCATAACATGGATGTTATAAAATGCGCTGACTACATCATAGACCTCGGCCCTGAGGGGGGCAATGGGGGCGGCGAAATCATTGCTGTCGGGACGCCTGAAGAAATAGCTATGCTTGAGAGCAGCGCTACAGGCAGCTTTCTCAAAAAAACGCTGCAAAAGGGCAATGCCCCTCCTGTTAGCAGATATAGAGCGCCGGCTCCGGCAAAGCCTTGCGTTTAAACTGCCAGCAGGCAGGCTCATTTGCCATTTCGGCCTTTATAGCAATAGGCTAAATTATTTTTCACGCCAAAATTGTGAAAAAACCTCTGTAAGGCGATTGCCTGGGATTAAATGCGCTTGATTCCAGGCATTAGGCTTGTTTGGCTTTTCTTATTCAGTGTGCGAGTTAGAGCATTTCGGCTATAGCCCGGCCTTGCAGTAAAAGCGAATTTATCTCTTTAAGCCATTGGGCCATCATGCCCTCAGGATCTACTGTTTTGCTGCGTTCAAGAATCTCTGTCATTTTGTGCCCCTATCCCTAAGAACCTGCAATAAGCTTTAAAAGCACCCTTGGCCTTGAAACAGCATTCAACGTTGTAGTAATATAGTCTTACGAATAACGTCCTGTGCTGGCTGCGCCGTCTTTTGCCTTCGAAAACAAACTCGCGTCCGCGTTCGGCAAGCAATTCCTTTGCTGTGAGCGTTGAAGTGGTATAGCGGATACCTTCGGTTTCGGCTTCAGGCGCGTCCCAGTCTGCTTTGAGGAAACATCTTTCTTTGCAGGCATTGATAAGGTCTACAACTTCCTGCGAAGGAGCCGACGAAATACCGGCTTTACGCCACAGCGCTTCTGCTTTTGCGAAATAAATGTCGGTAAGACGGTAAACAACATACTGGTTATTTCCAAAAGCGCTTGCGGAAGAAACGCCGGTTTTATACTTATTATGCCGGGCGCCAGTATTCTCAGCGCAATCCTGCCACATGAAACGGTAATCGTTCATTTTTATTTCGGGGTATTTGCTGCCGGGAACATTATGCATCTTTTCGGTGCGACCTCCGTTGTAACCTCCTGAAAAATAAACTTCATCGTAAAATGGATCGCCCTTGTCATAAATTTCAATCAGCGTCGATTTTGTTGGCTCTGA
>WRIY01000034.1 GCA_009782515.1 Eubacteriaceae bacterium
CGACGTGTGCAACAATATATTTGTAGGCGCCTGCGTCCAGGACGGCAGGAAGAAAAACGAGTGCCGAGCCCTATGCGAAATGGTTGATGCGAGCGAAATAAAAGGCCCTGCCATTGTCCTTGGAGACAGGGGCTATGAGTGCTTCAACAATTTCGCCCATATTGAAAACAAAGGCTGGAAATACGCTGTGAGGGCAAAAGACGTTGGCAGCAATGGCATTCTGTCGAAGCAGGGCCTGCCCAGCTGCGGCGAGTTCGACATTGATATTAGCATTGCGCTGACAAGAAAGCAGACAAAAGAGACAAAAGGGCAGCCAGGCATATACAAAATATTAATGGGCAACCAGGCATTCGACTATTTAGGGGAAGGCAGCGAGTATTATCTAATGTCTTTTCGCGCTGTAAGGCTTGAGCTTTCCGACGGATCGCACGAATGCTTAATCACAAACCTTAGCAGGGAGCTGTTTGCGCCAAGCGCGCTCAAAGAGCTTTATGCCATGCGGTGGGGCGAGGAGGTTTCCTTTGGCAAGCTCAAATACGCAATCGGCCTAACAAGCCTGCATAGCAAAATAAAAGCATATACAGTACAAGAAATATATGCAAGCCTGACAATGTACAACTTTTGCGAGCAGATGGCATCATCGGCTGCTGAAGCAGCAGGAGCCGAGCAGCAAGCTTCACTAGGCCATGATGCTAAATATGCCTACAAGCCCAACTTCACAGCAGCTGTTAAGATATGCAAAGAGTTTATAAGGCATTTTATACGAAACAGAAGATGCAGCGAGCCGCCTAACGCAGAGAAGCTAATTTCCATTCATTTAGTTGCTGTAAGGCCTGGCCGAAAATGCAAGAGGGCGATTAGCAAAAAGACCGGAATGAGCTTTAACTATCGGGTAGCCTAAGAGGCGCAAGCAGCCTAGCGCAAGCCCATACCGAACATGGGCTTGCTTGCTGCAAGCATTTTTCGGCTATAAGATATATGAAGCAATAGCCAAGCATCCTCTGCTCAAGGCTGCCTGTCTATCATCTTGCTTTGTTAATATTCAACAAAAGCAGGCAGATAATGTCGCTACAGAAAACGGATTATAGCAATCACGTAATTGAACGAGAATACCCACAATGCAAAAATAGAGACTTTATGCATTCAGGCGTTACACTGCCGAGTGCTATGCCCACCGCATCAATCACAGAGGCGATGTCTCTGGGCTTTATGCGTTTGACGGAATCTTTCACAACTTGCCAGACAAACTCTATTGCATTCATATCAGGCGAATAAGGCGGCAGATGCAATGGCGCCACTTTGTTTCTAAGCAGCAGGGCCTCAGCTTCAACTGGCATATGCGAGCTAAGATTGTCTAGTATAAGGATGCTTCCTTTCTGAAGGCTTGGAATCAGCAGTTCCTGAAGATACTGATAAAAAAAAATCGCCGCGCTCATAGCGCCTTTGAAAAGCAGTGGCGCAACGATCCCGCTTAGGCCTACAGCCGCAACCAGCGTCTGCCCAGTCCCTCTTGGATCTGGAGTATACTCGGCAACCCTGCCAACCCCCCATCCATACTCTTTGGTCATAGCCGCATTAATATTCGTTTCATCCAAGAAAAACAGCCTCATTGTGTCAAGCAAAGGCATTGCTTTTCTCATTTCTGCGCGCTTTTGCTGTACATCCTCGTCCAGGCGCCTGGCGCACCAGGCAGTTTTTTTTTATACGAAAACCCCCGCCTTTTCTTTAAGGCGTTCCTCATGGTTGTCTGGCTCACATTCAAATTCAGCTTTTCGATCAAATCCTTGATTGGCATATTTGGGTTTTCAGCAAGCAGCCCTACAGCTTCATCAAGCTTCTCGTCACTGATGAGGGGCTTTGGCCCATATGCTCTCGGGCGAGGCTCTATGCTGCCGGTCTCTTTGAAAAGCTTAATAATCCTTCTGACTGAATTATCCGGCAGTTTTAAGGTTTTTGCTATTTGGGCCGGTAACATTCCTTCATTGTGGCACTCTATGATAATTGTCCTTATTCTGGCGTCAAGGTCCGCTGCCATGGCTGTCTCCAATATAGTTTGTATTTATGATAAATAATACCATATTCGACACGTATCAACAATATTTATGGCAGATTTATGCTCTGCTACTCAATATTTCTAATGCTATAAGCTGCCTTAGCGGAACTCAAATACAGGCCGCATTAACGCCAAAGGCTCACTGGCAACCAACAATTTCCATAATATTCGCAAATATGGTATAATATTTATTATATTTTTGCTATAAACTCTGGGCTTGTCCAGAGCAATTTGGCACTGGAGGCAATATTATGAGTGGCAAAATCTACTTTATAAAAGAAGGTGAAGCGCTGTCCGAATTGACAGAAACTGTTTACGAAAATGAGGATTTATTTCAATCATTGATTGTAAAGTATCCAGAAATTTTGGCTGGTGAACAAATCAATCCGCAATATCCTCGAAAATGGGTATTAATTTCGCGCGAAATAGATATTCCGTTGGGTGAAGGGAATGGACGAGTTGATCATTTATTTATTGATCAAGACGCTATCCCCACTTTCATAGAAGCCAAACGAAGCACAGATACTCGAATTAGGCGTGAGGTTGTAGGGCAAATGCTTGACTATGCAGCCAACGCTTCGCAATTTTGGCCGATAAATGATTTGCGATCTGCATACGAAAGAAATATCCTTGAAGGTGAAAGTTCGACGCTTTTAGATATTGGAGTAATCAATGAAGAAGCATTCTGGCAGAATGCTGACATGAATCTTCGCAACGGCAATGTTCGGCTGTTATTTGTCGCTGATTCTATCCCTGCTTCACTGCAGGCTATTATTGAGTTTCTCAACAAGCAAATGCGAGATACTGAAGTTTTAGGCCTTGAGATTAAACAGTTTGTTGGAGAGGATGGTTCCAAGACTCTGGTTCCAAATCTTGTAGGAAGAACAGCAGGCGCTATTCAAGCGAAACGGCTTGATGCAAAACGAAAATTCGCTAACCGCAGTGAGTTTTTTGATTCTGTTGAAAATGGCAATGTAAAGAACCTGTATTCAGCTTTATTCGCATATGCCGATGCAAGCAAGTGCCGAATAAGTATGGGAACAGCAGGTTTTTCATTGAGCATTGCGATCTCGCCAAACAGGCTATTCACCTTGCTGTTCGGGTATGGAGCAAGTGCAGCAAATCGGCAAAATTGCATAGTAACTACATTCGGCTTGCTTAAAGGCATTGACCACGGCATACTTGAAGAATATAAAAAAATGGTTGGAGAGCTGGCTTACTTTGAGCCAACTTCAAGCGGCAACTATATATGGCACTTAGGCAGCGATTCAACTGATGAAGAAATGCAGTATTTAATTAGCATCGCCAAGTTTATATCGAATAAAATCGATGAAGCTGAAACAAATAAACTATTGCAATAATTCATTTACAGCATTTATTCACTACAGGCTGTAGGGGTATCTGAAACATGCGCAAAGAAATCATTCACAGAAAATGCTATTATTTATATGATGGAGCATGTATAATAATTATGGTACCGGTAATAACCTCTTCCAAAATATTTTTTAGCTTCAGCTCATAAAAGCAAGCGGGTGTATCAGGCACGCAGCTTAGAGCAATAATATAAATACAGGAGTAATAGATTTGTTTAGACTTTTACGAAAAGCAAAACGCTACACGCTGGTCATGGCTGTTGTTGTAGTGTTCTTGTTTATCATTGCAATGTGCAGCCTTATGCTTCCGAGGCTTATGGCCAGCCTCATTGATGTAGGCATAACGCAAGGCGACAATAGCTATATCATTAAGGTTGGCATGCAAATGCTGGGGCTTTCGCTGATTTCAGCAATATGCCATATCATCACTAATTACTTCACCGCGATGTCTTCTATGGGATTCGGGCGTGATCTTAGATCAGAAGTGTTTGAAAAAATCACTCACTTCTCTTTGCAGCAAACAGATGAATTTGGCACTGCAGCATTAATAACAAGAACTGCAAGCGACGTTAGGGCAATGCAAACTCTGCTGCAAGCAGGCTTGTCCTCAGTAGTAAGCGTGCCGCTCAATATGATTGGCGGAATTATAATGGCGCTTTCAATGGATGTGCAGCTGGCATCGGTTGTTGTTATAGCGATGCCTGTAATGCTTGCGATTATTTTCATCAATATTAAATGGGTTCGGCCATTGTTTGAAGCCATGCGCGACAAGTTTGACAATGTTAGCCGCGTGCTGCGCGAAAACCTTTCCGGAGTTAGGGTCATACGCGCTTTCAACACCATTGACAGGGAGCATGAGCGCTTTAATAAAACGAACCTTGAGTATACGAGCGCCAACAGGCAAGCGCGCCATAGAATGGCCCTTATCAACCCTGCTACAACAATTGTCATCAGCAGCGCAACTGTAGCCGTCTATTGGTTCGGGCAGTTTCGCGTTCTCAGCGGGAATATGAGCGTCGGCGACATTATGGCTTTTTCCCAGTATGTGCTCCAGATATTAGGGGCAGTAATGGGACTGCAGATGGTGTTCAACATGATACCAAACGCTATGGCGGCTGCAGGCCGCCTAAACCAGGTGCTTGACTCAGAGCCGCTGATAATTGATCCAAAGGAGCCTTTAACGCCTGATGAGGGAATTCATGGGCACATCAGGTTTGAAAACGTAACCTTCCGTTACCCCGGAGCCGAAAAGCCGGTTTTGGAGAACATAACTTTCGAAGCGCTTGCAGGCCAGACTACGGCAATTATCGGAGGAACAGGCTCTGGCAAATCTACAATAGTATCGCTAATACCCAGGCTCTATGACATAGCTGAAGGGGCAATTTATGTAGACGGCGTTGATGTCACCCAAATGGCGCAAAGCGACCTGCGCAGCAGAATAGGGTTTGTCACGCAAAAAGCCCAGCTGTTTACCGGAAGCGTTGCGGACAATATACGGTTTGGAAACATCGGCGCAAGCGAGGATGATATAACTGCCGCTGCCCAAATAGCGCAAGCGGACAGTTTTATTCGGGATATGGGCGAAGGCTACAGCTCGTTTGTTTCCCAAGATGCAACAAACCTTTCAGGAGGGCAAAAACAAAGGGTTTCCATTGCCCGAGTTGTTGCAAAAAGGCCGGAAATCTATATATTCGATGACAGCTTCTCCGCAGTTGACTTTAAAACAGACGCTGCTTTGAGAAAAGCACTGCGGGAGATAACCGGCAGCGCTGCTGTCATCATCGTAGCTCAGCGTGTATCCACGATTATGGACGCCGAGCGGATTGTCGTGATTGATGAGGGCAAAATTGTTGGCCAGGGATCGCATGAAGAGCTGATGAAAACATGCATCATCTATCGGGAAATTGTTAACTCGCAAATGGGAGGCGAAGAAGCTGCATGAGCTCAGAAAAAAACAATAAAGACAAGTTTGCTGACATACCGGAGCAAAAATACAAGCAGGATGAAGCTGCGCAGCGCCAAGCCCGCAGAGATGCGCGCGGCGGCGGTGGCGGTGGCGGGCGCATGGGTGGCGGCGGAATGGGAGGAGGAGGCGGTGGCGGCGGATTCGGCGGCCATGGCATGCCGGCTGACAAGGTTGACGACGTAAAAAAGACGCTCAAGCTCACCCTGGCTTATGCATACCCGTTCAAATGGATGATACTGGCTGTTATTGCCTTTTCCAGCATGGCATCAATAATATCTGTGTGGACTCCGGTGATAACGTCACATATCATTGACAATCTGCACCAGGCCGCCATAGGGGCGCTAAACGCAAGCAGCTTGCTGCGGTGGACGCTCACTCTTGCATCTGTTTCGCTGCTAAATGCCGTATTCGGCCTTTCCCAGCAATGGATATCGGCTAACTTTACGCAAAAGATTGTATATAGCTTAAGGCGCGATCTTGAAGGCAAGCTCTCACGCCTGCCGCTTAAGTACTACGACAGCCGAACACATGGCGAAATACTAAGCCGCGTTGTATACGACGTAGACACTATAGGCAACATGCTTCAGATGAGCATCACGCAAGTAATTACATCAACCATAACTGTCGTAGGCGTGTTGATAATGATGCTAAGGCTAAATGCCATGCTGACGCTTATAACCATGAGCGTTACACCGCTTTACGCGCTTGTTGTTTATGTCATTGCGCCAAGATCGCAGCGCTACTTTGTTGGCCAGTCACGCTCCCTTGGAGACCTGAACGGCCATATAGAGGAAATGTATGCCGGCCATAAGAATGTCAAGCTGTTCAACTACGAGCAGCATTCCATCGATGAGTTTGAAGAGATTAATGAGCGCTATTACAGCTACTCGCGAAATGCCCAATTTATTTCGGGCCTTATTAACCCTCTTATCCAGTTTCTAGGCAACCTGGGGTATGTCCTCGTATGCGTGGTAGGCGGCATGCAAATGGCAAGCGGGCGCATCAGCCTCGGCAGCATTGCGGCATTCGTGCAGTATGTGCGGCAGTTCAACATGCCTATTGCCCAGGCTTCGCATATGGCTGATCATATTCAGTCGCTGCTGGCAGCAGCTGAGCGGGTCTTTGCTGTGCTGGAAGAAGAGGAAGAGCCTCAGGAGGCATCAGAGCCGGCAGTTATCAGCAGCCCTGAAGGCGCAATCCGCTTTGAGCATGTAAGCTTTGGATATTCGCCTGAAAAAGTTTTGATGAACGATATGAACATTGATGTGAAGCCGGGCCAGACAGTCGCCATTGTAGGCCCGACAGGCGCAGGCAAAACTACGCTTGTTAACCTTCTTATGCGCTTTTATGATGTCAATAGCGGCAAGATCACCGTTGACGGCATAGACATTCGCGACATGGCGCGAGGCGGCCTAAGGACAATGTTTGGTATGGTCCTTCAAGATACATGGCTGTTTAGCGGCACAATTCGGGAAAACATCGCGTATGCCAATCCAAACGCGTCAGAAGAGCAGATCGTGGCCGCTTCCAAGGCAGCCAGGGCTGATCACTTCATAAGGACCCTTCAAGACGGATACGGCACTGTCATTAACGAAGACGCAACAAACATTTCGCAAGGGCAAAAGCAGCTTATAGCGATTGCAAGGGCATTCCTTTCAGATCCTATATTTTTAATCCTTGACGAAGCGACTTCAAGCGTTGACACCCGCACAGAAATACTCATCCAAAGCGCTACCGATGAGCTTATGATGGGCAGAACCAGTTTTGTAATCGCCCACAGGCTCTCCACTATCAGAAACGCTGACATTATTCTTGTCATGAACAATGGCGCCATTGAAGAAAAAGGAACTCATGAAGAGCTGCTTGACGCCAAGGGGCTTTACCATGAAATCTATAACAGCCAATACAGCGATCATGATGGGCAGGCCAAAGGCAAAGATGAGAGAATAGGGGCATAGTTTATGCCCAGTAAAGCTTAAACAACAATAAAAAAAGCAGTTTCAAAGCGTTTTGAAGCTGCTTTTTTTAGGCTAAAAGCCGGCGCCCCTTGCCAGTATAGCCAAACTGCAATAAAGCGCCACCAGCCAAATGAACATGCCTGCCTATTAAGCCGCTGTCAGGCTTTGATGTCTTCGAAGCTTTCCAAGACACCCATTTTAGCGCTTATAGCAGTCTGAATTCTTTCTTTGCAGTTGCTTTTTCCGCTCATCGACACCATTTTTACTGCTACAGTTTTGCCTTCAGGCAGCATGTTCAGGAGTGTATTAAATGCCGGCGCCGGATTGCTCGCCCATATAGGCGCCAGCAATATGAAACGGCTGTAGCTTTCAAGGCTTTTTCCAACAGGCTGTATAGGCCATTGTTTGCCTCCTCTTGCAGCAAAGATGCCTGAAGTATACGCTTTTAGCTTGCCTACAGGCTGTGCATCTTTAACTTCCAAAATATCTGCGCCTTCGCTTGCTGCTATGCCCTCAGCGATTTTTCTCGTATTCCCGGAGAATGAATAATAAATTACTATTGAATCCATATCTGACCCCATTCCAAATATTCTTGGCAACAAAGCCACCTGCAGAGAATGCGGCTTTATATGCCCTAACTATGCTTTTGTTAAGCAAGCGCTACTGAGCATAGCGCTTGGCGGCCTTCGTTTTCCTTTGCAGCTTTCCACGCTTTCCAAAAAGCAAATCATGGCGCATTTTAAATCTGCGCGCCCTGCACCATATAGGCCTTTCAGGCAAGCCGCCAGAACTGCCCTCAGCCTTAAGCGCTCTGCACGGCAGCAGGCTTTGCTGCTCATAAAGCTTGCCCGCAGAGCCATTGCCATCAATTGGCCGCTGCTTTATTCTTATGCTGCCGAACCAACATGGCATTCGTTTATCGCATTGGATTTATATGTATATTTACATTATACTTCAGACGAAAATATAACTAAGCTTTCCCGCCCCAATAAGTCGTATTTTGCGCTTACGGCTCTATGCCACCAAAGCATTTCGCCGGCATTACAAGAATACGCCAGCATTTTGCTACTGCCTTACAGCGTCCTGCTTCTTTTTGCACTTGTTGCTGCACAATATGGCCTATGCTGGCCTTCATGCGCGAAATAAATAAAGTAATGTATCAAAATCGTCTTTAGCTGCATATTTTATACCAAGAAAAGCAATAAAAATACAGCAATGCCCATGGGGCGGGCGCACTTTTTGTTGTAGAGTGCATGCTGCAGCCTACAGATTATGCGCAAGCAATGCCCAGGGCACTAATTGGAGGTTTTAATGTCAATTCCTGAATTTTCAGGCCTTCCAACGAATCATACATTTGAACACTCAATAATACAGATATTGGCATCTATAGCAATGGAAGAAATAGCCTTAAGCCATATAATCAATGCAGAAGGCGAAAAGCTTCAGTATATTCTCGGAATAAGCCCCATAGGCGGGCCTGCGATCAAACCCACAGTTGAAGATGTGCTCAGGGTTAACGAAAGCATAATGGAAACGCTACAAGCTGTTTCATATACCCAAATGTTTTTGAGCTCGAAAATGTCTGATGCTTTTAAGGCATACATGCAATACAGAAAGCTAAAAGGAAACGGTGGAAATGGCGGCGGCGGAAATGGTGGCGACGGAAACGGCGGCGATGGCGGCGGGCCGGGACCCCTATCATTGCCTCACCCGCAGCAGCAATAAAGCGCAGCCAACAAAAGGCCTATATATTTTAAAGGCTTCTTTCGCTAGCTGCCTAACCAACCCGGTACGCTATGAAAATGCAGCGTAAGGGCCACTTTCATAGCGAGCTGCCAAAAGCGCTTAAGAATGGAGCTTTATCGGGCAATCAGGACAGCCTGCCTACAGGGAATACATATGCTTGCGCGATCGCTGCGCTGCAATTATTTAACGCCCGGCCGGGTATTGCCCAACAACAAATATCCAAGGCGGGGCAAAATAAACAATAAAAGGCTGCCCGACTCCTATCAGAAAACAACAAGCTGCTCTTAAAAAGCGAATGTGCGCAGCTTGTTATTGTTTTGGGCGTAAAACTTTTTGCACTTCAGATTTTGCCATATTATCTTCATTGCAATCCCGCAGCTGCGATCCATTTCGTCGGCATTACATAATTATGCTTGTTTTTTGCTACTCTAATGCAGCATCTTTGCTTGATGCCTTGCACAATATGGGCTTTGTTGGGCTTCATGCACGAAATCAATGATGAAATGTAGCATTATAGTGCTTGGCTGCATATTTTATACCAAGAAAAACAATAAAAATACAGCAATGCCCATGGTGCAGGTCCCTTTCGATACAAAGCCGCAAAAAACAGGCATGCCCGGGGCGCAAAATGGAGGATATAATGTCTATTCCTGAATTTTCAGATCTTCCTGAAAATTATACATTTGAACAGTCAATATTGTCGCTATTGGCATCAATAGCTTTGGAAGAAATAGGATTGAGCCATATAATCAATGCAGAAGGCGAAAAGCTTCAGTATGTTGTCGGCACAGGCCCTAAAGGCGGGCCTACGGCAAATCCCACAGTAAAAGATATACTCACAGTTAACGAGAGCATAAGCGAAACGCTTAAAACTGTTTCGTTTAACCAGATGTTTTTGGGCTCAAAAATGTCTGATGCTATGAAGGCATACATACAATACAAGATGATGGGTGGAGGAAGCGGAGGAGATGGTGGAGGCGGCGATGGAAACGGCGGAGGCGGCGATGGCGAGATACCCCCTGCTGTTGTAGATCCGCCGCTAATTTCCTCGCCGGCAATTACCTTAGGGACAAATCTGACCGGAGATACTGTAGAATGGCTTGAAATAGCCAGGTATACACTTCGAGGGGAGGAATACTGCCTTATTGTTCGCAAACACTTTATAAATATTATAGATAACAATCTAAACAATCCTGCTTATCAATTTGCGCCTTTCGGTGTCAACAACAACTACGAAGACTCATCCGTGAGAAGTTATATAAACAGGTGGTTTAACTATCAAGATGGTTTTCCTGATTTTTTGAGCCCATTTGCCCGCATTAGGGACTACACATATGAAAATGATGCTTTAGGTGTGCTCGGAACCGGCAACTCAGGCAATGGCGGATTGGCAAACGGATACAGCAAGCCAACAGGGAGCCAATATGGTGATGGTATAGCAGATATTGCTTTTGCCTTAAGCTTTACCGAAGCAGCAAATTTTATGTCTTACCAATATGCTACTTCAAGCGCCGGAGGCGCTGCTCCCAGCACACCCGGGGCGGCAGCGAATTTTAGCGCGTTCCAATCCGGGGGCAAGGGAATCCCTATAGCTGATACATACGGCATGTGGCTGCGCAACCCGGGCAGCAATGTGGGCACTATCCAGACGGCAGGCAGCCTCGAAAATAATGGCAGAGCTTTTCAGGCAAATATATCCCCTGTTGGGGAGAAGCCACTGGTATTTCCAGCATTATGGGTGAACGCAGATATTTATAATCTTCCTGATTCGTAAAAAATACTGGCTGGCCTTTGCCCCCCCCGCTAAAATTGCGCCAGCCTATATATGCCCGCAATATCGCATATCAAAAGTGCAGCTTGTTTTGAAGGCATTAGGCCGCATAAATGCGCTAGCCATATCGGGCAAGCAAGCCTATTTACAGACAAATAGCGAAGCCGCCTTGCTGTGAAGGCGGCTTCCTGGCTATGCTTCTAATTAAGCCAGCGCTTCTGCGCCAAGCGCCGGTCCGTCTTCGTAAGCCTTTCTTGAAAACTCATAAATAGCTGCTGCAAGCACCGGATTGGTTGGGCCAAAGCCCATAAGGCCAACATGCAGATCCTTTACATCATCAACAAAAGCTTTCGCAATTTCTCTTATCTCTTCCTCAGAGGCGCCTTCGGCTACCATTGGCATTGGAATGCCGAACAGGAATTTGTCGTCTTTGAATTTCTTGGCAAGAGCTATCTGATCATTGAGGTTGCTCTGCCCGCACCACATATCGCATCCGGCTTCGATCATTACAGGAACGATCAATTCGCAGTCGCCGCACATGTGGATCTCAAAGAACATATCTCTGCTGTGGCAGTAGTCCACTATCTTTTTCAGATAAGGCACGATCATCTCCCTTGCTGTATCCATAGAGAAGAACGGGCCTCTCTGGTGCGCCCAGTCCTCATGCAAAACGACATTATGGATAGGAAGGAGATCTGCAATTCTGCCTATGTAATCGATGATGAAGTCTGAGAACTTGTCAAGGAAGCGGTGTGTTCCCTCTTTTAAATCCTCGTCATATAGCGCTACAGATGCCTCAACTACATCAAGCAGGGCAATTAGCCTCTCCCAAAGCCCGCATGATATGCCAAGCTGGTTCATTTTGCCGCTGTCGAGGTACTCTTTGTTCATTTCGACAAGTTCATCCCAGTCGATTCTGTCCAGATCTGGTATGCTGACATAATCTTCCCATTTATTGATGTCTTTTACTTTAGGGTTCCTGGGCAGAACTGTCGCTCCGTTGATTGTTGGCTCCCATGTCCAAACAAGATCAAACCACCACGATGTAATCTCGTTGCCCATAGCAGCGAAATCAATAGCAGGGCCTCCATCAAAGTGCCCATGCGTTGCTATGGTGTCAGGGCACTGCCTGGGCCTAAACTGCTGAAGCTCGCAGTTAACCCAGCCAACAGCCGGCAGCCAGTAGGGCATCTTGCCTTCAAGGGCCAGAGTTATGTTGTCTTTCGCCGAGATCGGCTTGTTTAGAATTGGCTCTGGCGGGAGCTTCATGCCAAAGAACTCTGCCATGCCCGGATAAAATTCGCCGGTAGGCTGCAGCTCATTTGGATCATACTTCGGTCTTGCCATTTATACCCTCCTTCGCACAAGTGCGATTGATGTTTAGTTAGGCTTATTGTAGCATAATGCAATATATATAGGCAGCATTAGCGGGTAAAAATGGCACTCGCCTGCTGGCAGCTTCCCGGCCGCAAAGCGCCTTGCCAGTCTTTTGAAAACAGCAAAAAAAAGGCCTTCAGATAGAAGGCGCCCGGCCTATGGGCCAGCCTTGCCTATTTCTGCTGGCGCCATGTGTTGCGCAAGCTGTCAAGGTGCTTTTTGTATAAGTCCGGCCGGTATTTTCTGGTTGCTTCGAGGCTGTTTTCCATTCTCCAATCTGCTATCAGGCTGTGGCTGCCGCTGAGAAGCGCTTCAGGCACGGCTAAGCCTTCAAACTCCCGCGGGCGTGTGTATTGGCTGTGCTCAATTAAGCCATTTTCAAAAGACTCGTTTTCCGAGCTTTCGCTGTTGCCAAGCACGCCATCAACATAGCGCGATACTGAATCGATAAAGCAGCACGCTGCCAGGTGGCCACCGGTGAGAATATAATCGCCGATGCTAACCTCTTCAACTTCAAGTATTTCAAGCGCCCTTTCGTCAATGCCTTCAAAGTGGCCGCAAAGCAGTATCAGCTCAGGGAATTTTGAGTAATGCTTTGCCAGAGCGCTATTTAGCGTTTTGCCCCTTGGCGAAAAAAAGACAGCCGGAATTTCTCTTTCCCCTCTCACTGCCCTTACGCTGTCAACAACCGGCTGGGCTGAGAGCACCATTCCGGCTCCGCCGCCATACGGATAGTCATCGACTCTCATGTGCTTGTCCAGGCTGTAGCTTCTTATGTCGATAGAGTCAATGCCAATAGCCCCGGAATCAACAGCCCTTCCTATTACGCCTGTAGCAGCAAACGAATCTATGAATTCCTTGTAAAGGCTCAGAACCCGAAAAACCACGCTTAGTCCACCAGCTTGCTGAAATCGCAAAACATAATGCCTGCATCAAGATCCACAGGCCCGACATCCTCATTAAGCCATGCCATCAGCTTTTGCTTTCCATCTTCCTCGATAACCAGCACATCAGCCGCTCCGTGCTGCAGGATGTCAATAAGGGTGCCGCTTCTGCTTGAGTGCTTGTCCGCAACATGAATGCCCTTAAGATCCTCAATATAATATTCGCCTTCGGACAGGGCGGCTGCATCTTCGCGCTTAACGCTTACGTAAAGGCCGCAGAGCTTTTCAATGCCATTTCTGGTATCAATGCCTTCAAGCTTTAAGAGCGCAGTCTTTTTGTGAATCCTTGCTGACTGTATTTCAAAGCGCTTGTCCCCGCAGATGATATAGCTTAGATCCAAAAATCGGTTTATATCATCAGTCAGGGGGTATACGGCTGCTTCCCCACGGATGCCGTGCGGATGCAGCACTTTGCCAATAACTATTTCTGTTTTCAATTTTTCTCCGATACCACCATGCTTGATACAGAATGCCCGCCATGCTCTGATGAAATAATCGGATTTTGGCCGAGCCGGGTAAACATGCCGCTGTAGCGGCCGTTATACGCATACAAGCCTATCATGGCGCCATATGAACCCTCATAGAGATTGCCGTTTTTATATATGCAGTTAGGGCTTTCGTAAGGCTTTATGTATTCCTGCAGGAGGTGCTTTTTGTTCACGCCTTCTTCAACCTTTTTGCGCCAATGGCATTCGTCTGAGCCGATGCCAAGGGTTACATCCCGGGAAGCGTACAAGTCAGTTGGCTTTACAACCCAATTGTCTTTTGAAAGCAATACCTCATTGTAGTCATATTCGCTTGATGTCAGGCTGGTCGTAAACGGGATGTGCTTTGCTATAAATTCGCTTTCTTCAACAGTAAACAGGCTTTGGGCGCCCTTTGATCTGAGAACTGAAAACACTGTTTTTACATGGGCAGTCTGAGTGCGCAGATGCCCGATGATGCAGGGCTTACCGGTCCTGGCGCCTTCAAGAAAGCTTGGGATTTGATCGCTCTTTTCCATCATTTCCCCGGTAACTGCCCTTCTGTATATCGCATCGATCTTTACGCCATTATATACATAGGCTTCGCCGTCGAATGCCAGATCCCTTATGTCAATAATGTAAGAGTTGCACCCTGCCTGCTCAAACCTGTTTCTGAATACCTCAAATTCTTCGCTGACGCCGCTCTCGAGGAAGTCAACGATAGCAACAGTGGGCGAGGCTTTCGCGTTTTGGGTGCTTTTGTATATTCCAAGAAATGTATCTACCCAAAGGCCAAAGAGCTCATATCTCCTGAGATCGTACATCGTGGTAAAGTCTTCGTAGGATTTTGTAGATTGGATGTATCCTGCAATAACTGATTCTTCATACATGCCGGAAGAGCCGTCAGTATTGAACTCGACAAACTTAAACATTCCGGTTGATTCGTCGTAAAATATATCAGCCCTTAGCATAGGGATAAGATCCGGGTAAGGGCACGGGGCAGCTATAAGCTCCTCAAGCTCCTTGCTAAAGCCGAAAGCTGCCCTGAACTCCGGGTTTTTAAGGTACTCAATGCAGACCTTGCTTAAAACTGAATGCGCAGTCTCTGCGATATATTTAAAGTGTGCGTCTGTTTCCTCTGAGTAAAGCTTTGGTGCACAAACTGCTGTAAGAGGGCTGGTATTCAGCCTATCGGCTTCTGATGCAAGCCACTCTTTAAATGCTTCGTATTCTTCTCTGGACTTTTTCTGGTTTGCCTTTATTAGCTCTATATATGCAAGCGCGGCATTCGCTGATTCCATCTCTTCATGCGCTACGAACCTGCGCATTCCTCCTTATTTATGCGGTAATAACTACATGTTAGCATGCTAACAAATAATTATGCTAGCTACTTATAAATTGTTAAGGCGATTTCATAAATGCAAAAATTGGGCAAAGCGGGGGCTGCAAAAACAGCATTTGTACAAAGCTGGCATTCATACATATTGCTGAGTCACGCTTCAAGCTTGGCTAATTGCTGTAAACCGCCTGATAGTATAAAAAATTTATCTAAACAAGCCTTGTTGGCGTTTGCTTGTAGCCAATCAGGCTTGCAGCCTCTCTGTTTTCAAGAAAGCTTCGCAAGCTTAAAATATGCCTGCGATCTTTTGCCGGCAATTCATTATATGCAATCTCAAGCATGTCTATGCTTAGCTGAAAAGGGCTATAGCCGTAAATGCTTGTCTTTTCCGGCTCGTTTAGCATGCCTTTAAGAGTGTCCCGGTACTCTTGCTCGCCTACTGAGGCAAACTTTTCTTTGAGCTTGCCAAATGCTTTGGTGTAGAATGCTGCGTAAATAAACGCAAAGTAACCCATAGCCGCATCGAATGGCAATGAGTCGGCCGGCCTTATCTCTATGAACCGAATTGCCCTGGCATCGAGAAAGAGCATGCTTAAGGCATACGAAATATCATCTTCACTCATTTCACGCTGTGCAAACAGTTCTGAGAGCAGAGTGTTTGCTGCATAATACGGCTCGCCATCTTCGCCAAGGGCTACCAGGGCGGGCCTTGTGTAGGCGTACTCGGCATATTCATCATATCCAAACTTCCCGGCCAGGCTGCCTGGTATAACGCCGCATCTGGCCGGATCTGTTTGCTGCCAGATTCTAAGCCTTGTATATGGGGATGCAGGCTTTCCCTCAAAAACTGCTGTATTGTCTGTCATGTAGTAGATCGGAAGAGACAGCAGTGATGCAAGCCTGTACTTTTCTATAAAATCTTCTTCTGATGTGTAGTCTATTGACGCCTGAAGGGATGCAGTGCCCTTCATCATGTTGATGCCAAGCCCTTTAAGCGACAGGAAGTACTCAGACATGTACTTATACCTGCTTTTCGCCAATATAGGCATGTCATAAACAGACCCCTTAGGCAGGTAGCCTACAGCGTTTATCTCGAGGTTAAGCTTTGCCAGGGCATCGTTTGCATTGTCTAGAAAAGCTCTGTATTCGGCTTCAACTTCCGAGATGCTTGCGAGTGGCGCAAGAGAGAGCTCCAATTGGCCTCCCGGCTCAACGCTTATCGATGAAGCTGCGCTTTTTAAGCCTATCAGCAGCCCGTCGGAAATGACTTGTTCAGGGTAATAGGGCTTTAGGGCTTCGAGCACTCGGCTAGATGGCTGATCCCCCACATGGGGGCTTGGCTCCCCAGTTGCTTTGTCAACTGCGAAGTGCTCGCATTCTATGCCGATTTTTAGATTATTTAGCGATTTTTCGCCGCTTTTTAAGTAAGCGGCTATAGCCGCGATGTTTTTGCTGTTCATATCCATATTTAATATATTATATCTAGTTAGTGAAACTGCTATGCAATAGCGCCATAAAATTAGCTATTGTAGGTTTTTTGGTTTAGCTTTGATGCGTACGCGTATGCAAATATCGATACTATGATTAAGC
Source organism: Eubacteriaceae bacterium (assembly GCA_009782515.1). Classification (GTDB taxonomy): domain Bacteria; phylum Bacillota; class Clostridia; order Eubacteriales; family Anaerofustaceae; genus WRIY01. The sequence continues at coordinate 16,582 of WRIY01000034.1, forward strand.
CTGTAGCGTTTATCAGGTAGATAGCGTAGGCATTGCCCACAGCAATGCGCGATGAAAGCGCCAAAGGCCGCATATAGAAAGCGAGAGGCGCCCCAAGCAGGAACACAGCTGCCCAAGAGTGTGCATAATTTCGCAGCAAATAGCATAAAAAGCCGAGAAAGATTACCGGCGACAGTGCAGTAAGCGCAAAAACAGCCCCGCCATTGGGGTCAAGATCATTTTTCCCCAGAGAGCACGCGGCTGAAAGGGCAGCCCAGACTGCTACGTCAGCGATAAGGAATGCTGCCTGAGTTGCAGCGTAGGGGAATATCCCAATGCCAACAGCCAGCCGGCACAGAAGGCATATAGCCACATGAATGAAATTCAATACAATAGCATAGCGAATCTCTTCGCTGCCTTTAGCTTTCATACAGGCCTAACTGGTTAATTATTCTTTGGAAATCCCCATTGCCGTAGAATTCAATTACGATCTTGCCTTTGCCGCTCTTGCCTGTGGCTTTGATGCTGACTTTTGTTCCATATGCCTGGCTCAGGCTCTCTTCCATTTCGGGATAGCGCATTGCCTGCATTTTCTCCGGCTTTTGCTCTTTCATCCCGAAAGTCTTCGCCAATTCCTCAGCATCCCTCACTGTCAGGCTGTGCTCGACAATATATAGGGCAAACTCTTCAGAAAGCGATAGATCGTGCAGGGAGAGCACAGCTCTGCCATGGCCGGCGCTCAGCTGCTTTTGAATTATCAGATCCTGGGCGGCCTGGGGCAGCTGCAGCAGCCTTATGCTGTTAGACACAGCTACCCTGCTCTTGCCGGCAAGAGCAGCGATCTTGTCATGCGACACGCCAAAGCTGGTGTTTAGCTGATGATAGGCGTTTGCTTCTTCGATATCGTTAAGGCCTTCCCTTTGCAGGTTCTCTATTATGGCTATCTCAGCCATTTCGCGCTCGGTGAGCTCCTTGACTACTACCGGCACCTTTTCAAGGCCTGCGATTATGGCAGCGCGGTAGCGCCTCTCACCGGCAGCCAGCATGTAAAAGTCTCCGTCTTTAGTCACGAGAATTGGCTGGAGTATCCCATACTCCTTAATAGACTCAGCCAGGCTTGCCAGCTGCTCCTGGTTGAAATCCTTGCGGGGCTGCCTGCTGTTCGGCTTTATGAGATCGATATCTATTTGTGTTGTTTCAGAGCCGTCAAAGGCCAATGCATCCATTTCATAATCAGGAATTAAGGCGCCAAGGCCTCTGCCCAATGCTTTGCCCTTTGCCATCACATCGCCTCCTGCATCGAGGTTCGGCTAATCAGCTCCTTTACGAGTGAAGCATATGCAATAGCGCCTTTTGACTTGGGATCATATTGGGATATGACCTGGCCATGGCTTGGCGCTTCAGCAAGCCTAACGTTTCTGGGAATAATCGTCTCAAAAACTTTAACGCCAAAGTAGTTGCGCACTTCCTCATAAACAAGCTGGGACAAGTTTGTCCGGGAGTCATACATTGTCATGATTACGCCTGTAATCTCAAGGTATGGATTTATGCTGCGCTTAACAAGATTGACGGTATTTATGAGCTGGCTTACCCCTTCCAGCGCATAGTACTCGCATTGGATCGGTATAAGCACGCCGTCGCATGCTGCGAGAGCGTTTATAGGCAACAGCCCCAGCGATGGGGGGCAATCGATTACAATATAGTCATAAGTTTTGGCGAGGCCAGAAAGCGCCCTTTTTAGGATGGTTTCCCTTTGGTATTCACTGGCCATCTCGATCTCCGAGCCTGCCAGGTCTATTGAGGCAGGTATCAGATCAAGGCCATTTATTGTGGTTTCAACAATAGCGCTATTTATGTCAGAATTTCCTATAAGAACGCTGTATATTGTCCTTTTTAGACCTTTTCTTTGAATTCCCAGGCCTGATGACAAGTTGCTTTGCGGATCAAAATCAAGTGCCAGCACCTTTTTGCCCGCTTCAGCCAAGGCTGCACTTATATTCGCTGCAGAAGTTGTTTTGCCAACGCCTCCCTTTTGGTTAAAAAGCGTTAAGATCAAAAAATCCCTCCAGAATTGCTTTGCTTTTACTTTACCATATAAATCGATATATTCAACGCGTTTGCTATGCGCATTCAGAACTGCCTTGCGCATTTTTGGGATAAAACCGCACTAATCGATAGTATTCGCCAAATGCTGCGTTGGCGCAAGGCAGTTTTAGAAGCCTATTGGGAATCCTTAAGCTAGCCATGATGGCAACCTGGTGCATACGAAAAGAAACCCCCAGGGGGTTTCTCTGCTTTGCAAATTCTCAATGCATTTCTCAGTGCAATTATCGTTGCACTGTGCACATTCCTTATTTCGTGTCGCTTATGCTTATGGTGTGATTATAGCAGTGCAATGTTGCATTTTGGTTACACTGCAACATCCTAGCTGGCTGCGTCAGAAGTTTCTACTATATCCAATGTAGTTTCAGCAGTTTCATCAGAGCCTTTGCTTTTCGCAAAGAAAAGGCGGAAGCCCAGCGCCAGAATAAGCATGCTTGCTACTATCGCAGGCAGCACTTCAATAAACGAATCGATAATGATAAGCGCTCTGCTTCTCTCATCGATAAACAAGGGCAGAAAGCCGTTTGCCAAAGATTTGCATGCAAGCGCTATCCCGGTTATTGATAATATAAAGCCAAAAGTCTTATTCCCTTTTGAAAGCAGCGCATTAAAGCTTTCTTTGGTGTTAGCCCAGTCTTCAAAGACAGTCTCAATAAAAACTGCATCCCTTTGCTTAACAAAATCCCCTTCAGGCATGCTGTTTAGGCCCATTGCATCAAAGAATGCATAAAACCAGAGCAACGACACAAGCATAAGCAGGGAGGGCATATCGAAAGCAAGGCTTGCCATAAAAATGGCAATCATCGCTGCCATAATAGAAACGCCTTTGCGCTGAAACCCGAGATACATATGCGCAGCGCCTGGAATTATCGAAAATATAAGGGCAAGAAGTTTATTTTTCTGCCTAATCATTTATGTATTAAGCCTCCTAAGTCGATCTTTGACAGTGCTTCCTTTGCGTTTCTCACAACGCTGCCTAGAAAGCTGTGAAAGGATCCCAGCCCTCCGGATAGCCTCTGAATGCCAATGCTTAATGGGCCATACAGCGTTTGGCCGTAAAAAACAAGGTAGCTCGTTATTGCCACGCCAATGATGATAGCCGCTGCTTTGTATATGCCATCAGATTTGCTCTCCCGTGCCAGAGCATTGTCGCGAATGGTGTCAGCCAGCGAAGAAGGCGCTCTTACATTAACATGCTGCGCCACTGCTTTTGAATAATTCGCAGCACACCGCTGGCATGTTGAAACATGCTGGCCTATGCGCTTCTTTTCGTCATCATAAAGCACTATTTCATCCATCTGGGATAAATAGTCCGATGAAATATGGCCTTTGCTGTCAAATAGCTCCAACTCCATAGTATCCATATAACATTCCCCCTATTCCCTACTCCGCTGCTGAATATGAGCTTGATGCCGGCGAATTGAAGTTAAGAAGCAGCTCCCTCATAATGCCTCTTGCAACATCCAGCTGTTTTTGCGCTTCTTTAGCTGAAATCCCGTTAGACTTTGCCCTTTTGGCAACAGATTCGCCCACAATGTAGTATGAATATGCAGCTTTGTACTCGTCTGCAGGGAGCTTTGTAAGCATTGGAAGTATCCCTGCTGTCCTTTTAGTCGACTTGTAAGCGTCTTCAAAAGTTGCTGCACTGGGGTGCCCGCTTAATGCCTGTGCCCTCTTGCTGTATACATTGCCTGACAGATACTTGGCGCTTTTCTCTGCGCCTTTTGCTATAAGCTGGTTTCTTATTTCAGGCGGCTTAAGCTTTGACATGCTTTCCCTTTTGCTGTATGCTTTTTCAAACACCTTTTGCGTTATGGATTCGCTTTCGAAATAGTCTCCTGTCAAGCTGTAGCATACAGCAAACACATCAGGCACGATTTTTTCTAATAATGCAGCAAACTCGTTAAAACCCAAAAAACCTTCACTCCCCTCTGCATGGTACTTATTCCAATATCAGATATAATTATAGTATAATTGATCAATATTAGGATGAATTTACCGTACTCAAAAATTATAATCATTTAATGCAATTCTTAATTTGTATGTGCTGTTATGAGATATTTGTTATAATATTCCGGTATAAAATGCTTGTTCTTTCATATTTCGACGGCATAGTGCGGCTATATTGCTGATTTATCCAAATTTCGATATTATAGAATTATTAGCAGAATTAAAAAGGCAAAGTGAAAACATTAATATTTTATATACATACCAAACGGCAGGTGGCAAAAGTGCCACGCGAGATCCATCTGGCGTGCTGCGCCTTTAACATCCTAAATACCTGGCCAAGCTGAGTTCAGGAAGGCTGGGCAAGCATTTGCACCTTAGCCTATTTCAGCTGCCTGATGGCCATCTTGCACCTTCTGTTTGCATATGCGATTCCAACGGCAATGACAGTGCTGTATCCCTCAACGCTTTTTGCATATCTATTTCTTTCTATTTGCTCCATGGCCTCCTGTGCTTTGTTAACCAAGCTTCCATCGCTGTTTGATCGCGAGTATTTTTCCTCTATAATGATTGCGGCATCGAGGCCTTTATTTGTGCACATCGTGTCTAAGTAGCCATCACCGGACTCGGTTTCGCTGCGAACTTCCCAATTGCTGCAGGCAAGGAGGGCAGTTGTAATGAGGTGGTAGTGCCTTTCCTTGTCTATCTTAAAGCTGCCATGCAAGACAACGCCATCCCTGACGCTAAATACATTCTCGAACAGGTTGTTTATTACGCCCTCTGCCGCTTTCGCATTGCCTTCAAAAAACGCTGTATAAAGCTCATCAGCCTTTCCCTTGCCAATTGGCATAGCCGAGGACGCCCACGAAAGCGCGTCTTTTCTAAGTGCCTCCCTAACCTCATAGTTGGGGGCCCTCAGCTCGTACTTATCGTTGCCCGCTTTCTTTACCCATGTGAGGTAGCCTGCCATGAACATCATATCCCACACTGCCTCGCTTCCAGAGATGTCAATTAAGTCTCTGTATGTTGCCAGAATTGACACATTCTTTTCGACATTGCCTCCTGCTACAAGATCCCCAATAGAAGACAGCGCCTCAAACCCATCGCGCTTTAGCATTTCACGCACTAAGTCGTTTGTGGCTGTGTTGACCCAATGCTTTTGAAGCTCAGCGCCTGGCTCAGCGATCATGTCATAGCACGCATTCACGACAGACCATGGGTTGTATACCTCAAAGCTTCCCATTCTGTAACCGTCATAATACTCTTTCATATCATGCATGCGATCTTCAAAGCCATAGTAGCTAAGCATTGCTGCAACTTCATCACCGTTAAAGCCAAAGTGGGCGCTGTACTTTTCATCTAAGGCGGAATAGACGCGAATATTATTAAGATCTGAAAATATGCTGTCTTTCGACAGCCGCAGCACTCCGGCCAGTACTGCAAGATCTACAAATGGGTTGCCTTTTAGCGCCTGCCCAAGCATGCCTCTAAAAAGGCTGGCCATCTCCTCATAGTATTTCATATGGTAAGCATGGTTTGCCGGAGCGTCGTACTCATCGATAAGCACTACCGCCTTTGTTCCATATCGGCGGTACAGTGCCATAGACATTAGCATTATGCTTCTTTCAACATCGTTTTCATCCGCCTGCTTTTCAGCCATTCTATCAAATGCTGCGTTTTCGCTTGGCTTGAGTTCAGGGCATCCGGCTCCAATTCCGAGCCTGTCTGCCTCTCTGCTGATTCTTAGAGAAATTGCATCAAGTGCTTTTGGGAAGTCGCGGGCAGCCATATCCTTGAACGAAAGAAATATCACCGGGCGTTTTCCTTGGTACTCTTCACACAAGCTATTTCGCTCTGCTATTGCAAGCCCGCTAAACAGCTCCTTTGGAGAGCCTATTTCCAAAAAAGACTTAAGCATGCTCATGTTCAGGCTCTTTCCAAACCACCTCGGCCGCAATATAAGCTTTATTGCGCTCATATTGTCCAAAGCCTCTGCAATAAACATCGATTTGTCAACAAAGTAGTATCCTTCATTTATGATGGTTGGAAAGTCGTCCGTGCTAATCGGCAGTTTCTTTTGCATATAAAGCCTCCAGGCTTAATAACTAGGGATAAATTGCATAGCTGCTAAGCAAGCATATAGGTTTTCGGCACCTTTTAGGCGATAAGGCAAAAACATTTCGCTCGCAATTATTCAATGTTATATATCTATAGCCGTTTATACAATTGCAGACATGTCTTTCTCTTTGTAGGCTTCAGAGTGCCTATCATTTGCTTATTAGCCTTAACCTGCTTTTAGTTATGCTCATTCACGGATGAAAGTAACCAAATGATAGTCTAGTTACGGCCCTTTGTTTTCACAATCTGTCGTTAAAAGGGGTATTTGGCGTTTTTTGCTCGTTTTCTTATTAGAACAGGCTCTAAATAATAAAGGGAAGCTGGAAGCCTAGGGCTATACTCATTATAGCACGCCAGTAAGCATGGATATTCCTTCTAAAATGCCATCTACCGATAAAGCTGTGCCGGCCTGGCCATATGCACTTCGTTGCCCGGGGCTGCTCGAAAGGGCAAACCTTTATGCTAGCCACTTCGCCTTGCAAGCCTATTACAGCATACTGGCTGAGCCAGCGAATTGCTCGACCAACCGCTGCAGGCCTTGCTGTAGGCACAAAGAAAAACAGCCAACTCACAAGCAAACAGCCACAGGGCAATGCATGCTGCAGTGCGCAGCTATTGCCCTGCAGGCTTTGGCCTGTAAGCATCAAATATCGCTTTTACTTTTTCCTCATGCTCTTTTGATGGCGCAAAGCTGCCTGATTTTAAGTTTTCTCCCACAATCTCTTGCATTACTGCCTTAAGCATAATATCAAAGATGATGTCACTTTCGTTATTCTCACTGTTCATACTTATCTCCCATATTCTTTTTTATTCTCAGTTTTAGCGGCTGCACTTTATGCATGGTTGCTCTTTCTTCGTTTGCCCCCGCCTATTGCTGCTGCAACGTCTTTGTGCTTCGTGCCATAAATGTATTTCATGGCGAATATTGCAGTCCCTCTTTGCTGAAATCGTTTAGCACAAAAATCGCCAGCTCTTTAAATTCCACATTTGCGAAATGCTCATATGTAAAGCATCTTTTCCTTTAGTGTTAGCAGATTGTGCCGTTTATATGGCTAATGCGAAAAGGCTGCAACAGCCTGTACATGCCAAGGCAATCGACAAACACAAGGCAAAGGCTTTTCTCGCTTATTTTCATCCCTCACACCCCCTTTCCAAAAACCCTCTATTATAAAACCGTAAAAATAACGAACAATACCGGAGTTTTTTCATTTTGGCATTGTTTTTAATGCTTTTCTAATGTTAAAATTCGACCGAAACAGCAATAATGGCAAGCTCGCTTATAATCGCCAATGGTATCGTGTTTAGAGCAACGGAGAGCTGGCTGCGCTGATGGGAAGCTGCATGTGCAATGCATTTATGCATAAATTTAACCGAAAGTTTCCAGTTTATTTTTTGAAGCTTTTCTGATATCATCAACATAACTTTTATATATTAATATATTGAACTCCAATCTGAGCAGGCGATGGCCTTTACAGGCTGTGGGGCTGGGCCGCCATTTGCGGCAGCAGAATAGCATTTTAGCATCTGTGGGACAGTTTATGTTCCATAGGTGCTTTTTTTGTAGAAACCAGGCTCACTAGAGCCCGCTATGCATTTTTCAGGAATTGCATGTTGGGAAAGATATTGGATATATGAGCCCGAAATGGCGCTTTTAAAGCATTTACATTTTATATGGAGGTACATACAGTGAGCGAAGCACGCGGCAATACCATGCCTATAACAAAGGAAGCGAACCATTCATCTCTTCGCGGCAATGCTGGCGATCGGCTGAGAGCGGCTGCTGCTGCCGGAACCGAAGATTTGCTCAGCATGCTGGAATCTGCACAAGATGGCTTGAGCGAAGCCCAAATTGAAAAATCCCGCGCAAAGCATGGAAGCAATAAAATCACTCATGGGAAAAAAATATCCACGCTTAAGCGTGTAATAGATGCATTTATCAACCCCTTTACTGCAATACTCTTCGGGCTGGTGGCAGTATCTGCGTTCACTGACATTGTTATGGCAGATGCTGGAGAAGCCAACCCGACAACAGTCATTATTATAACTGCCATGGTTCTTTTGTCGGGCTTGCTGCAGTTCATCCAGGAAACAAAAAGCGGCCAGGCTGCCGAGAACCTTCTTATGATGATAACTACAACAATCACAGTTCGCCGCCAAGAGAAGGGAAACCAGGAAATTTCGCTTGACGATATTGTTGTTGGCGATATAGTGCTGTTGGCCGCAGGCGATATGATCCCTGCAGACATTAGGATTATCAGGGCAAAGGATCTGTTCGTCAGGCAGTCTGCATTAACCGGGGAGAGCATGGCAGTAGAGAAAACATCGCAAGCTGAGCTGGGCGACGGCTCGCTGACTGATATGGCAAACCTTGCATTTATGGGGTGCGATGTCGTAAGCGGCAGCGCAGAGGGGGTTGTGGTTGTAACAGGAAATGACACTCTTTTTGGCGAAATAGCAAAAAATGCAAACGAGAAGCCTATTCAAAACAGTTTCGAAAAAGGAGTTAATTCAGTTGCATGGCTTTTGCTGCGGTTTGTGCTGGTTATGGCTCCGGTTGTCCTATTTGTGGCTGGGTTTACCAAAGGCGACTGGATGCAGGCTACATTATTTGCGCTTTCAGTCGCAGTCGGCTTGACGCCTGAGATGCTTCCAATGATTGTAACAACCTGCCTGGCCAAAGGCGCAGTGGAAATGTCGCGCAAAAAGACAATAATCAAGAATCTGAACTCTATTCAGAATCTGGGGTCAATGAATATTTTATGTACTGACAAAACTGGAACGCTTACACAAGACAAGGTTATTCTGCAATACCACCTGAACATTCACGGGGAAGAAGACTCGCGAGTGCTGCGGCATGCTTTCCTCAACAGCTATTACCAGACAGGGCTAAAAAACCTCATGGATATAGCGATAATTGATCATACAATGCGCGAACAGGCAAACGAGAAAGAGCTGCAGGGGCTTGATGATCGGTTTATGAAAGTTGATGAAATCCCGTTTGACTTTGATCGCCGCCGTATGAGCGTTGTTGTTGCCAACGGCAAAACACAGATGATTACCAAAGGCGCGATCGAAGAGATGCTTGATGTGTGCTCATTTGCCGAATATGAAGGAACTGTGCTGCCGCTCTCTGATGAGATAAGAGAGTATATTTACAATAAGGTAGACAGGCTAAACGCAGATGGCATGAGAGTCATAGCAGTAGCGCAAAAAAACAACCCCTCCCAAGCTGGAGCGTTTAGTGTGTCTGATGAATCTGGGATGGTGCTGATAGGCTATCTGGCTTTCCTTGATCCCCCGAAAGAATCAACTGCGCAAGCGATAAAAGCATTGCATGAATATGGCGTGGATGTAAAGATACTTACAGGCGACAACGACAAAGTTGCCCGCACTGTTTGCCGCCAGGTTGGCATATCAGTTGAGCGCATTCTGCTGGGCTCAGACATAGATTCAATGAATGATGAAGATCTGGCTAAAAGTGCAAGCGAAACAAGCGTGTTTGCCAAGCTTTCGCCTATGCACAAAGCGCGCATCATTTCATCGCTGCAAAGCGAGGGCCACAGCGTCGGGTACATGGGAGACGGCATAAACGACGCAGCAGCGCTAAAAGCTGCTGATGTTGGCATTTCCGTTGACACGGCTGTGGATATCGCAAAAGAGTCATCAGATGTAATCCTGCTGGAAAAAGACTTAATGGTATTGGAACAAGGCATTATTGAAGGCCGAAAAACATATGCAAATATGATCAAGTATATAAAGATAACTGCAAGCTCCAATTTTGGAAACATGCTTTCCATGCTTGCGGCTAGCGCTTTTATTCCATTTATGCCAATGCTGCCAATACAGATTATATTGCTCAACTTGATTTACGACTTCTCATGCGCGGCAATTCCTTGGGATAATGTTGACAAAGAGTTTCTTGTTGTCCCTAGAAAATGGGATGCCTCTTCGGTAAAAAGCTTTATGCTGTGGATCGGCCCAACAAGCTCGGTATTTGATTTTACTACCTTTGTTTTTATGTATTTTATTATCTGCCCTGCTGTGTGTGGCCAAGCATTGTTCCATCAGCTAACAAACCCTGCCATGCGCGAGCAATATGTCGCGATTTTTCAAGCCGGATGGTTTGTTGAGTCGATGTGGACACAAACGCTTGTTATCCATATGATCCGAACGCAAAAAATCCCATTCATACAAAGCTATGCTTCAGCGCCTCTTTCCCTAATCACTATAGCCGGGTGCGCCATTTTGACGCTCATTCCTTTTACAGGCTTTGGCGCCTCTTTCGGCTTTGCCGCTTTGCCGTTGGCATACTTTCCCTGGCTGGCACTGACGATAGCGCTGTATATGGGGTTAGTCACAGTGCTGAAGATGGCTTTCGTCAAGAAGCATGGAGATTTGCTCTAAGCCGGCACGCGCGATATGGCCTCACATGCCGGCTCTAGTGCCTTGACAGTATCTGCAAAACAAGCCATAATAAAAGCAATTGTACTTTCCAGCTTATTCCACAATATTTCAAACCTACAGGAGGATCTATGCAAAAAATCGCAATTTATGGCAAAGGCGGCATAGGAAAGTCCACTGTTACTTCAAATGTTTCAGCTGCCCTTGCACAAATGGGCTACACCGTCATGCAGATAGGGTGCGACCCCAAATCAGACTCAACAAGGAATTTAACCGGCGGAGTTAAAATACCGACTGTCCTTGACAGCCTGCGGGACATGGGGGATGTTGAACTCAGCGATATAGTGTTTCGCAGCGACACAGGCGTGCTATGCGTTGAGTCAGGGGGGCCTGTGCCGGGCGTTGGCTGCGCAGGCAGAGGCATCATTACTGCTTTCGAAAAGCTAGAAGAGCTCGAGGCGTACGAGACCTACAAACCCGACATCATCTTCTATGATGTTTTGGGCGATGTTGTCTGCGGTGGCTTTGCAATGCCAATTCGAGGAGGCTATGCAGACGAAGTCCTGATAGTGACTTCTGGGGAAATGATGTCACTATATGCTGCAACCAATATATCGTATGCAGTTAAGAG
>WRIY01000035.1 GCA_009782515.1 Eubacteriaceae bacterium
TTGCTTTATCAAGAACACTTGAAAAATTTCGCCATTGGGTATAGTCCAATTCATTTGATAACTCACGAGCGAGCCAATATTCGCTGCCATCATCACGGATATGCTTAATGTCCTCAAATCGTTTATATTCTGTTGCGTTTAATTCGCCCATTTCGATACCTCCGACATTTATTCTTTTAGTTTGCGTCCGGGTTTCGATTTCCCGTGCGTGTCGGTTTAGGCGTATCTTTCGGAATTGCCCACGCATTGCCAAACCTTGATGCACCTTTAATTTTACCATTCTGGCAAAGGAGCTGAACCTGACGAACTGATACGTTCCAACACTTTGCCATTTCATTTACTGTTACATTTCGTCCATCGCAAACCTCCAACAAAAGACATAAATAAACATTTCTTGAATGCGCAAAATAACAAAATTTTCCATAGATATATATTCCTCAATTAGGCAAGCTAATAAAAATTAAGCCGAGATTTAGCATCAACGACTTACGCTTCATAAGGCTAATGATTATTATTGGAGGCAATGCATGAAAGACCGCGAAGACAAGAAGAAGCTGACAAGGCAGAACGGTGCTCCAGTAGCAAACCATACAGATTCCTTGACAGCTGGGCCACGAGGCCCGCTTGTTATGCAAGACTTATGGTTTATTGAAAAGCTAGCACATTTTGACAGAGAAGTCATACCCGAAAGGCGAATGCACGCTAAGGGCAGCGGCGCATTCGGAACGTTTACGACTACTCATGACATAAGCCAATACACGAGGGCAGACCTGTTCTCTGAGATAGGCAAAGAGACAGAGGTATTCGTGCGATTTTCGCTTGTTAATGGGGAAAGGGGCGCAGCAGATGCCGAGAGGGACATTCGGGGCTTCGCCATAAAGTTTTATACCCAGGAAGGCAACTGGGATCTGGTGGGCAACAACACCCCTGTGTTCTTTATGAGAGATCCTATACACTTCCCAGACCTTAACCATGCTATCAAGCGGGATCCGAAGACAAACATGCACTCAAAGAACAACAACTGGGACTTCTGGACTATGCTGCCTGAAGCCATCCACCAGCTGACCATTACAATGTCCGATCGAGGCATACCAGACGGCTATAGGCATATGCATGGTTTTGGAAGCCACACCTTCAGCATGATAAACGCCAACAACCAGAGAGTGTGGGTTAAATTCCATTTCAAAACCATGCAAGGCATAAAGAACCTGACAAATGAAGAGGCTGAAGCAATCATTGCTAAGGACAGAGACAGCTTCCAAGCAGATTTGTTTTCAGCTATTGAGAGAGGGGCATTCCCTCGCTGGACTATGTATATCCAGGTCATGACAGAAGAAGCGGCAAGAAAGCATACGGAAAGCCCATTTGATCTCACTAAAGTCTGGCACCATAAAGAATACCCGCTTATTGAAGTCGGAACGCTGGAGCTTAACAGAAACCCAGAAAACTACTACGCTGATGTTGAGCAATCAGCATTTAACCCTGCAAATATCGTTCCGGGGATAGGGCTTTCCCCAGACAAGATGCTCCAGGGAAGGCTGTTTTCATACGGCGACGCCCAGCGCTACCGCTTGGGGGTAAACCACTTCCAAATACCTGTCAATGCAGCTAAATTCCCAACCAATGCATACCACAGAGACGGGCAAATGCGCGTTGACGGCAACTATGGCTCGAAAAAGCACTACCACCCGAACAGCTTCGGGGAATGGGAAGAGCAAAAGGAATACAAAGAGCCGCCACTTCCTCTCGATGGCGCTATGGACCATTATTCCCAGTATTCGGATGATGACTGTTTCTACCAGGCAGGGGATCTTTACAGGCTTCTTATGGAAGACAAGAAAAAGATGCTCATAATGAACACAGCAACAGACATCGGCCCTGCTATGAGCAATATAAAGTATCGCCATGCAGCGCATTGCTACCTTGCTGATGAAGATTACGGTAGGAGAATGGCTGACGCTCTTGGCTTGAACCTTAACAAGGTTGTCGAGCTTGCAGATATGAGCATTGAAGAACGGCTGCATGCAACGAGCGCTGCAGAATTCGAAAGATTCATGAATGAAGGCTTGCCTGCAGATAAAAAAGAAAGAATGCGCACTGTAGCAAGCTCGGTCAACAGAACAGAAACAAGGACAAAAATGCCTGGCACAAACAATAAGGATATGCGCTGATATAGCGGCATATCCTCAGAGAATTTTGGTTTGGCCGCTGTAGCTTAAAAGGCATCCGCTTGATCATATGCATAACTCTTTGCTATGCAATTCGGGCACTTAACACAGCAGCTTTGTCCAACTCTTTGATAAAAACATGGCGAGGCTCTACCGGCAGCTTGGCACTTTCTATAGCCAAGCTGCCGCTTTTTTGCATTTCACGTACGCTGCCTGCCGGAAGCCTGCATGGCAGCTTTGAGCATTCAAATTGGAATATTTTTTTTAAAGCATCGAGCTTTCTCCACCGAATTTATATACTTTTAATGCAGGCATGGCTTTCATAAGCTGGTGCGGTCTTTAATCTCATGTGCATGCTATAAATGTTTTTCTTACGTATTTAGGCTATCTTTCAATATACTGCCTGGATGCATAATGGCATTTCCCAACAGTTGAAACGAAAAGGTTATTTGTACAAAGCTGTGGATCCGTGTTTTTTCGTGATTAGCTGCGACAAGTTGAAGCATATACTAATAGCTCAAGTTTTAGAGTTTTCAACGCATTTTGTAAATATTGCTGTATAATAAAGTCGCAAAAGCTTTTCCTCTCTTATGAATAAAATGGTTCTGCGCTCACATTTAGCCAATGAGAGCAAACACAGGATTTTGCTTTGCCGTGCTAGCACTAATGAAAGCAATAAACCGTAAGCACTGCCTATAAAGCAAAAACAGGAACTGCAGTAGCTTGAAAAAAGTAGAATAAAGCTGTTTTCATGAAGCCAAAAGTATTTCCAAGCAAATGAGATCACCTTGAAAGGTTGGCAACACTAGCTGAAGCAGCCTTTAGGCAATACTGTGAATTTTGCTATAGCCGGCTTTCGCGATATAAAACCTTGTTAGCCTCCAGCTTCTAAATTGCTCGTTGAAGTTGGCTATAGGCCTCGGAATCAGCAAAAATTTTCGTTACCTATTTAATACATATAAACAAATGAGATTTTAATCTGCATGCAAAACGAAAGCGGGCACAGCTCCGATCGTGGCAGCAGAGGCAATTAAGGAGTTATAAGGCATGAATAAAAAAACAAAAGCTTATAGGCCAATAACGATTCTGCTGGCGATGGCGGCAATACTCAGCCTATTCGCGGCAGAGCAGCAAACAGTCTATGCAGCCCCCAAGGCATTGCCGGATTATCTGGCAGCGCAGGCAGCAATAGCAAATGCAACTATAAAGCTTCAACCACCTCAAATAACCACACATCCCCAAAACAAAAGCGTTATAGAGGGGCAGACTGCTTCATTTACTGTTGCTGCTACCGGCTCAGGCACACTAAAGTACCAATGGCAACTGCGAAGGCCGCCATATATTAGTAATTTTGCTGACATATCGAGCACAAACAGCCAGTATACAGGCGCATCGTCGCCTACGCTGCAAGTGGCAGCCAACACCACTGCATCAAATGGCAACCGCTATCGCTGTGTAGTTAGCAACGCGCTGGGGTCGGCAACCTCAAACACCGCAACGCTTACTGTAAACGCAGTCGCGCCAGCGATAACCACACATCCCCAAAGCAAAAGTGTTTCAGATGGGCAGGCCGCTTCATTTACTGTTGCTGCTTCCGGCTCAGGCACGCTAAAGTACCAGTGGCAAGTACGAAGGCCGCCATTTACTGTTGATTTTGCTGATATAGCGAGCACAAACAGCCAGTATACAGGCGCATCGTCGCCAACATTGAAAGTGACAGCCCCAACTACTGCATCTAATAACAACCGCTATCGCTGTGTAGTCAGCAACTCGGCTGGGTCGGCGACTTCAAACACCGCAACGCTTACTGTCAACGCAACCGCGCCAACGATAACCACACAACCGGAAAACCAAAGCGTTGCTGTGGGGCAAACCGCTACGTTTTTTGTTGCCGCTTCCGGCTCAGGCACTCTGAAGTACCAGTGGGAGTACTACCATCGCGACGGAGTGTGGCTTGATACTGAACTTGCAGGCTTTTCCGGAATGAATACAGCTACTTTGAAGGTGCAGGCCACTGATGCTTCAATGGATGGCAGGCGGTTTCGCTGCGAAGTGTCAAACGCGGTAGGCTCAGTATATTCTAACGAAGCTAAGATTTCGGTAACGCCTGATGCCCCTATAATAACTGCGCATCCCCAAAACAAAAGCGTCACTGAGGGGCAAGCCGCTACTTTTTCTGTTTCTGCTACGGGTACAGGCACGCTGTCTTACCAGTGGGAATACTACCACCGTGACGGAGTGTGGCTTGAAGCAGACACTGAAGGTTTTTCCGGAATGGCTACGCCTACTCTGAAAGTAACGACATCTGATACTTCATTAAACGGCAGACGGCTGCGCGTTGAAGTGTCAAACGCCGGTGGTTCTGTATATTCTAACGAAGCCAAGATAACAGTAACGGCAGCAGCATCTTCTGCGGCTACTTCAACGGGGCAATCGGAGGCCAGCACGCCTTCCGGCTCTTCTACATCAACTGCTGCGCAAGAAGGCCAAAATGGAGCCTCGTCAGCTAATGAAACAGCGAGTGGAGATCCGGCAGAGCTCGATGAGCTTGCGAATGTAGATTTAGAGGAAGCATCAGCAGACAATGACAGCAATTTGCTGGCTAAGCGATTCAGGTGGGAATGGATTTTGTTGCTTTGCATACCGGTTATGGCTTTTATCATCATTGCCCAAAACAGAAAATTAAAGCTGGCCAAGCCTGGTATGCCTATATGCGGAAATTGCGGCGCAAAAGTGCAGACAGGTACAAAATTCTGCCCCGAATGCGGCAAGCCAATGGGCGTGCTTAAACAGGATCTCATAGAGGAGTGAGGAGTAAAAGGAATAAAATCAATTAGGCATCAGCGCGAGCTGCTGCGATTCTGATTGCCCAAACCAGTTTATAGCTTTACAGCAATCCGCTTGGCAGAAATTCTGCTAAACCTTGGTTAACAGCTAAAAACAAAACAAAGCCGTAAACAAAGTTATAGCATTAGCATAATAAAAAAGCCAAGCAGGCGCTCAGAGGAAATGTGCCAGTTAAAATAGAGCAGCCAGGCTAAAGGCATATAAGGCACAAAAACCATTATTCAGTTATGGAAAAAGCCTGCTATAAACACAGATCACAGAATCCGAAAAGCTCGCGTTTGAGCAGTAAAAAGAGAGTATAAAAGAGGCGACAAAATGAAAAAGCGTATTGCCCTCGCGGCATTGTCTGTTATTATTCTGCTGTCCTGCGCAGCCTGTGGCGATAAACCAAAAGACAGCCAGGAGGACATCCCGCCAGCAGACAAAGGAACAATTATCGTGATAAAGGATTTCTATGATGAAAACGGAGAATTTTCCGCTCTCGGATCGGCTCTTAGCGAAGAGAATGAAGAAAAGGTTCTTACGCTTAAAGCAGATGATACAATCGCCGTTGGCGAGAATGAATATACAGTCATAGCAGAATCCCTCACTATCCCCTTCTATACACAGCCTTCCCTTGGCGATGTGTTTATATGGTGGGATGAATATTGCCAAAGCCGAATAGAGCAAGGCGAATTGCAGTAAAAAGCGCCGGCTTTGAGTATAGCATTGCATAATCGCTAGAGATATACATCCCTTGCTGGAGCTAAGAAATAGTTATGCACTCTTCTTGGCTCCCTGCTACCCGAGTAGCAGCGAAGACAGCGATAGGCCCAGCTTTATAGGCTGGTGCTTGCTTGAGCCATGCATCCAGGTGTATATTGATGCTGAGCATAATAACGGCAAAGCAAATCTCCTAAGCAGCTTCATCCGAAATGTCATGGGAGAGGCGGGTGTTCGCCATGAAATCAAGGGGGAGATGCATGTAAAGGCCAACCGGCGCTGCAAGGCCTTTAGCCTAAGTATCAGCGCCTCGCCTTGCTGCACCCGCACTGCCTTTTCGAAGGCAGCCGCAACCTGGCGCTGCGCTTAAGGGTTTACAGGGGTATTGTGAGGCTGGGGCCGTAAGATTCAAAAGAAGCTAAAAAGGCGGCACCAGCTCTTCATTGCCAACTATCATAAGCAATGAGCTAATAATGCTTTCCAACTTGCTTGAATTCAAGATGCGCTCCAGCGCATCTTCAAACTCCTCTTGCGATTTGCACAAAAAGCTCTGCGCTAAGCCTAGCTCAGAGCAGATCCCTTCATCCAGCACCACGCTGACTGGATAAAACGGAAGCTCGTAATGAATGAATAATACCCTATATTTGTAATTTGGGGTGCTAATAGACGTAATAAAAAACTCATAAGTAAAATCGCTCTTAGATACATTGCCCAAGCTATCTTGGATCTCAGCTTCTATGCCTTCAATTGGAACCAATTCAGTGAAGGTTGATATCAGCGATTTAGAGATAGAGGAAGAAATGGGCCCATTATAGCTCTGAACTTTCCCTATCACTTTCCCATTTGTTATTTCATATAAATATGAGCACTGAGCCCTAAGTATTTCATCTGGGTAATTCACATCGCTATTCGGTGCAAATTTCTTGTTCCAGAGGTTCCTCATGGTTTGCTAGCCTCCTTTAGTGCACAATACAGCGGCAAATGGCCGCTGTATTGGTTTTGTTTGGCCTATTATTTCAGCTATCAGCATAAAGCTTTTTGTTTCCGAGACAACAGCCAATGCATCTTCATCAAAAGCGCTAATGAGCTAAGGGCTTGTATTCACTTGATCAAGCACGCATTCTTGCCCTGCCCTAGCTTCCCATAGCCCTCCCACTGGCCATTACGTATGCTTTTTTTTCGAACTTGAATGCTTGGAACATAAAATACAGAGCTGACTACTGCGCGTTTTGAAATATAAATACATCCCTAAGCATGCTGGCAGTAATTATCTCAGATGCTGCCCGGCTTGCCAACTGCATAGCGTTTTGGATACCATTTTTGAAACCATGCTGTAAATAGGCTCATTATCGCAGGGCACGCCGAATTAATCAACCCTGTAAACGCTGCTGCCGGCGACTTCATGAGATAGTATGTCCAAATCGGGGTAATAATGTATAACACTCCCCAGCATTGCGTCAAAATTTGGTTGGTTCGAAGAAAAAGCGGGTTGTCAAATGCTTTTTCGCCGCCATACCCATTTTTTGAATACCACGCTGTCAATGGGATTTTTGCAAACCCTGATACAAACCATATGATGCCAAAAACCAGGTAAGAAAGCGGCAGTACAATATTCGCATCGATACCGTACAGCAGCGCAACCGACAGTATGCATACAATCAGCACAGTCAAGCGCTCGTATAGCGTGTCTTCAAACTTCAGCCAGATAACAGGCAGCGCTGCCGCTGATATTATGCCAATCATACTGCCTATAGCAGCGTTAATCGCCACTGCCGTCCAGAGGACTATCCAGGGCGCGAGCAGTATTGCCATGTTCGTTTCGCGCTTAGTGTTTGCTTTTTGCTCTTTTTTCGGAGCCTGCTGGCTACCAAACAATTCGTCCCAGTGAAGCATCAAATCAAAGTCGCCAATAACTGTGTACTTGCGCTGAAAAAGCGCGTCCTGGCCTGTGATTTCGCCACGGGCAATCGCTTTCCACACGGTAAACGGCGTTTCGATGCGTGTTGTGTAGGGCTTGAAGCTGTCGCTTATTACTTCATGGCCATTTGGAGTGCAAACTATTTGATAAGCCTTGCCTATGTCTGTGTATGCAAATTCGATTACGCGCTCATTGCCGTCAGGGTGGTATAGCGCCGCCATCTGTTTCGTAAAGCTGAAACTTTCATCAGGCGCTGTGCCGCCTTCAGATATGCTCCAGGAAGCGTCAGCCATTTGCTCGAACACTTCCCGCGGGAAAAGCGGCTGCGCAAGCTGCTCGAGCGTATCAGGCGAAACTTGGCCGCTGGCAAATTCTGCACCTGCCTGGCTAACAATCGATAAGTATTCTTCTGTCCTCGCGCTTAGCTCCGGGACGCGGAACAATTCGCCCTGCCCGCAGTAAATAGCTGTGAAGCCATTGCTGTCATAGATATGAGAAAACTGCGCGTCCACAGCTTCATAATTGCCTTTGCTCGTCCAAAAGCCGCAAGTGGAAATTACAACGTGGCGTTGGTGGGACAAGTCGTAGTGCGACGGGTGTGCCCCAGTTTCAGAATCTGCAGCCATAAACGGCAGATTCATCGGCAGTTGGCGGTCTATAACGTTTTTCAGCCCTCCCGGCACGGAAAAGTAATAGAGGGGAAACGTCCACACGATAATATCAGCCGATATGATTTTATCGAGCAACGACGGCATATCATCGGAAATCACGCATTTGCCGGGCGTTTTCTCCCAACAGGTAAAGCAGCCGAGGCACGGCTTTATATTAAGCTTGCTTACATCAATGATGTCTGCATCAGTATAGCCTGCGCCATCAAGGAATGCTTTTGCCAGTTTAAATGTGTTGCTTCTCTGCCCTTTTGGGCTGCCGTTAATAACTAGTACATTCACAAAGAGCCCTCCTTTATTGATTAATTCATGTTCCTTAATTTCAGTGTTCATGTTTATATGCCACATCGGGCAAAGCCCAAGCGGCATGCTGACAGGCGATGCGGTTCTTTCCTAGCATGAAGCGAATGCCTGTATAGATAGGCAAGGCTGCCTGCTTTTTATTCAAATGCATCGCTGATCTTCTTAATGTAATGCAAATTGTAGGCAAATATCAAAACCTATGCTCCCTTGCTCAACTGCGGCGCAGTTATGATAAGCACAGGCTACAGTTTCGAAAGCATTTTATTCTATGTTAATGCAGATGGCTGATAAAATATTCCCGGGCATTTCAAAACTGGCTTTTAATATATCCAGCATTAGTTTCAACCAGATGCGGCAAGCATCCCATTTTCCATCTATCATTTCCAAAAAAAGTATAGCAAAAACATACCGATTAACCTACAAGCTAGCATTTATTTGGCTAGTGCCATTTTCCCGTCTGTAACGGCGCAAGTCAGAAATTAGCTGCCTTCACGAAAAAAGAGCCCAACAAGCGCCAGTCTTCAAAACGGCCATTACGGCAAGCACTATGGCGGTTTTCTGATAAATTGCTCAGCAATGGTAGAGTGAATTATGAGAGTGCTGCTTGACGCCAATATACTACCTTTGGCGGCAGCAGGTGAATTGGCGCCAAAGGTGGCTATATTTAGCGAATATGCTTTTGTTTGTATTAAAAAGATATGCAAATGCTTATTTGAAAAGATCAGAATGCGAGCCTGTCCTGATTAGCAGCGATTGCTCCTCGTCACCTTCGAGAGTTTTCATTCATAATCACCCTCATCTTCTTTTAGTTTAGCAAGGGCGCTTTCGATATACATGCCGGATAACCCTTTCCCTTTGCTCTGCTGCATATCTTCAAATGCAGCTAGCGTGACTTTGTTGTATTTTGGTATTCTTACATCAAAAGGCAATCCACCATGTAAAATTGATTGGCGCAAAAAAATATTTATTGCTTCAGACATTGTTATCCCAAGCTGTCTAAAGATTTCAGTAGAAAGATCCTTTGTAGCGTCATCAGTTATAAATTTTATAGTAGGCATAGATTTTCTCTCCTGCATAAGCAGTATATGCATACTATTTCATCTTATCAATACATTGTAGCTACAATACCAGGATAAAGGCTGCATAAAGCATACCTGGACCTATATAACTCACATCGAGCAGCTAAAATTGAAACTGCTTCGACGGTCTTGCGCATCAAGCTGCAACTAAGTATTCCTTTTCAAACATAAGGCAAAAGTCGTCAGCATCGCAAAATACTGGCTACAAATAGCTTGATAATGAGGCATGCCGGTTCCAGTATATGTTGGCGCATAAACAATGGGGCTGCTATGCAATGCAGCCTATATTTAATACAGCTAACAGGTGCGCGCCTATTTGGCCAGCAGTGTTGCTTCTGACGGGCTAAGGTTGCTGCCATGGTAGCGCAGGTAAAATTCATAGCCAGGGTTGATAGAATCGATCAGCCTTGGCAGTTTCCAAATGTCAGTGTTGCTATGGTAAGCTGCTATAGCCAACTTTGGCTTGCTATTTTTGATATGCCCGGCCGCGCCTTTGATTGCCCGCTCTTCATGCCCTTCGATGTCCATTTTAATAAGCGTTGGCTCGTTGGCCAGATCGATGTCAAGCGTTGTTGTAGACACCATTATTGAGCCATTATCAGCAATCTGGTTTGATGAAATGTCATCGCACTCGCTTATGTATAGATTCTCGCAAGCATCAGAAACACCAAGTTCCCTGAACACTATATCGCGACAATCAGAAAGGCTGTTTTTGAGGCGGCTTATCGATGAAGGCGTTATCTCATAGCAGTATATCTTCTTATAGCAGCCTTCTCCGTATGCCCTCAGGTACGAGAGCACGCTGTCGCCTATGTATGCGCCAACATCAATAAATACCTCATTTTCGGTGCACTTAATGATGTCAAGATCAAAGTATTGGCTGAATTGTTTTTCAATTATGCTGTCCAGAGTGCGAAACCTGTACCAGTTTTGCACTATTGCAGACAGGACAGATTTTGACCTGTAGTCAGAAAGCTTATTATACAGCCATAAAAAATCATCGTTATGGCTGTATAAAGACATGGCTCTGTCAACAAAGACTCCAAGATCGTGCTCGCTAACATTCAGCGTGCCCCAGTAAGGGTATTTTCTGTAGTAGCTCTCTAGAATGGCCTGGTTTTGCAGCGGAAGCAGCTTAAAGCAATAGAGCATCTGCTCTGTGATCGATTCGATGCTCTTTGACTTTATGGAATCCATCATGCTGTAAAATTCTTTGTCGATATTGTATTGATAGTTATCCGGCATACGGTTTAGCTCCTTTAAAATGCAACTCTCCTGCAATGCAGATTGCTTTCAAACAGCATTGCCCGGAGATCGCCTTAACTTAAGGCTTGCGCAGCTAAGGCTAATTGCGCTTTTCTATATTAGTTTTTGGATAAGCATTTTATGAAAAAACTTCAGCAGGGCTTGTATTGCGATGTGAATTTTGTACTATATTTTAAGTATCCCAAATTCGGATTTGGCGTGAGTGACAAAAAAAAGCTATGATTCAATAATTTATGATAGAATTAATCATACAAAATTATCACGCTTGCGGCGGCTATGGCCTGATGGCAAATGCTCTGTGTATAGCCTTAAAGCCGCAAAAGCCAGCCTTCTGCATAGCTTTATTAGTTCCAGCCTGCCCTACCTGTAATGCAGGCTGCTCGCGGCTATACAGATGCTTAGAATCAGGTAATACAAGCCTGTCAGCAAGCGTTATTGGAAATGAGGATGATATGGCAATAACAAGAAAAGAAAATTACATGAGGCTGGGCAGAGGCGAGATGCCTGAGTATGTTCCGTCATGGAGCATGGGCATGAGAAGGCCTGAATCGCCTATATGGTCTGTAGCCCCGTCTGTAATGGGCGCGCCAATGTTTGGGCCTCCGCCATCAGACGAAAAGAGCGATGAAAGAAGAGAGTTCACGGATGATTGGGGCATTACCCGCACAGCAGTTGATGAGGTTGGCGGGGCAGCGTTGCCTAAGCCGGGGAACTTTCTTATAACTGACATCACAAAATGGGACCAGGTAGTTAAATGGCCGGCATACCCTGCTGAGTTTAACACTGTTGATTGGGAAGCCATGGCTAAAGAAGACATGAAGGATATAGACCGCAATGAATATGGCGTGGTTACCATGGGCGGATTCGGCCCGTTCCAGTCATTTATAAATTTCATTGGCTTTACTGAAGGTTTGTGTGCGCTGCTTGAAGAGCCGGAATCAGTAAAGGAAATGCTTCATTTTATATGCGATTACTATATGCCTATAATGGAAAAGACCGTTCAATACTATGATCCTGACATTGTATACCTTCTTGACGACACTGCATCAAAGTATGCGCCTTTCTTCTCAGTTGAAGTCTACAAAGATATCTTTAAGCCAATATATACGCGGCTGGCACAGCCTGCATTGGATCGCGGAATACCTATCCAATTCCATAATTGCGGCAAGTGTGATGATTTTATTCCCGATATGCTCGATTTCGGCGTTAAGTTCTGGGATCCGGCACAACAGGAAAACGACCTTCTGCAAGTGAAGAAAGACTATGCCGGGCAGCTGGTTATTGTTGGCGGCTTTGACTTTGTGCCTCCTGCTGACAGAGACGCTACAGAGGAAGAAGTCAGGGAGTATGTGCGCTCAGTGCTTGATAAGTATGCCCCTGGCGGCGGATATGCTTTTGCCGGCGGAATGCTGGGGCCTGCAAGCGAGCAAGAGAAGACCATGCAGTACAACTCATGGGTACAGGATGAAGTAGCAACTTACGGCAAGACTTTTTATAAATAGCCTGCCAAATGCCGCCTCCCGCCCGAAAGCCGGGGTGCCGGCAGCCTATATAGGCCGTTGCGCCGATAGCGCCCAAAGGCGCTATCGGGAGGCTGCGCAGTTTATGTGCTTTTTTATCCGCTTCATCATAGCGGCGTATCGTATGCCTGTCGCCGGCATGGTTCGCTTTTTATGCGGGCTGCCGGATTTTTAAATAGGCTCGCGTGCAATTGCAAGGTTCGTTAAAATGTCGGGGGTTTCAATCATATTGTCTGCTATAGGCATATATTCGCGCAATTTCCATTGCCTGTTTTCATGCGGGCCCTGCTCGCATATTACATATATGGATTCATTGCCAATTGTATTTATTCCTGTGCTGAAAGCCATGTAGATATCATCGATGTATATCTTGCCTTCCTGCTTGGCTGCCATGTATGCCTGAGCGATGATCCGTGACCATTCGTACCCGCTGTAATACTTGCTAATAAGAAACCTGTTCAAGCTATTGGCTTCCTTGTTCCAATCGCCAAAGTATATTTCATCAACAAGCTGCTGGCGTAGGCTCTCTATCTCAAGCTGCTCATCGCCGCCTTCGATCTCAAAATCAATTTCATCGCCCTCCGGGCTGTCTATCATCTCAACGAGCGCATTGTATCCTTCCGATTCTGTTACCTGAAAATACTCCGGAAGGTCCTCTATTAGCTCTCTTAAGCTTTTATAGCCCAGAGAATAGGGATCAACATCAACAAGGCGGATCTGCTGGGTTAGCATTTCAATAGGCATAGCCGCTGTTTCTGCTTCCCTGAATACCGAGCATATTACCTTTATTATCTGTTCATACTCTGTGAGGTCACGGCTTGCTATGGCTGCAGGGGCTGCAAGCTCCTTTTGCACATCTGCTTCTTTTGGCGCCGGCTTGCGCCTTGATGTTAAGGAGGAGATCCAGTCAAACAGGAAGAAGCGCTTTCTTCTTGCAGACTTTTTGGCAGAGCCGCTATACAGCTCCTCATCAGAATAAGCTTCATCCTCATCCTCATCCACCATCTCAATAAGATCAAGGCCGTCTATAAAGGATGCGGCGTGCAGGGTGTTGGCGGCCTGCTCCCATGCTGATTCAAGCCAGTTGTTTGTAAGGCCGCTGTCTGCAATGGACATGAAGTGCTCTTTGTACTGCTGAGCATCTTCGGATTCAATGCCTGCTGTCTGCATCAGCAGCTGGATTGGCGCCAAATCGTTGCCGTCTGCATCAGTGAATGTGCAGCCTTCGAGCTCCGCTCTGGCTGCTACCATAAAGAGCAGCTCAAGGCAGCTGCCTTCGAAATTGCCTGAGAGCAGGATTCCGTAGGATCGCTCGTTTAGGATCCTCTCTTTGGCCAGGCATACAGCAAGCCATAATTGGCTCTCAGTCACTTCAGGTTGGTCTTCGCCTGTTATCAGCCAGTATATTAATGGCACTGACTCAGAAAGAGTCGCTTTTACACTCTGCCCGTCATTAGTCACAGGCAGTATAATGCTCAGGCTTCCGTCGCTGAAGACAGAAAGCTCACAGCATTTGCTGTAAAGGCTTGAAAGCGGTATTGGCTTAATGTCGCTTTCAATAAGCTTTGTGAACTTCGTTTGCTTTCTCGGAATCTTTTTATAGCTTTCCAGTGATGTATCTATAAATGACTCCATAACGCTGTCTTCCATATCTACATTTCGTACAGCGTCCAGGCACTGCTCTGCATAATCGAGCACATCATCGACTTCAGAATTTATATAGCCTGCCAGCTTAGCTATAGATTCATTGCGCTCGTTATAGCTGCCCTGGTAGGTGTCCCATGCAGAGTCTATTGAGCTCTCATTGATGCCCAGGCTATTGCCGATAAGCCAATAAGCGTCGCTTATCTCATCATAGCGCTCATGCTTTGTGTCTTCTTCGCATGCTGTTATAAACAAGCCCTCTGCCAGCTGCTGAACGAGTATCTTTATTCGGGCTTTGTTGTCTTCATATGCAATGTTGTTGTAAACAATGCTTATATCGCTGAGGATTTCGAGGAGGCTGCCGGTTTTGTACTCTTCGAGCTTGTTTGACACTGCCTCATACTCCTCACTGGATCTGCCCTCATGCACCTTTATGAGCTGCTGCTCGCATGTGTCGATGGCTTGGGGGGAAAACAGCTCTTCGAGCTGGCGCTTGGCGTATTGGAATGATTCATAGCTGGCTTCTGTTTTAAGCGCAAAGTCAAACAGGGATTCGCCCCATGCAAGCTCAAGGCCGGTCAGCCTGTTTGGCAGCGGCTGCAAAGAGCCAATTGCTTTGGCAAAGCTGCTGTAGCTGTTGCAGCACTCTGATGCCGAGCTTACGATGGCTTTTAGCCTCTCAGGCGTAAGGTAGCCCTCTATGGCGCTCCACGTGGTTTCGTTTTGCTGAGACTTTGGCAGTTGCAAAAAATCAATTATATAAGTGTCCCGTTCGCCGGGCTCAAGCTTTAGCCATCCGTTGTGTAATACATACATTTCGCCGTACATGCGCGGATCAAGGTTTAAGTAGCTTTCAATGTCGCCCATTCCTTCAATGCCGCCAAAGAAAAACTCGTGCCAGGACTTTCGGTCTTTGGCGCGAATGTATTCTACAGTGTCATCATCCAGGTTGGCCGTTTCCTGTATTGCGCGTATGGCAAGCCGGCAATCTTTTGAATTAAGCGTTAGAACGGGAAAGTTGTGGTACTTCGGCTTAGCGCTTTCGGGAAGAAAGCACATGGCTGCATGCTCCGGCACCAGATTGGGGGTAGGGTGCGTTATGTAGCCGGAACGCGCCCGCAAAAAGTATGGCATTGACATGTAGGCTGCTTTCAGGAATCGCGCAACTGTAATGTCAAACTCGAAGTCGGGAATCGCAATATACACCGGATCAGATTTATTAATCCAGTGGGAAAAGCATGCTGTCAGTATTGATTCCTCTATATCAGAGCTAAGCTTTAGCGCTTCTATAGGAGCATCGCCGCTTTGTGAAAAGGCAGTGAGATCATCACTGCCCTCCCCTTCTTCTTCTGAGTAAGAATACGCTATGAGGCTGTCCAGGCTTTCATCAAAAAAAGATACAGCGCTAAGCTCGGAAATGTCTGCATGAATAAACATAGATTCAGTTGATGATGCACTTTCAGCCTTTGGTATTGAGCAGGCATGCATGTAGTAAGGCATGCCATTGTTTATTGGCATCAGGAACATACCGTGTTTATATAAGCCCTGCTTATCGAGAAAACAGCGGATAACAGAGTTTATTTGCTCTTGGGGAAGCTGAGTGTCGCCGATCGGGGCTTCTTTTTCAATCGTTTGCTTATATGTGTAATGGCTACCCATATTATCTCTTATTCCTTTAATGCTAATTATTATATCAAAGTGTGAAATAATTCGCGCTTTTATTTAAGTATATATATCAAATAGTAAAGTAATCAGCTATTTACTATATAATAATAAAAAAAGTAGCAATTTTACATGCATCGATTGTATACAATTACAACGCAACTAAGCTGATATAAAGACGGGCAACCTGGGAACGCGTGCAGCATTCGTTGAATATCGAGTGCTTTTTTTTAGCCTGCAAAAGAAACCTTTACAGCACAACATGAATAAAAGCAAACCCGGCCACACCGCTTAAGCGGCTTTCCAAAGCATGCTTCAATAAAAAAATCAGCCATGCAAAAATGCCTGGCTGAAAGCACAGCATAGATACTAAAGAACAAAGCAGCAAATACTATAGCAATGCCAGCTTTCGAAACGCTTCCTGCCCGATATGATCAAGCCCGGGAACAGCCTGCTCGATGAGCTGTGTAAGCAGGTAGTTAGTCCACGCTGCAAATTCATTGCCGTCTGCAGTGCGCATTGCCAGGCTGCCAAAGCTTTCATCTGAGCCCATTATAAGATCGAGTGCAGCATTGCCCTTGATGTCGCAGCGCTCGAGAATGCTAAGTATCGATATGCCCTTTCTTGCATCTGCATGGCGGGTGGCATTGACAAACATGGCCGGTCCTGCAATTTCCGGTATTTTTGCTATATCATCAATATAGCGCGGCCTGAATCCCATTTTCGCTTCCAGTGAATCGATGAAAACATCGTTCGCTTGTATATCGCATATGAGTATATCTTTAGGGGCCGTATCTGCAAATGCATTCAGAATGAGCCTTCCTGTTGCCCCAAGCCCTCCGATTATCACCAGAGTGTAATCGCTAAACGGCCTTTCCGATATCAGATGCGATAGCAGCATCACAGCAGCCCTGCCATTGCAGTCGGCAATTTGCAGCTTGCCTTCAGATTTAATCAGAATATCGCCTTCCCCGCCGCCATACATGGCTCTCATTGCCGGATTTGACTTATGGGGGTTTGTATGGTTGAAGCCGATGATATTGCCGGCGCTTTCTGCCACCTTATAATAACTGTTAAGATAAAGCGAAGCTTCAGCCTGCTTAAGCTGTATAGGTATGTAGGCAAAGCTCTCCCAAAGCTTGTTCATGTAGCGTCGGCTTGTTGACTCATCCCATTCATCTTCTGTTTTGTCCCCCAGATACCCCATAAACGCCATGCCCGGATTTTCGCTGCACAACTGTTCAAATTGGCTGGGGCTATAGACAACTGTCTGCTTTACACCACTCATATAAAACCTCCATACACCATATTGGATTGCCGTTTAGCCGGGAGCTGCAAATATACAGCCTTTCGGCGATCAGACTTTATAATGCGGCGCGGCTTTTGAAAGGCTCTCAGAGCCTAAAGCAAAAGCAGCGCTGGCAGCAAAGCGCATGCTGCATGCATTCTTAATGCTCTTTTAATACTCTTTGGCCAGACTGTCTATGGCTTCCCCTGACATTTGGTAGATAGTGCACCCGTCTACTGCTTCAGCCCCAAGGGATTTGTAAAACTCAATGCTGCCGCTGTTCCAGTCTAGAACGCACCATTCAATTCGGCAATACCCTCTTTCTACTGAAATTTGGGCAAGGCTGCGCAGAAGCTCAGTGCCAATGCCTTTCCCCCGATAGTCAGGAAGCACGTATAAATCTTCCAGGTACAGGCCGGCCTTGCCAAGGAATGTGGAAAAGGTCTGGTAAAACACCGCAAACCCTGCATCTACCCCGTCTAAAGATGCGAAAATCACTTCGGCTGCTTTTTTGTTAAAAATACAGTCCTCAATCATATCTTCTGTTGACACCACATACTGTTGCAAATGCACATGATGGGCAAGGCCTTTCACAAACGATAGTATTAGGGCGCTGTCGTCTCTAGTGGCACTTCGTATTTCTATGTTTTGTGAGCTTTTCGTGCCCAATGTATAAACCCCTTGATTTGAAATTATAGTTAACCTTTACAATAGCCCTATAAAGTACTATTTTCAATCAATTTAATGGTTTTGCCAATTATTGCTAGAAAAATATTCCTATGGCGACTGCAAATGTGCCATCTGAGTTATGCCTGTTTTAGCCATAAGCGCTTTATAAGCTTAACTGCCTCATACCAAAAGACTGATGCAGCTGCCAGGCAAGCTGTAAATGCCAACTGCATGAGTGTGAGCTTTGAAAGCTTCAAAAATGAGCTCAGCGGCGTGTAGAGCATAATAGCAAGGCCGAGAAGCGTAACAGCGTTAACTGCCCACATTACTTTGTCTTTTGCCAGGCGCTTAGCTGTTGACAGAACGCTTTCGGTGTCTGAAGCGTTCTCCTGTACAAGAAGCATGTTGGCTATAATAATCAGCGCCAGGCCCATGGTTCTGGCAACTGCTGCGCCGTAGGGCAGCATATAAATGTAAACCCCAAATGAGGCGCCAAAGACAGCAAGGCCCTGGGCTATGCTTTTTATTAGCAGCCCCGAGCTAAGGATCTTTTCTTGCGCATTTCGTGGCTTTCGCTGCATTATGCCCTTTTCAGCCGGCTGCCGCTCGAGCACTATTGAGCATGTAGGGTCAATAATCAGCTCCAGCAGCACAACATGCAATGGCAGCAGCATGAGATCGAGCGTGTTTATGCCCATAAAAGGCGCCAGAAGCGAGGCCAGGGCAATAGGGATATGAATAGTGAAGACATACCCGACTGCTTTTCTTATATTGTCATATATGCGCCGGCCATCCCTGACGGTATCGACTATAGTAGTAAAGTTGTCATCCAAAAGGATTAGGTCTGCTGCTTCCCGCGAGACTTCGCTTCCGCGCTTGCCCATGGCAATGCCAATATCCGAGTATTTAAGGGCAGGGGCATCGTTAACGCCATCCCCTGTCATTGCCACTACTTCCCCACTGTCTTTTAGGGCTTTTACTATGCGCATCTTGTGCTCGGGCATAACCCTTGAAAAAATGCTTGAGGCCTTGGCAGCTGCCGTTAGCTCTTGCTCATCCATCGCATCGATCATCTCGCCGGTTATAACGCCGCCTGATGTCATAATGCCCACCTGATCGGCAATGCTGGCAGCTGTAGCCCCGCTGTCTCCGGTGATCATAACAACCCGGATGCCTGCTTTGCCAAGCAAGCTGATATCTTCTTTGACGGATTCCCTGGGAGGATCAGACAATCCGACAAGGCCGCACAGCTTTAGCCTGCACTCTGTTATCTCAGCAGGCGCATCAGATTCTGTATGCAGCAAATCGTAAGCAACCGCAATAACGCGCAGGCCCTGCTCGCTCATTTCCTGCGCTTTGCTTTTGGCTGCAAGCATTTCGGCCGAATCCAGGCTGCAAAGGCCCAAAAGCTGCTCAGGGGATCCTTTGGCTGCTATTATTATCTCGTCTTCATGGCGCCACACGTGCCCCATCATCTTCAGCTCGTTTGTGAAGGCATACTCGGTGAGCAGCTGCCCTCCGAACAGGTGGCTTTCAGAAATGCCCTTGCTCTTGCAGTACTCAAGCATTGCTTTTTCCATAGGGTCATATGCTTCTGTTTCGCAGGCAAGCCCCATTACTTCGGCAAGGAGCTTCTCATCGCTGCCGCCTGCTGCCCATACAGCTTGCACAGCCATTTGGTTCATTGTAATTGTGCCTGTTTTGTCAACACACAAAACACTCACAGACCCCAACGTCTCTACTGCCGGCAATCGGCTTACCAGCGATGTTTTTTTAGCCAGCCTCCATGCGCCCATAGACAGAAACACTGTCAGAATAACGGGGAACTCTTCAGGTATCATTGCCATGGCAAGGGTTATTCCTGAGAGCACGCTTTCAACAAGCCTGTCTTGAAAGCTGTGATCATCGATATTATTCCATGTGGCTATTGCTGCCATTACGAATAATACAGCTGCAATAGCCGCGCATAGCTTTACAAGGCTTGATGTCTGCTTTTGAAGGGGCGTCGGGTCTTGGGGGGCTTGGCTAACGCTTGTGCCGATCTTTCCGTATGCGGTTAGCGCGCCTATTTTATCTACAACCAGTGTGCCGGTGCCTTGCGTTACCAATGTTCCTGCATAGCAATAGTCGTTTCGCCAGTAGCCTGCTTGCTCATTGATTGCAGTGCAGGGCACTTTCCATACTCCTTCAGACTCGCCTGTAAGGGATGATTCGTCAATGCACAGATCGCTGCACTTTGCCACAATGCCATCTGCCGGGATTTTTACGCCTTCGTGCACGTATATTATGTCCCCCGGCACCAGATCAGCGCTTGAAATCCTAAGCTGCACCCCGTCTCTTAAAACGCTTATATGCGGGGCTGACAGGTCTTTAAGGGCGCTTAGGGTTTTGTCGGTTTTCCATTCCTGGACAGCGTCTATTGCGATAATGCCAACTACAAATACAAGCATAACTGCGCCATCGCCAGGCTCTCCAAGAATGAAATAGATTATTGATGCTGCCAAAAGCAGCATGAACATAGGCTCGGATACGGTATTGAGGGCTTTTTTTATAAGGCTTTCCTTTTTTTGCGAGGCAAGCTCATTCTTGCCATAGATTTGCTGTCGGGCTTTTGCCTCGTCAGTTGTGAGGCCGATAGCTGTGTTGTTTTCCATTAGGAACCTTTCTGTTTTTATTTAGCACTCTCTCTTGCAGCAAAGCTATATTGCCCGTTTCACAAAAAAAATCTGTAGGACAATAATTACTGTCCCACAGATGTAAATACTTGCCATCCGCTGCCGCTAAGTGCGGCCCGGCTCCATAAACGGTGTGTTTATCGCCTGCTCAGTTTTGTACTGTAGCTTGATGCAGTGCAAAAATGTTATTGCTTCCCACGAACAATTCGCAGGATTTTTTTGGTGCGTTGCTGATTCAGCCACACCAGTTTTGAATATTGCATTATTATACTGTATGCATATTGATAATGCAAATATTTCTCCTTTGCCATTCTTTGCCATAAGCAGATAGCTTAGGCAACTCAGGTTGGTTGGTATAACAATATCATAAAAAGCTTATTTTGTGCATGAAATATTTTTCCATATGTGCACGAAATCATATAGTATTATCTGGCATTATTGCTGCCATTTATTAGAGGATTGACTGAAGCTTTGAAATATATCGAAGTTTGCAGTTATACTCTAAGTACGAGGTTTTGCTTTATGAAAAATAACAACCGCTTCGAGCATCTGCGCATGGGAACATTCTCGCTGTATGTGTCTTTGTCATTTTTGCTGGCATCCAGGCTGATATTCGATATGAGAGATTTGCCGCATGCCACATCCACGCATCTGGAAGATTTTGAATACTGGATGCGCTTTACACCCTTGATCATCCGCATTGCAATACTTATTCCATTGCTTATAGCTATTGCTTACACTGTTGCCTATTTTAGAAGCAAAGAGCGCTAAAGCGCTGCACGCCTGCAGCAACAGGCTTATATCATTTATGTTGTACTTTGCGTGCGGGCAAAGGGAGGATAAAAGCGATCAAAAAAAGGGCGAATTTCAAAGCGCCCTTTTTGGCTTCTTAAGCGGTATGCATTTTCAAAGCGTCAACAAGATCCGATGCCACTTGATTAATCGACTGGCTGCCTGCAACAAGCACGAGATCGCCGGGGGCTGCCCTTTCGATAATATAGGCAACGATGTCTTCAAAACTGCTTATTACCGAGGCCGGAACAGCGTGCTTTTCAACAACCTTTACAGCCAGGTCTTCTGAGTATATATTCCAGTCATTTGCCTCTCTGTCGGAATAAATATCGTTGAATATTACCTCTCCGGCTGATGCAACAGCATCAACGAACCCGTCGAAGAGAAGGAATGTTCTTGAGTAGGTGTGAGGCTGGAACACAACCCAGAGCTTATTGTGATCGTAGTTAAGGCAGGCTTGTATTGTTACCCTAAGCTCTGTAGGATGGTGGGCATAGTCCTCAAATACTTTGATGCCTCTCTCCTCCCCCTTGAATTCAAAGCGGCGCTTTGCGCCATCGAATTCCTGGAAGGTTTTTTGCAGGCTCTCAATAGATATGCCAAGGATGCTGCCGCAGGCTATAACTGACAGGGCATCCATTACATTATGCTCGCCGGGTATTTTGAGGCTAAAGCTTGCATACAGGCTGCCTTTATGGAAAACATCAAAGGTTGGCTTGCCAAGGCTGTCATATATGATATTGGCTGCTCTCCAATCGTTGCTCTCCCCCAGGCCGAAAGTATGGATTGTCGTATCTATGTGCGGCAAAACTTTCGCTACGTTGGGATCGTCGCCATTAGCGATAAGATGGCCTTCTTTCGGAATGATCTTTGCGAAGTTTGTAAATGACTCTACTATCTGATCTATTCCATCTGTAAAGTAGTCGAGGTGGTCTTCCTCTATGTTCAGAATTATGCCGATATAATGCTCTGTGTGCAGAAAGCTGTCGATAAATTCGCAGGCTTCTATGACAAAGTACTCCGAATTGCCTACCAGGCTGTTGGCGTTGATCTTTGGTATGGTTCCGCCAAGGCTTATCGAAGGGTCCTCTCCTGCATCTAAAAGCATCAGGGATACCAGCGATGTTGTTGTTGTTTTTCCATGTGTGCCTGACACGGCTATTGTTTTCGGATAATACCTTGTGAGCAAGCCAAGGAAGTAGCTTCTCTCCATTAATTGGATGTTGTATTCCTTAGCTGCTATGGCTTCCACATTTGTGTTTATGTTGATGGCAGCCGAATAGACAACCAGGTCGGCATCTGCCGGCACGTTGTTTTTGTCATGGCCAATGTATACTTTAATGCCTGCTTTCTCAAGCTTGTCTGTATACATGTTGGCCCTCATATCAGAGCCTGCCACTTCCAGTCCGTTGACAGCGCTCATCATGGCCAGCCCACTCATGCTCGTTCCGCCTATGCCTATCATATAGATTTTTTTTATCTGTTCTAAAGAAGATATTTGCATATTTACTCTCCGGTGCTTTTGCTTTCGCGGTTATTGCTGTTAGCGATATTAATGCCTATGAAATATCCAGAGGCTATAAAGATATTATATCAACACAGGTACTTGCTTCAAGCGAATAAGCCTTAAAACCTTTGCACTTTCAATTATATAATCTCATGGTTTGCTATGGATTTTGTAACATTTGAAATCGTTTGTTCCTTATTGTACTTTTCATCAGTTAAGCCAGGTTTCACTGCCGGTTAACTTTGCTGATGCTATGCCTGAATATATATATGCTAATATTGCTGCCGGAATTCTTTAATGCATCAGTTAATGGATTATTAAAACATTAAGGGATGATTTTAGAAACAGCAGATTTTGCTTTGATTTGGTTTTCGTTCATGGCAGAAATTTCATGATTTATTGATATTCTTGTTTTCTTTTAATAATAATTGTCGTATAATGGATACTAGTAAATATTGGTCATTTTGCTGTTTGGAGGCACTCATGCAAATAACTGACATACGCATACGGCAAGTTTTTGACGATGGCAAGATGAAAGCTAGAGTCTCAGTGACATTTGACAACCAGTTTGTTGTACACGAGATTAGGGTCATTGAAGGCGAAAATGGCATTTTCGTTGCTATGCCAAGCAAGAAACTAAGCGGTGGCGACTATAAAGACATTGCCCACCCAATAAACAGCGAGACAAGGAATATGATTGCCGACGCTATATTGGAGGCTTACGAACTAAAACTCATAGAGGAGCACTCACGCCTTTCAACTGAAGATGCATGAATTGCTCTTTTTAGTCTGCAAAGCTATAGCCTATCCCGTAGGCTTTTATAGCTGCTATGCATCTGTATCGCTTTACTGCTGAATAAACGATAAAAGGCCGAAAACTAAAGCCTTGCTTGGCTGGCAAGCGTTTTTTTTGCTTTCTATATGCATTGCCCGGCCGGATTCTTTCGCTTTGCTGCTGAAAGCAAAACTTATGTTCTGGCCAATGCACAGATGCAGCTTAAGCGATAGCATGAAGGCAGATTAATGTGCTTCTATACAAGCAATCATCTGATAAAATAGCATTGCATGGTTTTTGGCGCTGTTAGCGCCAAAACCGATATAAAGAATAAAATGGTTTTCGGAATAAAGAGAATTTATTAGAAAGGTGATTCAAGAGTTGAGAAAAGGCAAAAAACGCAGAGGCTGCTTTGGCTGCGGCTGTACCGGGCCGCTGTTAATAATAGCGCTTATTATTGCAGCAATATGGATTTTCGGCGATGATACCCCGCAGCAGCCTACATACACCACGATCGATCTTGACAATCCATTCGAAGCAAGCGGCATACCTACTGAAGGATATAATCCAAATGATACCTGGTCAATATACTGGTATTTATGCGGAAGCGACCTTGAGAGCAAATGGGGATGCGCAAGCACTGACATCCAGGAGCTTATGGCTGTCAAGCTGCCTGATAATGTACAGGTAGTAATTGAGCTTGGCGGGGCAGAAACATGGAAGAGCAACCTGGGCTCAAACAAGTATAACACCAGATACCTGTATGACAGCACCGGCATGCACAAGATAGGCGAAATCAGCCGGGCCAATATGGGCAGCGCTAAAACGCTTGAGGCGTTTTTGAAGTTCTGCAACAATGAATACCCTGCTGACCATAAAGCAATCATTATGTGGAACCATGGAGGCGGCAGCGTAGCAGGGGCAATATTCGATGAGCTTTACGGATTCGATTCACTAAGCCTTGATGAAATAAAGGCTGCGCTATCTGCTGTGCATTCCCCTTCAAAGCAAAACCCGCCATACGAAATGATTGGCTTTGATGCGTGCCTGATGGCAACGGTAGATACGGCAAATGCTTTAAGCGGCTTTACGCGGTGGATGGTTGCTTCAGAGGATTTAGAGCCAGGGATCGGCTGGGACTATACAGGCGCAATGCAGGCGCTGGCCAACAATCCCGGCATGAATGGCGCGCAATGGGGCAAAGAGATCTGCGATTCATTTGAAAAAGCGTGCATAGCGGAAAAACAGGCAAGCACTATTACGCTGTCTGTTGTGAACATCATGAGAATCGAAGAGCTCTCGAAAGCTTATGATGATGTTGGTGCGGAAGCGCTCTTGCATGCATGCACTGACACGAGGTTTTTCAATGATTTTGGAAGGATTGCAAAGAGCGCCCAGAGCTTTGGCGGCAATAATTTCTGGGATGGCTATACAAATATGGTCGACTTGGGGGATCTTATTGTAAAGTCAGGATCTTTGCTGCCTGACTATGGATCAAGCCTTATCGGGGCGCTAAAGGATTGCGTTGTCTATAAAGTAAACGGCCCTCTGAGAAGCAGCACCAGCGGGCTCTCATGCTACTATAACTTCAACAGCGACAGCAATGACTTTAGGAAGTTTGCCAACCTTCAGGGCGGCAGGCCATTTAGATGGTACTTTGACTATAAGATTTCCGGAGACCTCAATAAAGAGGGCAGAACATATGTGCAGACGCTTGCGTCTCAATACAGCAGCTATTCAAACCAGGTTATTGCTCCGGAGGAGATAGCTTTGCCGGATGCCGATAGCCTTGAAGATTTTCCGGTTAAGATCACTGACGACGGATATGCAGTTTTGAATTTAGGGCCAAAAATAGCTGAGAGGCTATCAGGCGTATATTGCGTTATTGCATTCTACGATGAAGCAGAAGATGAGCTTGTATACCTTGGCAGAGACAACGATCTGTATGGCGACTGGGATAAGGGCGAATTTACTGACAACTTTCAAGGGTACTGGGGAAGCATTGACGGACATGTAGTGTATATGGAGCTTGACACAGCATCGGACAAATACCAGGTTTATACCGTTCCCGTGCTGCTGAACGGAGAGCAGTACTCTTTGAGGGTAAGCTATACATATGCGACTGAAGAATACTTTATTCTCGGCGCTTTGCAGGGTATTGATGAGAACGGAAAGGCCGACAAGTTCCTGCGCCAGCTTGAAGTTGGGGATGTATTAGAGCCTTTATTCTATACGATGTCTATGGACGAGGGCAACGATGATATCTTGGAATATTCATATGGCAGGATCGTATATTCAAACCAAACGAGGTTTGAAGAAGATATGCTCGAAGACGGCCGGTATGTATATATATTCGAGATGGTCGACACTATGAACAACTCCTACTACTCTGAGGCAGTTGTGATAGATATAGAGGACGGAGAGATCTACTTATACGAATAAAGAATACGAAAAGAAGCTTCAGCATATGGAGCTTCTTTTCATTTTTTGCATTCGCGACAGCGGCCTTGGGAGTGTTTCCTGCAGCTATAATGCCGGCTCGTATCTCGCAGGATATAATGGCTTAATGGCTTTATTAATAATGCTGTATCATTGATACTCACATCGAGCAGTTAAAAAATAAAGCTCCATAATTAGACATAAACCCCTATACAGCCCTTCAATGCTTCAATAAGGGCAGTTCTTGCATCTTGGTGCTGGCGATCAGCCAGAACAAGGATGCATATAGGGGGCAATAATGGCACAGCTCGAACTTGGCAAAGCCAATGAAAAGAAAAAGGCATTGCCGCTCGTGATGGCTCTAGGCAGCATGATCGTCGATGAAATAGGTCTTGTTGATGCAATAAACGAATCTGCCCAGTGGGACAGGGCACACTGGCAGCTAAGCCCTGGCGCTCTGGCAAAATCCATTGTTCTGTCTACTTTCAGCGACATGAGGGCGCCTCTGAGCAGCCTTGCCGAAAGGCTTGAAGGCTGTGATCTGGAGTATATGCTT
The DNA here is from genome assembly GCA_009782515.1 of Eubacteriaceae bacterium. Classification (GTDB taxonomy): domain Bacteria; phylum Bacillota; class Clostridia; order Eubacteriales; family Anaerofustaceae; genus WRIY01. The sequence continues at coordinate 26,479 of WRIY01000035.1, forward strand.
GGCGAGAGTGCTGCTGATGGATCAGTTAACTCTTTTAACGCCGGAAGGGCGCTGGAGCGGATTGGCCAAGCGGACCCGGACGCAGTGTACACTTCTTTAGCCCTTTCAGCAGTGGTGAAATATTCTATCCCTATCACAAGATCCCACTAAGGCACAACGAGCATTTCTTTCTATGGCGAATATGAAACGAATGAGGAAGGCTTAAGCGAAGAGGAAATTGCCCAAATGCTTCATATTGAGCGGGGATACAATAAAGACGGCAGGTCGCTCAGCAAGCAAATCGTGCTTGGGCTCATCACAAATGAAGCAGGCAGCAGAGCTGCACTATAGGCATCCCAATCGTCAGCAGGGCCATGGACGGCTCCACTTCAGACGTTGAATGGAACAAGCAGGCGCCCACAACATACTTTAGGCCAATTGCTTCTACTGCCGCAGCTAGCTCCATTGCGACAAGCTGTATAAGCATGTGCCCTATCTGGAGAAGCTCATACATGCACTCGTTTGTGCTGCGGTCCCAGCTCCAGATATGCTCCATCCCGTGAAAGCATTTTTGGATAAAG
>WRIY01000036.1 GCA_009782515.1 Eubacteriaceae bacterium
TTATTGATGCAATTGGCGAAGCGCTTGATCAAATCACGCTTTCAGATATTCAGGGCTGGTTTTTGAATTGTGGCTACTCGTGTGAAATATTGTGAACGCTCTAAAACAATTTTTCGCGCGTTTTCCACCGTTTCAAAAACTTCATCTGGAACAAATCGCCGATTGTCCTCATCCAATGAATTTAAATGTACACACTGAATCATACTTTCATTAAATTCTGTTATTATTAAGCGTTCGGTTTCAATGCGGAGGTTTTCCATTCTGATTGCATTTATCAATTAATTAAACATCTCTGAATAAAAGCTTTACTCGCTAAAACAATACTACCAGAACATAAAATCTGATGAAGTCAGTTATTCTGTATAAACACTGTTATAATACGAAAATACGCTATTGATACAGTGGCTATAAGCCAGTCCTCTCCTATTTTGAGTATTTTGCATGTTGATTATGTACCGACATGAATCACAGAGCCGGGATACTGCATCAGCAAATTGTTGGATGTCAAAAATGGGAGGCCTTCGGAGGAGGCTTGAGCGAGTAAAATCCGGTCAAATGGGCCCTTGTGTATTGGCGGCAAAGATGAAACCAACAGGGTATGCCGTACTGTTATGAACAGTTCCTGATACCCAGCGCTGAGAAGTCCGCTGTACAGCGAAGCAAGGCCAATTATAGAATCTACGCGTACAGCATTGGGCGTAAATTCGTCCGCTGCCGCCCAAAGCAATATCTTTTTTGTATCAAGAAGCATTCTCATCGTTCACCCTCGAACATGCCAGAGATTTCTTCGTTGCCCATGTGATCAAAGTCGGCTGGAATAGAAATATTTCCTTTGAGGAACCCAACACGAGGACTCTGCACATCAGCCGTATATGGTATGACTGCGACAAGTGGGCGGCCTGCTTTCGCAATGACAAATGGCTCACCCGCTGCAGCTTTCTCTACGAGGGCTGAGAGATGGGTTTTAGCCGCATGAATATTGATTTCCTTCATTGATAGAATACTCCTTAGATTACTAAGCTTAGTTTATTAGTCTGAGTCAGGATTGCCAAAATATTTGAACCAATCACACCATTCTCCTAACGCTTCGTCGCCAATATCGCTGTCTATAAATCTTTGTATGCCATTTTTCGTTGCCTAATAATTTTTATCGGCTTCTTCCACGTTCCCAAACTGCGGTATGGCACATTAGCCCGTAAATCCCGCATGATATGGAATACGGCGTGGTATGCCGCCTTTTCTAGCGTGATTCACACACCTGAAACGGATTCTTCGTTTTAAAAGTTGTGCATTTCTCCCTGCCAATTGTATTAGCTGTTGAGCCGTCTGCAAATGGCTACCATATATTCACCCACATAGCCGGGCGAACACCGCCACCTTCAAAACCATCCCAGTCGCCGCATATTAGTTCGCCAACGACATATACACAACCTCTTTCGTGTACATAAGCGGCAAAATCATAGTCTCGGCCGAGAGAACGCAGCCACCACCAATTCCATTTATCTTTATTATTTTCAAACTCCGCCACTCTGTCTTTGTCATAATCGTTTGATAAATAATAGCCGTAATCATGCGCAACAAATTTTTTGTCAACGGAGTCCCAATTCACCCGTTTCATATTTTGATAATCTCCGCTGTCGCCAAAGTATGTATCAGCTTCTTCAAGGCTTAACAGGAATATTTTATCGTCCGTCGCGTTGCCGCCGCTTATGCCGAACCACAAATTATCATCGTTCGCCACGGTTGTTTGGGTGATCATGCTCTTTTCCGCTTCGCTGAACTTGTCATAAAACTCGCCGTTCAGGTATTTACGCAGCTCGCACGTCTCCCATGTGATATATTCGTATTCATTGTGATACGGTTTCTTTTCGATTATTTTATCGCTCAGCAATAAAGCCCTGCCGTTCTGAACATCGAGAACACGCCAGTCATGGCCTCCGAAACGTATAATTTCAGCCTTATCCATTGCTGGTCATTCCTTTCTATTCAAAATATAGATAATTTCAGTGTTTTGGTATCGCCATGCTCCTGCACGTTCCCCATCGGGTGAAGGCGTGCTGACATGGACGGGGCGGCTCACATGAAGTACGAGCGGACGGATGGAAAGGCGGTGCGGTCATGCGGCGGCTTTTCCAGATATCGTTTACCACAATTTTATGCGTTTGGAATGATAACCACTATTGACAACTCCATTTCGTTTTTCAATGTAAAAAAGAATATCAATTTGCGGGTTTCTGCCTGTGCTGATTTCAGTATGATATTCGTACTCCATGTTTAGAGCAGTGTAATCCGACTTTGGAAGCCACTCCGTATAGAAAGCCCTTTTAGCTTCACCAATGGACAACCCCCATAGAAAGCCCATCTTTGGCTTAACTGTGACCTTTCCATAAATACCTTTTGGGATGACAAATGTTTCAAGATTGTCTTTTTCAATCACGCCGCCGATAAAAAGCTGAAAATCCTTTGTGCTCGCATTGTAGTCTTTTGATATGACAATAAACGGAATTACCTCGCCGCTTTCCTTGCCTACAGTTTCATAATATTTCTTTGAAATAGCCGGAATATCCTTTGCTTGTGTCCGGTCATTTGACTTCTGGAGTAACCCAAAGACAGATATTTCCACATGATTCTCAATGACTGCAAAACTCAACTTGCTCATTTTTCTGCCGTCCTCACTTTGTAGGTTCGCATTGTTCCAAAAATAGTATAGCTCAGACATGTGAATATTTCCACAGCCATTAAATTTCGTCCTAGCAAGGCCAAGTTGGCCCGAAGCAAACCGAGAGAAAACAATAGCCCCGAAGCGAAGCGGAAAGGTGTTAAAGGATTTAACATGGCATATCAAAAAGAAGAATTGAAGCTAATCCGTGTGAACGAGGTCGAAGCCACAGCGATAAACTGGCTGTGGTTTCCTAATATCCATACGGAAAGATTACAGTCGTTCAGAGAGATCCCAGAGACGGAAAGACAACGTTAGTTAAGGCTATCGCAGCCGCCGTTACGATGGGCTTGTCCCTGCCCGATAGCAAGAATATTTCAAGCCACCGAGGACGGCTTGAGCGACACGGCGAAGCCCCATCTTTACGATCCGGCGCAGACTGTGGGTGTGTTATCGCCACAGATGAGAGCGAAAAGAAATTGAGCCTTTCGGATTTTTGGGTTGAACAGGCGATAATCCAGACGAGCGCGAACCTGTCTATCATCGAATATAAAAAAATCCTTGACAAAAATGGCGGCGAGCAAGAACGCCAAAAGTATCCTTGCCAATGCAGCGCAAGGATCTCACCCTTCGATATTAAGGAAATACGGGAATTAATGAGCGAGGATGAAATAGAACTTGGCACACTCGGCAGGTTCAAAAAGACAGGCTCAAAGACTGGCAAGGCGAAAAACGCCCTGTTCGTTATAGTTTCCAATACTGACGATGGCTAGAGGATAAAAAAAGCCAGCAAACCCGTTACTGGCATTGATGGCTGGCGGAGGGGGCGGGATTCGAACCCGCGTGGGATTGCTCCCAAACTGATTTCGAGTCAGCCCCGTTATGACCACTTCGATACCCCTCCGAATTAACTTTCCTCTTATTAGCCTTAGCTGCAAATTCCTTGGAAATTGGGCAACAATATATGGCAGTGCAGACCAAAACCTACAAAATAAAATATCGCAAAACCCCTGTAAAATCAAGGCTTTTCGCTTCTGCAAGGTTTCTCAGCCAACATTTTCTTGTCAGCCCCGTTATGCCAGCTTGATGCCTCTCCAGAGCAAACAAGCTAATTTATTCTAGCAGAAAGGCTCAAGCAATGCTATAAACAAATCTGTAAGATTATCTGGCGGTGCAATCATAATGCCAATAAATCTTATTTCCTGGGACGTATGCACAGGCATATAGCATTCCAGTTCACTTCGAGAAGCAAATAAATCGTTTGTAGCGTATGGGCATATTATACTCTGCAAAGATGGCACCTTGCGTGCCTTGCTGCATGACGAGCAACAAAATCACATAACGGCTTTTTTGGCTGCATAGCTTGGAATGCAATAGATGATTGCACGATAATTATGCATAGCTAAAATGCAAAGTTCATTATACAGTATTAGCACATCATGGAAATATCCAAGATTTTGCGCTGATATTTGTTAAAAAGGCTACTTCATATTATCGAAACATGCACAATTTTGATAGAATGTAAAAAGTTAAATCTTTTCTTGATAAATAGAGGAAATGCTTTTATGATTCTCAGAACCGAACGCGGCATGACGAGGCGTTATACTAACATAGCTTTAGCAATATGCGCTGTGCTATGTGCGCTTGCTTTTGCACTAAACGAATGCGGGATCTGCCATTCTGTGCATAGCCATGAGAGCATTAGCCATGCGCTTAGCTGCAAGCTGTGCTGCCTTCATAGATATGGCGAAAAGCTTGCAAAACATATCATATGCTTTTTGGCTATATGCTTTTTAACCTTGCCCAATTATGGTTCTATGCCTTCTTCTGACATAAAGGCCAACTACTTATTTCCTAAGCTCCTAGTAGCTCTCAAAGTGCGCCAAAACAATTGATCTTCATTGCATCACTCTTAGCGCCGATGGCTTCACATGACAAATAGGAGGACGAAATGAAGAGACTAGCGATATTAACGCTTTTGGCTTTAACAGCCATAAGCTCAATTTTTGGCTGCACAAGCCGAGTAGAAAATAGCACTGCTGATACCAAGACAACAGTCATTACAACAATATTTGCTCCATATGATTTTTCCCGGGAAATAGCTGGCGGCTTAGCTGACGTTTCAATGCTGTTGCCTCCGGGATCAGAGAGCCATTCATATGAGCCTTCTCCACAAGACATAATAAAGATTCAAAACTGCGATGTATTTATTTATGTAGGCGGCGAATCAGACAAATGGATCGAAAAAATACTTGCCAGCGTAGACAAATCCAAAATTTCGATTATCACGCTTATGGATTGCGTTGAAGCAGTTGAAGAAGAAGTTGTAGAAGGCATGCAGCCCGAAGAAGAAGATGATGAAAGTGGCGAGGATGCTGTAGAATACGACGAGCATGTCTGGACATCGCCTAAAAATGCAATTCTCATCACTGAAAAGATAACAGATGCCCTATGCGCGGCTGACAGTGCCAATACGGATGCCTATAGGGCAAATGCCCAAGAATATATCAGCAAGCTCATAGAGCTTGACGCAGATTTTCAAGCTGTGATAAGCGCTGCGAAGCGCAGCTGCATAGTGTTTGGCGATCGCTTTCCATTCCGGTACCTGGCGCATGCGTACGGTTTGTCCTATTATGCTGCGTTTCCCGGATGCTCAACAGAAACTGAGCCAAGCGCACAAACAATAAAGTTCCTAATAGACAAGATAAATGAAGAGAGCATACCTGTAGTATTCCACATAGAGCTCTCAAACATGAAAATGGCTAATACAATCAGCGAAGCGACGGGCGCGAAGGTAATGCTGCTGCATTCATGCCACAATATCACAAAAAATGATTTGCAGGAAGGCACGACGTACCTTGAACTTATGCAGGCCAATGCCGCTGCGCTAAGGGAGGCGCTAGAGTAGCATGCCTTTAATAAAATGTGAAGATGCCGCCTTTGCCTACGATGGCAAGATTGCGGCATCTAACCTAAACTTTGCAGTTAGCGAGGGCGACTATTTATCAATAGTCGGAGAAAACGGCTCAGGAAAAAGCACTTTGGCAAAAGGGCTGCTTAAGCTTAAAAGCCCGTACAAAGGCACAGTTTCAACAGGCGATGGGCTAAAGCAAAACCAGATAGGCTACCTGCCACAGCAGTCGGCGGCCCAAAAGGACTTCCCTGCAAGCGCATACGAGGTAGTTTTGTCAGGGCGGCTAAGCTCACGCGGGCTATCCCCATTTTACTCCAAGGCAGACAAGGCTATAGTCGAGGAAAATATTGCTTCTCTTGGCATAGGCCCAATTCGAAATAGATGCTATCGAGAGCTCTCAGGAGGCCAGCAGCAAAGGGTGCTGCTGGCAAGAGCCCTTTGCTCTTCAACAAAGCTGCTTTTGCTTGATGAGCCGGTAGCAGGCCTTGATCCAAGCGTAACCAAAGAGCTCTACAGCATTATAGAATCTCTTAATAAAGAGCGCGGAATAGCGATTGTCATGGTTAGCCATGACATTCATGCTGCAATCAAGTATTCGAGCCATATACTTCATATGAATAACGAACAGCTTTATTATGGAGATGCTGAGGGATATATAAATTCAGACATAGGCAAAGCGTTTATGGGCCTAAAAGAGGCGCTTTAAAGGAGGCATCATTGATAAGTGTATTGAAAGAAATGTTCGCATACAGCTTTCTGGTTAGGGCAATGGTGGTTGGGCTGCTGGTGTCGCTTTGCTCATCTTTATTGGGTGTGAGCCTTGTGCTGAAAAGATACTCAATGATTGGTGACGGCCTTTCGCATGTAGGGTTTGGGTCTTTGGCTGTTGCCTCAGCATTGAACATTGCCCCGCTTGCAGTTTCAGTCCCTGTTGTTGTGCTTGCAGCGTTTCTGCTATTGCGCGTAAGCGAGAGCCGAAAGATCATGGGTGATGCTTCAATTGCCCTGGTCTCAACAAGCTCTCTTGCTATTGGGGTTGCTGTTATCTCACTGACAACTGGAATGAACACGGATGTATGCAATTTCCTATTTGGCACTATATTGGGCTTAAGCAAAGATGATGTTAAGCTATCGATAGTTTTGGCCATAATTGTTCTCACTTTATATGGCCTTTTCTACAACAAAATATTTGCAGTCACTTTTGATGAGGCTTTTGCCAAAGCAACAGGCGTACAGGTGTGGCTTTACAACATGCTGCTTGCATTTTTGACAGCCATAACAATAGCCCTGGGCATGAGAATGATGGGCTCTCTTTTGATAACAAGCCTGATAATATTTCCGCCGCTGACCTCAATGCGGCTGTGCAAAAAGTTTTCAAGCGTTACAATATGCTCTGCATTGCTCTCGGTGTGCTGCTACTTTATTGGGGTAGTAATCTCTTTTGTATATGCGATGCCTTCAGGGGCAAGCGTTGTGTTAGTTAATATTGCTGCTTTCCTGGCATTCTCGGCTATTCAGGCACTGCCTGGCCGAAAGGCCGCTGAGCAGCAGAACTAAAGGAGCTGGTAAAATGAAGAAAATACTTATAGCCGCTGCAGCTGTGCTTTTGCTTATAACTGGCTGCAAAGGCAGCGATAAGGACGAAGGCGGGGTAGTAGAAATAAGCGAGCGGCTATTTGTAACCCAAATAAACGACATCTACACAAACACAAGCGACTACTTGGGCAAAACAATACAATATGAAGGCATTTTTGCCGAGTATCAAGACGAAAGCAATGGCAACACCTACTACTCAGTAATCCGGTATGGCCCAGGCTGCTGCGGCACTGACATGAATCCGGGCTTTGAGGTCAAATGGGACAAAGAATACCCTGAGGCAGGCGATTGGGTTGAGGCAGTTGGCACCCTGGAAAAATATAATGAGGGCGCCCATACCTATATAAGAATATCCCTTCTATCTTTGAAAAAGCTTGAAACGCGGGGCCAGGAAAACGTCTCCCAGTAAAAAAACAGCAGCTGGGCTAAGCCAAATGCTGCTTTTTAAATGCATCCATTATGATGCAGGGCTAGAAGCGGCCAATATAGAGCTGCTAAGCTTTATTGCTGCTGGCTTGGCCGTATGCTTATACTAAAGCTCTATTGCCCTGTCCTCGCCAAAGCAAAAGAAGCTTCGCAGTTCAGTAATAATGATATCGACTTTATAGTCATGGCTTTCAGTTGGCAGGCTGTCAACAATGAAGCTGTCAAATGACGGGCACAGCCTGACTGCGTGCTCAGCTTTGCTGAACAGTGTATCGTAATAACCGCCGCCATAGCCTATCCTGTCTCCTCCCGGAGTAAAAGCAAGGCCCGGCACTATGATCAAATCCAAGGCCTCCGGCTCGATAAACTCTGTTCCTTCCAATGGCATTTCCAAGATCCCCATTTTATTCTTAGCCATGCCTTCAATGCCAGCAGTCACGGCAAGCTTCATCGAGCGGTTCTTTTCGCAAATGGGCGTAACAACTGTTTTGTTATCGCCGATTGCCTTTGCGAGGAATGGTATTGTATTAATCTCATTGCCGAATGTTATGTAGAGCATTATCGTTTTAGCGCTCTTGTAGCACTGAAGCAATTCTGCTTTGGCAAATATCTCGGCACTCATTGTATCAATTTCATTTTTTGTTAAAAGCGCTCGTTTTTCAAGAAGTTCTTTTCTTAGCTCAGTTTTTGTAATCACCACTATCACGCCTTTCTTAATATCATCTGATTATACCGCAAAAGCGATGCCCTTTTGCCCCAAAACATCAAAAAGTGGCAAAATGATAGTTATCATACAAAATCATGTGGTATGATAATAGCGCTAACCAATACATTTCTATGGCAAGGTATCAAAATGGAATTAGCCCAATTATCAGCTAAAGAGCTCAGAGAGCTGCTCGACAAAGGTGAAGCAAGCCCTCTTGAGGCAATTGAAAGCTATATTCGCCGCATTGAGTCTGTTGAGCGCTTTATAGGCGCCTACTTGGCCCAAACGCTTGATGAGGCGCTTAAAAAAGCAAAATCTCTAACAGACGAAAACAATCCAAACAGCAGCGTATGGGGCCTTCCTTATGCGCTTAGCGACAATATATGCACCAAAGATATACTGACAACAGCATCATCAAAATTCCTTGAAAATTTCGTTCCTGTGTACTCGGCAGACGCTTATGAAAAGCTGGCTGAATCAGGCGCAATTCTGCTTGGCAAAACAGGCCTGGATGAATTTGGTATGGGCGAGAGCGGCTGCTATTCAGCCCTTGGCTCTGTAAACAACCCATATGATAGCTCGAAAATCCCCGGAGGATCAGCAAGCGGGGCAGCTGCTGCTGTCGCATCTTCAGAAGCATCGTTTTCACTGGGCGTTGATACAGCCGGCTCAGTAAGGATCCCTGCATCATTTTGCGGGGTTACAGCATTTAAGCCGACATATGGCCTGCTTTCCCGCTATGGAATAATTGCCCATTCATCGTCAATAGATCAAGTGGGCGTAATAGGGGAGGGAATCGCAGACTGCGCTTTAGTTATGCAGGCGATATCAGGCTGCGACAGCCGTGACAGCACATCGCTGAGAATTGATCCTATGGATTGGCTGCAATTTTCTTCGGGAAGCATCCAAGGCATGAGAATTGGCTTTGATGCGAGTGCAGCGCACAGCGCAGGCGAGGAGTCTCGCCGCGCTTACGAAAGCGCAATTCAGGCTTTCAGGCATCTTGGCGCCGAAATAATAGAGCTGCGCCTTGAAGGGAATATATACGCCTTGGCTGCCAGCCAGATTATATCTTGCGCTGAAGCTTCATCAAATCTTGCCCGCTTTGACGGTGTGCGCTTTGGCGTGCGCGTGGCTGCTGACAGCGCGGACGGCACAGTTATCGCCTCCAGAACGCATGGCTTTGGGGAAGAAGCAAAAAACAGGCTGCTTTTCGGAACTTTCGCACAAACTGAAGACAATTATGGCAAGTATTACGAAAAAGCTTTAAAAGCGCGCCAATTGGCAAAATCAAGCTATGAAAGCCTTATGCAGCAGTGTGACGCCTTCCTGGCTCCAACTGCGCCTTTTGCGCCTTTAGGCAGGCATGAAGCTATTGAGCCATTTAGCCTTAACATAAACACGGCAATGGCGAGCCTTGCGGGCGCGCCCGCTGTCTCTTTTCCGGCAGGCATTGACAGTGACGGCATGCCAATTGGCATGCACTTGTCAGCGAAAAGCCTTGGGGAAAGGGAGCTTTTTACCGCTGTAAGCGCTTTTCAAGAGAGCACCGGCTACCACAAAAATAAGCCGGCAATACCTAGGCAGGTTTAAATATGAAATATGAAACAGTTATTGGGCTTGAAATCCATTGCGAGCTCAAAACGTCATCGAAAATATTCTGTTCATGCAAAAACGAGTTTGGCGGAGAAGAGAATGAGCACACATGCCCTGGCTGCTTAGGCATGCCGGGAATTCTGCCTGTTCTAAACGAGAAAGCTGTTGAGCTTGCAGTAAGGGCAGGCATTGCGCTTAACTGCACAATACAGCGGGCCTCGCAGTTTGACAGAAAGAACTACTTTTACGCTGATCTCTCAAAAGGCTACCAGATAAGCCAATATTTCCATCCCATTTGCACTGATGGCTGGCTTGATATACCCTCTGACAGCGGCGAGCAAAAGCGGGTAAGGATCGCAAGAATCCATATAGAGGAAGATGCCGGCAAGATCGTCCATAAGAATGGCATGAGCTATCTGGATGACAACAGGAGCAGCCTGCCGCTTATTGAAATCGTGACAATGCCTGATATGAGGAGCCCTGCTGAAGCCGAGAGGTTTGCCCGCAAAGCCAGGGCAATTCTAAAAGCTGCAGGCGTTTCAGACTGCAGAATGCAGGAGGGATCCCTGCGCTTTGATGTAAACCTGTCGATAATGCCACAAGGAAGCACGGTACTCGGAACGCGCACAGAAATGAAAAACCTGAATTCATTTCGATCACTTGCACGAGCAGCAGAGAATGAGAGCGCCAGGCACCAAAGCGTGCTGGAGGGCGGAGGATCGCTGTTTCAGGAAACAAGGCGCTGGGATGACGAAAAAGGCATGTCATTCGGCATGCGTTCAAAAGAAAACGCCCAGGACTACAGATATTTTCCGGATCCGGACCTTACGCCAATAGAGCTTGATGATGCTTATATTGAAAATATCAAGCTTTCGATGCCGGAGCTGCCGGAAGCCAAAATGCAAAGGTATATTGGCTTGGGCGCCAGCGAAAAAGATGCTGAAATGCTATCGGAAGCCTTAGAAGCATCTGAGCTCTTTGAGGGGGCTTATGCTGAGTCCGGCAATGCAAAGCTAACTGCAAGCCTGATAACCGGCGATATTGCTGCAAAAGTGAGGCTGGACAGCCTTGAGGGCATAAAATTCACCCCAAGCGATCTCGGGCGTGTAGTCAAAATGTCTGAAAAGGGCGAAATAAGCCTAAGCGCTGCAAGGAAAACAATAGCTGAAATGATCGAATATGGCGGCAGCCCTGATGAGATTGTAAAAAGGCTAGGCTTAAGCCAAATATCAGATGAGAGCGCCATACGCCAGATTGTCTCTGAAGTGCTTGAGGCAAACCCTAAAAGCGTCGCCGATATCAAGTCAGGAAAATCAAAGGCAATAGGCTTTATCGTCGGCCAGGCAATGAAAATATCAAAAGGGGCAGCGAACCCTGCTTTGGTAAACAGGATAATCGCTGAAATATTGGAACTCTAGGAATATGAAAGCTAGGAGAACGGGATGTGTGGGTATGAGATGGGGAGCACTCTCCTGAAGCTAAGGGTTGATATGAACTTGACGCAGGCCGAGGCAGCAAAAGAGCTAGGGCTAACTAGCCCAAGAGTGCTTGATTCGTGGGAAAAAAACGAAAGCGAGCCAAGCATAAGGGACTTTATAAAAGTGTGCGGCCTGTACGGCATTGAAAATGCATCATACTTTGAATCAGGCAATGAAGCAAAAAACAGGCTAAAAAAAGAAGCGCTGCTTCTTGCTAAGCTTAGGCAGCTTGATGAGGCTGGTTACAGCCTTATTGAATTTGCTATTGCCAAGGAATGGGAAAGATCGTACTATGTTCCAAAAATCGTATGTGAAAGCGATGAAATAGAGGGGCTTAGCCTTCTGATAGGCTACCTGAGTCAAATGACGCCAGACGCTCTAGACACGATTTATAAATACGCAGAACAGCTTGAAGATCCTGGCAATCCGGACTCATCGTCAACTGGCTAGCTGTATTTATCAATCCAATGCGTTTTGGCTCGTCGAAATTCATGTATAGTTGAACTAGCATAGATATCTGATCTGGCATATTGCTACCTCATTTGGAATGTATATATGTTAGCATTCTATTAAAAATATGTCAATATTTTCTCATTTTATTTAAATAAGTGGATATTAATGTTTTTTTCGATTAAAAATGGCATTATAGCGCATAATTTTTGCCGGCAAATATATGTTCAAATTGAGAAAAATGCAATAGCACTCGATAAACAAGCAAAGGCTTAGAAATATTTAATAAAAAAAGCAGCAACCCAAATGCCAATATCGCTTCTTTTGCTTGACAAAATCAAGCAGCCATTTTATGCTTGAGTATCGCAAAGGTGCCAAATAATATTTAGCGCCTTTTTTAGTAACCGGCTTACACAATTATTAATAATGGAGGAAGCGTTATGAAAGATTTCCCAGCATTATATGGCAGTAAGGTATTTAGCGAAGCTATTATGAAAAAGATGCTTCCGAGCCCGACTTATATTCGGCTGCGAGAGGCTATTCTTGAAGGGAAAACACTTGATCTTGATGTAGCAAACGTCGTAGCCAATGCTATGAAAGGCTGGGCTATTGACCATGGCGCTACCCATTTTACGCACTGGTTCCAGCCAATGACCGGCATTACGGCGGAGAAGCATGAAAGCTTCATCTCAGTTATAGGCGATGGCACAGTCATAACAGAGTTTTCAGGAAAAGAATTAATCAAAGGCGATACAGATGCTTCGAGCTTTCCGTCAGGGGGCATAAGGGCCACTTTTGAAGCAAGAGGCTATACAGCATGGGATCCAAGCTCCTATGCCTTCATAAAGGAAGGGACTTTATGCATTCCAACTGCATTTGCATCATACACAGGCGAGGCGCTGGACAAAAAGACTCCACTGCTTCGCTCAATGCAAGCTCTGGACCTGCAGGCCAGAAGGATACTCAGGCTTTTTGGCGATACCCAGACGAAAAGGGTCACGCCATCTGTAGGCGCTGAGCAAGAGTACTTTCTGGTAGACAAGGAGCTGTATGAGAAGAGAAAAGACTTGCTCTACTGTGGAAGGACCCTCTTTGGCGCCAAGCCCCCAAAAGGGCAGGAAATGGAGGCGCATTACTATGGTGCCCTGAAATCCAGGGTAACAGCTTTTATGAGGGATCTTGACGAGGCGCTGTGGGAAATAGGCATACCGGCAAAAACAGAGCACAATGAAACAGCCCCGGCCCAGCATGAGCTTGCCCCGATATACAGGGAAGCGAATGTTGCAACCGACCATAACCAGCTTATTATGGAGTTCATGAAAAAAATCGCTGCAAAGCATGGCATGGCATGCTTGCTTCATGAAAAGCCATTTCGCGGCATAAACGGCTCAGGCAAGCACAATAACTTTTCGCTTGAAACAGATTCAGGCACCAACTTGCTTGATCCGGGCGCAACTCCATCCGAGAATGTTATGTTCTTGCTATGCCTTGTAGCAATAATCAAAGCAGTTGACGATTATCAGGGTTTGCTCAGAATGACTGTCTCAAATGCCGGCAATGACCATAGGCTGGGCGCCCATGAAGCCCCTCCGGCAATAATTTCGATATTTTTAGGCGATGAAATAACGAAAATACTATTTGCCATAGAAGCAGGGGAAGAGTATGTTGACTCTTACGAGCGCATAATGGAGCTTGGCGCCAAAATACTTCCCAATCTGCCAAAAGAGACGACAGACAGAAACAGGACTTCCCCTTTCGCATTCACAGGAAATAAGTTTGAGTTCCGTATGGTCGGCTCAAGCATGTCGATTTCAGGGCCAAACATAGCCTTAAACACTGCTTTGGCAGAGTCGTTCTGCCAATTTGCAGACATCCTTGAAGCCTCGGAAGATTTCAACAGGGATCTTATCCATATAATCTCAAAAGAAATACGTGAGCATAAAAGAATCATATTCAACGGCGACAACTACTCTGATGAATGGAAAGCAGAAGCAGCAAGGCGTGGCCTGAAAAACATGAGATCAACGCCGGAAGCACTGCCTGAGTACCTTTCTGAGAAGACAAGCCATCTTTTCACAAAGCATAAAGTGCTCAGCGAGACTGAACAGCGCGCCCGATATGACATAAAAATGCAGGAGTATGTCCAGACGCTTGAAATAGAAGCCGCAACTATGGCTGAGATGATCAACAAAGATATTCTGCCGGCTGTATCCCGCTACAAAGGCGACCTTGCATATACAATCAATAACATGCAGGAAAACGAGCTAAAAGGCTCTATCGAATATGAAGCAAGTGTTTTGAGCGAAATATCGGAACTCTCATCCAAGCTTTACAATGCTTCATCTGAGCTGAAAAAACTCCTTGAAGAAATAAACAGCCTTGAGAGCATTGAAGAAAAGGCAGGCTTTACCCGAGACAAAGCCTTTTTCAAGATGGAAGAGGCAAGGCAGTTTGCAGACAGCCTTGAGCTGCTCATTCCGAGAAGTTACTGGCCAATGCCAACATATGGCGATCTGTTTTACAGCGTATAGCGCAGGCCCAATCGAATGATCTATTTGGGCTAGTTATTTTGCGATCATCTTTTGCCTGGCATGCTGGCTTTGCTGTGCCTGTTTCAGATGCAGCAAAGCCTGATAAGAGCTTTAGAGCATGCGCATTTTGCAAATACATGGTGTGCCAGCCAGTTAATGCTGCTGCTAAAATGCCAACCGGTTGCCTTCTGCTGTTTCGTGCAGCTTCCGATGAAAATTATCAATAAATGTACCATTTGGTACTAATAAATCCTTGACATTACTAAAATAGGCGGTTAAACTAAAAACGGCCAACGAAATTTGGCAACAAACATTTGAATAATGGCATTCGGTTATGGAAGACAGGTGCGATTCCTGCGCAAGGCCGTTACCGTGAATTGCATATAGCTGCAAGCAATCTGCCACTGAGGGGTTAAATCCTTGGGAAGGCGCCTGTAGCTAGCGCAAAGCGATGCAATAAGCCGGGATACTTGCCGATTGCTTTACAGCCTTATGCTCTGCGGGCTCCAGGGCATTGGATAATTTTCGTTAGCGCTGTCTTTGCAGCGTTTGCGAGTCTATTAACCACATAAGCCTGCAGAAAAATCGCAGGTTTCTTTGTTTGTGCTAAAAAAACGAGAATAGCATGCCAACTTATCAAACTTTGGCGGCTGATGCTTTGGCAAGCTTATGGCTACTAAAACAGAGACGTTTTTAGCCTCTGGCATTTTCTTATCCTCCTTTAGTTTCGGCAAGGCAGTTGCTATGAATGCTACTACATATGCCTGCTTTGCCGGCCCAACCGGGTCTCAAACCCAAGCAGCTTCCATATAAAATATTGCTTGTTGCTCTTGGCGAATAAAGCATCTTTTCAGATGCTCCAAGCTCATTTTCGGCTGAAATACAATGCTACTGTAGATGCAGATCTTTCTCCTAAATATATACGTAGAAAGATTCAATCAGCCAGCGTTCGATATAAATGCCGATTATTCTTTGGTCAACAAGCCCAATGTCTGTGCTTAGGCCATGGTGCCGGTTTGCTGGTAAATGCCCTCAGCTGTTTTGCATCCTCAAAGCTTCATATCGGCCATGTGAGCAGAGCTGCCGCATTTTCTACAGTGTTAAGGGCTGTTGCAATCCTGTATGCATAGTAGCTCTTTGAGTTTGCTGTAATGATGCTGCACTCTTGTGCTGGCTGAACTCCTTAATGCTTTTCTCCTTGGGGGTAGACAATTCTATTTGCCTTTAGCGCGCACACGCTGTGGCATCCTGTAGATATTTTCATCTTGTTTCGCTAATGCGGAGCTGCTATCTGTTTGTACTTAGCGTCGATATGAAATTCAGTTTGCATCTACAGATGCAAAATAAAACTGCCTAGCCATTCATTCTGGCGATTTTTTTGCTTCTTCGCATTTTATTTATATCTGTATACCCCATAGCCGCTTCCCACGTAGCGTCAAAAGGGTACATGCTGAAAGTGCCGGGATATCATTAGATAACATGAAAAAGCAATTCCAGACGTTGAAAGGGCAGGCGGCCCTGCCCTTTGAAAAGGAGGATGAATACGAGGCAAAAGCCGCCCGGCTGGAGGGGTGAGTCGGATAACGGCGGAAATACAAATGGAAGAGAGGGTATAGAGCCGGATTGCAGATGAAACTGTGTTATTGCCAATTGGAAAATCTGATATAATAGCTACAAGGAGAACGAAATGGATGAAGCAACGAAATTGCCACGGCTGCCCTACACCCACGACCTCATATTTTCCATCTGCTTCCAAGAAGAAAGCGCGAAAAGTATCATAAACGCTACTTTCGGAAACGATGGGCGAACGCCGATCAGCAATATAACCGAAATACGCAAACAGGACGTGTTTACCCCGCAGGAGTACGGCGGGCGCGGTTCCAGGCTGGACGTTACCGCCTCCGACGGCGGCGGCAATTTATTTAACATAGAGGTTCAGGTAAACCCTGATAAGGCCATGCTGCGCCGCAGCATGTTTTATTCCAGCAATATGCTGGTGCGCGCTGCAGCGGGCGGCAAGAAGTTTAGCTTTGGCAATCTGCCCTCTGTTACAGTAATAAACATCCTTAACTTCGTGATAAGGGAAAATGACCCTGGCTTCTACCAGCCGATAGTCTTGGCATATAAGAACGGGGCGCGTGAGATTGCGGACGATTTGCTGACAATCTACAACATAGAGCTGCCAAAATTCAGGGCAACAGTGAAACTTGACATTAGCAATCCACTGCATAGATGGCTTTACTATCTCGATAACGGATATCTTTATCCTGACGATAAAATTGTGCGGGAGGTGATCTCAATGGATACAGGAATAAGAAGATATGAAGAAGAATACCGCAGGCGCATCAGCGATCCTGATCTCTTAGTGCAGTATCAGGACTACCTCTACAATAGGATGGTTGCCGAAACTCAGCTTGATCAGGCACGCGAGGAAAGCAAGGCTGAAGGCAGGTCTGAAGGCAAGGCGGAAGGCATCGCTGAAGGCAGCCGAGTAACCCTTTTGAACTCGATTGATGTCTTATACAAGTCAGGTTTAAATAAGGCGCAACTAAAGGCATACGCTATAAGCATGGGCTTGTCGCCAGATGAATGGAAGAAGATAGCGGAGAGCTACCCTGATAATAAACCGCCAGGCGTAGACAACGAGAGCTAATCGATTATTGGTGGGCGAACGCCGATCAGCAATATAACCGAAATACGCAAACAGGACGTGTTTACCCCGCAGGAGTTCGGCAAGCGCGGTTCCAGGCTGGACATTACCGCCTCCGACGGCGACGGCTATTTATTTAACATTGAGCTTCAGGTAAATCCTGATAATGCCATGCTGCGCCGCAGCATGGCATTATCCCAGCAATATGCTGGTGCGCGCTGCAGAGTTGAGCTTTAGCAATCTGCCCTCTGTTACAGTAATAAACATCCTTAACTTCGTGATTATGCTCGATGCACTCTTCGGCATTCAAGCACTTGCCTTTGTTAGCGCATAAAACGCTTTTTATAACCCCTGGCGTTTTAAGCACTTAAAATTCGCTTGCGGGGAACGATTTTCAATGCTGCAACGCACTAACGCACGGTTTTTTGATCAGACTGCTTGATAATTCACAAACAAATAATGCCACGAATGGCATTATTTGTTTTTATAGCATATTTTATTTGATTCCGCTCAGAAATCCTATCTTTTGAAGAGTGCTGCCTAGCTAGCTGCGCCGGCTGCTGCCCTTTCTTCAAGCATTTTCTTGTTGGCTTCAGCATATTCCTTGGACTTGGCTTCGTTAATGCCGAATGACAAGTATAGCAGGAATGTGCAGGCATAGCATGCCAACAGGAATCCGTACAAGCCTTGGTGGAGCTTTGCAGGATCCAGGTCTACTTTGCCTTCCCCAAGAGCGGTGAAGTTGCAGTAAGTGAGAACCCATGCGTATGTGTATGAAGAAATCATTTGGCCTATCTTCATGCATATCGAGTTAATTGACATTATGAATGGGCGTGAGTCTCTGCCGGTCTTGTACAGCTGGTACTCTGCAGCGTCTACCCAAAGGTTGATGCCGATGCTTCCGGCTGGCCCCATTATGATGCGGTTCCAGATGCCGAATGCGAAGAATACCCAGAAGTTCCCTTTGGTAAAGAGGAAGATGCCCAGTTGGCCGATAATTGTGCCGAGCTGTGACACCAATATTGAATTCTTCTTGCCAAGCCTCCTTGCTATAGGCGGAGCAAGGAATGAAACTGCCAACCCTACAAATGAGCCTGTAGTATTGTTCAGTGTCATGTACTGCATGTTGCCAAGCACGTATGTGTAGTAGTACGCGATTAGCGGGCTCATTGTAAACCCTGCTATCTGTGCAATAATACCCGCTAAAGCAAGTATCCAGACTTGTGGATTCTTCAAAGTGTCCGCATACATATGCGTAACTTTAACGTTAGCTGAGCTTCCCTCAACCTTTTTGAGGTCCGGGTCATATTTGTCATATGGCGCCAGGCCGATATAAACGATTAGGCCGATTATTGAGTGCACTGCGCAGTATAGCAGCGAAGTAACGAGATAGCCTTTGCCGGGCCCTAATCTTTCGTTGAAGTATGTTGTTAGTGTAACAGTCAGAAATGATGTAAATATTGTGCATGAGTTTGATCCCTGCATCTTTCTGGCTGTCAGCGCCATTCTGTCCTGCATGTTGGCTCCGGCAACTTTTGGAACAAGCGCGTTGGAAGCTGTAATTAGGAAGCTTTGCGGCAGGTTCCTGAAGTAGTAGCCAATCAGGAACAGAACAGTTTTCATCTGTGGGCTCACATCAGGGTTAAGGAAGATAAGGAAGTTTCCTACTGCGAGCAGCGGGCCATTGATAAGTATATATGTTCTTAGCGGTCCGGTTTTTAAGTTGCCCTTCTGAACGATGCTTCCTGAGATCATTGATACAAACAGGTCGACCAGGCGCCCGACTGTAAGTATTCCGGCGACAGCGATTGGCGTCATCATCAGGAAGTTTGTCATGAACATGTTCATGAAGGTAAGTGTAACTGCAATGCCTAGCCCTTGTGCAAAGTTGTCAAGGAATAATAGCCATGGAACTTTCTTGTCAAGGCCGGATTGCTGTACTGTTGCATTAGACAAATTGTTTTCCTCCGTTGAATAAATTTCGGCTTAATAAATTGCAAATGTCCGAATTAAGATATTTATTTCCTGCAGCTTTTGTGTAGGGCCGCTTCTAATTGGACAGGATATTAATACATCAGCAGGCTCTTGCTTGTTTGCTTGGCTGTACAAAGCTGCGCTACAGCCAGCCTGTCCATTTAAATGCCATTTTTTCTCAACATCCTCCTTTAAAATAGAAATTCATAGTTTGTATAAATCGGAATACAGAACCGATAGCTGAATATAAAATAAATTCTTAAAAATATGATAATTGATAAAATGCATTCTGTCAAATGATATTATTGGATATATTTTTGCAGCTTTTGGCTACAGTTCACAAATATTATAATTGAGTGCCAATTATTGCACAAAAAAACACAAAATGCCACGAAAAACATGGCATTTTGTGTTTTAAATCATATTTTTATACATTAAACAGTGCGGTGCTCAAGTATTTTTCCCCTCGGTCTGGCAAAATTACAACAATTGTTCCATAATCTATTTCTTTTGCCACTTCAAGAGCGGCAAGCATGGCAGCCCCGCTGCTCATGCCGACAAATATTGCCTCTTCATCAACTATCCTGCGCGACATTTCAAAAGCTGCTTCTGTTTCTATTTTATAGCTGATGTCGATTTTGGACGGGTCGTATATTTCCGGCACAATAGCTTCTTCCATGCTCTTTAAGCCTTGAATATAATGGCCTGCAACCGGATGGGCCTCCACTATTTTGATTGATGGGTTTTTCTCCCTTAGCCCCATGCCAACTCCCATTATAGTTCCCGATGTGCCTATGCCGGATACGAAGTGAGTGACCTCGCCTCCGGATTGGTTCCATATCTCCTCAGCTGTCATGTAGTAATGAGTCAGCTTATTAGTCTCGTTTGAATACTGGTTGGGGTTATAATACATGTCCGGATATTCTGCCAGCAGCTCTTTAGTCTTAAGTATCGCGCCGTCAGTGCCTTTGTCCGGATCCGTAAGAATAATCTCTGCCCCAAAAGCCTTGATCATTTTTTGCCGCTCTATGGATACTGCTTCGCTCATGGCTATATGGACCTTATACCCCTTTACCCGCCCAATCATTGCCAGGCCGATGCCGGTATTGCCCGATGTTGCTTCAATAATAGTCCTGTCTTTTGTCAGTACGCCGTCTGCTTCCGCTTGCTCTATCATTTTTAAAGCGATCCTGTCTTTAATGCTCCCTGTCGGGTTAAAGCCTTCAAGCTTTGCCAGCAGGTTTACATTCGGGTTCGTATTAAGGCGGCTGATTTTTACCATAGGGGTATTTCCTATGGTGTCAAGAATATTATTATACACTTTAAGTTTGCTCCTGTTTTTCCTATCCTATGATGAGCCGGATCGCGATATTATATAAATCCGGCGCTGCTGCAGCCTTATATGCAAAAACCGGCTGCACAGCTGCCGGCGCTTTCGCGCTGATGGCGGCTATATGGCTTTACGGATATTTGGCGCATATAAATGGGCAAATATCAGCGCTGCTTTGGCATTAGGCATTGCAGCTTCATTTCAAAGCTGAAATAGCTCAAAGCTTTAAATTTGCGTTATGCAATTATACCGGCAAGCATCGATTAATTCCGCAATCTATCCCGCCGTTTCATGTCAATGCCAATATACATTTATGCAGTATATATGTCAACCTTATATAAGATTTATGGGTTTGGGAGCATGTGTTCGCTTTAGCTTGGAGTTGCTGCGAATGCAGGGAAATACTATTTATTTGCATTTTGCCTTGTTTTCCGACATTTGCTATGATAACCCTATATTAGATGCATTCATCGCCCTCGCTCATTACCGGCGCGCTTTGAGGGTTTTGGCATAGCGGTGGGCAAATGGAAAAGCAGAATGCCTGCTTAATGCGGCAAAAGCGCTTAAACAGCTGCCGCGTACGGCAGCGGCCAAACGTGCATAAGCCGGACGCAAATATTAAGAAAGGCCAGGAGGGAATCTATGAGCCAGTCGATTGTGCTCAGCGTATCGCTGGGAACAGGTTATTACCGGCATATACAATTAGGCGTTGAAAATACGCTGGAAGATTTGAGTACAGCAATACTGAAATCATTTCAATTTGACAATGACCATTTGCATTCTTTCTTCATGAACAACAGAGCATGGGATTCAAGCATGGAGTATGTATGCAGCTTATGCGATCTCAGCATGGCGCGCGGGTATTCGAGTGAAGCAAAGCTATCGAGGTTCCGCTTGAAAAAAGGCGCCAAATTCCTTTACCTTTTCGATTATGGAGACGAATGGCGTTTCACAATAAAGGTTCTTCGCTACACTGAAGAGCAAACTGATATGCCAATTGTTTTAAGAAGCGTCGGTGAAGTAAGCCAATATGGGGATGATGATGACGATGATGACTATTTTGGCTATTATGAAGATGATGAAGACGGCTACGATGATTAAGAAGAGGAAGGCGAATAGGCTCGGCCACTCCATCATATGTATAAATGCCGGCATGGCTGAAGCACTGTTCATGCTATAGCGGAAAAACAGACGAAACATTCTTTAATATTCGCTGCTGCTTTTTGTTCTGAAGATCGCTTTGGCGGGAATCAAAAGAGGGGGCTTTCTGCCTGAACATATTGTAGAAATAGCCAAACATGCCAATATTGTTATAGTTGCAATGAAATATAGACGAAATTCCCAAACACGGGCCTCACAGAAAACTTGATATTGTTGAAAGAGGTTCAAATATGCTAGAATCGTTACAGCCAGTATAATTAGCGATGGGCTAAGCATAGCGTTGCCCTTCCCAAAGAGCCAATCCGGCATGCGCCTAGCGCTCTTTTCCTATTGGCTAATACAATTAACATATCAATAATTATACGAAAGAGGAATGAAAATGCAAAGATCTATACCTTATTCCAAGCATGAGCGAAGGGTCGTAGACGAAAGGCCTGGTTTCTTTGGCGGCCCTGGCATACCAGTCTACAACACGCCTGTTAACCCTCGCGAAAATACACGCGCCCTGTATTATGACAAGAAGCCTTATTGGCTGCCGGGCGGATTCGACACAGCAATGGTACATCCTGATCTTTACAACACCAACCTTGGCAGAGGAAGGGACATAAGCGACGCCTTCGGGCGCTTCTGGGAATTTGAGGCTACCTCAGGCGGTTCGATCACCCGCGGCGGCAACCCCCTGTTTACAGATGCCAATGAATGGAAAGATAAGGTTATAATCCCTAACATTGACGAATGGGATTGGGCAAAAGCTGCCGAAGACACAAAGATAGACACAAGGTTTGCCCCGATAGTTTCGCTCGTAAACGGCTTTTGGTTTGAGCGCCTGATATCATTCATGGACTTTGAAAATGCTGCCATAGCGCTTGTAGACGAAGAGCAGCAGGATGCTGTTATGGAGCTGTTCCAAGCATTGACAGACCTCGGATGCAGAGTCATCGACAAAATGGTTGAGCATTTCCCAAGCCTTGACGGCATCAACGTGCATGATGACTGGGGCAGCCAGAAAGCGCCTTTCTTCTCAGAGGAAATCGCAAGAAAGCTCTTCCTGCCATTCATGAAGCAGATTTGCAACCATATACACAGCAAAGGCCGCTATACATCACTGCACTCATGCGGGCATGTTGAAGACAGAGTCGAACTATTCATAGAAGCCGGTTTCGAAGAGTGGCAGCCTCAGACAATGAACAATACAAGAGATCTTTGGGAAAGATATGGCGACAGGATTATTGTCGGCGTTAGCCCTGATCCAGTGCCGGAAGGCGCACCGGAGGAAGTTTACCGCCAAGCTGCAAGGGATTTCGTTGACAGGTTTGCAGTAGCCGGCAAGCCATGCACAGTTGGGTTCTCCCCTGCTGGCATGAACCCTGCTTTTAGTGAGGAGCTGTACGAGTACTCCCGCAAAAAGTTTGCATCAATGTAGTGAACATATAAATATCCAGAACATGCCATTATGGCAAAAGGCATTCATCTGATACATAGCAGGTGAATGCCTTCTTTCGTTTGTTATGGCCACTGCAATTTTGCCCAAGAGCGAAATGCTATGCAGGCTCGCCTTCTTTAGCCTGCTCGGCAGCCCTCTCGGCAAGCATCTTGCGGTTGTGCTCAGCATACTCTGCTGACTGCTCGTCTGTAATCCGAAACAGCACATAGCCAATGAATTGGCAAAGGCTGCAAACTGCTGCTATGCCATAAATGCCCCAAACCAGCTTTTGCGGATTCAGGCGCACATCGCCCGGGCCGTAGGAAACATACTCGCAGAAAATGAGAACCCATGCAGTTGAGAATGACGCTATGAGCTGCGCAACCCTCATACAGATAGAGTTAAGCGATAGTATGAACGGCCTTGAGTCCCTGCCGGTCTTGTACATCTGGTACTCTGCTGCATCCATCCACAGGTTAAGGCCGACAACTCCGCCAGGCCCTGCAAAGAGCCTCATACATATGCTGATTGCCAGAAACAGCGGAAACCTGGTGCCGCCAAAAAGAGCAAGGCAGGTGTTGAATATCGCTCCTGAAAGGTTTCCGATAAGCACTGAATTCCTCTTGCCAAGCTTTTTGGCTATCGGTGGCGCTATGAATGCGATGCCAAGGCCTACGATGCTGGTTATAGTGTTGTTTAGTGCCATTAAGTTCATATTTCCCATGGCATAGGTGAAAACATACACAGCGTTTGGCACAATTGTGAAGTATGACAAATTGAAGAATAGAGCAATAAATATCAGCAGCCATATGTAAGGATTTTTGAAAGTGTCTGCATATACAAGCCCCATTCCAACGTTCTTTGAGCTTCCCTGCACTCTTTTGAGATCAGGGTCATATTTGTCGTATGGCGCAAGGTAGATGTATACGACAACCTGTCCGACAAATTGAAGCGTCAGGTAGATCATGCTTACGATCAAATACCCGCGGCCATCAGCAAACCTTGAGTTGAAGTAGTTAATAAAGGTTATTGTAACCGCTGAGGTGATTATTGTTGCTGCATTCATGCCTTGAGAGTTTCTCGCGTTCAACGTTATTCTGTTATTGCTGTCAGCGCCGGCAACGACTGTAACCAGAGTATTTTGCGCTGCAAAAACAAAGTTCACTGGCAGTGTCCTTATAATGTAGCCGGCAATAAAGAACCACAGCTTGCCGTTTCCGGGAAGATCAGGGTTCAAAAACATCATGAAATTGCCGATTATCAAAAGCGGCGCATGAATTAAAAGCCATGTACGGTACGGCCCTGTTTTGAAATTCATTTTTTGTACGACGCTTCCGGCTATTAAGGACAAGCCGGTATCAACTGCCCTTCCCACTGTCAGCACACCTGCAACCACCATTGGGGTGAGCAGCATGTAATTAGTCATGAAAAGGTTCATAAAGCTGCCTGCTACAGCAGAGCCAAAGAATTGTGTGAAGTAATTCAAAAAGAACATCCACGTAGCAAGGTTAGTCATTTGCTGAGCTTTTTTTTCCTCCATAATACCCTCCTAATGTATCAATTGCGATTAATCAGAGCGCGTTTGCAGCCGATGCAATTAGGCCATTGCCCTCACCCCTCCCAAAAACTAATTTTACAAATAATATTCAATTATAGTGTAGCAAAGAATGCCAAATAATTCAAGAATAGGTTTTGAAGGCTCTAAATGGAAATTGGCTGGCAGGGCAAAAGATATGCGCCTTCTTGTTTATTTCTATTAGCGCTATAAGCAGCTGCCGACAAGCCTATAGCTTAGCAGCACCAAGCGCAGCGCTTGGCCATTATCGTCATTTTTATGCTGCTTGCCAACCATCCATCACGGCTAGCCTCCTATTGAAATATGCACTTTGCATTGCTTAATAGCTTGCGGCTTGGCAGCGCATTAAAATAACGAAGCACGGCTCTCAACATATCCGTTTTTGCATGAAAGTGCTGCTTCTGCTATATTAATCTTGGAGGTTTGCATGAAGAAGAATTTGCCGATTAGCACTGACGACTTCCCAACAGTCATAAATGGCTGCTATTTTGTTGACAAATCGATGTTCATAGCTGAGGTTTTGGGCAATATGAGCGAATCAAAGCTCATTTTGCGCCCCAGGCGCTTTGGAAAGAGCCTGAATATGAACATGCTTAAAAGCTTTCTTGAAATCGGCTCCCCTAAAGCGCTCTTTGATGGGCT
>WRIY01000037.1 GCA_009782515.1 Eubacteriaceae bacterium
CAAGCTCTTCAACAAACTCAATGTATGCTTTGTAGGCTTCATTGCCAAGCGCATGCATAATAGCTTCGCTTGTCAAGGCAGCATCAGGATCGCGCAGCATTTGCTCTTTGCCCATACTAATATCCTTTCCAGCTAAATAGGCGCAAAAGCAGCCTTGGCTTTCAGCATTTTATATATGCGCTTGCCAAGCATGTTTTGCCAAGATATTATAATGATAAAACACTTGCGCTGATGCTGCAAGAGACTGTGGGGCACTAATGGTTAAGAATGTCAATGAAGTTCTTTATGGGAACGAAACCATAAATCTGAAAAGCATCACACTCAGAAAGTTCGCTGCAAATGACTATAGGGATTTATATGAGTATGCCAGCGATCCGCAAACGCTTGAGTATCTCGTCTGGGATGGGCTAAACTCTCTGCAGGAAGCCAAAGACTCTATATACAACTACTACTGGTCAAGGCCTGGAATATACGCCATAGAGCATAATGAGAGCAAAAAATGCATAGGCGCAATAGACATACGTCCTGATCTGGAGCATGAAAAGACAAGCTTTGGATATGTTCTGAACCGAAGCTACTGGGGCAGGGGATATATGAGCGAAGCTTTGGCAGCTATTATACGCCTTTGCTTTGAAAAGCTGGAGCTCAATCGTGTAGAGGGCTATCACTTTATAGGAAACGAAGCCTCTGGCAGGGTAATGGCTAAGTGTGGAATGAGCCTTGAGGGCATAATGGTGCAGGAAATGAAAGTAAAAGGCGAATTTCGGGACTGTGCCCATTATGCCATAACAAAGTGCCAGTGGGAGCTGCTAAGCCAAAAATAGCCGCAATGAAGCAATCGATGCAGTTTCTGGCCCAAAGCAGCATTCGAATGGCCTGAGCCGGTTTATTTACATGCGACCGGCACAACTCAAGCTGGGCCCTGCCGCGGCCTTTTTGGCATGCTCTTTTGCTATGCGAAGACAGGCTCTTGGCGAACTTCGGGCTGCTGCACGAGCTGTGTGCAGACAACCACAGCTGGAGTTAGCGCTTTAACATGCTCTGTTGCTGCGCCAGCAATTTTAGCGCCTCCATCGCCTTGAACAGGCCGCCAAACCCCTGTGCAACGGGTGGCACATTCGTTATCTTGCTATCCCATACGGAGTGGAGTGCAATCAGGCTCTCTTCCATTAGATATTCTTCGCCTGTATATGCAAGCGCGATCTTCTCAGCCGGCAATTCGCTGCCAATCACAATTGCGCTTAGGGCTGAGTATTGGCCACTTGCCATGTTTGGCATATAGTTTATCATTTCATCATCTGAAAAATGCATAGCTGAATTGCCAAAAGCAGAGTCTTTATACATCGGCGGTATATGGCCTTCTTCATACATAATTACCGTTTGAAGATAAACCGTGCCATTTGAGACGGTGGAGCCAATATAGGCGCCCTCGAGCATAAACTCCCTTGAAAGTGGCGGCTTTTTCGGCTGGGAGATATCATAGATTCTTATATATGCTCTATTGCTGCTTTCAGAAACTATCACCAGATTGCTCCCATGCATTGCAGCTTGCTTAATGGCCTCGCCATCATAGGCTGCTATAGTTGTTTCGTATTCAGTGTTTTCATTGGAATATATGTGTATATATCCCGCTGATGCAAATATCGAGTATAGCCCGTTTGATGCACGGCTTTCGTCGGCTTCGCCTGCGCCGCTGCCATAAGCGTATGAGCCGTTAGCGCTTTGTTCTACAACATCATCCGCTGCAGTTTCTTCTTCATAAAATGCCTCCGGATAAAGCGCGATCGGGGATGGTGAGCTCGAAGAATGCAGCGTAAATGGCTGCACCAGCCGAGAAGCTAAAATAGCAACTAATGCCATTGCAGCAAATACGGGCGCTGCAGCGACAGAAAGCCTCCGCCTTTTCTTTGGCTCCGGCGCCCTGCCGGCTATATTTTCAGGCAAAAGCTTAAGCGGAACCTCAATATATTTATCTAAAGGCTCAAGCGCTTTTCTTACAGCGTCTGCATCTATATTGGCATTATCATCATTAAGGCTATTCAATTCTTGCCTCCTGTATCATCGGACAAAGCTCCCCTCAGTTTTGCAAGGGCTCTGGAAAGCTTTGATCTCACAGTTCCATGGGGCATTTTTGCCATTTGGGCTATTTCCAGGCCGCTATAGCCGCCAACGACTGACAGCAGCACAATCTGCCGCTCATCAGCCGATAGCTTGCTTAGCTCAGAATAAACGCTTACAGCTTCTGCCAGGCCCTCATCAAACCCCTCATCGCCGGTAATTTCAAACGGAAAGCTTTCAATGGACACAGCGCTATTGTAGCGCGCCTTAAAGCGCTTCTTTACTGTCCTGTATAGAATAGTGAAAATCCACTTGCGAAACAGCGACTCATCCCTAAGGCCCTTAATGCCCTTTATCGCCTCAGATATGCAGTCTGAAACAGCATCCTCGGCTTCATCAGGATTGCGCAGAGAATAAAGCGCATATTTATAGAGATCCTTATAAACTATGCTATAAAGCTCCCCAAATGCTCCCATATCTCCATCTCTTGCTTTTGCAGCGAGCAAGGCTTCTTCAGCCATATATGCCTCCATAAAGCTGCGCTGCCTTCCTATAAAGCAAGTGGGCAGCAAGCCGCGCTTTGTTGCATCGATTTAAAAATTTCTAACGGTTGGCTTTAAGCATAAAGTACGCCCTTTGGCTAATGCTGATGATAGCAGCAGCTGCTAAGAATGAAACAGCAGCATATGCGCCGCCCAGCTTGCTGTTGCAGTTCCATCCGCATACAAACATGCAGCCAAGCGCATTAACCGCGCAAAAGGCAACTAAAGCCAGCCTTTTGCCTTCTGTAAGCTCAACTACCTTTGTATAAAAGGCGCTCGCCGAAACAATAGCGCTCGAAACTGCGCCTAATAATAGTGAAACCATAATAAGGCGTGGATTAATAGCATTATACAAAGCTAGGGGTGTGCAAGTAAATATTCCTACTGAAAAGCCCATTATGGCCCATACAAGCACTTTCTGTTGAATGCACTTCTTCAATTTTTCCTCCTGTATATTATGGCAATGAATTGTTTTATCCTGTAATAATTATAGAGGCTATCTGTCGTAAAGGGCAACAATTTTGCGAATGGCGCGCTTTTGGCTATACATTCTTAAAATAGTAATAATCTGAGCTTTGCATTAGAATATATTGCGAAAACAAGAAATTGCATAAGCCCAAGTTATGCAAAAAATGCGCTAAAAAAGCTTGAAAGCGCTCTTTCTTCGGATTAACATTAATTGGAGTGGAGCAACATAACAGACAAAGAAGGTAAATACTTGGAGTACACGAATTTTAAAGGCAATAAAATATCAAAGCTGGGTTTCGGATTTATGCGCCTGCCGCAGTCAGGGCCGCAGCAAACGAATATTGATATGGACAAGACAGAAAAGATAGCAATGCGCGCCATTGAGCTGGGTGTAAACTATTTCGACTCTGCCTACTTCTACCACGGCGGAAAATCGGAAGTGGCACTCGGCGAAGTGCTTAGCAAAAATGGCGTTCGCGACAAGGTAAATATAGCCACAAAATACCCAATGTTCGGCCATCTTTCACAAGGCAACATGGATAGCATATTTGAAGATCAGCTAAGCCGGCTGAAGACAGACTATATCGATTTTTACCTGCTTCATGGGCTTAGGGGCCAGTTATGGGATGACGGCGTTGAAAAGGGGATGCCGCAGTTCCTGGATAAGCTGAAGGCAGAAGGCAGGATAAGGCATGCAGGCTTCTCATTTCATGACAGCCTGGACAATTTCAAACACATAATCGACAGTTACAACTGGGACTTTTGCCAGATCCAGTTCAACTTCATGGATGTCGATATCCAAGCGGGGCTGGAAGGGCTGCGGTATGCCGGATCCAAAGGCGTAAGTGTTGTCGTAATGGAGCCGCTAAAAGGCGGCCAGCTGGCAAGCATATCAGGAGAGAATGTAGATACCCTTAAAGCAAAGTACGGCCTTAGCCATATGTCAATGGCGCAAATTGCCCTGCGGTTCGTGCTTAGCCACGATGAGGTCTTAACTGCGCTTTCAGGCATGAATGAAATGAGCCAGGTAGAGGAGAACGCCATAAGCGCATCAAGCCTGGCAACAAGCTTCAGCGACTCTGAAAGGCAGTTCTGCACAGAGCTGAAGGATATGCTCGAATCCCTTAACACCATAGACTGCACCTCATGCCGCTATTGCTCTGAAGAGTGCCCGAATGAGGTGGCTATAACACAGCTTTTTAGTGCATACAACAATGCAATAAGATACAACTCAAGGGAAATAAGCGCTCGCAACATGCTTCGAATGGGGCCTAACCTTGATTGCTCGGAGTGCCGCACATGCGTTGATGTTTGCCCTCAGCAGCTAGACATACCGGAGCTGATAAAGAAAGCAAAAGATTACTTTGCTATAACTTAATTGCTTCGCATTGGCCGCAATTCATCTCGCCGCTTAACGCCTTTGGCGTTTGAAGCGGCAGAATTCTTGCAGATGCCGTAAAAAATAAAGGGATGTTTGCTTTGCTGGCAAGCCTCCCTTTCTGCTTTTTTGCTGCGCTTTTACGCCATTTCTTGCTCGTTTCGCCTATTTGCAGCATAGCGAGTGCTGCTCCTGGCTATATTGCATAAGCCAGGCACCAGTGCCTGTTGGCAGGTGATGAACCCTGAATAGGGCAATAGCGCTCTTTGCATGCGAATGCAAAAGATGGCTGCGGCAGTTTATATGAAATTTCAAGCAGCCCTGTTAGAGCTGTTTGTGCTTGCTGCAGACGAATATATGAAAATCTAAAAGGTTCGTGTAGCTGCTTTTTGCTTTTTCTCCGCAGAATGCGCATTTGGAATAGCAGCTTTTGCAGTAGTATCTGGCTGTGCCATTGGATGTGGTGAATTTTTTTGTTCGGCTGTTTCCGCATATAAAGCAATCTTTGCTTGTGTTTTCAGCGCATGACGCCAAAATGCAAAGGCATGCGGCTGCGAAAAGGCATAGCGCAGCTATGTGTTTGCGCTTGTTGTTATTCATTTATAACTCCCTGTAGCATACTGCTTGGTCGGGCAATATGCTTTGTATTCGAAAAGAGGCTCTTAAAAGAGCCCCTTTTCGGTATGGTGCGTGTGCCGCTAACTTGACTTTCGTGCCCTTTTCATGTGGATTGTTGCCAGCGCTATAGCTGAGGCAGCCATAGCCCCTGCCATTAGCATAAGGCTTGAAGGATCTCCGGTTGATGGAGACACAACACCGATTACGAATGTATTGACAAACTCAGCTGTTGCTTCAAGGGGTATGTCAGCGCCATCCTTAATTGCGCTAACCAGATTGCCGTCTACATACGCAAAGACATATATGCTCTCATCGAAAGCCCATTTGCCAAGCCCGGTTAAGTCCTGGTTGACGACCTCTCTAATCGCTACAGTCCCTGAGAAATCGGCTGCTACCGGCAGCTTGGCGCTTCCGGCCTTATCGAGCGTAGAAATCATTATATCATTGGTAACCTGAGGCCCGTTTACTGCTTCGTAAAGCGCCTGGAAGAAGAAGGTTGCTTCCAGAGGATCTCCATCAATTGACTTGATGATTGTTATTTCTGATGGAACGCTAGGCTCGCTTATAGCCATTTTTACATTGGCGTAAGCAGGGCAGCTTGTAAGGCCGTTGACTTCATACCTGTACTCGATTGCCCCCTCAACGAATGACCCTGATTCAATGGCTTCGTCCAAAGTCAGCAGAATCCCTCCGCTTGCATTCTCGTACGTGCCGATCCTGTCGCCGCTGGCATTAACGATATTTCCGCTGCCAACAAGCGCTCCTGCTGGCCTTTGCGGGAATATTGCGCTTCCCAGGTCGCTTGCCGACAAAACAAAAACATTGTTTTGGCCTGCCTGCGGCGCGTCAAGGGCAACAGAAGGAGGCGCAGCCAGGGTTGCAGTTGCGTTTCTGGCTAGAGGCAGCACTTCAATCTCTGCATTGGCCCATGTAGCAAGGTCTATGCTGTAGCGGGGATCGCTGCCTGAATAGTAGCCTGGTACCTGAATGATGTTTTGAACGACGTTTTCAAACCTGTATTCGCTGCCTGGGCCCATAATGGCAGCTTTGCCAGGCATGTATGTGTCAGCCGCCTTTATCGTTACGGAAACTGTGTGGCGCGCTACAAATACATCGCCTATGTTTATCTGGAATGAGCTTTTGTCATTTGCGATAGAAGGGTTCGGCTTTCCATTTTTAAAGGTGTCGGATAAAGTAACCGATTGAATTGCAAACCCTGCCGGAGCAACATACTTAAGCACTCCATTGTTGGCAACAGGGTTTACTTCCTCAGTAATCTGGGTGTCAACTATAAGTTTAAACTTGTCGCCGATGTTGCCTGTGTTGGCGTTATAGTATTCTCCCTGCCCAACTGAAGCAACCCTTCTTAAGGTGTCTTCAGCCATAGCCATTCCCTGAGTGAGCTCAAAGCCTACAGAATAAAGAGTGTAGCCCTGGTTATGCGCTTCAATAGCCCTTAAGACAGTAGCAGATGAATTGCATGTATGGCTTGTTGATGTCGGAAGGCAATTTTGATCTGCTGTTCCGCCCAGTTCGCTAATTAAAAAGTCGCCAATTTGCTTTCCTGCAATAGCAACATTGCTGTGCGGGGCGCCTGCAGGGTGGGGATATGGCTCATTTGCTTCGCCGTCAGACATTAGAATAATGTATCCCGGCCTGTCTTTGTCAGCCCCGGTTCTGCTGTCCAGCAAATCTTTGGCAGCTTTTATGCCTTCAGAAATATTTGTGTTTCCGCTGGCTGTTATCGTGCCTATAGCATTTTGAATTTGGGTTTTGCTGCTGGTCGGGTCCATAAGCGCCCCTACTCCGCCGCCAAAAGTGTAGCTGGCCTGAAGGGTTGCAACATTTGTGGAGTATGTGACTATGCCAATTTTGCTGCCTGCGCCATCAGTGAGCGCTCCTGTGTTGGCATATATGCCGGTGCCTGTGTTGTAGTCATATACCACCCCTACAACATCCCTGGCAGCTTGTATTGCCTTTTGCATCCTGGTGCCTGCCATGCTGCCTGTTCTGTCGATAACCAATACGACATCATATGGCTTCTTTGTTATCTTGTTCAGAACGTTAACATTGAATTTAGCATCAAGAACCATATCAAAGCTAAACTCATGGCCGCACTTAACCATTTGCACATTCTCTGTCCTAATGCCGACTTCACCTGCATTTAGGCTGTCAATGTTGATGGATTGGGCAGCGAGCGCTGACAATGGCGCGGCAATTAAGCATAGCGCCATAATCGTAGCAATTATAGCTGAGGCAATCTTCTTGTTTGTGTCCATCTTCAATTCCTTTTGAATAATAGTTTCCGGTTTATTACGAAGGCCGGTGCTTCAATCTCCTTGTTTTCTTTTATTAATTGTATATCTATGCGTTCATATTGCGCGTTTGCCATTGATACACTATAAAATATCGCGAAAATCAAATAGATATTAGAATCAATATGATCTCATTTTATATTAATTTATTATATTAAAATTCCATGAAAAGTCAATAAGAAAAGACCCTAGATAATGTAGCATTTTTTAGCATTTCGACAAAAAATAAAGATGCCCAGAGAAATTTGCCCTGTTTTGTTGGGCAAACTCGTGAATTATATTGTTGCCTGCCGGCTGGCCTTCGATAAATTCAGATAGCATTCAAAATCAATTTAGGCCAAGCCATAATGCCTTCAATGCAATAGCTAAAAAGACGATATCAGCATAAGGGGGCAGGGTGTGCATGCCTTTCCTGTAAGGCGTTTGGCAAGCAAGGAATCTGGAATTCATATTGATTAACGTTGGGGGTTTCAAAGGCAGCTTTACAAGCTTCGCCTTTGTTGCTGCTGTGCACAAGGCTGCCCTGTAAGCACAAATAGGCATAAACCCCAAGGCTGCTTGCATTTGCATAACAGCCTGTTACTAGGCCCCATGCATCCGCTTTTTTGCAGCCTGGTGCTGCTAATGCTATAATAACAAAGGCAATGCTGCCAGCATTTATAAGCATGAGGCAGTTGGCATAAATGCTGAAATACAGATTTCGATAATGCAGCGCACAGATTGCCTGCAAGAGGTAGAAATGGACAAACCAAACAAAGCAAGGCTGCTGGCAATTATTCTGCTGATAATCGCAGCCGGATCCTGCAACAGGAATGATAGCAGCCAGGCATCAACCCTAAAACTCAGATCTATAGACACTATTGATTTATATGGCAATTCAATAGACGGCAAAGTGTATGAGAGCAACCGGCTTACAGTAATGAATGTCTGGGCAACCTGGTGCTCCCCCTGCGTAGATGAGCTTCCTGAACTGCAAAAAATCTCAGAGAGCTTCTCAAGCCAAGGCGTGCAGGTAGTGGGGATATTGCAGGATGCAATTACCGATCTCGGGCTGCCAATAGAAGGCGTGATAAACAATGCAATAAAGCTTATGGGCAGCGCCAATGCCAGCTATACAGTTATACTGCCTGACGAAACGCTTGCGAAAGCGTTTATCAGCAGCATGGAATTCTTTCCTACTACTTTTATTGTCGACAGTTCAGGCAAGGTCATTGTTACAGAAATAGGCGCACACAGCTTTGATGATTGGAGCGAAATAATAAATGAAGCCCTTAGCGAACTCTAGCAGAAAGGCAATACAGGCTGTTTTGCTCGCTACAGGCATATTATTCGCCGGTATTGGCGTAATGCGGGGAGAAGCGGGCATTATTCTGCGCAAAGCGGTTTATATATGCCTGGAGTGCATAGGCATTGGATAAAGCCCAAAAAAAAAGGAGAGCTATTCAGGCAGGCTTTGCTGCGATTACTAATAGCAATGTTTATGGCCTTGTTAGCGGCAGCATATACAGGGGCAAGCTGAAGGCTTTGTGCGTTCCCGGCCTTAACTGCTATTCTTGCCCTGCAAGCGTTGCATCCTGCCCTATGGGCGCTTTGCAGGCGGTTCTTTCAAATGCAGGGTATTACTTCTCTTTTTATGTATATGGCTATCTTATTATTGCCGGAATGCTGTTCGGGCGGCTTGTTTGCGGCTTTTTGTGCCCATTCGGGCTTTTGCAGGAGCTTTTGCACAAAGCGCCGGCCCGGCAGAAGCCAAAAGAGGCGCCGAAATACATGAAATTCCTAAGAAGCATAAAATACTTCGTGCTCGCCTTTGCAATCATCCTTCCTATTGCTATTCCAAATGCTGCCGGAGGCGGCCAACCCTGGTTTTGCAAGCTTATATGCCCTGCCGGCACCCTGCAGGCAGGAATACCGCTTTTAATCCTTAACTCTGCTCTTAGAAAAGCTGCAGGATTTCTGTTTTCATGGAAGCTGGCGATACTCGCGGCGACCTTAATTCTCTCGACCGCAACCTTTAGGCCCTTTTGCAAATATGCCTGCCCTCTGGGGGCAATATATGCAATGCTAAATAAAGTATCTCTTTATTCATACAGTATTGATGGCAGCTTATGCACTAACTGCATGGAGTGCAGCCGAATCTGCCCGATGCAGGCAAATATTCGCCAGAACCCGAACAGCGCAGAATGCATACGCTGCGGGGCATGCAAGGATGCCTGCAAAACCAAGGCTATCAGTTCAGGCTACAGGCGATGATAAGCTGATAAAAAACTTAAGCCAGCATAGAAACGATCCCTGCAAGAATCCAAAATGCTATTAGCAAAGCGCACACAGAGCATACAAGCAATGGCGAAAAAACAAGCAGAGCATATCCCTTGTTATTTAGCCTGCTGCTGTTGGCATTTGCGCTGTAAAAAGCCGAGCTGGCAAATAGCATTGGCAAGCTGCCAAAAGCCAGCCCGCAAAATGCCTGCTCCCTATAAGTAATCGGCAGCATTGCTTTGGCGTCTATATAGCCAGTCGGGCCAAACAGCGCAATAGCAGCCAGTGCCACCGCTATAAAAACCCCAATAGCATAGACAGCATTAATAGTTATCTTTTTCACAAACCCTGCCTGCCGATTAATTCCCATTTTATATCCGGCGTTAATAATAAAGTTCGCAGCAACATTAGTTTTCGAAATGCGCATTCTCTTGGCAAATGACTTTAGCGAGTAAAATTCACGCCTGAACCAGCTATACCCTTCAAAAAGCTCTTCGGGGGACATGAGCCTTGGTGCGAATGCGACGGCAGTTTTGCTGTTATAAATGCTCCAGTCTTCGCTTAAAAGGCGATCTTGCGCTTTATACTGCTCGTATATGGGCGTTTTCGGAAATGGCGTAAGAATGCTGGCAGTAACCCCGTCTATGCCAAGCCTTTCACAAGCTTCAAGCGTTTGCGCGAACACGCTGGCATCATCGCTGTCAAACCCAAAGACGATTCCAGCCTGCACCATTATCCCATGCGAATGTATGCGCTTTATAGCTTGCTCATACTCGCAAATGCGGTTCACTGCTTTTCCGGCGTCGCCAAGTGAGCCTTCAGTAAATGACTCAAGGCCCACAAACAAATACATGCACCCGGCTTCTTTTGCAAGCCGAAGAAGCCCGTCGTCATTGCAGTCTTTTAAGGTAGCCTGGGCTGCCCATTTGCGCTTAAGCGGCGCAAGCGCTTGCAGCAACTGTTTCGCATAATTATTGCGTGCAAAAAAATTGTCATCCCAAAATACGAAAAACAGCGAGCGCATAGC
The DNA here is from genome assembly GCA_009782515.1 of Eubacteriaceae bacterium. GTDB lineage: Bacteria > Bacillota > Clostridia > Eubacteriales > Anaerofustaceae > WRIY01. The sequence goes on from WRIY01000037.1 coordinate 10,666, forward strand.
TTTTATCTCTGATACAACATCTGTAACAGGCCTGCTCCGATAACAATCATGGTAAATCTGCTTGAGGTTGCAATAGCGGCAGCTGTAAGGGCAGCCCCTGCTGGCAAAGACAGCGCCTTTCATCAAGCTGGAGCGTTTAAGCAAATCCCATCGGGGGGCTGGCAATCCTTCAAGAGAAGGAGGTCTGTCAGACTCATAGCGCTTGAGAGCTGCCCCGATGCAGTAATCCTCAAGGAATTGCTTCCAGGATGATTCTGCTTCGCCTGCAACCAAATAATCGCAATGGGCACTGGCTTCGCCAGGCAGCAGCGTGGCATGAGGGCCGCCAAATACGACATCTGATCCCTTCTGCCTGAAGCGGCGGCTTATTTCATAGCAATGCATGGCATTGGGCGTATTTACTGTAATGGCAACCAGATCAAATCTCTTTGAATAAGGTATCTTTTGGCTGTACTCATCAATAAGGGTAATTTCATACTTTCTCTCATCAACGAATGCAGCCAGGTAAGGAATAGTAATTTGGGAGAAGTTATTGAACTGCAGTCTGCGAAACTTGTTGATTTCTTTGTTTTCAGGCTGGATCATTAGCAGCTTTATCATTTGCGGTACTCCAGTATATCTCCCGGCTGGCAGTCAAGGGCTTCACAGATCTTGTCGAGAGTCTCAAGCTTAATCGCCTTGACTTTGCCATTTTTAATAAGCGATACATTGGCCATAGTCATGCCTACACGCTCAGTCAGCTCTGTAACGCTCATTTTTCGCTTCGCAAGCATAACGTCAACATTGATAATAATCATATCATTGCATCATTCACTTCCTGCAGCGCAGCAGCTTTTGTGATATAGCGCGAGAGCACTGCTGCAAGCAGCCCAAAGGAAAGCGCCAGGATATCAGCAAGCAATGAAACGAACAGGATGCCCATGTGGTTCTTGTTCATAAGAAGCAAAGCGATATTGCCAATGAAGAAAAGCCCTGCATCGCAAAACACGATAATTGAGCCTGCCTTTATCCACTTTGCGGTTTGCAGGGTGAAGACAGTATCCTGCTTTATGGCAAGAGCAACTTTCCACACAAACAAAAGCACTGCAAAGCAGGGCAGCCCGACTGCCCAAGCGAAAACCAGCCATGAAAAATACCAATCAGCAAATTCCGGATTTGCTGCAACTATAGCGCTTCCAAGTGAAGGGATGACCCAAGTGCCGATAGCAATGCCGCATAGCGCTACTGCTATAACGGCAATTCTCATTAAGGCGCACAGCGTCTTCGAAGTCATAAAAAGGCCTCCAAGCAGTTTATTCGCTTTCCATTGTATCATAAACACATCGATTAAGGATAATTATTTATCGTATTACGATAAATAATTATCAAGAAAATATTTTTGTTAACACCTAAGCAAGCAGATTGCAAGAATAATTCGTGCGATAGCTAAGGATGGCGATAAAGCGTGCTGCGAGCTTGTTTCCTCTGCAGAAAGCAGCTAAGCGCTCTTATATCATGGCTTTGTGCCCATATACAGCTGGTATATAAAGTCCACTTTATGCCTGCCGCCATGCCGTAAAATGGATTCTTTGATGCCGCTATACAAAGCAGCCCTATTTGCTTCAGGCAAGCTTCTGTGATCAGACATGCTGTCAAGCCATGCAATGTACTCATCAGAGCTGAAAATCCGCGTTGCATCGTAAACCTTCATTGACAAACCGCCAAACCCATATTGCTCCAAGCTTTCGAAGCCAAAGGCAAGCAAGATTTCCGAGAGCTTTTTAAAATCATCTTTTGTTTTTGCTGCCGGCCTGGCGCCAGCCTGAAAAAAGCTGTAATAGTGCTCTTCGTATACAGCTTGAATATCTTCATAATAGTCTTCTCCGCATGCAGCAATAGCATTAACCCTGAATAAAGCTGCCACTCCGCCGCTTTGCAAAAGGCTAATCATTTTGGGGCATCCGATTTCTGCATTTATCCAATGGAATGCAGTGGCTGCGTAAACAATGCTGTAGCTGTTTTCCTCTAGTGCTGCGTCCTCAAAATCGGCATTTATTACGTTGAAATTGCTGTAGCCTTTGTACTTTTCCTGAATAAATGCAGCCATATTGGCACCTATTTCCACAGCGTCAACAGTGTAGCCGGCATCCAGAAAAGGCTGGGTTGCCTTGCCTGTGCCTGACCCTATTTCCAGCGCCTTTTTTCCCGGGGACATCTTTGAGTACTCAAAGATGTCGCTAAACAGCTCAGCAGGGTATTGCGGCCTCACTCGATCATAGTTTGCAGCTATCTCATCAAAGCGATCCCTTCTTTGGCGATCTTGCCCCGGCATTATGATCCTCTCATTCTGCAATACAATAAAGCTGAACCGCCAGCTGGCGATAGCGATCGCCATAGCAGGTTCAGCTAACTTTTTTATTGGTGGAGAATAGGGGGATCGAACCCCTGGCCTTGTGATTGCGAACCACACGCTCTCCCATCTGAGCTAATTCCCCATGCATTATTTATTATAGCTTTTGATTGCCGTTTGTCCAGTGCCAGACTATAAAATCCTGCTCAAAGCAGCAAAGCTTGCAACATGAAGCTATTTTGCCTCTGAAAACAGCGCTATGCGAGTATTCCTGCAATATGCGCAATGAGATATTTATGCGAAAGCATATGCGTTCTCCTCATCTGAAAGCGGACAGCAGCTCATTGTAAAACCCGGCGTACTTGCGAATTATCTCACGGACAGGCTGCATCAATTCGCGGTCTTTCAGTTTGTGCTCCTCCATGCCAAAGCCACCCTCAATGCTGCAAAGCTCATCTATATGCGTGCGCATTTTTTCCATTGCTTCGTTTATTGCTGGAAGCTCTTTTATGCCGGGGCACAGCTCATTCGCTCTGTTCAGGAAATGCGGACAGCTCACGTTGGTTGCGATGATACACAGATACGCGCCGTAATGCTGCCAGTTGCCCAAGCCCTCAACGGGAATATCGTCAAACTTCCCATTTTCTAACGCATCCGCCCAGTCAAGAAATGCGTGCGCACCAAATGATACACCATCCCGAGGCGAAGCCAAGTTCAGCAATGGGATGTTCGCAATCGCCTGAGCGTATGCCTCCGGCAGTGGCGGGGTTTTCTTCTTTTCTTCGGAAAATACGAGCGTATAAGGAATATCCAACGGGAATGGAGTGGGAGTAGCTGAAGTATCCGGTAAATACAACAAGGTTTGCCCGCCGTTTTCATAACCTACGACGCATGAAATTTCCTCGACTGGGCATAGCTTATCGCCAAATGGGAAACTGAACCCCTTAGCGATAACCGGCAAATCACGGTCGATATGGCTGACAACTTTTTGGAGGTATTTTTCTTTGTTTGCGGTAAAGGACTCCGCACTGACAAATGTGAAATCATACCCGCAAGCATCAAAAACGCGCTTTATCAGGCGTTCATCGAAACATGCGTGCGACAGGCATTGATACCACTTGGCTATGTCTTGGCCGTATACTTGTGTGAAGCAGTCGCCGGATACGCCTGAGAAAAACCAGTAGCTATAATCTTTGCTTTCCTCTAAGTATTGCATCATCAATGCCATACAGCCGCAAAATGCGTAATTTTGGCCTTTATATTTATCCAACAGCGGATGGAAGTGAAGATCAGAGCCAGCGTGCGGTTCATGCCATTTTGTTTCGAGAACTTTACTTGATTGGTTCACGGTTGCATCTCCTTTGATTCGTTTGACAGGCGAGGCAAAGCAGATACGGCCATGCCACGTAAATCATCTGCCGCACGCGCGAGCAGTCTTAAATGAATATATTCTGTCAATGTGGCGCCTGTTATCAGCACAACACCGCCCTCCTTTCTGTAATCTAAAGAAAAGGGAGTACCCTGATTGTGGATATAAAAATGTCGGCTCCAGCCTTACTCCCTGCTTGCCTCTCAGGCGAGGGCAAAAAGCGGCATTGCTCTTATGAGATGTAAGGAGTATGGCATAAATCGGCTGTTTTAGCAATTATTCCAGCCAAATAATCATAGCCGACCCTTTGCCAACGAGTTTTATGCCGTCGGGACTGGTTCAACTGCGCTTCTAGTGGTTCGAGCCTCATGCTCCCATCTGAGCAAAATTCCCGTGGCAGTTTATGATTGCCGTTTGCCCGGTGCCCAATTTAAAAATCCTTCTCTAAGCAGCAAACCTGTAGTGCAAAACATAGATTGCGCATATTTGCTATAGCCAGTTATATACAAGCCGCCCAGGCACATATCATGCAAATGAAGCAGGAATAATATGATTGCTAGCCTTTATCGGCCGGCAGTGATATTATGCTCTCATGAGCAGCGCAGCTATCGACAAAAAACGGGGGAAGGCTAAGCTATTGCCCATTATCATCGGACTTATTTCCTTGCTGGCTTTTATGCAGCTAGCAGGGGCATTCAAAAGCAAGATTGAATTTAGCAGCTATACTATCGAAAGCAAAAAAATCCCAAGCCCTATTCGCATTATAGCTGTCTGTGATTTGCATGACCGCCTAAGCGAGGAGGAAATCCCGCTTATGTGCGAGAAGATTGCCTTTTATAAACCTGACGCAATAATGATGTGCGGAGATATATTTGATGAAGGCAGAGATCACAGCAACTCATTGGCGCTTATTTCAGAGCTGTCAAAAAGCTCACCCGTTTTCTATGTTACAGGCAACCATGAATACAACACCAAAGAAGCCGATAAGCTTAAGCGCAAAGCATCCCTTGCTGGAGCTTGCGTTCTGGACGGGGATAGGGCATCGCTTGACTGCGGAGGCGGGCTCATATATGTATATGGTGTTGATGACAAGAACAGCGGCTCGTTTTTTAGCCAGCTTAAAACATGCGGCAGCGCTCTTGATGCCTCCAGCTACAGCATTTTGCTCAGCCATCGGCCTGAGTACACCGGCTTTTACACAGCATACGGCTTTGATCTTGCTATATGCGGGCATGCGCATGGAGGGCAATGGCGCTTGCCGCGAGTTCTAAACGGCTTATACTCGCCTGGCCAGGGCCTCTTTCCCAAGTATACAAGCGGCCTGTATTATGATGCAGGCAAGATAATGGCAGTAAGCCGCGGCCTGTCAGATGTGCCAAAACATGTACCCAGAATTTTTAACCCGCCGGAAATAATGGTTATTGACTTGCAGCCAGAGAAAAAGCAAATCGATTAGTAGGGGAGGCCACCTTTCCCACTGCCAAGCCTGTAGCGGACTTTCGCCGCCTAGCTGTTGTCCATGCCGGGGCATACTAAAAAAGGCAGCATCTTGCTGCTGCCTTGAATTTTTAAAGCAAAACTGAATGCTTTTTGCGGCTGTCCCGCTTCAAAAATGGCGTAGCTCAATGCTGCTAACCTAAGTATGCCCAACATCCAATAATTTATGCATTGTTGAAAACTTTTTCGCACAACCGAAACAGAAATATTTCGGGGAGCCAAGGAATTTCGCCATTATGCGTTCGTTTATTCATTTCCATCCTGTTATAACAGGTGCTGCTGCCAAGCCCTCTAAAATCCCTTATGTATTTGGGTAGCTGATATCATATCCCCATGAATTCAGCTCTTCTGAAAACTCCTCTATCACAAAAAGGCCTGCCGCCCATAAAAACGCTCGGTCACGCTCACAGATCTCATTAAGGCCATACCAACCGATACCCTGCAGAATAGGCACTCCAGTCTCCTCCGGATCAAACCCAAGCGATGGCTCTTGTTTGCCAATATCAACATGAAACGTCACATGCCAGGCTATGCCTTCTGCAGTATTTTCATAATATTCAGATGTTTTCATGATTATTTGGCCGGACACATTGCACTCTTCCTGTAGTTCTCTTAATGCGCATTCTTCATACGATTCATTTGTTTCCATGCCTCCACCCGGCAGCAATAGCCGTTGATTGCCGCCCTTTACGTGCTTGGCCATCAGAACCTTGTTTTCACGTGTGACTATACATTGGCACCGGGCCTTATGCTTCATAAATACACAACCCTCCTCAATGCAATAATTGTGCACAAACACGATAATGCGCACCCCAAAAAAGTTGGAATATAGTTAATTTAGTGCATTCTGGATTCCAAGGCTAGCATATTATAACACTTTAGGCAGCAATGCTGAAAATCATGCAAAAGCCATCTTAAAGATTATTGCGCTTAAAAAACGGCATCAGCTCGAAGCGCTCATTGAAATAAAAAAACCAGCATCAGGCATAATGCCTTAATTTTCAAGCTGAGCTGGGAATGTTTCAGCGCCAGTTCAGTTAGAAAAGGCATAGCTAGATGCTGCATATATAAATTGCCCTTAAGCGCTGGCAATATGCATGCAGCTAATAAAAAATGCTTCCAATTTCTGCTTTTGTTAAACGCGCTTTTGAATTCTTTGTGAAAAAAGTAGCATCCTGCTAATATTGCCCAAATTTTTAGCTAAACTGGTTATGCTTAAAGCGCCAGTTCAGTTAGAAAAGGCATAGCTGGATGCTGCTAATAAAAGTATGCCCGCATAACGGTGAATTATGCGCTTTCAGCGAAAAATCTTTTCCCCGGCCAGCTAAGATTCGGCATTGCATGAATAATCGTTGTTCCGAATGCGTATTTGTGGTATAATTAACCTAAATTCAATCAAAAAATATGAGATTCTATCAAAAAAATACACGAAAAAATATAAAAAAGTACAAAGCGCAACGTGGGGGGCAAACATTGAGCATTTTCAATAGGAACAAACAAAAAGACACTATATCAAACCAATATACATCGCGCTATATTGATATTCTTTCTGCATACATTGGCCGGTCGCGCATACGGCAGTCAGCATTCTTCAAGGATGTTTTAGAGGGCTATGGCTGGTTTGCCAACTTTAGCGAAGGCTTTATCAGGTTTGGCGATGATGAATACCCCATTCAGCTTTTGGGATCAGAGTCATATAAGTCCTACACTTGGCAATGGGCGATAGAAAATACGAACAATTTTAGTGAAGATGTCCTAAAAGATGCCTACTTGCTGTACAACAGCTCCCTTATGGAAAACATACCTGATCTAAAGAGCATAAAGCTGCCGCTTTCAGATGCAATTAATGGCCATTGCATTTCTGCCATTGCTTCAGCAGCGCATTACGAAAAAACTGTATACTACAGATGCCCGTATGATGGCGGAGCAGTGTTTGTCTTAGTAAAGAACATTCAAAGCAGCGTCTTTATGCCGGCGGGCCCATCCGATGTTTCAAAGCATATTGCAGATCTTATCAAAGAGCTTCCATTAAACCACAGGCTTTTAGTTAAAAACATGCTTATGGACAACTGCGAATCAGTTGAAGGCACCACTACTTCACTGATTGGGCATTTCCCGGGAAATTCGTCGCTTGCCATAGATTTTACGATGGAAGGCAAGCTCTCCAACATGCGCCTGGCTTCCGAAGGGTGCTAAAAAAGCGGCGCACCAGCGCCGCTTATGCATTTGGATTTTGCCTTAAGGCCTTGATTCTTTTAAGGTAACCTTGAGCGCTACCTCTCTACCGCCTCTGCTGACAACTACATCTATCGTTTGGCCAATCTCTGTGCCCATTAAGAAAGCTGCGACATCTGCATATTCACTTATGGCATTCCCGTTTAAGGACACTAACCTGTCGCCTTCCATAACTCCGGCTTCTTGTGCTCCAGAGTCTTCCTTAACGGAGCGCACATAGCAGCCAAGCTCCTGGACGTTGGCATACATTGCCCTGCGGTAGTCAAGGATGTCTGCCAGCTCTACGCCTATGGTTGGCCTTAGCACATAGCCGCTGTTTATAAGCTCAGCAGCTGTTTCTTTAACAACATTCGAAGGTATTGCGAACCCTAGGCCCTCAATGCCTGAGCTTCCGGAATACTTCGCGTTCACTAATCCAACCAACTGCCCAACTGTATTAAACAGCCCGCCTCCGGAGTTTCCCGGATTTATTGCCGCATTAGTCTGCAGAAGCCTCATAGGCCGGCCCTCGATCCTTATTTCCCTGTCAAGGGCGCTTATGATACCGTCAGTGACTGTCCCGCCAAGCTGGCCGAGGGGGTTGCCGATTACAATTGCTTTTTCGCCTACTGTCAGTTGATCGGAGTCTCCAAACACAACCGGTACCAACCGCGACTTCGGTTCGATTTTCAGCACCATTACATCAGTTATATAGTCAGAAGCAACAACTTTTGCATCATATGACTCTCCGTTTCGCAGCGTAACAGTAATCTTGTGGTTTGGGTTTTGCAAAACATGCTCGTTGGTCAGTATATAGCCATCTTCTGTAAGGACAACGCCGCTTCCGCCGCCTTCTACGATATACTGCTCAATGACAGTTCCTCTTACTGGCACTTCCGTTGTAATCTCTACGACTGAATCAGCGCATCTATTGACAACATCAACAATCGAATTTGTGTAGGTGTCAGTTATGCTGCTATATTCTGTATTGTCTACTGCTTCATATATTACAGGCGGCTTTGAGCTAGATACTGCGCCAGGTTTCCGTCCAAAGGTTCCACCTAAAAAACCAGATACTATCGATGCAACAAGGCAAACAGCAACTATTGCCTTATTGCTGGATTTCTTGCTGTAAGATGTATTTTTGTTAAATTCCCTATTGTCATAATAGCTAGCTGTTTGAGGAAGAAAGTTATTCCGATGTGGGTCATCGTAATCATTGTCTCTTGCCAGATTATCTTCTTGCATTATAAAATCTCCTCCAATGCTTTATGCCTATTTTATACGCCAAATGTGACTATATGATGAGCAAGCAGTGTAGATAGTTAAAATTTTTGGCCAGATTTATATGAAGAATGCTCAACTAACGATACATTCACCATCTGTTCACACAAAGGGCACAGTATTTTCCCTTTTTTCGTGTATTATATTTTTGAAACAAGCGAGGAGCTTAATTATGCAAATACTTGTTGTAGACGATGAAGACAAAATCAGGGAAATAATAAAGAAATATGCCCTCTTTGCGGGATATTCTGTAATTGAGGCTTCTGACGGCATGGATGCAATAGCCAAAGCAAAAGACAGCCAAGTGGATATTATCATCATGGATGCCATGATGCCTGAGCTTGATGGGTTCTCTTCATGCAAAGAAATAAGAAAGTTTTCTGATGTGCCTATCATAATGCTATCGGCCAGGGGCGAGGAATACGACAAGATCCACGGTTTTGAGCTTGGGATCGATGATTATGTCGTCAAGCCATTCTCTCCGAGGGAGCTTATGCTCAGGATTGAAGCGGTGCTAAGGCGCTATTCAAAGCAGGCGGGCACGCCATACAACGATATCTTTGAGTGCGAAGGGCTTTTAGTTGATTTCACAGCCAGGATGGTGATGATTGACGGAGTGAAGGCAGAAATGTCGCCAAAAGAGTACGATCTCTTCTTTTACCTTGTTAAGAACCGAAATATAGCCCTCTCAAGGGCAAAACTTCTGTCTGATGTTTGGGGCTACGACTTTTATGGCGATGAGCGGACTCTTGACACCCATATAAAGGGGCTTAGAAAAACGCTTGGGCAGTATTCAAAGTATATTGTGACCTTAAGGGGGATGGGATACCGCTTTGAAAACCCGTAAGCTAAGCTTGTACTGGAGGCTGTTTTTTTACCTCACAGTCTTTCTCATCGTTATTATCGCAATCATTTGGCTCATACAGCTGGTATTCTTTGAAAGCTTTTACAGCATTTCCCGAAGAAGGCAAGCCGCTAGCATTGCCAGAGAAATGGAAGCAAGGTTTGCTGAATACTTGCAGACCGGCAGTGCAAGCGCGGAGGAGCTTCAGTTCAGCCTGGACAAAATATCTGTGTCAAATGAGGTTTGCTATGTTATAACAAACCGGTATGGCATGCTTATAGTCAATGGTGAAGAGGTCCTTGGCAACTGTTTTATCCATATGATTCACAAGGACAGCTTTGCATATGCTGAATACTTTGAGAATGCGCACAGATCCGGCGGCATTTTCGAAGAATTCATGGACATGAGATGGTATGACGAAAAGAAGAAAGCGGACAGCTACCTTTACTGCAAGATAATTTCGGTTGGGACAAACGAGTTCTGCCTGATAATCAATACGACGCTGATACCTATGATTTCAACAGAGCAGGCAATTCGAAGCCAGCTTCTTTGGGTATATCTAGCAATGCTGCCCCTGGCACTATGCCTGGCAGCGTTCCCTTCGAGGGCCATGAGCAAGCCGATTGCAAAGATGAACAATGCTGCAAAATCGCTTGCCAAGGGCGATTATTCAGCTGAATTTGAAGAAAGCAGCATAAAGGAGATATCCGAGCTTGCCCAGTCGCTTAATTATGCTGCAAGCGAGCTTGCAAAAGTCGACAAGCTTAGGCAAGAATTAATAGCAAATATTTCGCATGATCTCAGAACGCCGCTAACCATGATCACAGGCTATGCAGAGATGGCAAGAGACCTTCCCGGTGAGGGCTCGATTGAGAACATGCAGACTATAATAGACGAGGCCGGGCACTTAAGCAACCTTGTCAATGACATGCTGGATCTTAGCAAGCTTCAGGCAGGCTCAACAAAGCTTCAGCTAACTGAGTTCTCCCTGACATCGCTTATAGAGGAAATCCTGCAGCGCTTTAATGCGATCGGGGAAAGGGAGAATTTCAAGATAGCCTTTGCCCCTGATGAAAATATCGATGTTATTGCAGATCGCTCAAAGATAGCCCAGGTTATATATAACCTCCTGGCCAATGCAATTGCCTATACAGCCAAAGACAAAGACATTCTCGTTACAGCAAAGCGCATAGATCTAACCCATACAAGAGTTGAAGTAATTGACAATGGCCAAGGCATCCCGGAAAAAATGCTCCCTTTTATATGGGAGCGGTATTACAAGGTAGAAAAAGGCCATTTAAAAGCCGAAGTCGGAACAGGCCTGGGCCTGTCAATTGTCAAGTCCATGCTGGAGCTTCACAGCGCCCCGTTTGGGGTTGAGTCTGAAGAAGGCGTTGGCTCTGTCTTTTGGTTTGAGCTATAAAGCATTGCCGGGCAATGCGCCCGCCTTGGAACATGGCGCGATGTTTGCCGCTATGCTCTGGCAAGCAGTACAGCTGCAATTATAACCGACAAAATAAACAGCACCCCAACAGCTATTGTTGAAGCGTCCAAAGCGCTCTCTTGGGATATGCTGCTGTCAATGCCGGCCCTGGCCCTTGAAAGCATAGCAATTACCGGTTTATAAAGCACAAGCGTGAATCCCGCATTCAGCGCGCCTTTTAGGGCGTTAAACGGAATAAAGCCGGGAATTATCATAGCTGCTACAACGCTTCTTGGCACGCCCATATACATCGGAGTTATGATCAAATTCCATGCAGACATTACCGCTACCAAAGCAACAGTTCCGCAGACAAGGCCAATGATCGCTGACTGCTTGGATCTTGTTTTTTTATAAAACCAGGAAGCTGTACAGCAAAAGGAAGCAGTTGCTATAACATTCATAAGCCATCCGATAATTCCTGTAGTGCTCGTGGTTATAAGCTCAAGCGTTGCTACTATCAGGATTACGATCAGTGCCGACATTGGGCCATACGCGAAGCCTGCTATCGTTATTACGATATCTTTAGGATCGTATTTAAGGAATGGTATGCTTGGCACAAATGCTATGTGAAAGAGTGTTATCAGCATGAACATGTATGCTAGTGCGCTAAACATAGCCAGGACTGTGAGCTTTTGTACTGAAAGCTTCATTTATTAATCTCCTTTTATGGCATAAAATAAAAAATCCGCGCTTCGCGGCATGCAAAAAAAGATTATTGAATCTTCTTCCATCCGGACTCTAACCGTCGGCACTGGAATTGCACCAGTTCAGCTTGCGCTCGCGGGCTATACCGCCGATAGGGAATTGCACCCTGCCCCGAAGATAATTAATATTACAACGATTTTGCCTATTCAGTCAATACAAAAGCGCTTTGATTCATTTAGGTATTTTGATATTTCCCAGTATTTATAAACTGAACAAGGGAAAAAAAAGAAAGCCTCAAAATATATGCAATAAGGCTTTCTGATGCATTCATTGCTTATTAGAACATTATTTCGCTCATTCTGTTGATTTCAGCGGTAACAGCATCGAAAACTCCCGGATATGAGCTTCCAGGCCCGCCAGCGGTCAGGCATGGTATGTAGTAAAGCTTTCCGTTTGTGCGGCAGGCTCTTTCCACTTCTTGCCGAATAACCTCCGGAGACCAGTTAGGCACATCGAGAACGCCGTTGTTCAGGTCGCCCATAAACGATATTTGCCCGCCAAACTCCTTAATCAGCTCAGGAACATTGTTTGATGACAGGCAGCCTTGGAATACGTCAATGCCAATATCGATCATGTCTGGCACGAGGTTTGCTGCGTATGAGTCGGCATGGTGCACTATTATCTCCACGCCATTGTCCTTATAAAAGCCATAAATCTCTTTATACGGCTCTACAAAGAACTCTTTAAACATTGCAGGGGAGAAGAATGTTGACTTCTGTGCGCCCCAGTCGTCGTGGTGCAGCATCAGGTCTGCTTTGCTGTATTTAAGCAGCTGCTCAGCCCATAAAAGCTCATATTCTGTAAAGTATGCAATAAGCTCTTTTACGCTGTCCGGCTCCAGGTAGAAATTCTCAAGCGCAACGCCCATGCTTTGAAGGTGGTGGCACATTTCAAATAGCCCCGGCGCAACCATTAGCGTGCAAAACACTTCATTTCTGTCAATAGCAGCTGCAGCAGCTGCAAAGTCTGCCCAAGCTTCGTCAGGGAAGTTGATTTCCGGCATTTTCACATAATCACGCCACTTTGTTATGTCTTTGAGCACGATATTTTCTTCATTGACGTGATCAGGCATGCCTCCTGGCATTCCTTCCGGCCATACATAGGTGACGCCCCAGCCTGTCTTTGTCGGCTCTCCGCCCGGAGTTGGCCTAGGGTACTTTAAGCCTTGTGGATTCGGCGCGCCAATCATTCCTAAAGCTTCAAATTGGTTAACAAACCTGTCGGGGTTGCCACCGCGAATCGTCTCAAGAAAGTTTTCTCTTTTTGTTAGCATCCCTTTATCCTCTTTACTTTTTCATTATTTACAGCTATAAAAAGCAGCTGACAACAAAATTATACTATATTGCCTAACAGTCAACTAGCTAATTGCATGCCATGCGCCATAAAACAGCAATATTTGCTTATTTTATTGCCTCAGCCTTAAAAAGCGTAAACTGGCATAATGAAATAGGCCTAGCGTTGCTGACGCATAAAGCAGGGGGGGTGCCGCCTGCTTATGCTTGAGTGTACGATGCGAACGACATAAAAGAGGCTGGTCTCTCCAGTATATCGCTGAGCAAATCGGTGTCACGAACCAAGTACTCAGCGCTATTGAAATTGGGAAATCGAAACCAGCCTATGACACTCTCTGCAAGCTTGAAACACTTTTTGGCATGAACCATAAATAACTCTTTGCTTACTGTTCACCAGCACCTGCTAATCATGAAGAGTACATTAACTTCTAGTTTAATTATACAAGGCTTCTATGCGAATCGCCACAAACCAATTCAAAATGAATCGTTTTATTAACTCAGAATTCAAAAAGGTGGAGACATATGGGAAGAGGGCAGATGGTATAAGAACTAACGTGGAGTCGCTTGATGAGCGTATAAAATGCAGCAGTTATGGGCATTTCAGAAGCTCCGCAACATCGAAAGCGGGAGACGAAGGATTACAGTCGGAATGGCGATTAGAATGGGTAATTTTAATGAAAGTTGACTGGCACTTGCCAATCGATGAAACAATTGCCTCAGCAAAGACACTCAAGTAACACCAATTCAGTTTTGAGGAAGCAACTGCATGAAAGGCACAGGAGAATATAAAATACCTATGGCAAAGGCAAAAAACCTGTGCCAAACCAAGGCGAAAGACCAGATTGAGCCAGCAAGGGCATCTTCACCAAGGCTATCGTCTCCGTAAGCAATCACGGACTGGAATAACATGCCTCGTCGCTTACGACTGAGCAAGCGGCAATTGTGCTTGGCATAAGCGTGCCGCATGCCAGAATCCTTGCAGGTGAAGGAGTTTTGCCAGGTATAAACTTTCTCTTTATCTGTTCGTAGATCCTGAAGGCGTTGGCCTAGTTTAATAGTAATAGAATGAGTGTTAACCGCCTTTGATAACTTCGAGGCACGCCTCAGCAGTTTTGATAACAGCGTTAAGGTGGGCCTGGGCTTTTCGTTGAAAGCTAAGGTAATCCGGATTATAACTCCCGTTGAACTCAGGGTCGTCTGTTCTT
>WRIY01000038.1 GCA_009782515.1 Eubacteriaceae bacterium
CCTTGCAATAGCACAGCAAAAAAGCTTGTGCGAAGAGCACAAAGGCAAGCATCCGGTTATATTTTTGTCATTTAAGGATATGGGCGCCAACAATTTCAATGAGATGCTGGCAAAGCTGTCTCTGCGAATAAGCAACGAAGCGAAAAGGCTTGGAATTGGCAAAGGCTGCATAGAGCTTGACGATGACGAAAATGCAGTGTTTGACAGAATGTCTGCAAAGCAGGCTGACAAGGTTGATGTTGAAGGGAGCATTCAGCTTTTGACAAAAGCGCTGTTTCAGCGATATGGCAAAAATGCAGTAGTGCTTATTGACGAATACGACGCTCCGGCAAACAACTCTTACCTTATGAAATACTATGAGGAGATGGCCAGCCTTTTTAGAGGGCTCTTTGGCCAGGCGCTGAAAGGCAACCCATATTTAGAGTTTGCCGTAATGACCGGAGTGCTGCGAATATCAAAAGACAGCATATTTTCGGATCTCAACAATATCCGCGTATATTCGCCCCTAAATACCAAGTTCAGCGCCCATTTCGGGTTTACTGAAGATGAAGTGGCTTCAATGCTCAGCTATTATGGCTTTGAGGATCGAATGGCTGAGATGAAAGAGTTTTATGACGGGTATAGAATTGGAAGCTTTGAAATGTACAACCCATGGTCTGTTGTGAATGCGTGCAGCGATATGCTGGAAGACGGGAGCGCTGAATTGGAAAAGCATTGGGCCAACACAGCCTCAAACGACTTGGTGCGGGATATGCTTAAGCGCGACGGCCTTGAAGCCCTGTCTTCGATTGAGGATCTTATTAGCGGGGGCACAATTGAAAAGGGCGTGTCAGTTTTGGCAACATACAGGGATCTCATTGACACCCCCGGGAGCGAAGCTGTGTGGGACATGATGTTCATGGCAGGCTACCTCACATGGGTGAAAAAAACAGACAATGATATGTATGAGCTTAGAGCCCCGAACCAAGAGGTTAGGGAAGCTTTGAGAAAAGACGCGCTTTCCTGGGCAAAGTCAGCCATGCCCATAAACAAGGGGAAGGCTGACGATTTATTCACTGCTTTGCTTGCAGGCAACGCTGAGGGGGCGGAGGCTGTAATCAATGAGCTGTTTGGGGAGATCCTTAGCGTAAAGGACGGCGTTGCCGTCCATGGCGGCTTTAAGATGGAGAAGGAAAGGCATTACCACCATATTACAACTGCCCTTCTAGCCTGCGGCAGCTGGCGCGTTTCAAGCGAAGCCGAGTCAGGCGACGGGTATGCAGACATTCTTTGCACAAACGAAAGCCTCGATGCCGCAATCATAATAGAAGAGAAATTCTCGCGCTCAAAGGGCGATGAAAGCTTGGCAAGAAAAGCCGAAGAAGCCATAGAGCAGATAATAGGCACAAGGTATGCAGATGCTGTTGCCGGCTACAGCACAGCCGTAGCCGCTGGCATTGCATACGAAAGCAGAAGGTGCAAGATAGCCATAAGGCAGCTGAGGTAGACAGATGGGCCGATGAAAAAAACAATTATGGAAACGGCACGACAGCGTGTTGCCCATGACATAAATAATAATATGCTCTCTGTTTAATGGAAGATGGACATTCGATAGTAGAAAACGAGCAAAACGGCGAGTTGAAAGCGCAGTATGGTTAGCAAGTTCATACCGAGCTTTCGAAACGATTAACTCTGGAGTTAGGTCGCGGCTATTCAAAAAGCAACCTCTAAATCCTTTTCCAATACGATCTTGTTTTTGCGCACTCCTAAAAGCTCGAACACATATTGAATTTTCCAGATGCGTCTGGAAAATTCGGTTTTTACTGATTTTCCTGATTTTCGGATTTTTCCGCTCTTCCATTAGGCGTCCAGATCATTTGGAAAAAAATTCTACGATGTCTGCGACAGCGCATTTAATCGCTTCACAAATTTAATCAGGCTCTCCATGGATACCCGCTCGCATTTTCCAATTTTGGCAATGACATTAAAACTCAATCCGGCGGCTTCTCTCAGTTTCGTGCGGTTCATCTTCTTATCAATTAATGGTTTCCATATGAAACCCTATGAATTCGACATTTATTGACTGGAAGATATAGCCTAGCCTGAAAAATCAGGCAGGAACTTACGGCTCAACAGATAGCATGTCGAGCTGCAATTACCTAAAGAAGCAGGATGTGAAATCATTGATGGTTTCAATACATATGCATTTCACTGCCTTCAATTCGGATCCCACTGCATACCTTTTTTAAGGCCTTCAAAATCAAGGTAGTCTTCAATGAACTGCTTTCTAAGAAGGCCGAGAGGTATGAATTCATTATATTTCCCTTTAACCTGCACTTTTTCAGGCAGTGGCAAATCGTATAAATTCAAGTCGGATTCCAAAATATCATATATAATTGACTCCAGCTCTTCTGTAGTCCCATCGAAATATACTTCAAGGAATACGCTTGTTATCCATGGAAGCTTGTTCTTAATCTTTCTGTCAAGCAAAGCATAATGCAGTGTCATCAGCTGCCTTGTGCCCACCCATGGGAAAACAGCGTACTTTTTATCTGACAACGGCGTAACCAGATTGTCTAAGATGCCACTGTTTTTGGCTATATACTGTATCTCTGCAAAACGCTCTTTGCACCTCTCGCTCAGGTAGGGATACTGCTCCTCAGAAAGCAGAATGCTTCTGATCTTTTTAACCAGCACCGTATGAAGCTCTACTTCAAAATCCACATCCCAATCCACTACTGATATTCCCGGCACTTTCTTTACAAATATGACCTTGCTTTTAACATTGACATCAATTGTCTCCCATGTAAGGCCTGCCAGGGCAAAGCGAACGCCAACCGGATAGACCTTGTCTACAGTGCCGATAGTGCGGTTCTCATCCTTGACAAGAAGGTATTCCGGCGCAAGGAAAACAGACAGGAATTTATGGCTGTTGACTTCCTTTTCGCCTTCCCTGCCTATTATAAGGCCTCCTCTTTCTGTCTTCTCAAGCTGCTGTGTGTATATCAGATAGGACAGCAGCTCTTTATAGTCTTCTTGAGATATATGCCTGAAGCTGCCAAGGCCAAGCATGGCTTGTGCCAATGCTGCGGCAGAAAGCTCTCCACAGCTCTTTAAGTGGCTCATTGTCTGGTGGTAGAGAAGGTTGTATGCATGGTTATGCGGGTATATAGGCTCAAGCCAGTGATCCTTTGTATATAGCTCAATTATGGCTATCGTCCTTAAAAACTCCCAATTTATCGGGCCTAAAATATCGCCGGAGTTTATGCGGATGTTCTCAACGAAAGTGAAAAGCAGCTGAGGTATCTGGCCTCTTCTTCCGCAGCGGCCCAGCCTTTGGGCAAAGCTCGATACGTTTATTGGTGCGCCTACCTGCACTGCTTGATCCAGTGAGCCTATGTCAATGCCAAGCTCTAATGTTACAGTCGCGCCAGTGACGATCTTCTCGTCGTTAGCTTTCATTTCGTCTTCAGTAGATTCCCTGATGAGTGCAGAAACATTGCCGTGGTGGACTCTGTAAACATCAGGCGATTTGTGCCGGTGAGCGATTTCGCGCAGGTTGGCAATGACAAACTCCGTTTCTTCCCGGCTGTTTGTGAAAATAATAGTCTTTTTGTCCAGAGTATGCTTAAACAGATACTCGTAGTGCTCCCTGCTGCCTATGTCGCCGCCTGAGGAAGCATTAATTACGAACCCGCTTCCGTCCAAGTCTTCAAAATCCCGCTGTTTGTCCGCATAGTTAACAAACCTTTCGATGTGCAAGCGAATTTTCTTTTTGCCCTCGTCTGTAATCGGCGAAGCGCATTTTCTATTCGTTCCTGTGTTTAGCCATGTTTCGGCAAGCGAGACATCGCCAAGCGTTGCCGACAGCCCGATTCTCCTTGGGCTTACTCCGGCAAGCCTCTGCAGCCTGTCCAGAACGCAAAGCAGCTGAACGCCCCGAGCGTCCCTCATAAAGTGGTGCACTTCGTCGATAATAACATAGCGCAAATCAGAAAACATTCTAATGCTAGCGCCCCGCTTATTTGTAATCAGGCTCTCAAGCGATTCAGGCGTTATCTGCAAAAGCCCCTGCGGGTCTTTTACCAACTCATCCTTTTTGCTCTGCGAAGCGTCGCCATGCCATTTTACAACCGGTATGTTAGAGTCGAGCAATAGCTGCTCGAGCCGCTTAAACTGATCATTGATAAGCGCCTTAAGAGGAGATATATACATAACGCCAACAGATTTTGAGGGCTTGTTGTACAGCTCTGTAAGCACAGGCAGAAACGCAGCCTCTGTTTTTCCGGAAGCAGTGCCGCTTGAGAGAAGAAGGTTGTCATCGGTTTCAAAGATTATTTCACAAGCAGCTACCTGGATCCCCCTTAGCTCTTCCCACTTGTTTTGGTATATAAAATCCTGTATAAATGGCGCCAGCCTGTCAAACACATCCATGCTTATACCTCAAATTCCTGAAATTCGCTGTGAATTTCCTCGTCTGTAATCCCTCCTTTGGCAAGCTCAAA
This sequence comes from Eubacteriaceae bacterium, assembly GCA_009782515.1. GTDB lineage: Bacteria > Bacillota > Clostridia > Eubacteriales > Anaerofustaceae > WRIY01. The sequence continues at coordinate 4,485 of WRIY01000038.1, forward strand.
GCTATTGCTGCCAAGGATCGATGCGATATCTGTATGCGGATTCTGGTGAAGGATATTTAAAAGCTCTATAAAGTCTCTGATTATTTCCCTGGGTGTTATGTGGGTGTCTGCCCCGACGCGGTTATACTCTACTGTGAGAAAATATATAAGATCATCATGCGAGAGCGCCGGGCTGTATTTGTAAAGCTGCGCATGTATATCGCGAAGCTTTTCGATAAGCACATACATTTCTTCTTGGGTCAGCATTTGCAGCTGTATTATTGGCGCTGACAGATCAAGCAGGCCATCGGCTGAAAAATGCCCTTGCGCCAGGCGCGAGCGCAGCGCTTCATAGCTGAACAGCCCTCTGTATTTGTCTTCAATGCACTGCGGGGTGCCTCCCATCAAAAAACCGATGTGCTTAGCCTTTCCCTGCAGAACATCGTTATACATTGTAAGTATTTTTTCGTAGTTATTCTGCCTGGTGATGGAGTTTGGTATCTTATAGATATTGACAAGCTCATCTATTACGACAAGCAGCCCCTTATAGCCGGCGCTCACTAAAAAGATAGCAAGTATTTTAAGGAAGTCATACCACGTTTCGTCTGTGACAATGAAGTTGATGCCAAGATCAGCTTTTGCCTCCCTTCGGGTCGGGTATTCCCCCCTAAACCATCTGAGCACATTGCTTTTCATCAGATCATCATCTTCCCTGTACGCTCTCCAGTATATAGCGATAGCCCTGGCAAACTCAAAGCCGTTTACCATGCCTTCAAGCGATGAGGCAACAGCATATATTTGCTTTTCGACCAGGCGGTCAAACTCTTCGCCTTCGGCGTTTGTCTGAGCTTTCACTGATACCTGTATGCCGGAGATCCACTTCTCAAGTATTAATGGCAGTGCGCCTCCATCCGGCTTTGACTTGCTTGAAAGGTTTTGAATAAGCTCCTTATATGTTGCCAGCCCCTGGCCTTTGGTTCCTGCAAAGCGCCTCTCGGGGGAAAGGTCAGCATCAACCACAGCAAACCCTTTAGCTGTAGCGTAGTTTCTTATTGTCTGGAGCAGAAAGCTCTTGCCGCTGCCATACTTGCCGACTATAAACCGGAAAGATGCGCTGCCGTCAGCAATCATATCGATGTCATGCAGTATCGCAGCTATCTCCTGCGCTCTGCCTACTGTAATATATTCAAGCCCGATACGGGGGACGACCCCCCCCTTAAGGGCATTCATAAGAATATTCGCAACGCGAGTTGGCACTTGTGTATCCATATTCCTACCCTACTATTTCAATTACGTTTTGTTCATAGTCATCATAAATAAGCATCTGATCGCGAAAATCAAGCTCAAGCAGGCTGTCGCCAATAATGTCAGATGCCTTCTCATTTATGCCGTCAGCCAATACTTCGAGCATAACACCCTTGCTAATCGCAAATGATTTGATTGAGCCGGGGCTTTTCAAGGCAATTCTCAAGGCTTCTATTTCATCAGGGCTCAAAGCCTGGCGAAGGGCCTGCCACTCTCCCAATTCACTTTGGTTTTCTATTGCAATTTCGCCGACACTCTCAACTGGCATACGGGAAAGCGAATCATTTGCTTCACTCCCCTCCTCTTCTACAACCAGCATTTCCTGGGTCCCCTGAGCCTCTTCGCGTATGCGCTCCAGGTTGCCAAGGCTGACAGTGACCACAGTGCGGCTAAGGCTTGCGAAATATTCTCTTACAGCTGCATCTATCGCGCTCTCAAGCTCTGAAGCCTTTATGCCAATCTCTTTGAGCTTTTTTATAGACTGTGAAGCCGGGCTTATCGAAGCTGTGATCTTATACTTATATTTCGATGCCTGGCGCACAGATGCTTCTGTCTTTTTTATAATGTAGCCAATAAGCTCCCGTTTGCCTGAATGCTCAACGCTTGCATTGGCATACCATACATTGTTCAGGCAATAAAAAACTTCCTTGCCGGGCATTTCAACCTGCCGGTCGCGCTGGGCTTTTTCACTGTAAAACAGCGCTCTGGGGAACGGGTGCCAGCTTATGCCTTCATATGTGCTATGCACAAAGAGATCCTCTATACTGGCATTGCGGCTGGAGCAAAGCTTTTTTATTGCATCCAGCACAGCGTGAAAGGACGCTGCTAAAAGCTGCTCATTGCCTTCGTAAAACTTGGATTTTTTTATGTTATAGCTGGAAACGCCGTTCCATAGCGACAGGCTGCCTTCCTGATCTTTGCTGTCGCTGAATAAGAGGAGCTCGCTGTAGAATTCATGAAGGCTGTGCTCTTCTATAAATTCAATGAAGGTGTGGGGCAGTTCATAATAGATGTGGTAGTCCTTGAGCCACTGTGGCAGATAGTTGTCAAGCGAAGGCTCATACTCCCTTAGCGCCAGCCAGAGATCCATAATCCTGTTAAGGCCATCCAAAGCGCTCTCAACGCCTATGCCTGACAAAAGCTCATAAATATGAAGGAATATATAGCTCAGTGACGTATGCCATATATCTCCCGAGCGCACATGCTTGCGCCAGGTGAAGTATGTGCGCAGCTGCTCATAACCCATATGCTGATAGTATGGATAATACATCATGAACTCCGCTTCGCCCTCATAATCATCATCAAAGCCTTCCATGTAAACTGCCTGATGGTAAAATATCTTCGCATCGTTGCGAGCGAAAGGGTTGTCTGATGCCAGGCTGCGCATTTTATAGAATTTTTCACGTATCGGGTTAGCTTCTATTTGCGTGATTTTTTGGGGTTTGGCATCAATAAAATCCAGGTTTTTCGAAGCGCTGCCTGCTTTGAACTCATACTCGATCTCTGAAAATTCATCATCAAAAGACAAGCCGGAAGCTGTTTCTTCCTGGCCGGGTTCTGCTTGCTGTGGCTCTTCTTTTATTGGCTGCGGCTTTCGCAGCGGTATCGAGAATGAAGAGTATTCATCTTTATCAGCCATTTCACCCTCAAAACCGGTACATAGCAATGCTTGTTTTAAGATATGCTTTGCGATCCAATGCTCTTTTGCTATATATAAGCGGCAGCAATCCATTTAATGTAGCTGCTTGCTGCTATGCTTTCATTATACCATAAAATTCTGGAATGATTCCCTGCTTGGAACATCCGTTCCTTATCTTTATTGCCACAGCATGCCGGGGCTGCTGTTGCCTTTTTTAACAAGCCTCAGCGATAGCTTTTGGAAGCCCTCTCCTATGCCTGCGGGCATTTTATCCAGGAAATAAAAAGACAAATAAAAACATGCTGGCTATACATTACATGCTGCAGCCCGTATTTAGCCGGCAGCTCTGAAGCCTCACAGCTGCGCGAATCAAAGGAACTTTATAAATGCCATTATTATCATAGCTTGCGCGAAAATATGCCAAAGCCGCGAGCAGCTTCGGGGTGTAAACTGTTAGACCCTATCTATCTATTTAGCCAATTGTGGAAATATATTTGTAGCGTTTTGTATTAATTATTTATGATTAAGTATAAATATTATTAGCAATAATATATAATTGGAAGCAAAGCTGCAACTTGGTACCAATGCCAATAAAATACCATGTGATTATACTTGATATTTTTCGTCAAGTATATTATTATCAAGCCATAACTCCAAGATATTGGATGGTAAAAAATGCTTTTGACGAAAGAATCAGATTACAGCATACGGATACTGAGGGCACTGGCTGATGGCAGCAAGAGGACTGTGAAGTCCATTTGCGATGTTGAGTTCGTACCCATTAAGTTTGCCTACAAGATCCTAAAGAAGCTGGAAAATGCAGGCTTTGTTCAGAGCAGCCAAGGCCCGAAAGGAGGCTACTGCCTGATTAAGCCTCTTGAAGGCATCAGCCTGTATGACATTATTTCAGTCATCGACGAGGACGTGTTCCTATTTCACTGCCTTAAGGAAGGCAACTACTGCCCTAACAATGAAGGCACAAAGCAATGCAGTGTGCATTGTGAGTTTGATCGGATACAAAATGTGATAAAGCGTGAGCTGCAAGCAAAGAGCATGGACGAGCTGATCTAAGTGCCCGCTTGCCGCTTGGAGCATATATCTACACCACTAAAGTTGACAAAATTTATCAACATTAAGGAGACACGAAAAACATGAATGAACGCTACAGCTGCACAGTCTGCAAGAGCGCAGATACCAAGCTTGAATGCTTCATCGAAGATCTCACGATGGAAACATCGTTTCATCGCGTTGAGTCGCAGGACACCAAATGCGGGTTTGGCCTTCAAGGGGTTTGCTGCCGCCTATGCGCAAACGGCCCATGCCGCATTTCCCCTGATGCGCCAAAAGGCGTATGCGGAGCTTCAGCAGACGTAATTGTTACGCGCAACTTCCTTAGAGCTGTATCTGCAGGCTCTGGCTGCTATATCCATGTTGTAGAAAACACAGCAAGAAACCTGAAGAGCACCGCTCTTGCCAAAGGCGAGCTCAAGGGCATTAACGCCCTCAACAAGCTTTGCGATCTCTTCTCAATCGATGGCGCGGACAACTATGAAAAAGCTGTAAAAGTTGCTGATGCCGTGCTCGCGGATCTGTATAAGCCTGACTATGAAGTTATGGAGCTCACAGAGAAAATTGCGTACCCTCCAAGGTACAATCGCTGGAAAGAGCTTGGCATTCTTCCTGGCGGGGCAAAGTCTGAGGTATTTAAAGCTGTTGTCAAAACATCAACAAACCTCAACTCTGATCCGGTGGAAATGCTTGTCAACTGCCTGAAGCTTGGCATATCGACTGGAATTTACGGCTTGACGCTGACAAACCTTCTAAACGATGTGATGCTTGGAGAGCCTGTGATCAGAATCGCTCCGGTAGGCCTCAGAGTGATAGATCCTGATTACATCAACATTATGGTAACAGGCCACCAGCACTCTATATTCACCCATATGCAAAACCGCCTGAGCGATGCTGATATTCTGGTAAAAGTCCAGTCAGCAGGCGCAAAAGGGATAAAGCTTGTCGGATGCACATGCGTAGGCCAAGACATGCAGTTAAGGGGCGCGCATAATGTTGAGGTATACAGCGGCCACGCAGGCAACAACTTCATAAGCGAGCCGGTGCTTGCTACAGGCGGCATCGATGTTGTGCTTTCTGAATTCAACTGCACTTTGCCCGGCATAGAGGCAATATGCGATGAGCTGCTAATCAAGCAGATATGCCTTGACAGCGTTGCAAAGAAAGCAAACGCTGAGCTAAAGGAATTTGACTATGCCAACCGCGAAGCGCTTTTGCTTGATATCGTAGATGAGGCAATAGCAGCATATAAAACCCGCCGCAGCGTAGTGAAAATGAATCTTTTGCAAGGCCATGGCAATGACACTACCCTCACCGGCGTAAGCGAAGGCTCGCTGAAAGCTTTCCTCGGAAACACTTGGGAACCGCTAATCAACCTTATCGCTACCGGCGCCATTAAAGGCATAGCCGGCGTAGTAGGCTGCTCAAACCTGACAGCCGGAGGCCATGACGTTCTTACGGTTGATCTTGTAAAAGAGCTCATTGCCAAAGACATTTTGGTCCTTAGCGCCGGATGCTCATCAGGCGGCCTTGAAAATGTAGGGCTTATGTCGCCTGAGGCAGCCCAGTTCGCCGGCCCTAAGCTCAGGGCAGTATGCGAGCAGTTGGGGATACCGCCTGTACTAAACTTTGGCCCATGCCTTGCCATTGGAAGGCTTGAGCTGGTGGCAACTGAGCTGGCAGAAGCTCTTAATATAGATATACCGCAGCTTCCGCTGGTGCTTTCAGCGCCTCAATGGCTCGAAGAGCAAGCTTTGGCTGACGGGGCATTTGCGCTGGCATTAGGCTTGCCGCTGCACCTTGGGCTCCCGCCATTCGTGACAGGCAGCAAGATTGCTGTTGAAGTATTAACAGAATCTATGAAGTCCCTGACAGGCGGGCAGGTAATAATCAATGCTGACGCTAAAGAGTCAGCAGACACTCTTGAAGGCATTATCCGTGAAAAGCGCCAGGCGCTGAATCTGATTAATGAATAATGAGGCTTAAAGCATATGAAACGAATCTTTATAGAAGCTGATCTGTGCGACGGATGCAAGAATTGCTCTGTTGCATGCATGCAGTCCCATGCTGAGGGCATCCAGGCAAATGTCTACTTCCTTGACCTGGAAGACACGGCTAACGAATCGCGCAACAAGATACTGCTTGATGGCGACGGCGCGTACAAGCCTATCTTTTGCAGGCATTGCGATGAGCCTGAATGCGTGATGAGCTGCATGAGCGGAGCGCTGTCAAAGGACAAACAGAGCGGCCTTGTCCTGTACGACAGGGATAAATGCGGCCAGTGCTTCATGTGCGTGATGAATTGCCCATATGGAGTTACCAAGCCTGACAGAGCAACACGCTCATATGTTGTAAAATGCGACTTCTGCGCAGACTCGGGCTTTGATCCGAATTGTGTGAAATCCTGCCCGAAAAAAGCAATTTACGTAGGGGAGGCTTAGCTATGAAACACTTGATTATTGGCGCAGGGGCGGCCGGGCTTACTGCAGCAAAAACTATAAGGGAGTTAGCGCCAAATGATGAGATTGTCGTAATCTCATCTGATGAAAAAGTATACTCAAGGTGCCTGCTCCATAGATATATTGCCGGAGAAAGAAGCGAAGAGTCACTCTCATTTGTTCCGGAGGGTTTCTTTGAAGACAATAGCATACGCTGGCTAAATGGCGTAAGCGTGCTGTCTGTGAACACTATATCTAAAACTGTTGAGCATAGCCGGGGCTATGAAGCTTATGACAAGCTCCTGATAGCTACAGGCGCTGTAAGCTCTGTCCCGCCCATCGGCATGCTAAGGGAAGCAAGGAATGCCTTTGGCCTGAGATCGTTTGAAGATGCCAAAGCTATTCGCGAGCATGCTTTAAGGGCTGAGAATATAGTTATTATTGGCGCTGGCCTTGTTGGAATGGATGTAGCCTACAGCTTAATAGAAATGGGCAAAAAGCCTGTTGTAGTAGAAATGGCTGAATGGATAATGTCAGTTAACCTTGACAGAAAGGCAGCTGGCGCTTACCAGGAACTGTTTGAAAAACAGGGATGCACGTTTTATCTCGACAAGAAGGTAAATGGCACGATAGCCAACGCCAGTGGCAACAGCATCGAATATATAACGCTTGAGAGCGGCGAGATTCTGCCAAGCGACATGGTTATTGTTGCTGCGGGCGTAAGGCCTGCAATCGCCTTCCTGGATGGAAGCGGCATTGGCCAGGACAGAAGCGTTTTGGTAAACGAGTCCATGATGACCAATGTTGAGGGAGTATACGCTGCGGGTGACGTTGCAGGGCTTTCAGGCATATGGCCCAATGCAATGAAGCAGGGCGAAGTTGCTGCAAAAAACATGTGCGGCCAAAAGGCGGTGTACGATGATCGCTATGCCCTAAAGAATACCATTAACTTCTTCGGGCTGGCAACATTGTCTCTCGGGTCTTTGAATGCTTCAGATGAAGACGACATTGAGATTATCAGGGAAGACCGAAACAGGTACGAAAAGATAGTCGTCAATGGAGGCCAGGCTGTTGGAATAATCCTACAGGGAGAGATATCCGGAAGCGGATTCTGGCAATACCTTATTAAGAATGGCATAGATATAAGCAATATCAAGAAGCGAATGATATGGAATTTCTCATATGCAGACTTTTACAGCACCAAAGAGAATGGCGAATACACCTATGCAATAAATAAATAGCAATACAGCTCCACAATTATTTTCCTTTATCCTCCAAGTACGAACCCCTATGCCGGCACAAAGCCGGGCATAGGGGTTATTTAATGTTTTTATAAAGTTGCCGAACGAGCTTTACAGCGGCTTTGCGGTAACAAGGCCTGAGTATACTGATGGGACTTTCTTCGCTCCTACCTGCTTATAGGCGCATACCTTAAAGTAATAAGTTCTCCCGGATGCAAGCCCCGTTACACTACTGGAAAGATTATTCCTGCCTGCTACGAGAGTGTATAACTCGTATGTGCCGTTTATGGATGTTGACATATAGACAGCATAGCCATCGCAGTCATTAACGCCACCCCAGTTGAGGCGCACACCGCGGCTGAAGGGAGTAGCACTAAGCGTTGCAGGGCGTTGTGGCCTGGCTCTTAGAGCTAAAATGTCTGAAGGTATTCCCTTAACGTCATTGCTGTAAGGTATAGCCTCAAAGTAATAAAACTCGCCGGTTGTGAGGCCGGAAATGTCATGCGAGCGGTTGCTGGGTGTCAGCATGGCCTGGAATGCATAAGGCCCATTATGTGCAGGGGCCATCTGAAGCCTATGTGAATAATTGTTGCCTGATGTTTCTGTAATTCTGAGCGTGGTTGAGTTCATGTGGGCACCGGCTATTTGGCTTTTAATATTTTTCACAGGATCATCATTTCCGTATGGCTCGACACTCAAGTGGTATATCCATATAGTCGGGTTAAGGCTTTCCGTAAATACTTTTTGAATAGATCTTTCATTAAACACTCTCGCAACATTGTCATGCAGGGAAATATTATAATTGTATATCAGCTTTTCGGTGACATCTGTAAAAGAGTATTCCTGGAAAATGTATGTCGCATAGTAGTCTGGGCCCATGCCGTCATTGGCTTCTTTCATAGCCATTATCTGTGCACTGGTAAAGTCGGCTATACGGCCATCAACTACATTCACGACAACTGAAGGGGGCAATTCAGGCAAATGAATGCCAACTACCTGAGGATGGGGCAAGTGTCCATATTCTATTCGGAGCGGGCCGGTATAGCCATTCCAGACAGGCCGGCTCCCTTTGGCAGCTGCATATAAAGTCGTATAGCCGATCTTTAAATAGTCAATGAACTGGCTGTATGCCTGCTGGCTATATGCTGATCTGATATTATCTTCAAAATGCTTGCCGAAATCATATTTTTTCCACGTTCCATCAACATAGAAATACCAGTCTACAGATCTGCCGTTTACATCCACTGCATTTTCCATGTCAACTAAAAACTGTTCGACAACAGCCGGGCGCTCCACACCGGGACGCCTCATGATATAGTATGCTTTGTTTGAATCGCCGACCTTTGCACCGACAAAAGTAATCGTTAGAATTTCCTGCTCCGGTGGCGTTAGCGCCATAACAGAGCATATTGAGGTTGATACAATAAGTATTGCCAGCAGAGTTGCTGTAATTTTGCGCATTTCATTCTCCTTTAATGCTTTTGGCAGTTCTGAACCGCAATGATAGACATCTAGACTAAATGCATGCATAAGAGCTTATAGCTGCTTTGCATGCATTTGCCTATAAAATAAATAAGTATAAATAGCTTCCAGCCAATTAGCGGGGCGTTGCTGCTACAGGCCCTGAATATACAGACGGAACTTTCTTTGCGCCTGATTGCTTGTATGAGCACACTTTCAGGTAGTACTGCCTGCCAGGGCTTAAGCCTGAAATAGTCGTTGAAAGGCTGTTTTTGCCTGAGACCAATGCAGCAAGCTCGTAAGTGCCATTAAACAATTCCGATGTATATACAGCATACCCGTCGCAGTCGCTAACTGCGCCCCATGTGAGCCTTATAGCTCTGCTTTGGGCAGTCGCCTGCATCGTTGCAGGGCGCTGCGGCCTTGCCCTTACGCTTAAAACTTCCGATGCCGTCCCGCCGTTAATCCCGTTATACGGCGTTGACTTAAAGTAATAATACTCGCCTATCGCCAGCCCTGTAGCTTCATAGCTTCGGTTAGAAAGCGTAAGCGTTGCTATGGTCGAATAAGTGCCCCCTGATGAGCTGGACATTCCCAAAACGAATGTTGTTGCATTTGAGCCGGTTGATATCTCAGTGAGCTTAATCGTGCTTGAGTTTATATGTGCCGCGCTTAGCGCTCCCTTGCCTACCGGCGCGCCAACAGGGCCTGTTGTTACATTGAGCTTTATAGTCGGAGTTAGGCTTGTTGTTGTTATCCTCTTCCAGCCGGTCTGTCCGTATGCCGCTATGATGTTATCAAAAAGTGGCTTATCAAGGTCATATACAACAGAAGAGCTGGCAAATTGGAAAGCCAGGTATCCGCCTGGAGGCATTGAGCGAATAGCGTCATCCAGCTGCTTTTTTTGCGCTGCAGTCAAGTCTGAGAGAATGCCATTTTGCACGCTAACAGAAAAATCAGAAATTGGGGGCGAAATGATGTTTTCGCTGTCAACAATTTCTATCGTGAGGCTGCCAGTAAAGCCTAGCCATGTTGGCAACTGGGCATTTGTGCCGGCATAAAGATCTATGCTCTGGTCTGCATCGCTTATATAGAATTTCTCGTATTCGTCCTCGCCGAAGACAATAATAAGGTTCTCTTTTAAAGTCTTGCCAAAGTCATACATAACAACGTTGCTGCTATAGTGAAAATACCAATTTACAGCGTTTCCTGTAGCGTCTTTGGCTTCAGAGAGCTTTTGCTTATCTGCAGCTGAAAAATCAAGGCTCCTTGAAGCTGCGCTCGATGATGCGCTTGTCGGCACTTCAATTTCGATATATTGCCCGTCAAAGCTTGTGCCATGCAGGTTGACAAACAGGCTCTGCCCAAAGGCGTAAACCGGTTGTGGCTCGAGAAATGGCACTGCAACTAAGAATAAAGCCAATGCAAGTGATAATATCCGCTTTTTACCCATTTAATATCTCCCATGTCCTATAAATTTTGCTAGTTTTTCACAATTGTTTCGAGTAGCCACTTCAAAAAGCGCAAAAACTAGTATGTAATAAATTAAATAATATTGAAATTAATTCATATTATGTCGTTTATTACCATTGAATGTTATTACAATACTATTGTATTTAGCAGCATTTGTCAAATGAATGCGTAATTGTTTTCATATTATAATAATGATTTCCTAATTAAATGCTAATATTTTCCGGACATGGCTGAATCCAAGCTTGATCAAAATACAGTTTCAGGATTTCTTTTCATGCTGTTATTGCCTTTACATGCTGCGGTGCGCAGTGCAGCTTGCTATAATGAATAACAGCAGGCCGGTAATTCGATTGCACAAAGCTGCCGGCTGTATTGGGGACTATATGAGAAATGAAAAGATAAACCTGTCAAACACTGCCAAGGGCGTTATTGCGTCATTTAGAGAAATTATCAGTTACAAAGAGATACACTACCAGCAAATATTTGACCGAAACGTTATTATAAACAGCGATGAGGATCTCGTCAGGGAAGCTATTTGGGTATTAGTCGAAAATGCTGTATCAAACACGAATGACGGAGGCTATATAAAAGCTTTCATCAGAATGGACAATACAACTGCCCAATTTGAAATAGGCTATAGCGAAAAGAGCATTTCATATAATGTAGTCCCTGATATTTTTGACAGATACACTTGCGACGGAGATACAGGAATTGATAGCGACAGCCCAGGGCCCGGCTCAGATATAGCAAGCGCCCGGCAGGCTATGGAGAAGCTGGGAGGCCATGCAAGCATATGCAAAAGCGGCGGTGATGAAGTCTTATACAGCCTTGAATTTCCGCTATAGCTGCCAGAGCTTGCAGCCTGATGCCGTCGCAGCTATAGCTTCTGCCGATTAATATGCATGGCTTTGCCGCCTTCAGCCCATGAGCCAAAGCAATTATGCCACAACAGGTATGCGGCAAAGCTTTTGGCATTGGGGCATAAGGCCCTGCTGCTGCAGAGTTTCGCCCCGCCGCCTGTTAATCCAGTGCGCTGTATTGGAAAGCGCGCACTGCACTGTACAAAGACATTTACAACATTCAAATAAACATAAAGGAAATCGATATGGCAACAGAACCCGAAATGACAATGAAAAACACCAAGGCGGAAATACTTGATGCGCTTAGCGCTGCATTATCCCGTGCGCAAGCAGCCGAAAAAGGAAGGCTTGATCCAATAAAGACAGAAAAGGCACAGACAGAGAAAAGAGTGGTTGCGTCCGCAAAAGAAGCTGTAGAGCAAAATATCTTCTCAGTTGAGCTCAACAACAAGTTTAAGGATCTGCAAGCAGCCATAACTGTAGAAGAAACCAGGCTAAATGAATTATATTCAGTCTCTACCGAGCTTCAAAAGCTTACGCTTATTATCGAAGCTGGAAGAGAGCGCCAAGAGCAGATTGAAAGCGAAAACAGCGAGAAGCTTGAGAGCGCCAGAATAGCTCTGGAACTGCTGAAAACAGAGCATTCGGAAAAAAAGGCTGAGCTGCAAGAAGAATATGACTCTATAACCAAAAAACTTAAGACCGATCGCGCTCGTGAGGCAGAAGAGTTTGGCTACAGCCTCAAAAGAGAGCGTGAAAAAGAAAACAACGCGTGGGAAGATGTAAAAGCTGCCAGAGAAGCTGCTCTTCAAAATAAAGAGGAGAAAGCAGCAGCTATGCTTGCTGAAGCTGAAGCCAAAGCAGAGTATGTCAAGTCTTTAGAGTCAAAAGTTGAAGGCATAGCGGATCTTGTTGACAAAGAGAAAGCTGCAGCAGTGAAATCCGCGCTATCTGAGCTCAATAGAGAGCATGACCACAAAGCTGCCCTCATAGAAAAAGACTACCAAAGCGCAATAGCCCGAAGCGAAGATAAAAACGCCTATCTTGAAAAAGAGCTTGAGTCTTTGGGCAAAGCTAATGTAGCACTGCAAAACAAGCTTGACAAAGCATACGCTGAAATAAAGGAGCTTGCGACAAAAACAGTAGAGTCTGCAAGTGGGGTAAAGATTATTGGCGGCGGCGCAGAATAGGATCCTTTATAATTGCAAATAGAAGTTGAACTGGATAAGCAATTTCGATAAAGGGCGCTTACCCCTACCGATTTGCACAGAGCTTTCGGGTGACGGGCACTGGCATGCAGGAGTATTTGCGAGGCTTGCGGCCATATGAAATACGGGGGAAGTTTGGGGCTTGATCCGATAACGGGGGCAAGCAGGACGATAAAGGAAATTTTTTGCAAACTCAATCTTCCTGACGGTGGGGTGGAGCATGAGCGTTAGGGGAAGCTGCTTTTTTAACCTTATGGGCACTGCATGGTGGGAAAGCGCTTTATTTATGAGGGGAAGGGCGCATATAAACTTCCCCATTTTCTTCTTTTAGCAGATGCGTAAACTGCAGTATGGTTGAGAGGCGCTGCTGGCCGTCAATTACGTCCCATATGCCATCTCTCCTCTGCGAAACGAATATTGGCGGAATTGGAATGCCTAGCAAGATAGATTCTATAAGCTTAGTTTTTTGTTCCTCATCCCACCCGTAAAAACGCTGAAACTCTGGGTGCACATCCAATTCGCCATCTTTATAGAGATTCATAATTTCGCCAATTGACATTGAATACGAATCTACAACAATTTCATTCCGTTTTGCTGCTATCTCCTCTTTTAACCCCACTAGACAATATGTAGTAAAGGCCTCGCGTTTGCAAATCGTGAATTAGCCTATATACGTTATAATATAACAAAATCAAAACAGGCATGTCACATGCAAAGGAGGCCTTCACTATGAACAGAATACTATACGTTGGCATGGATGTCCATACTACAAGCTTCACACTATGCTGCTATGATGCACAAAAAGACGAAATTTTTGCTACAGCCCAAATGGCCCCGGACTATAAAAACATTCTCAAATACTTTGAACAGCTAAAGAAATCCTGCGGCAACGATTTCGAAATACTGTGCGGCTATGAGGCCGGCTGCCTCGGCTACAGCCTGTTCCACCAGCTTTCAGAAAAAGGCGCTTATTGCGTGATACTCGCTCCCTCAAGCATGCCTCAAACAAACAGGCGGGAAATAAAAACTGACAAGAGGGACGCAGCCAAGATAGCCAGATGCCTCGCATTCAACACTTACAGCGCTGTGCACATACCTACTGAGGAAGACAATGCTGTAAAGGAGTGCATAAGGATGCGCGATGATGAGATGGAGCATTTAAAGGGCATAAAGAAAAGAGTTATCGCATTCTGCACTCGAAACGGCAAGCAATTCAAAGAAGGCAAGAGCTACTGGACACAAATGCATATTTCTTGGCTAAAAAGCCTTAGCTTTTCCGAGGCAATGCTGCAGGAAGCTTTTGGCGAATATTTGGCGCTGTATTTTCAATCATTGGCAAAAGTTGAAATGTTCGACAAGCGCATTAATGAGATCTCCCACTCAGAGGAGTATGAGCAAAGAGTAAACAAGCTCATATGCTTTGCCGGAATAAAAGAGCGCACAGCGCTGGCAACAATTGTTGAAACAGGGGATTTCAGCCGATTTGCCACAGCGAGCCAATATGCCTCCTATCTCGGGCTTGTTCCTGGCGAGAGCTCGAGCGGCAGCAGCAGGAATGTTACGGGAATAACAAAATCAGGCAATTGCCACATAAGGAGGCTATTAGTGGAATCAGCCCAATGCTACAGCCGGGGAAGAATAGGGGAGAAGCCCAAGCTGCTGGCCAAAAGGCAGGAAGGCTGCGATCCAAAAGACATTGCATATGCTGACAGGGCATGCGATCGGCTCAAGCGAAAATTCAATAAAATGCGCTACCAAACAAAAAAGCACAATGTTACAGTTGCAGCCGTTGCCAGAGAGCTGGCATGCTTTATATGGGGCATGATGACAGGCAACACGGCATGAGCGGCCTGAAAGGGCCGAAGGCTGCGAAGCAGATGATGGCATGCCGGCAAGCCAATCCATCGGAAGCCGGCAATTCAATACAGAAAGCAAGGCATGTATTATGCAATACAAAAAAGAGGCATAAAAGGAAATGAATGGCAAGGCAATACAGCTCGAATGACAGGCGCAATTAATGGCAACTGGCAATAAAACACGAAATGCGCTTGATGGCATCTTCGAGGGGCTAAGCATATTCAAAGAAGGTTTAGCTATCTACGAGAAGCCTATGTTGACATAGATTCAATACAAAATTTATGATTCACGACCCTAGACTGTAGAGCTTGCGGCGAAACCACTGGCCTGCGGTAGCCAATCCCATGGTGCGGCTCTGCCGCCGCGTATAACAGAGTGGCCACTGCCGAAGAACTGCAATTGTCTTGGCCCTTTCAATATGCCCTCAAGCAAAGCTTCTTTAAAATTGAATATAGGCAAAGAAACTGCTTGACAAACGTTACTACATAACAGGCTTCTCATCCCTTGGCCCTATAAATTTGTCGCCATTAAAATGAATAAGGTGGTCTGGCTCGTCAGCTATCCAAATTTCTGTTTCCCATGCTAATTGGCCGATGAATCTCTTAAATTTATTTATGTCATGAAATGCAGTGACGTAAATCCTACCCGCAGTGCATTTTGCTGACATGGCATCAATTTCTTGCATCCTTTTTGATGAAATAGGGTCGACGCTTGTAACTGCTTCAATGAAATAAAGCCAATTCGTTTCCTTTGCATAAAGAACAACATCTGGAAGCTTGTCATGATTCGTTATGCTTACCCCTATCGCTTCAAGCGCTTCCCTGTTCTTGATCAGCTCTTTGTTCTCTGCGTCGCCAATATATAGAACTTCAGCGCCTTTTGCAAAACGGGCAGCAAACTCTTCAATGACTAGTTTTTGTAGGTAATTGTGCTCGCCAGGGCTAAAGCTAAATTCCTGCCCATTCACGACAACAGGCAGCATTCCTATTTCTTTGTGCTGGCTGTATCTTTCAATTAATGTGCCTTGCGCTGATATAAACTGCTGCAAAGCTTCTTGCCACCTGCTTGTGCCGTATGTTTTTATAAGCTTAAGCATTTCGCCAGTCAAGCAATAGCTGTATTTGGGGCTGTTTGTCGGCCGGTTTGCGCTGTCTGTATTTTTTTCTGCCACTGCGCCGTCAACAAATTGGTGTATAGTGTCTTTGCGAATGGTCTCACGGCTGTTTGGCTTATAGTCTTTTCCATACTGCTCAGACATGAAGCCCATTATGTCAACAATGCGCTTTGCTGGATTCTGGGCGTTTGCCCAGCTGTCCGTTTCTTTCATATTGCCCAGCGCCAAGAGCACGTAAGCGCTTCGATCGTTTGACTGCTGCCTTGGCATCCCAATAGCAGACAAAATTCCTTTCGCCTCTTCCAATTTGCCCAAAGCATACCTCCTAAATTGCCCTGCCTGCACTGCTGCAAGAAGCCAGATCTTCTAAAATAGCATCACAGCCTGCCTCTGACAGTTGCGCAAGAGCTGCGGCCTCTCTGCCTATTTTAATAATGTCGCTGTAGCTAGGAAACGGCAAGGAATTGATCTCGTTTGCATTGACCTGCGTGGAGCCGTTTAGGATGCGAAAATAATTGTCCATATAGCTTGAGTTTAGGACGGCAAACAGCCCATAAAGCTCTTCCCTGCCCATTTTGCCTGATAGCTTTGCTATGTAGTTTAAGTGGTTCTCTGTGCTGATTGATGGAAATGATAAATAGTCATCCTCAAAAAGCAGACAGCACTGCAGCCGCTTGCGCTCCTCTTTGGAGGTAAACCTTTTTAGAAGAAGGTAGTTACCCTTTTGCATCTGCAGGCGCTGTGTTTCTAAAGTATTTAGCAAATACTGAGGCTTTCCCTTTGACTCTATGGGGAACGCTATGCGATAGCCGTTAAAATTATATGGCCATAACAGCGGGACAGCATTTTCGCCTTCTTCGGCGCGCAGCCATTCTGTTTCCCGAAAATCCACGGCAATGCCAGTTCTCATTTTAAATCCGAGCTCAGGAAGTGAGCTCGGCCATGAATTTACAAACTCTAAAGTTTTTGCATCTTCTTCTGATGCAGGGAAGAACAAAAACGAATTGCCATCATTTTTAACGCATGTTTGGTATTGTGCATGGAATCGGTTGCTGACAATGCAGTCTTGGTTTTCAGACTCTGTAATCTCGATATATTCAGGGATGTTTGTGGTTTTTTTTGCCCGTAAAATGACTGTCTCCTGTAAGATACTGTCTTTTCCGCTGACAGATCCCCTTGATGTGAATAATGAACATTTTCAATGCGCACTTGGGACGTAAACCATTTGCGGAACGCAGTAAAGTACAAGCCGCTCGTAAAGCTGCGCGGGACGATGCATATAATCTCGCCGCTTTCTTTAAGCAGGTGCGCACCCATTGCCATAAATAGAAAATACAAATTGGGCTGCCCATGCACCATTTCGCCAATGACAATATCATATTTGGAATTAGGCGCAAGGCCAGTCCAAGCTTTGCGATTGGCTTCGATAAAATTGGTATCATAAATGCGATAGTGCACTGTTGCGCCTTTTTCTTTTGCCGCTTCGCGAATGGCTTCGAGATTGTTTGTTAGCAGGGGTATAATGCCAACATTGTTCTCGTAGGCATCCAGGTAGATATGCTTTGCTTTCCCGTCAATAAGCTTTGATACTATAGCTGCGGATAATACGCCGCTGCCGGCTCCCGGATCAAGAACATAGACAGTTTCATAGCAATTTGTTGCCATGCCACCCATATATTCTGCTATTGGAGCAGGCGTAAAAAACTGGCCAATTTTTTTTCTTTCCGATTTTGGGACAGTATTGAGAAATGACAAGGAGCTGCCGTAAACAGCTTTTATAAGATTCATGCATGCCCATTTCTGCGTATATATTTTATATCAATGATAATATTAATACTTGCAGTCATCAAGCAAGAAAAGCATGCTGGCTTTTATTAAAGAAGTGAAGGCATCCAGCATCTTGTTAATATGCAAGGGGTCATGCCTGAGAGAGCCTAAACAGCGCCATAAGGCGGCTTAACAGGCAGAGGAGCGTATTCACGGGCAACAAGGCCGTTAAGAAACTGGGGGCAGGCATATGCAGAATTAGCATTATGTTCTCTGGAAGGCTATGACACAAAAGGAAGCATTTTCCTTTGTATAACTTGGGGATTGTTTCTTTTGCACAGCTTATCTCTCCTTCTCCGCATCCCTAGAGCTAAGGTGTCAGAGCCTAGCATGAAAGCATGCCTGCAAACAGCGGCAAGGCAACTTTGCGCCAGTAAGCCAAGCCTACCCCAGCTGCTTTATAACCATCTTGCACCTTCTGTTTGCATACGCTATTCCTACAGCGACAATAGTGCTGAAGCCTTCAGCGATCTCAGCATACTTTTTATTTGTTATTTGCTCCATGGCTTCTTGCGCTTTCCCAGAAAGGCTTGCATCATCGCTTTTGGCAGAAAACTTTTCTTCAATTACGATTGCTGCATCGATGTCTTCATTAGTGCACAGCGTGTCTAAATAGCCATCGCCAGACTCTATTTCGCTCTCAACGCTCCAGCCGCTGCATGCGAGAAGGGCAGTTGTTATAAGGTGGTAGTGCCTTTCCTGCTTTATTTCAAAGCTGCCATGGACAACAACGCCATCTCTTACGCTTAGCACTTTCTGAAACAGGCCATTAATTACAGCCTCTGCATCTTCAGAGTTTCCGGCAAGCAACGCCGCATAAAGCTTTTCCGCCTTTCCTTCGTCTATCGGCATAGACGACATTGCCCACAAAAGCGCATCGTTTCTCAAAGCTGCCCTTATTTCGAGGTTGGGGGCCCTCAGCTCATACATATCCCTGCCTGATTTCCTCACCCACGTAAGGTAGCCTGCCATGAACATCATGTCCCATACAGCCTCGCTAGCGGAGATGTCGATCAAGTCCCTGTATGTTGCCAGAATTGACACCCTTTTTTTGACTGTGCCTCCATTGGCAAGTTCATCAATTGATTCTAGTGCCCTAAGCCCATCTTGCTTAAGCAAATCTCGCACTAAGTCGTTTGAAGCTGTGTTTATCCAGAATTCTTTTGGCTCAGCGCTTTTGTCTTCAAGCATATCACTGCAGGCTCTAACAACCGACCAGGGGTTATACATTTCCAAGCTGCCTATCCTATAGCCGTCATAATACTCTTTCATATCAGCCATGCGGCCTTCAAGGCCGTAATAGCTGAGCATAGTGGCCACCTCTTCGCCAGTAAAGCCAAAATGGGCACTATACTTAGTATGAAGAGCAGAATACACTGCTATATTGTTAAGGCCTGAAAATACGCTCTCTTTTGACACTCGCAGCACCCCAGTCATTACAGCAAACTCCACATATGGGTTGCTCTTAAGCGCTTGGCTCAAGAGACCTCTGAATAGCCCTACCATTTCATCATAGTAGCCCATTCGGTATGCCTGGTTTATAGGGGCGTCGTATTCGTCTATAAGAACTATCGCCTTTTTTCCATAACGGCGGTAAAGCGCTATCGACATAAGCAGTATGCTGCTTTTAACATCATTTTCGTCTGCCTGCTTTTCAGACATTCTATCGAACATCGCATTTTCGCTAGTCTTTAGCTCTGGGCAACCGCACCCAATTTCGAGTTTGTCCGCTTCTCTGCTAATAATCAGGCCAAGCGCATCAAGCGCTTTTTGAAAGCCACTTGCTTCCACGTCCTTAAACGAAAGAGATATAACTGGGTACTTTCCCTGGTGCGCCTCACAAAAATCTTTTTGCCCTGATATTGCCAGCCCATCGAAAAGGCCTTTAGGGGAGCCGATCTCTAGGAATGCCTTGAGCATGCTCATGTTCAGGCTCTTTCCAAACCGCCTTGGCCGCAAAATGAGCTTTGTCTCAGACATATTGCTTAAAGCCTCTGCAATAAACATCGATTTGTCAACAAAGTAATATCCGCCATTAATAACAGTTGGGAAATCGTCAGTGCTAATTGGCAAATTCTTTTTCATATAAGGCCTCCAGCCTAACTATATCAGGCAATGCTATTTTTATTTGCAAAAACTGGCATCAAGCGGCATCTTTGTTTTATGCCTATATGGGATCGCTGAATTAGATTCCAGGTTTGCTGCTTTGCATTTGGCATAAACTGCAGCCGCGAAAGCCAAGAATGGAAGCTGCCATGAAAGACAGTCGCTAGCAGCTTATTGCGAGTCAAGAAAGCAGGCAGTAAACAAGCTCGTGGAACATCTCAGCATGCCTAGAGATAAGGTTTCAGAGCCTAGCATGAAAGCATGCCTGCAAAGCAGCAGCAAGGCAACTTTGCGCCAGCAAGCCAATCCTACCCCATCTGCTTTATAAG
>WRIY01000039.1 GCA_009782515.1 Eubacteriaceae bacterium
CGCTCTTTTGTTGGTTGTGAGTACATGAAATTTGAACCTGATCTTTCTAATCATTTGGCCTATCATAGACATAACATATTTATGCGCTCCTTGCGAGGATTGCTCTCCCTTCAATATTTGCCTGTAACGCCTTGTGCCTGTTTGCCCTAATCTTTTTGCATTTGTATGCACCTCTCTAAAACATGGTTTCTGTTATACACTCCGTCAAAGCTGTGCACGCTGACGTTTTTAGCTCCGCTTATATAGGCTGGCTCCAGCGCCAAGCCGTCTTCAAACTCTAAGCGGTCAATCTTAAAAACGATCTGCACATTTGATGCATTGGCGCTTTCAACGAGCAATGCGCTGCATCGCTTTTGCTGATAGGGCTCAAGGCTGCCATACGCTTTTTCGTACTCTTCATATGTACTAAAGGCGTAGTGCGCCAAACCGGTTATTTCGCTGAAGAGGGCTTCGTTAAGCAGCGCAACGCTGTTGCCGCCCAGAGTCTTTAGCAGGTTGCCGCTGTCATTAAGCAAAGACGCTTTCCATACATCAGGCCCATAAAACAGCTGGGCTTTTGCATACAGCACCCCTTCAAGAGGCAAGTATGCTTTGCTATAGACTTGCTGCGTAAACAAAGATCCGCATATAAGGCCTGCCAGCGACGGGACCGGCTCATAGGCCAGGGCGCCAGAGAAGCCTTTTGCTGCGCAAAAGCTAAAGAACAATGCGCTGCCTGCGCATGCAAAAGAGGAGAAAAGCGCTAAGCAGGCATTTATAGCTATGTCCCTGGCTGTAGGCTTTCTTGTCAGTATAAAAGACATAGCTGCGCAGCTGGCAAGCTTGAATGCGATTCCAACCAGCAGCCCGCCCAGCTTTAATGCCGCAAGAGCATACACTGCGCCGCACAGCGAAGCCGCTGCCACTCGAAGAGGCGCTTTTTTGCGCCTTCTTGCGCGCAGAACGCTCGATAGCACCATATAATTTCCTATAAAGTTTTGCAGTATAAATGCCTCGCCGTAAATATAGCGCATCTGCTGCCCTCGCAGCCCAATAATAGATGATAGCCTAAATGGTTTTTTGTCGCTTTTGAATTATAGATAAAAAAAGAAAAGCCAAAAAGAATAAGAAAAAAGCTGCAATAAGCAGCTAAATATCACTCAATATATCTATTTATACAATTATAGCTCAGCAGTGCCAGCAAACTCCAAGGCAAGCTCAATCATGTCATTAAAAGTCTTTTCACGCTCTTGCGATGTTGTCATTTCTTCATAGACAAAATGGTCGCTGACAGTCAGTATGGCCAGCGCCTTCTTTTGAAGGCTTGCTGCATTCATATACAATGCGGCAGCTTCCATCTCAACAGCAAGCACGCCCATCGCTGCCCACTTTTTCCACCCTTCGCTATCGTAGCTATAGAATACATCAGTCGATAATGTATTGCCTACAGCGACAGGAATGCCTAGCTTGTCCGCAGCCTGCTTTGCTTTGTACAGCAAGCCAAAGTCCGCAAGCGGAGCAAAAGTGCCATTTAGGCCGTACTGATCTGCATAGTTGGAGTCTGTGCATGCCCCTTGGGCTAAAATTATATCCCTCACATGCACTTTATCCGAGTACGCGCCGCACGAGCCTACTCTAATGATGCTTTCCACACCATATTCAGTAAACAGCTCATATGAGTAAATGCCAATTGAGGGCATTCCCATTCCTGATCCCATAACTGTTATTTCAGAGCCTTTGTATGTGCCAGTGTAGGCGAGCATGCCTCTAACATCGTTTACAAGCTTCGCGCTGCCCAGATAGCTCTCCGCTATATGCTTTGCCCGCAGCGGATCTCCCGGCATAAGCACAGTTTTTGCTATTTCGCCTGCGCCAGCTCTATTATGGACTGTGGCCATAAAACCCTCCTTTATTATGCGTAAAATAAGAAAAGCGAAAGCTTTGCCTGCTGTTCGCAAGCGAAGCCTTCGCCCTGCATTTCTTTATTCATCATCGCCTTTGTCAGCAATTTCATCAATGATGCCGTCAACAATATCACTGATATCATCTGCCAAATCAGCTATTTCATCTGCTACATCGCCAAAATCGATGTCTTCGTCGCTCTCTTGCATAGCAATCGGCTCTTCTTTTTCAAGTTCGTCGATTGTTGCCAAGATAGTGTCAATTTCAATAATAATGCTTTCGGTTTCAAGAGAATTGTCAGCGCCTTTTGCTTTGCTGTAATATGCCCTGCCAAGTTCCCTATACTTTTTGTAAAGCGATGCCTGAAGCTTCTCTGCCTCAAACTTTCTTCTGGCTGAACCAGTTGCCTGGTTTGTGCGATCAGAGAGCATCTGGGCAAATTCAGAAGCTTTCTTCATTATGCTATCAGTAAATTCCTTGGATTTTTCAACAACATCATCGAACTTGTCCTTAACTTCATCCTTGGCTTCAAAGCCATTGTTTTCGTTATCGCTTGCCATATGCATACCCCCATAAAGTTATCAAGACAATTATAGCATACCAGCTTTTAAAAAATGTCCGTATATTTGATCTGTTTTCATCAATAATAATCTTGAAGCGCTCGCACGAGTATAGGAGACATTCATGGAGAGCAACAATAAAGCATATACGAGGCTTTTAGCAGCTTTTTCACTGGCTGTAGTTTCTTTTGCAGCACTGCAAAAAAACTGGTTTCTGGTAACCTACTGCCTTGTTAACTACACTATATTTGCAGTATTTTCGAAGCTTATGCGCAAGCCCTATTCTTACCAAAACAATACTGTGCCTGAGACAGATGATGGGAAGTTTACAAAAGTAGTGAAAAATGATATAAAGTTTGAAAATGTTGCTGGTATTGAAGAAATTAAGGAAGAAATAGAAGAAGTTGCAGATTTCTTAAAAAACCCGGAAAAATACCAGAAATTTGGCGCAAGAGTTCCTAAGGGCATCCTGTTCTTTGGGCCTCCCGGAACCGGAAAGACTATGATCGCAAGAGCTCTCGCAAATGAAACAGAGGCCAGCTTTTTATACGCAAGCGGCTCTGAATTCATCGAGAAGTTCGTCGGGGTTGGCGCAAGCCGGATCAGGGCGATTTTTGAAAAAGCCCACAAGAGGTCCCCTTGCATAATTTTTCTTGATGAGATAGACGCTATTGGCGTTTCAAGAAATACAGACAACAACTCAGAGCGCGACCAAACGCTAAACCAGCTTCTTGTAGAGCTTGACGGGTTTAACCAGAACGAAGGCGTTGTTGTGATTGCAGCAACAAACAGGCTTGATATGCTGGATGCCGCTTTGCTAAGGCCCGGCAGGTTTGACAGGCATATTTATATCGGCAACCCATGCATGGCAGCCAGAGAAAAGATCCTAAAAGTCCACTTGAAGGGCAAGCCTACGACAAAAACTGTTGATGTAAAGAAGCTTGCGGGAAAAACGAGCGGACTGAGTGGCGCACATCTCGAAAACATCACAAACGAAGCCGCGCTTATAGCTATAAAGAAGAACAAGAAAGCTATAAGCCAGGACGAGCTGGATGAAGCGATAATAAAGATCAGCGCAGGCTTAAAGAACCCGAACATGGCGCTTTGCGAGAAGGAAAAGCTCAGCATAGCAGCACATGAATCCGGCCATACGATAGCTGAGTGCATCTTCAACAAAACAGTTCCTGACAGGGTAACCATAATCCCGCATGGCCAAGCTTTGGGCTTCATGCTTGCTGATGGAAGCAACGAAGACAAGATGCTCATTGGCAAAGAGGAGCTGGAAAACAAGATTTGCGTGCTTCTGGCCGGCCGCGCATCAGAGGAGCTTGAATTTGACGAGCTGACAACCGGCGCCCAAAACGACCTTCAAAAAGCCAATGAGCTGGCTGGCCTTATGGTTTGCGAATATGGCATGAGCAGGTACAAAAACAGGGTGTTTAACCGGCAGACTGATGCTTATATGAGCAAGGAGATAAACGAGGAAATTACTGGAATCCTTGATATTTGCTACAGCAGGGTCATGCAGGCGCTAAAGGAAAACAGCGAAGTTCTAAAGCGATTGTCAAAAAAGCTTTTTGAAAGCGAAATACTGAAGAAAAGCGAAATCGCCAAGCTGACTGCCGAGCTGTTTACAGCTGCACTTGAAGAAAACTGATTGCTATGCTCTCAGCGGTGATGTATAATGTGATGTTATTAGTAGGAGGCAATTATGCAAGTATTTTTATCAACATTGATCTTTGCTTCCAGCATCACCCTTGTGCTTTCTGTTCTGCTCCAGGAAAGCAAAGGCTCTGGGCTTAGCTCAACGCTCAGCGGCAGTGAAGATACACTTTTTGGAAAGTCAAAGTCCAAAGGCCTGCAAGCGATGCTGCAAAGGATCACTGTTATTTCCGGGGCTATCATGATGCTTAGCATATTCCTGTTTAGCTCTGTGTTTAAGCCAGGCCAAGGCCTCTTTGAGTAAGAGCCAAGCAAAACGGGAAAGCGTGGCATTTAAGCATCAATATATAAAAAACCCCTATGCCATCGCTGTTGCGTGGCGGGGGTATTTTTGTTGCCGGCTAATGGCCCCTGCCTATGCCCGGCACATAAGCTCGGATGGCTCATATCCAAGGGCACTGATCGCCTTTTCGTAGCTGTATGCATATTCAATGGCCAGGCTTTTGGGCAGCAACAGAGGCATTCGGCTGTGTATTGCTGACACGCTGGCGTTAGCGCTTGTTGTGAGGATGCAAAAGCGCATTATTTCCTCGCCCGGGCTCAATTGGCATATGCCTGCAGCATATAATGCATTTGGGGGGCTGCCTAGAAATTCATAGCGCTTCTTGCCTGCATCCCATTCATAAAAGCTGCTCATAGGCACAATGCAGCGAGAGGCCCTGAAAGGCCCTGCGAACGTTGGCTTAGAAGCTACGCTTTCGCATCTGGCGTTTATTATCGGCCTGCTGCCAGAGAAGCCTTTAAACCCCCATTTCATTACTGCCGGCTCTATAGCGCTGTTTGACACAGCCAAAACAGCGCAGTTGTTGGTAGGGAAGATTTCGCCTGTCGCGAAGCTTTCGCCTTTCAGCTTTTCTATAGCCCATGAAATATCAGGATAGCTGTCGGCGTCTCCAAAGTAATATCTGCCACACATAGTTTTCCTTATCAATTTGCAATATGGCAATAATTATTTCCTAACGCAAATTTTGTGGTATAATCAGCCAAGTTAGCTGCAAGATTTTTCTTAGGCGCTATGCCTTTGCCGCTCAATGGCAGCAATAGGGCATAAGCCTGCAGCAATGCCGCAAACTCTTTCGTTCATAAGCATGCTCAGCCAGTTTATGGCTTTGGCTTTATTATAGCTGATTATTGACAACAATAATAGAACTGTTGTATTGATAATTGTTTTGCTGATTTGAGGTGACGGGTGGAAAATGAGTAATACTATAATCGAAGTTAGGGATCTTTCAAAAGAATTTGATGGCGAAGTCGTTGTTAACTATATCAATTTCAATGTTGCAGAAGGCGAATTTGTAACTTTGCTCGGCCCGTCCGGCTGCGGAAAGACTACAATACTGCGCATGATAGCCGGGTTTGAAACCCCTACAAGCGGCGATATTTACCTATACGGCAAAAAAATAAACGACGCAGCGCCCAATGAGCGCCCGGTTAACACTGTTTTCCAAAACTATGCGCTTTTCCCCCATATGAACGTATTTAACAACATAGCTTTTTCGCTTGCCATAAAGAAGCTTCCGAAAAAACAAATAGAGGAAAAGGTCAACTATTACCTTGATGTTGTAAACCTGAGCGGCTACGGCTCCAGGGATGTTTCCTCGCTTTCCGGTGGCCAGCAGCAGAGGGTTGCCATAGCTAGAGCCCTTGCAAACGAGCCAAAAGTCCTCCTGCTCGATGAGCCGCTTTCCGCTCTTGATCTGAAGCTGCGCAAGGAGATGCAGCAGGAGCTGAAAAGAATCCAAAAAGAAGTGCAGATAACGTTCATTTATGTAACTCACGACCAGGAAGAGGCACTAAGCCTTTCGGACAAGATCATTGTTATGAGAAAAGGGGAAATACTGCAGATCGGCTCGCCAATAGACATATATGATGAGCCGATAAACAGCTATGTGGCTGACTTCATTGGCGAAAGCAATATTATCGATGCTGTAATGCACAAAAACTATGAAGTTGAGTTTCTTGGCAAGAAGTTTAAGTGCGTAGACAAAAAATTCCCCGAAACAACAAGCGTTAAAGTGGTAATAAGGCCTGAAGACATCGAATTCAGCAGCCTGGAGAATGCACAGCTTACAGGGACAATAATCTCCTCTACTTTTAAAGGCGTGCATTACGAATACAAGGCTGACATCGGCGAGATGGAGTTTTTAGTGCAGTCAACCGTTGAGAAGTCGCCGGGCGATATCGTGGGGCTGAGCTTTGTGCCAAACGCCATTCATATAATGCGCGCAGAGCAGCGAAATATTATTTCCTCAAAAATGAAGCAGGACAATGTTGTCAGCTTCTTAGGCGCCGACTTTGAATGCGAACACGAAATAGCAGGGCAAAGCCAGGATGTCTTGGCAGTAATAAAGCCTGCTGACTGGATAATCCTGGACAAAGCCGACAAGAGCGCAAAGCTTGAAGCTGTTATACAGTATTCATCCTACCACAGCGAGCGGTATGAATGCGTAGCCAAGATCGGCGATTTCACAATACTTCTTGAGAGCATAACAGCGCTCAAGCCAGGCGACAGGGTTGGCCTTGATGTTGACTCTGACGACATAATGATCATTTTGGACGAGGAAGACCTTATTGAGATGGATCAGGAAATGGATGAAGAAGAATGGGAGGATTAGATATTGAGCAAGAAAGTAAAAGCGCTTGCCCTTCCATATGGCCTG
Organism: Eubacteriaceae bacterium; assembly: GCA_009782515.1. Taxonomy (GTDB): domain Bacteria; phylum Bacillota; class Clostridia; order Eubacteriales; family Anaerofustaceae; genus WRIY01. The sequence continues at coordinate 6,824 of WRIY01000039.1, forward strand.
TGGATGATCGCCTTCACATTGGCGCCAATGGCTTTAATGGCCATATATGCAATGCGCTCAAGCCAGGGGCAGGCATGGACTTTTAAGAATTTCGCAAACTTTTTTTCGCCGCTTTATATGAAGGTTTTATGGGAATCAGTGTATATTGCGATAATAACAACCGCAATATCGCTCGCAATCGGGTATCCGGCTGCCTATTTTATCAGCGTGCTGCCCAGAAAGCAAAGAGATATCTTTCTCGTGCTCTCAATACTTCCCATGTGGATGAACTTTCTGCTGAGAACTTATTCATGGATGAATATTTTAGGAAGGAACGGGCTAATAAATAAAATGCTTTCGGCTATTGGCATTGGGCCCGTAAGCATCCTGTATACCAGAGGCGCTGTTTATCTGGGCATGCTCTACAACTTTCTTCCGTTTATGATCTACCCTATTTACGCTGTTCTGATAAAAATCAGCCCGTCCTACCTGGAGGCTGCAAAAGACCTTGGGGCAAGCTCATGGTCAGCATTTTGGAAGATAACAATGCCTTTGTCCATGCCGGGGGTAATCACCGGCATTTCAATGGTATTTATGCCTGCTGTATCAACTTTCGTCATTCCTGAGCTTTTGGAAGGCGGGCATACGATGTATATAGGCAATCTTATTCAACACCAGTTTTTGCAAAAAGGCGACTGGAATTTCGGATCTGCGATATCAATGATCCTCATGGCTTTTGTTCTGCTAAGCATGATGGTTTTAAATAAATTTGACACTTCAGGCAGCAAGGAGGATGCGCTTTGGTAAAGAGGCTTGAGAAGGCTTATATTTATGCGCTACTCTTCTTTCTATACGCACCTATAGGCGTATTGATAGTATATTCGTTCAACCAAAACAAAACAAACAGGGTGTGGGGCGGGTTTTCCCTGCGGTGGTATATTGCCCTTTTCAACAACCGCGATATTATGTCTGCCTTATACTACACTCTTTTATGCGCGGTTTTGGCTACGATAATATCAACAATAATAGGGACTTTCACTGCAATAGCGGTAGATTCCCTTGACGGCCTTATGAGGGTAGTGTATGTCAACCTGAATTATATACCGGTAATAAATACCGACATTGTCACCGGCATTTCTATGATGCTTGCATTTGCGTTTGCAAAAATAAAGTTTGGGTTTGCGACTATGCTAATTGCCCACATCAGCTTTTGTATTCCATATGTTATTCTGTCTGTGCTGCCAAAGCTCAAGCAGATGGATCCTAACATGGTAGAAGCAGCTCTTGACCTCGGCGCAACGCCCTGGCAGGCCTTTTATAAAATAGTGCTCCCTGATATTAGCGTAGGAATAACTACAGGGGCGCTTTTAGCTTTTACGCTCTCTATCGATGATTTCGTGATAAGCTTTTTTAATACAGGCTCAGGCGTCACAAACCTGTCGATTTATGTTTATTCTGCTGCAAAAAAGGGCATAAGCCCTGAAATAAATGCTTTGTCGACGATAATGATATTAGTTGTAACAGCGCTTTTGGCAATAATTAATAAAAGGGCTTTATCAAATAATTCAAAAAGGGGAGAGAAATGAAAAAAACAATAGCATTGCTCTGCTGCGTGCTTTTAGCTGCAGCACCATTTAGCGGGTGCACCAAGGCCCGCTCAGAAACACTGTATGTGCTCAACTGGGGCGCTTATATTGACCCTGAAGTCAACGATATGTTTGAAGAGGAATTCGACTGCAAGGTGGTATACACAACTTACGATTCCAATGAGTCAATGTATGTCAAGGCCAAGCAGAATTCATCGCCATGCGATGTTGTCTTTCCTTCAGACTATATGGTCGAGAAGATGGTAAGGGAAGGAATGCTCTACAAGTTAAACAAAGCTAACATACCAAACATGGCTAACATCGATCCTAAGCTTCTTGGCATGGATTACGATCCTGGAAATGACTATACTGTTCCTTATTTTTGGGGGACTGTTGGGATTTTATATAATACGGCAATGGTTAACGGGCCAGTTGACAGCTGGGGCATTCTTTGGGACGAACAGTATAAAGGCAATATAATTATGTACGACTCCCAAAGGGATACTATTGGCGTCGCCCTCAAATATCTTGGGTATTCGATGAACTCGCGCAACATGGATGAAATAACCGAAGCGGAAGAGCTTCTCGTCAGCCAAAAGCCTTTAGTAATCGGATACTATACTGACATCATGCAGGAAATGCTTATAGGCGAGGAAGGCGCTCTTGGAGTGACTTATTCAGGGGACGCAGTATACTCCATTACGCAAAACCCTGATCTGGCTTATTCAGTTCCAAAGGAAGGCAGCAACAAGTGGTTTGACTCAGCAGCGATACTTGAGACATCTGAAAATAAAGAGATGGCAGAAAAATACATTAACTTCCTGTGCAGAGATGACATTTCGCTTATGAACGCAGAAGAAGTTATGTACTCAACAGCAAATAAAAATATTGAAGCTGAACTTCGCGAAACAGACTGGGGCAACAGTGAAGCATATTTCCCAACTGATGAAATTATGGATCGCTGTGAAATCTTTAGAGACCCTGGCGAGTTTGTAACTGTATACTCTGATGTCTGGGAGCGAATAAAGTCCAAGTAGCAATTTGCCAGCATGCCAAATAACTGAAGCCAATGTGGCAAAACCATATAAAGAGCAGCCTTGCCAAAGGGCTGCTTTTTTGCTGCCAAGCTGGAAATGCCAATAATACCTAGGTGTTTTGGTATCTGCTTTATTTCATAGCAGCAAGATTGCATGTATAATAAAGCTTGTCGGTAATAGGCATTTGCTGCCTAATTCAGCTTATATTTTATACTTTCAGAGTAAATAGCTTATTTGCATCCAATGCCTCAACTGCCTGTGGGATGCAAGGCTCGGCAATGCAATATTGACAAAAAACACGGAGAAATTCAATGAAAAAATTTATACAAGAGTTTAAAGAGTTCGCTTTGCAGGGGAATGTTTTAGGGCTAGCTGTTGGCGTGATTATCGGCGCAGCATTTCAAGGGGTCGTAGCGTCGCTAACTGAAAACATACTTTCGCCCATCATTGGCCTATTTGCAAGGCAGAACCTGGATTCATTAGCACTAGATATTGGAGGGGCAACATTGGGCTATGGCGCTTTCCTTACGTCTGTTATTAATTTTTTAATCATGGCTTTCGTTGTGTTCGTGCTAACACGCGCAATAAACAAAATGCTATCGCCTGCGAAAAAAGAAGAAGAGCCTATACCTGATCGCTTCTGCCCCTACTGCAAGACTAAAGTCCATTTGGAAGCAACAAAATGCCCATCCTGCACTTCCCAGATAGAAGCTGAATAATACTTTCTTAGCACTGGCAAGGCCGGAATCAGCAGGCCTTGCTTCACTGCGTTCCCGTTTTCTTGCAGCTTTAGCAAAAGACTAGGTTGGCGAGTGTCTCCCTGATCGCTTGTGTAGCAGGCATTCCAAGTGGACAGAATAAAGAAAGGAAATGAAGATGCTGGCTGTTCCAACGGCAAGTGGCACGATTGCGTATGAAGTTTCGACATGAAAAGCAAGCTGTTGTATAATCAATATGTGAGCTGCTTTAAAACTGAATATAGGCAAAGAATCTGCTTGACAAACGGCACTACATAACAGTAATATGCTTATTCAAGCTCTGAAAAGTTGTATTATTTAATGCAGCGTTCGAACAGAATTTCACTAAATAGTATACAATACCAGTATAATATGAAGTATGGAATTTTAAAGAAGGAGGTTTGCGATGCCAAATACCATTCAGATTTCGAATAATATACTAGACTGGGTTAATGCTTCTGTAGCATTAAATGACGATGCACGTGTGACTCTAGATTTATGGCGAAGCGGCAAAAAGCAGCCCACCTTCAACCAGTTAGAAGCCTTTAGCAAGAAAACACGAATTCCTCTTGGTTACTTTTTTTTGAGCTCTCCACCAGTTGAAAACCTGGGCATTCTCGAATTTCGGACTGATAGCTCAATATTGCAGAACCCGAGCCGCGATTTGATTGATACTGTGAGAAAAATGGAGGAAATACAAGAATGGATGAGAGATCACCTTATTGCTTCACATAGCGAGAAAATAACATTTGCCGGATCATTAGATGCTGCCAGCGGAGTTTATGATCTCGCCAGAGCAGTACGTGATCTGCTTGCGTTACCTGAGGATTGGCATAATAATTTTAACAAAGCCGATGACGCGTTTAAATCTATCCGTGAAACTATAAGCAATAGCGGCGTGATGGTCATGATGAGCGGTATAGTTGGCCTTAACACGAAAAGAACGTTGAAATTAGATGAATTTCGCGCTTTCACACTTTTCGATGAGTATGCCCCTCTGATCTTTATTAACTCAACAGACACAAAATCGGGTATGCTTTTTTCGCTTTTGCATGAATTTACCCATACCTGTTTTGGCATAAGCAGTCTTTTTAACTCTATTGACGGAGAGTCGCATTTTAAAGAGCATCATGAATCCGTCTGTAATGCTGTTACTGCTGAAATACTTGCTCCAGTTGAAGCTTTTAAAGAAAAATGGAGTAGTATCAGTGGCGAAATAGAAGAGAAAACTAAAGCGATTGCTTCCTATTTTAAATGCAGCCAATCTGTTGTTCTTCGGCGAACGCTTGACAGCAAATACATTACAAATGAGGAATACCAAGTTTTAAGTAAACTGGCAAGCTATATTACAAAAGCTAGCGGAGCAAGGACCGGAGGCGATTTTTACAAGACACATGCATCAAGGATAGACCCAAAATTCTTGCATGCACTTCATGACGGCATACAAGATGGGAAAACTCTGCATACCGAAGCGTTTCGATTGACAAATACTAACCGCTCAACTTTTAATGATCTGTACAAGAAATTACTTGGAGAGCGTGAATGAACGAAACAATTTTCTTAATAGATACAAATTCATTTATAACTCCTTACCATAACTATTATCCCTTTGATATTGCTCCGACTTTTTGGGACTTTCTGAAAGTACATATAGAAAACGGCAACATTGCAGTTATGAGTAAAGTATACGATGAAGTAGCCAAAGGAAATGATGAGTTGAAAGAATGGCTATTAAGCCTAAGTTTCGCGCAAGTTAGCCACAGTACTTCTGATGTTACCAATATCTACCGGCAAGTAATGGACCACATCCAAAATGCAGTATCCTTGGAAGGCAAAAGTCTTTATAATGAAAGAGCTTTATATAAATGGGCTGATATAAATTGCGCTGATGCGATAGTTGCAGCAGCTAAAGCAAAAGGATATACAATAATATCATTCGAGCAACCTGATAATGCACTTGGTTCATCAATTTCTGGTAAACCGAGAATCCCTGATGTGGCAAAGGCATTCGGCGTACCATATTCTACACTTTTTAGTATGATGCGAACACTTGGTTTTTCTTTCAAATGAAACTTGAAAGCAGTAGAAATGGAGTGCTTTTCAATCATCAAGAGCGGCAAAGCCGTTCATCTTGTTCCTTAAGGCTTAAAATAACGCTCGCACAAGAGGTCGATTATTAATCGACCTTCAAGCACTACCACACTATGGACTTCCTTTCGTGATAGTGGACTTATTTGACCGGAATAGATGGATTCTCCGAGCGTAATACACAATAATGGACTATATTTCCTTTATCTCAATGTATATGTCCAACAATATCTTCTTTTTACAGGTCTATTTCAATTATGCATGTTCGACGAAGCAAAGGAAAAGCAAGAGCTGCATCGAATAAAGAGGCTGAATTTTGAGGCCAAGACCCTTGGTTTCAGCTTATCACCTGCCAGCTAAAGCCTATATTCTATTTACTACCCCTTCATCCCATATAGCATATGGGCTTTTTGTATTTGTATTATTATGCATAATTTATTTTCGTATTATAACATAACAGTGCTCTGGCATATCTAAATCTTCATCATTAATCATTGGGACAGGATAAAGCCTCTTAAGCCTTATCCTTGCGCCATCAGCAGTAAACTGCCAGTCAACCCCTCTCTGCTTCAAATTTTGATCAGACGCCCACGCTGTCAGCGACAAATTCAGCTTCTCTATGCTTTCAGCCCTTTCTTTCAGGCATTGCGTGCTAAGCTCGCACTCAGCTATGTGTAGCCAGCTGCCCTTGTTGGGGTGCGGCATATGGATGGCGAAATGAGTTTATAGGCATGTTTAAGGTGTAAAAAAAGGTGTAAAAAAATAGACTCCAAAAAGTATAGTTTTCGAAACCTGCTAATAAAAAAAAATGGTGACCCATCAGGGGCTCGAACCCTGGACACCCTGATTAAGAGTCAGGTGCTCTACCAACTGAGCTAATGAGTCAAGACCTATAATACAAAAGAGCAAAGCAAAAATCAATGTTTTTCTTGCTTATCTACATTTTTTTGTTTGCTAAAAATTCGGTGAATTTTGGTATAATTAGCATATATGTGTTGCTGTGCAGCACGAAAGGAGTTGCTATGGAATTTAGGCATGTAACTATTTCTGTAAAAGACATGCAGGAGTCTTTGTCTTTTTATAAAGACATCGTTGGACTGGAGGTTGTGCGCGAATTTGCGTCTGGGCCTAGCCAAATAGTGTTTCTTGCCTCTGGCGGCACTCAAGTGGAGCTAATCTACAATGCGCAGAGAGACAGCTTTTCGTATGGGAGCGACATATCGCTTGGGTTTGCAAGCGATTCGCTTGATGATACCGCCGAAGCGCTGAAGAAGGCTGGATTTGAGCCAAGCGAAGTTTCATCGCCTCAGCCAACTGTAAAATTCTTCTTTGTCTCAGATCCAAATGGAGTGCGCATCCAATTTATTTCTGAAGCGTAAGATATGGCTTGCACAAAACAAAAAGCCTGCTTTTGAGCGCAGGCTTTTTGTTTTGCTTAGCCGCTTGCTTAAACAGACACTCTAGGCAAGTTAGTAAGGTTGGTTTTGTTTGAGCCGTCTGGAAGCGTTTTAAGGTATTCATTGCCATTGCGCTTTGCTATGCCAATGCCTTGAATGCCGCCTTTTTTTGCTAAGCGAAGGGCTTCAGCTTTATTTAGCACGCTGCCGTCAGATAGCTGGTAGCCCGTAATCGTGCCTGAGCTTCTGACAAGAGCGGTTATTTTTTGTGCTCCTGGCGATACTTTCGGTATGCTGGTCAAAGTGTTCATTGAGCGGCTTACTGTTTTCATGCCTGTGGTTGTGCTGGCCATGCTTTGCTTTTTAGAGCTTGTAGCTGTTTTGCTTTGCTTGCTTGATGTTGAGCGGCTGGAAGCTGCCTTGCTAGTAGTGGTTTTGCTTGTTGAGGCTTTGCTTGTTGGCGCTTTTGCAGCCTTTGAAGTGGTTTTATTTGATGAAGCTTTGCTAGTGGTGCTTTTCGCTGGCTTGGATGCTGTAGAATTAGTTTTCTTAGCAGAGCCTGCTTTTGGCTTTGAAGTATTCATGTTTACCTTTCCTCGTAAGTATTTGTTATACGCATGTATTTTGCGTTAGTTTCCTTCTAATATGCAAAAAAGTGTCAAGTGGCGAAATCTGTCATAACTGCGGAGTGCTAAATGCCGCGCTTTTGCCGGCAACAGGCTCGCTTTAAACTCTCGCCAAGCAGCATAAGCGCTTTTTGCTTTCATTGGGCAAAGGCGCTTTTCACTTGCTTTGGCGCATAAGAATTGCAAACAGCATTATACTAAAAAAAACAGCCCCAAGCGCAACGCCTGCGCTTGAAGCTGTACAGCTTAGCTAGAGTTATAGGGCTTATTCTTTCTCTTCTTTTGCTTGTGGCGGAGGGCCGCCAGGGCCAGGGCCAGGACCGCCAGGGCCGGGGCCACCAGGGCCGCCCATAGCGCCCATTTTCTCCATCATTCTCTTCTGGTTTTCAGTAGCATACATTGCTGCTTCCTCATCCGTAATCTTATAGCCGAAGTAGAAGATAGCCAATGATAAGCTAGTAATAGCTGCTGATGTCCAGAACCACACTTTGATGATTCTTTCCGGATATAAAACTGTTGAGCCTAAGAATACATTATTTTCATCAAAATTTTGCACGAATCCAATCATCTTAAAGAGCAAAGGCGTCAGCGGCGCTGCAGCAACCATTGCTATTTTCATGCCAATACTGGATACGGACATTGTTGCTGCCCTTGTGTCAATGCCTGTTTCATATAGCTGTTTTTCTGCGGCGTCAAGCCATAGCGTGATGCCAACGCTTTGCGACAGGCCCATTCCAAGAGCGGAGAGCGTTGCAATAACCATGTAGGCATATGGACGGCCGTGCGAGAAAAACCCTTGTGCAACGCTGCATAGAATGCTCCATCCTGTTGCGATTAGAACGGCGTTTTTCTTCTTGAGCTTTCTGCCTATTGGAGCAATAGTAAACGAGGCAACAAGGCCTGTTACAGATGCCAGCGTTGCAGCGATTGGCTGCAGCTTCATATCGCCAACTGAATACATCCAATAATACATGCCAAGGGCCCCGATTGCGAACATTGTGACCATTGTAATAAGGTTCTGGAGAAAGAGCACCCATATCTGGCTGTTCTTGACAACATCTTTGTATATTTCAGTTATTTTTGGTGAGTTGGCTGCTATCATGTCCGGAACATACTGATCATAGTCTTTAGTCATGAAGAATACTACAAAAGTAGTGGCTATCCACAATGCTCCGAATATGACGGCTACAACTAAGTACCCCATGGGGTTGATCTTTTGGTTGAAATAAGTAATCAGCGGCAGCATTGTTGCGTTGATAAGTATGCTGCTTGCGTTTGTGCCCTGCATTTGGCGCATTTGAATGGTTCTGCGCCCTTCCATATCTGCTCCTACAACCTTGGCCATGATGCCGTTGTTTGCAGCAACGAAGAAGTTCATTGGGGCGTTTTGCAGCAGATAGCCTATGCCGGCAATGATGCCTTTAGCTGTAGTTGATACGCTGGGGTTGATAAACATCAGGACAACGCCTATTTGGACCACTATGGCGCTTCCTAAAACCCAAGGCCTGAACTGGCCCATTTTTGTGTTTGTCTTCTGGACAATAGGGCCTGCTATTACTGACATAAATAAGTCAATACTGCGGGCTATTGTTAAAAATGTTGCAATAAATACAGGAGTTAAGCCAATTGAATCCTGCCAAAATATGTTCATGAACTGCATGGCTACCATTAAGCCAAACATTTGCCCTGCGCTGTGGAACATCCATAAATATGGGAAGCTCTTGGGCATGGTTTTTTGCATCGACGTGTCAGTCATATGCACCTCCAAATTTTATATAAGCCTGCACACTCGGCTGTCTCTTCTCCCTTCCTTGGCGGGCTTTATGCCATCAGCGCTTAAAATTATTAATTATAATTAAGTCTCATAAGTATACACTATTGCTATACTAATAAAATGAATAGCAAGTAATCAGGTAGTGCCGCGCTGCTGCCTTGGTGCATTCTTGTCTATATTTAATATTTCAAAATTGGGCTAAATGTTTCGAAGCCACTTTATATTGGCATTTCTCGGTTGGCATAGTTGTGCCATATACAATTGGCTTTTGTGCTCAAGCACGAATAATTCAATATTTTGCCCATTTGCTGGCTAAAAAGCTCTCTTACTTGATTTTAATAATAAACATGAATAAGTATTGTATATTTGATCGATTGTATAATATCATGCATTTCGGGAATATACAAGTTCTAGATCATTACAAAGATGGAGGGTTTATGCTTGAAGCAAAAATGGCATATCCCCGGCTGAACGCAAAGAAATGCCAATTTAATAGACAAAAACATTGTTTTCTAAAGGTTTGCAGCATTTGATGGTGTATATTAAATATTTATTAAAAATGATGGCTTGGCGGGCAGGCTATATTGGCTGCCCCGGACAGCCCAAGCTGCTGGCCTTGCCGCTAATTCAATGGGGAGTTTTGTATAAAGCGCATGGCGCTAAGCATATCGCCGGCAATATATGTTTTTCGCTTAGATCGCTTGCCGCAATGCAAGGCGCACGCAGGAATTTTAGATCATAAAAGGCGATTGCTTTGCCGTTATTCAAAGCAACCGCCTTCTTAGCGTGAGATGTGCCATCTGCAATATAATAACTCTATTTAAGTATCTCTTTAAAAGCTTTTCCGGCTTTGAAAGTTGGAGTTTTAGAAGCTAGAATGTTCATCTTTTCTTTGGTTCTAGGATTTATACCTACCCTAGCCGCTCTCTCCCTGGCTTCGAATGTACCAAACCCTACTAAAGATACCTTTTCGCCTTCTTTTAGTGTATCTGAAACTGTTTCGATAAAAGCTGTCAGCGCTTTCTCGGCATCCTTTTTGGAAAGTTCAGCTCTATCAGCTATAGCTGTAATAAGCTCAGCTTTATTCATTATAAATCCTCCTGATATATATAAGTGTGTCTAGTGGCATGCCTGCACGCCAGATGCTGCCTTTGGCATCATTGTTTATGCGGCGGCTTCTATAATATAAGGCTTAAATGCCCCAATAGCGAGCCCCGTGTGCCTTCACGGTTGGTTTGGCATAAAAGCGCCATTTATTATTTCTAATTATAGCAGTGCTTTTCTGCTAACAAAGCTTGGCGCTTGATTTTTTTCAGCAGCATACACTCTTTTAGGCATGCAGCCATTGATCGCCATTGGCCGACTAATGATACGGCATACGCTGGATGCTGGGCCCATTCAGGCGCCTAATTGCCCTGTATTGCAGCACAGCAAAGCCTGTCTGCCTTATCTGTTTTTTTGTTTGTAGCCTGCATGCTAGTTAGCGAGGCACGGTTAAATAATACACGCTAGTATGCGCTATATCAATAGATATTGTTGTTATTGATATTATTTTTACTTAATTGCCAATATAGTTCAGACTCTTCTAACGTTATATCGACAAATCTCTTGCCAACGTTTGTAAGAATTCGCTCCATTTCCGAAAAACGAGACAGGAACTTAGAACACGAGCCGTAAAGCGCCGTGTCAGCGTCAATCCCGCTGAGCCTTGCCGCATTAACAGCGCTGAATATAATGTCGCCGCATTCGCTCTCTGAATAGCCCTCTTGGCTGTTGCCGCTTGCCAGGAATTCAGCTGCCTCTTCAGCAAGCCTGATTGCTGCATCAAAAGCGCTTTGAAAATCAAGGCCGCTGGCTGCAGCGCGCTCCTGCACTTTTTGGGCGTAGATGAGCGATGGCAGGCTTTTGGCTATTGCATACAGCTTTTCTGACTCGCTTTCGTAATCCCTCTCATTGTCTTTTGCCTCATCCCATGCTTCTTGGCTGCCAGTGAGGCTGCCGCTTTCAAAAACGTGCGGGTGGCGGCGAAGCAGCTTCTCAGAAAGGCCCCTGATAGCGTCATAAGCATCAAATTCCCCATCCTCGCTGGCTATCTGGCAATGCAGCATAAACTGAAGCAGAATATCGCCCAGCTCCTCCATGAGATCATACGGGTTTTCAGAATCAATCGCCTCTATGGCTTCATAGCACTCTTCAACCAAGTATTTTTTCAGTGAGGCATGAGTCTGCTCTTTGTCCCACTCGCAGCCGTTCTCTGAGCGCAGCAAAGCAAAGATGCTTGCCAGGCTGTCAAATGATGAGAGGGTATCTGTGAAGGCAGCAGGCGGAAGCACCACAACGGAGTTCTGCCCAAGAAAGCCCTGCTTGTCAATATCCGACAGAGGGCACCCGACGGGGCTTGACTTTGGGCCCTCCAGCACATAAACCCCAAATTCATCTGAATAAAAGCGCATAAGCTCCAGCTTCACATCACAAGCAGCCTCGCTGCTGTATACAGGAAATATTATATTCGTTGTGTGAATGTCAGGCTTTTGCTCTGAAATGCTAAAGGCGTCTATGATTTTGTATGAATCTGAAGCATCCATGCCCATGCTGGCCAGAATATGCTCAACAGGGCTAACAGCAGGGTATAGCTGTGCATGCGGGCATAATTCAACTATTATGCCCACGCTTTCTTCAAAGAAGCTCGGGCTGCCGGGCACGCAGTAGCATAAATTTGCATGCGCGCTGTTTGCCACTTCGCTTGCCATGGCCTGGTATGCATCTTCATAAGTATCAGATTCTGTGTAAAACCTGTCAAGGCTCTCAAATTCAATGCCAAGGCCTTTTAGCATCTCCGCTGACGGATGCATAGCTGTGCGCAGATAAACCTTATCAGAGCTTTTAATAATCTGGAGCGACTGAACTGTTATATCACAGCCATCGCCGCTTCCCAGCCCAACAATATGAAGCTGTTTCATTGCCAAACCCTCTTTGTTATTTATGCAGTTTTGCTTATAGCTGGAAAAATTCTATAACTTCGTTGATTAGCTCTCTCACAGGCAGCTGCTGAGGGCAAACTTCCTCGCATGCTCCGCAGTCCTGGCAATTTGTAATATTCGGGTTAAAGCGCCTCAACTGGCCTGCGCCCATCCTGGGGGAATCAAAAGCTTTCGCATCGTTGTATGCCCTAAATGCCCTTGGAATGTCTATCTCAGCCGGGCAGCCTTCAAGGCAGTATTCGCACAGGGTGCACTTAATGGCCTGCCTTTCCTCGATTAGCTCCTTGAGCCGGCTTAGGAAGCTCTTTTCGATTTCGCCCAAGCCGCCGACTTCGGCAATTGAGGCGTTGGCAATATTCTCGGCCAAATCCTCCATGCGGTTCATGCCGCTGAGAACCGTAAGTATCTCAGGCCTGTCCCACAAAAAATCGAAACATGCTTTTGCCGCTGTTTTTTCGCTATAGCCGGTATCTTCTTTAATCTTATCGACATCAGGCCCTTTTACCCCGATGATCTGGCCCCCTCGCAAAGGCTCCATAATCGCTACCTTTAGGCCCTTTTTGTATGCATACTCTATGCCCTTCATCGTTGCCTGGTTTTCCACATCAAGAAAGTTCATTTGAACCTGGCAGAAATCCCAGTCATAGTCGCCTAGAATCTTGACAAAAGCGTCATAGTTGTCATGGAACGAAAAACCGGCATGGTGTATTAGCCCTTGTGATTTGAGGCTGTCCAAAAATTCAATAATGCCTCTGCCCTTTACGCTTTCCCACCGTGAAGCCTCAAGGGAATGGATAAGGTAAAAGTCAATGTAGCCAGTGCGAAGCCGCTTTAGCTGCTCATTAAATATATCCTCAAAGCTGCTGGCTTCAAACTGTGGCATAGTGGGAAATTTTGTGGCAATATTAATTTCTTTTCTATATCCGTTTGCACTTAAAATGCTTCCGATAGCCTCTTCGCTTTTTCCATTGTGGTACACATAAGCAGTGTCCCAGTAATTAACCCCGTTTTCAAGGGCATGTATAAACAGTTCTTCAGTTTTGGCCATATCTATTGGAGCGCCAAAGCCTTGCCCTGAAGTAGGCAGCCTCATAGCGCCGAATCCTAGTTGTGAAATGCTCTTGCCGTGAAAGTCTCGGTATTTCATATAAACATCTGCAAAATGCCGCATTTATGCTGCGCTGGCCGCGCAATTTCATACAATGTGCGCATTTGGCAGGCATTACCTCTTTTCATATCTAATATATAGCGCGCAGCATGCGGGGCATATGCTTAAGAGGGCATTTGCGAGTGCAGCGGGGCGCGCTTGGGAAAGCAGCCGGCAGCCTAGCTTTTAGGCTACAGCTTGAGGCGGCGGAATATCGCTTCAGCTTGTGCTTAAGCCGCTAGGGGCGGCTATTGCGGCGCATATTGGCCGCAGTGGCTTTTTAATATGTGCGCAAAATTGCCAGCGCTGCAGCGTGCCAGTTTTTGCGGGGTATTGTGGCAGGCCGCGTTGTGGCATTTACCTTGCAGAATAGGGTTTTCGCAAAGAGAATTAATGCGAATAGTGGCGCTATTCGCATTGCTATTGCAAAAATCGAGCCTCTTTAAAAAAGAGCGCTCTGCTTTTATGAGGCTTTGGAAGCATCAAGAGCGCATTATAGATAAGCGCAGCAACAGCAAGGAGTTTTGTGCATAAATCATATGTTTCTTTGAGATTTTAGCAAAACTAGGAAGCAATAGCAATTGGCAATGAGAATTTTTCTTCAAACAGCCTAAAAGGCTTGTTGGCTATTATGCTAAAATACAGTAATAATGCCTAGGAGGTAAGGAATGAATGTTTCGCAGGCAATAATATTGGGGGCAATTCAAGGCATAACAGAGTTCTTGCCGGTATCAAGCTCGGGACACCTGGCAGTTGCCCAGCATTTCTTTGGAATAAGCGAAGGAAGCCTTGCTTTTTCAGTAGTATTGCACATAGGCACTCTGGCATCGATTTTCATTGCATACCGCGAGAGCTGCATGGGGGTGCTTGGGGAGCTTTTTAAGATGCTTGCAGACATAGCAACCGGCAAGGGCCCAAGAATGCATGCAAGCAAGTACCGTTACTACATAGTGTATATTCTTGCCGCATCAGTTCCGGCGGCTGTTGTTGGCTTGCTCTTTGATAGCGCCATTGAGAGAATGTTTGGCTCGATATACTTTGTTTCTGTAGCATTTATGGCTTCAGCGCTTATTCTGCTTATTGGCGAAAGGGCATCGCAGTATGCGAAAGGCAGCATACGGGGGCTTGGGTTTGGCAAGGCTATTGGCGTAGGCCTGTTTCAAATGGCAGCAATAATGCCTGGCATAACAAGATCAGGCACAACGCTCACCGGCGGCATCGTATTCGGGCTGCAAAAAGAGGACGCGCTTGAATTCTCCTTTCTATTGGCCGTGCCTGCTGTTCTCGGCTCGACGCTGCTTGAAGCAAAGGATATACTCAAGCTTTCTGAAGCTGTAACATGGATGCCATTGGCTATTGGCTTTATCGTTTCAATGGCTTTCGGGCTTGCTTCGATCATGCTGCTTAAGAAGCTTGTGCAAAAAGGGTCAACTGTTGTGTTTTCTGTATACCTGGCTGTTATAAGCCTTGCATTAACTGTAGCTAACATTATTGGCTCCCGCCAATAAATAACATAAGAATTTGAGAGGAAAGCATATTTATGCAGCTTTTAACAGACAGGCTCAAAGCCAGCCCCAAACTTCTTTTAGATGGCTCAATGGGCGCTTTAATGATGGCAAAAGGGTTTAACGGCCCAAGTATTTACGGGGCAAACTTCGCGCACACTGATGTTGTATCCGGCCTTCACCGAAGCTACTTTGAGGCTGGAGCTGACATGGTGCTGACAAACACCTTCAGCCTTACCGGCCATATACTCTCCGCCATCGGCAAAAGCGCAGCTGACACTGTGAAAATGGCTGTTGAAGCAGCCCAAATTGCACGGGAAGGCTTTAGCGGCAAATATATTGCCCTTGATCTTGCCCCATGCGATCTCAGCGGGAACGAAGCTGAGCAGTATTACATGGAGCGCATTAGCGCAGCCGCTGGTTTGGTAGACTGCATTTTTTTTGAGACCTATTCTGATTCCGGCGAGCTGAAGCTTGCAATACAGATAGCAAGGTCAATATGCAGCCTGCCTGTGTTTGCATCAATGACCTTCAATGAAAATATGGCAAGCTGGAAAGGGGAGATGCTTGGTGAAGCAATTGCTTCAGTTGCCGCTGAGCGCCCTGACGCCATTGGCATTAACTGCACTCTCTCCCCAAGCGAAATGCTGGGGCTGATAGACAGCCTGATACAGGCTGCCGGCGGCATTCAAACGCTCTGCGAGCCAAACAGGGGAATGCCTGAATACATTGATGGCGAGGCTAAATACCTGCTAAGCGCACAGGATTTTGCCAGCGGCGTTGAGGCAATATATTCAAAAGGCGTTCATATCGTCGGGGGGTGCTGCGGCTCTGACCCTGAATGCATCCGCTTAATCAGCCAAAGGCTGTTTTAGCGCCCGTTTGCCTGGTTGCAGCGCAATAGATTGCGAGCCTCATTACTTTTAAAAATGAAAAAACAAGGCTGCTTAAGCCTTCTTTTTTTGCCCGGCAGGCTTCGCTTGGCTGAAGCTAAGGCTTTTGGCCTCCTCACTTTGCATTTCGCCAAAAATGCCAATTGATGAATAAATTAATACTCCAGAGAGATACTAGAAAAAAATAGGTTTTGATGGATACTATGGATACAAAAAAGATTTCGAAAGCATTGCTTATAGCAGTGCTGATTCTTTCGGTATGCGTTGCCTCTGTATATGCCACTTCACTAAAGCAGGGCACACAGGATGCAGAGACTGTCAGAAAAGTGCAAACGCGCCTGAAGAGCTGGGGTTATTATTTTGGAGCGGTTGACGGGAGCTTTGGGCCCCTTACAGAGCAGGCGGTGCGCTATTTCCAGCAAAAGAACGGGCTTAAAGTAGACGGCATTATCGGTAAAGCCACTTTTGCTGCCCTCGGGCTTCCTATGCCTCAGGCAGATGCCCAGACAAGCTCAGTGAATTCAAATGACGCTGATGTGCAGCTTCTTGCCCGATGCATTAATGGAGAGGCGAGGGGAGAGCCATATGAAGGCCAGGTTGCAGTTGGCGCTGTTATTTTAAACCGGCTTAGGCACCCGGAGTTTCCAAACACGCTTTCAGCTGTTATATACCAGGCAGGGGCTTTTGACGCCGTTGCCGACGGGCAGATAAACCTGTCTCCAAGCGATTCAACAATCCGGGCAGCCAGGGACGCCATGAACGGATGGGATCCCACAAATGGCTGCATATATTACTACAATCCTGTAACAGCAACAAACAAATGGATAAGAACAAGGCCGATAATGA
>WRIY01000040.1 GCA_009782515.1 Eubacteriaceae bacterium
AGGAAAGCATTTTCTCCGGCGTAAACAACATTTCAGTCTATACGGCATTAGACGAAGAGTATAGTGCCTACTTTGGCTTTACTGAGGAAGAGGTTGCAGCAATGCTCAGCTATTACAGCCTTGAGGGCCGCATGGCTGATATGAAAGAGTATTATGACGGCTACAGGATGGGCGCTTATGAAATGTTCAACCCCTGGTCAGTTGTGAAGCAGTGCAGCCGCATGCTTGTCAGCCAGAATGCCGAGCCTGAAAAATTTTGGGCTTATACAGCAACCAACGATTTAGCCCGCGAAATGCTTATGAGCGATGGCCTAGAGGCGCTGTCTTCAATTGAGAATCTCATTTCAGGCGGCGCAATTGAAAAGAGCATTTCAATTTTGGCAGCATACAGGGGCCTTATCGACACCCATTCCAGCGACGCTGTGTGGGAGATGCTGTTTATGGCAGGCTACCTAACATGGGTGAGGAAGACAGCTGATGGCATGTATGAGCTTAGGGCGCCAAATCTTGAGGTTAGGGGCGCTCTCCGAAAAGACGCGCTTTCATGGGCAAAGTCAGCTATGCCAATTAGAAGGGGAAAGGCTGATGCCCTATACAAGTCATTTTTGGAACGCAATGCGCAAGAGGCGGAAGCTATAATAAACGATCTTTTGGAGAATGTTTTTAGCGTCAGGGACGGGATAGCAGTGCATGGGGATTTTGTTATAAAGAATGAAAGAGACTGCCATCTTATTGCAACAGCCTTTTTTTATGCAGCAATTGGGAAGTTTCAAGCCAGCCAGAGTCTGGCGACGGGTATGTGGACACTTTGAGCACTAACAGAGGCGCCAATGCCGCAATCATTATAGAAGAGAAGTTTTCGAGAAAAGGCGATGATGATGAACGCCTTTTGGCTGGGGCCCAGGAAGCTATCGATCAGATTATTGACAAACGATACGCAAAGGGTGTTGAGGGCTACAGCACAGTTGTTGCCGTAGGCATAGCTTACGCAAGCAGAAAGTGCAAGATTATAATAAATCGGCTCAAGCAGGATGGAGTTTAGCAGCACTTTAGCTCTTAAGTGCCATTGCCTGAGTTTATTGCAGCACACTCGCTAAAGGTTTCTTGCAGCTGGATACGCTTTTCGTTAAGGCCAAACCCGATAAGCGTCACAGTGCTCTTTTGCGCCTCGCCATTGCCCCAATTTCTAGCAGAAATGCTGTAGGTGTTTCTGACAGACTGGAATTCATGCTTTTCACTCGAGCCGTGGCAAAACAAAAAACCTTTTCCGCGAATTAGCCTTATGCCGCTTTCGGTTACGAGCCAGCGAATAAAAGCTTCGATTGAAGCTTTGCGTAATGGCCTGTTTTCTGATAGTGTTATTGTTTGAATATCGCTCATAGCCCAGCTTTCAATAATTAAAGGCATTAAGCCACCTCCTTTTTTAAGGCGGCGGCTTAAATGCATAGAGTTCTTTACTCTTCTTTTATAGAAATTTCTCCCACTTTGCCTTTAGGCTTAACAGCCTGCTCTTCAAGCGACAAAACAGGATTGTCATGATCATAAGCAAAGTCGCCTATGTCCATAGTGATGTTTCTGTATGCGTCCTTATTTACCATGAAGTAATTGCGGCCAGCGCTGTAAGGAGGCAATAGGAAATCATCGCTCATCTTGGTCTCAGAGTTTACCAGCACATATTCAGAATTTCCGGTGCCATTGTACACAGCAGTATTTATCTGTGTCCATTGGCTAACTTTTGCCATGCTGGAGCAGTTTGTGAAACGCTCGGTATTTGGCTCAGCGAAGCCATACACTTCAGCAACAGACCCTGGTATGGCGAGCTGCGCTTCAGCAGCTTCAACACATGCCATATCTAAGGCAACAGGGTCTTTTGAGGCGAACATGCCTACATTAGGCACCATAACCCTGTCATGGAAATTCATGCAGTCGCAAGCTGCGCCGATGTCTAGAGCATAATTGACATAGATCATATTCTCAGCGCCTATCTTGTTTATAATCGCTGAGGCGGAATCAGATATGCTTGCCGCCCATGTCTTCATAATGTCTGTCATGACAAAAGCTCCAGCGAACATGGTGCCCATGCAGAATCCGCAAACTTTGCATTTGCTCTTGTCTGCTTTAAACTCTCCATTTTCGTCATAGCTGAATACATCATGGGGGCATCCGGCGATCATTCGATCTAAAACATTAGGCCGTGGCATCTCCTGCAAGCGCTTTACGCCGTCAGGGTTAAGCGCCCAATTTTTGATTCCAAGCTCAGGGTGGGTTATATAATGCACGCCAAGTTTGCCGCGCCCTGAAACCAGCCCTATGCCTACATTTTTAAGCGCTCCGCCAAAAACGCCCATGCCATGCCCTTTGAAGTGGCTGACAACAATTACTACGTCATAATCGAGCAGTCCCTGTGCCATATGCACATACTTTAAGTAAACGCCTTTTGGCACGTCAACACGGACATCCTCAATGCCATATTCTCCATCAAGGATCCTTATTGGGCAGCCCATAGTCTCTTCTGTGAAACCATGCGCTGCTGCAACGCGCAAGTGGTCTGAAGCGCGTGCTCTGGTGGGCACTTCTAGGTAAGGCGCAGTACATGTTTCTACTACCTCTGGGAGCCCTCCCAGCCTTTTTACCTCATCAACTATCGCGCTAACATTGTGAGGCCTCAAGTTCATTGTAGCTCCCCACTCACCGAAATGGGTTTTGATGGCAACTTTGCAGCCAGGCTTGATCATATCCTTCAAGCCAGCATCACGCAATACCTGAACAGCTTTAAACGGGCTGCTGTCTGCTGGGCCAGCTGCTTTGTCATCTAAAAAATAAACTTTTGATGGCATATCAGTGCTTCCTCCATTTGAATTATTTATGTTGATGCTGCATAGCTAGAAGCATTTAAAACATGCAGCAATAACTGTCTTTGCTATAGCAATGCCAATGCTTGAGCCAAAAATATAGATTCGTTTCGCAGGGGCAATAAGCGCCGCATTTGCGCCTTTTGCTTAAAAAAGCCTCGGCATTATTCCGCAAGCGAGCTAAATTCCCTTTGCATCTGCTCCCGGCCGGGCAAGCCGCTGCCAATAAATGCAACAATGCTTTCCCTTTCATGTGCATCTTTATATGCATCCCATTGCTTCATAGCGCTTGAATGAAATGATTTCCTTATAGAGTCAAACTCATATATGTAGCTGTCTTGGCTGAATGAAAAAAACCCTCTGCCGCGCATTATATTCCATCCGTAATTGCCATATATGCTGTTCACCCAATCTATAGCCTTGGCTTTGTCAATGGGGCGGCTTTCGCTTAAAATTACTGTGCTTGCAGCATATTTGCTTTGGCTTATGCTCTCTAGCGGGGCTTTGCCTGACAGCTGTTTAAACACATCAAAGCCTGCAGTGCCAAGCAAATCAATGCGGCCAAATTCAGTAGTGTATATCGGAGCAATAGCGTTGATGCTTCTTAAATGCCCAACAAGCTCTGCAATTTTCGCTTCGTCTGATCGATCCGCTTTGTTTATCACAATAGCATCCGCAAATGCGATCTGTTCAACAGAGACGGCGAACTCTTCCAGATTCAAAATTCCATACTCAGCATCCACTATAACGATATAGCCGTTGAATCTATAGATGTTTTGCATTGCGCCTACCATGAAGAGCTGCACAATGCTTTCAGGTGAATCAAGGCCACTTGTTTCAATGACCACTCTGTCAAAGTTGCGCCTATCGTGCTCAAACATATCGTGCATATAATCATACAGTAAAAGCTGAGGGTCCTGATGGACTGACATGCCAGGGAAAACGTGAATTCTTGACTTATCGATGCCTAAGAGCTGATCATCAATGGATGCTTCGCCATATTCCCGAATGATTACATTGGTTCGATTGTCATCACCAGTAGACAAGTAGTGGTTTAGGGTTGTTGTTTTGCCTGCACCCAGGAATCCGCCAATGACAATAACCGGCCTGCGGTGGCTGCTCTGGGCATGATCATGCCCATTGCTGGGTTTGTGGTTTCCTTGTTCCATAATCGCCTTTCTACTTATGCTTCTTTTTTAATGAAAGGTATAAAAAGTTATTAATGCAACAGACAAACTTTTAAGAGAGATTTTCCAATTGTTCGATAAAGCTGACATTTACTGGCTGCAAACAGTGCTCTACTATGCTGATTATACTACTATTTTTTGCTGTTTTAGGTTTTTATTAGATTAATTCAGTTATTATGACCGTTAAACGTTTGCCAGTCGCTACATTCTCTCGTAGAAAAAGCACTGTTGGTTAGTAGGCTTAGTGCCCGGCTATTGATTGGGAGAGTATATATTGGCAAATTCATATAAAGTTAAGATATTTCCTTTTGAAAAGCAATCATTTGCTCAGACACGCGATATTTGTGGTATACTTTTAGGCATATTTCATCAAAGAGCCAAACTATATAAATTTTCGCGCACCGGCAATACCTCTTGCACACAGCGCAAATGGGGCTAAACTGCCCTTGGTGTTGGCACTTTAGAAAAGCGAGCGAACATAAATGGGATGTAACTGTTCAGAAAACAAGAAGTGGGAATGCTCAGATTCCTCTATTGACATTGCATTGCTTGAGCCAGAGCTAGCAAAGCATGCTGGCTCGCCAATAAACCTGATAAAGGTTTTACAGAAGGCACAGGAATTATATGGCTATCTGCCGCTTGACCTTATAGTGTATATTTCCAGCGCTCTTGGCGTTAAGCCTGCAAAAGCGTTGGGTGTTGTAACTTTTTACACCCAGTTTAAGACGAAACCGGTTGGCAAGCATCTAATTTTGCTATGCAGAGGGACTGCATGCCACGTAAACGGGGCATCTGGAATCGAAGAGGCTGTTAGCGAATATCTCGGCGTAAGCGAAGGGGATATTACACCAAACGGTTTGTTCAGCTACAACAATGTAGCATGCCTGGGCTGCTGCAGTTTGTCTCCGGTAATGATGATAGACAACAAGGCATATGGAAATTTGACAAAGGACAGCGCAGTAAAAATTCTTAAGGAAATAGAAATGAGAGAGGCATCGCTATGCGGATAACGGTTGGAGAGGGAAGCTGCGGGGTTGCTGCTGGAGCCACAGAAATATACAGCTTGCTTGAGCAAGGCATAAAAGCCTTCGGCATCGACTGCATGCTAACCGTAACTGGGTGCATTGGAATGTGCTACCTTGAGCCTATTGTGAATGTTACATTAAGCGATGGGCAGCTGGCTACTTATGTGAGAGTCAGCGCTGAAGCTGTTGGCGAAATACTCAAGCTGCTTTGCAATGAGGAAAACAATGCTGAGCAATACCTCATAGCACAGCAAGACCAGGAAAACCTGGATGCCCAGCAGCGAATTGCCTTGCAAAACTGCGGCATAATCGATCCTGAAAACATCGATGAGTATTTGGATGCTCAAGGCTATCAGGCTATAAAAAAGTGCATTACAGAGCTGACTCCCGAGCAGGTAATCGATGAGATGCAGGCTTCAGGGCTTGGAGGCAGAGGCGGCGCCGGGTTCCCGACATGGTTTAAGTGGCAGTCTGCGCGCGGCTCAGAAGGCGATAAAAAGTATATGATCTGCAATGCTGATGAGGGCGATCCCGGCGCATTTATGGACAGGGCAGTAATTGAAGGCGATCCCCACCAGCTCATTGAGGGCATAATGATTGGCGCGTATGCCATTGGCTCTGATGAAGGGATTGTATATGTAAGGGCAGAATACCCTTTGGCTATTGTAAGGCTTGAATTGGCTATAATCCAAGCGCGCGAGCGCGGAATTCTGGGCGAAAACATTTTTGGCACGGATTTTTGCTTTGATTTGGCTATCAAAGCAGGCGCAGGCGCTTTTGTATGCGGCGAGGAAACTGCCCTAATAGCCTCCCTGGAAGGCGAAAGGGGCATGCCAAGGCTCAAGCCTCCATATCCGGCCCAAAAGGGGTTTTTGAAGCTTCCCAGCAATATCAACAATGTTGAGACGTTTGCCAATGTGCCATGGATTATTCGCAATGGCGGAAGCGCTTTTGCAGCTATCGGCACTGAAGACTCCAAGGGAACCAAGGTGTTCGCGCTCACAGGAAAAATCGCAAAAGGCGGTTTGGCAGAAGTGCCTATGGGGACAACCATACGCGAAATCGTGTATGGCGTCGGCGGCGGCATTAGAGGCGGCAAAGCGTTTAAAGCGGTGCAAATGGGAGGGCCGTCAGGAGGCTGCATCCCGGCAAAGCTTATTGATACAATGATAGACTACCGCTCCCTGGCTGCCACTGGCGCAATAATGGGATCAGGCGGAATGGTAATAATGGACGAAAGCACCTGCATGGTTGATATGGCTCGATTCTTTATTGAGTTTACCTGCAATGAAAGCTGCGGAAAGTGCACCCATTGCCGCATCGGAAACCGCCGCATGCTTGAGATCCTTGAGAGGATATGCAATGGAGAAGGCCAAGACGGGGACATCGAGCTGCTAAGCGCACTCGCAGAGCAAGTGAAAGATGGCTCACTGTGCGGTTTGGGCCAGACTTCGCCGAACCCTGTGCTGACAACGCTGAGGTATTTTAGAAACGAATATGAAGACCATATTTACAATAAGAAATGCACAGCGCGCCAATGCAAGCCTTTATTAACATATACCGTAATCGACGACCTTTGCATAGGGTGCAACCTGTGCGCTAAGAGGTGCCCATCAGGCGCTATCACTGGAGAGCTAAAAAAGCCCTATATAATCGACAATGAGAAATGCATCCAATGCGGCAAGTGCGCAGAAGTATGCAAATTTGCCGCTGTAGCGGTCGATTAGGTGGAGATGCAGAAAATGAATGAAATAAAACTGACGATAAACGGCATACAAGCTACAGGCCAGCAGGGGCAAACGATCCTGGATATCGCTAAAGAGCATGGCATTGAAATTCCTACCCTTTGCCATGACGATCGCACCGAAATATATGGCTCATGCGGCATCTGCGTTGTCGAAGCGGAGGGCAATCCGAAGCTGCTTAGGGCATGCTCAACTATGGCTGCTGACGGCATGTCGATAAACACCAATTCTGATCGCGTGATCCAAAGCAGGAAAGCGGCGCTTGAGCTTCTGCTAAGCGATCATAGCGGAGACTGCCGGCCGCCTTGCGCAAAAGCCTGCCCTGCAGAAACCGACTGCCAGGGATATGTCGGGCTAATAGCGAATGGCGAGTATAAAGAAGCGCTAAAGCTAATTAAGGAAAAAGTGCCTTTCCCGGCGTCTATAGGGCGCGTCTGCCCGCATCCTTGCGAAGACGCTTGCCGCAGGGAGCTGGTCGAAGAGCCTGTCGCAATAGCGGCAATGAAAAAATTCGTTGGAGACATAGACCTTTTGGAAGAGGCTGCTAACACGCCGCCAATAGCACCCGCCACAGGCAAAAGGGCTGCTGTAGTCGGAGGGGGGCCGGGAGGGCTGACCGCCGCCTATTTCCTCAGGCTAAATGGCCACGAGGTTACTGTATATGACGCCATGCCCCTGATGGGCGGGATGCTCAGGTACGGCATCCCTGAATACCGCTTGCCAAAGGCAGTCCTGCAAAAGGAAATTGATGCAATTGAAAGCTTAGGCATTAAATTTTGCAATTCAGTCAGAGTTGGCGCAGATATCTCCCTAAAAGAATTGCAGGATCAAAATGATGCAGTAATCGTTGCTGTTGGGGCTTGGTCAAGCATCAGCCTTGGCTGCCCCGGAGAGGAGCTAGGCGGGGTAATAGGCGGCATCGAATTCCTGCGTGGCATTGACATAAACAGCAAATCCCTTGCCGGAATGAATGTTGCTGTTGTAGGCGGAGGCAATACTGCAATGGATGCCTGCCGAACAGCTGTAAGGCTTGGCGCTGCCAATGTTTACAATATATACCGCCGCACAAAAAACGAAATGCCGGCTGAGGAAATCGAGATTAGGCAGGCAGAAGAAGAAGGCGTCATTTTTAAGAACCTCACAAACCCGATTGAGGTCTTAGGCAAAGATGGCACAGCACAGGCAGTCCGCTTACAGCATATGGAGCTCGGCGAGCCAGATGCATCTGGCCGCAGAAGCCCTGTGCCTATACAGGGCAGCGAAGAAACGCTGGCAATTGACATGGCCATAATGGCTTTGGGCCAGAGGCTCAACGGGATTGGCCTGCAAGAGCTTGAGCTGACTCGCGGCGGAACGATTCTTGCTGATGAGCACACTTTCGCAACATCAGTTGAGGGAGTCTTTGCTGTAGGTGATGCGACAAACCAAGGCGCAGACATAGCAATATCAGCAATCGGGGAAGGCAAGCGGGCAGCTGAAATGGTTGGCTTGTACCTCAAAGGCATGAAGCTTGGGCATTCATCAGAGTTTCTTTCCAGCACTGAAAAGACAGCTGAAGATTTCCTGGACAGGCAAAAGCAGCAGCGGGTATCAGCACATGAGCGCGACGCGGGCGTTCGCAGCAGGGATTTTGCTGAAATTGATCTGCCGATGCCTGAGCAAGAGGCTAAAAACGAGGCTTTCCGATGCCTGGAATGCGGTTGCCGCGATTACTTTGAGTGCAAGCTCATAGACTACGCCAATCGCTACAATGTTGAGCCAGACAAATACAGGGGGCTTGTAAACCACAACCCGAAAAAGGATGAGCACCCGTTTATTGTCCGGGATCCGGACAAGTGCATCCTGTGCGGGCTATGCGTTAGAGTCTGTGATGAGGTAATAGGCGCAACTGCGCTTGGGTTTGTGGACAGAGGCTTTGTAACATCAGTAAAGCCGGCGCTCGGCGCCGATTTAGCTGATGCCGGCTGCATTGCTTGCGGCTTATGCGCCCAGATGTGCCCTACAGGCGCTTTGACAGAGCGCCAAATGATAGCAAAGCAAGTGCCGCTTGCCGAGGAATATACTGAAGGCGCGTGCGACAAGTGCCCGATAGAGTGCAAGATGAAGATTGCCGTAAAAGGCAGCCTGAAGCTTCGCGCTTTGCCTGCAAAAGAAGGCGGGCTTCTATGCTATAAAGGAAAGTTTGGCTTTGCAGGCAATGCCGGCGAGCTGGAATCTCTAAAAGTGCCGGCAGGCATACAGCAAAGCCTGCTTGAAAAAATAGCGAAGGCTAATGGCTATGACGGCCCAATGCCTGAGAATTAGGCATAATGGGCGAGGCAGCTGTTTAGCCAAGCGCTTCTTCCATTTCTTGTACTGCTTGACTTAATGGCTAAAAACATTTATAATTCTGCACAGATAAACAAGGGCGTTTGTCAATAGGCTACTAACGCCTTTTTTTCAGTTTCACAAAGGAGTAATGCAATGTCTTATACAATGAATGTCCTAGAAGAGGTTAAGCAAAAAAACCAGGGCGAGCCTGAATTTATACAGGCAGCGACTGAAATACTGACTACGCTTCAGGCATATGTTGATGCTCGGCCTGAATATGAGGAGGCTGGCATTCTTGAGAGAATAGTTGAGCCAGAGCGTTCGATTATTTTCCGAGTCCCTTGGGTTGACGACTCAGGAAAGATTCGAACAAACAGAGGCTACCGAGTCCAGTTCAATAGCGCAATTGGCCCGTATAAGGGCGGAATACGCTTCCACCCAAGCGTATCGCTAAGCATAATGAAGTTTCTCGGCTTTGAGCAAGTATTCAAGAACTCTCTTACAGGCCTTGCCATGGGCGGCGGAAAAGGCGGTTCAGATTTTGATCCCAAAGGAAAATCCGATCGCGAAATAATGGCCTTTTGCCAGAGCTATATGAATGAGCTTTATCGCCACATAGGCGCAAACATCGATGTCCCTGCAGGCGATATAGGTGTAGCAGGGCGCGAGGTAGGGTTTATGTATGGCCAGTATAAACGCCTAACATCCAGCTTTGAGGGCGTTTTCACAGGCAAAGGCATTGTTTATGGCGGCTCTTATGCAAGAACAGAGGCAACTGGCTTTGGCCTTGCATACCTGGCTGATGAAATGCTTCGCCAGAATGGCAAGTCAATTGAAGGCAAGACTGTACTTGTTTCCGGCGCTGGCAATGTTGCTATATATGCAGTGCAAAAAGTCCAGCAGCTTGGCGGAAAAGTAGTTGCAATGTCAGACTCAAACGGATTTATATATGACAGCGAAGGCATTGATTTGGATGCAATCAAAGACATCAAGGAAGTTAGGCGCGCAAGGATTTATGAGTATCTAAACTACCGCCCGAATGCTGTGTACACTGAAGGCAGGGGCATATGGGGAATCCCGTGCGATATAGCAATGCCATGCGCAACGCAAAACGAGCTGCTCGAGCCTGATGCAGAGCTCTTAATCAAGAACGGGTGCTTTGCTGTCTGCGAAGGCGCAAACATGCCAACAACACTTGAAGCTACAGAGCTGCTCCAGAAGAACAACATCCTTTTTGCTCCAGGAAAAGCAGCAAATGCAGGAGGCGTCTCGACTTCAGGGCTGGAAATGAGCCAAAACTCCATGAGAACCTCATGGACGTTTGACGAAGTTGACCAAAAGCTTAAAGGCATAATGGTAACTATATTTAACAATATTGCCGCAGCCGCAAAAGATGCCGGCGCAGAAGGAAATTATGTTGTAGGCGCTAACATTGCCGGCTTTAAGAAAGTCGCTGAAGCAATGATGCTTCAAGGCGCTGTCTAAAGAGCGCATTCCATAAATGATTTGAATATCAATTTAAAAGGCTGCTGGGCTTAGGCCGGTTGCAGCCTTTTTTTAGCATTTATGCATATTTATGCGAAAGCGATAAAACGAAAAGATCGCTATGGTAGTATAGATATTGCTTTATTGCGCTTTATGCAAGCAAACAGCGCAGCATGCAGCAAAAACAAACATAAGGAGCAACCATGGATTACTCGCACGAAGTAGAGCAAATGTGCACTGTAGCAAAAGGCGTTAATTCCGGGCCTTCGCCTATACCCCAAGAAGGCAAATGGGTTCGGGCGAAGCAAATAGCTGACATTAGCGGCCTTACACACGGGGTAGGCTGGTGCGCGCCGCAGCAGGGGGCATGCAAGCTTACCCTTAATGTAAAAGGCGGAATTATAGAGGAAGCTTTAATTGAAACTCTCGGATGCAGCGGAATGACCCAATCCGCAGCAATGGCTTCTGAAATCTTGCCCGGAAAGACAATTTTAGAGGCTTTAAACACTGATCTCGTATGCGATGCCATCAATGTGGCCATGCGAGAGCTGTTTTTGCAGATTTCATATGGAAGAACGCAAACTGCATTTTCAGAGGGCGGCCTGCCGATAGGGGCCAGTTTAGAGGATTTGGGCAAGGGCATGAGAAGCCAAGTCGGAACAGTTTTTGGCACAAAAGCCAAAGGCGCGCGATACTTAGAGCTTACTGAGGGCTATATCAGCCGAATTGCCCTTGACGGGAACAGCGAAATAATCGGATATGAATTTATTAACTTTGGAAAATTCATTGAAGCTGTAAAAAAAGGCGAAGAAGCAATCCTGGCACTCGAGCAAGCCCGCGGCACATATGGCAGGTTTGCAGAAGCAGCAAAATACATTGACCCGAGGGAGGAATAGCGCATGCCATTATTTGAGGGATATGATCGCCGCATAGACAAGATTAATAGTGTGCTAAACGTATATGCCATCCCTTCGCTCGAAAAAGCAAACGAGGCCTGCCTAAACGCCGGAATAGATCCATACAGCATCGTTAAGGGCATTCAGCCAATTGCTTTCGAAAACGCTGCATGGGCATATGTAGCAGGCTGCGCTATTGCTCTCGCTAAAAATGCCGGCTCAGCTCAGCAAGCTGCACAGGATATAGGCATTGGGCTGCAGAGCTTTTGCATACCCGGAAGTGTGGCTGATGAGCGAAAAGTTGGTCTGGGGCATGGCAACCTGGCTGCTATGCTGCTCAGGGATGAGACAAAATGCTTTGCATTTCTTGCCGGCCACGAAAGCTTTGCCGCTGCTGAAGGCGCTATCGGCATTGCTATGAACGCTAACAGGGCAAGAAAAACGCCTCTGAGAGTTATTCTGAACGGCCTTGGAAAGGATGCTGCAAAGATTATTTCCCGTATAAACGGCTTTACCTATGTCCAAACAGAATTCAGCTATGAAAGCGGCATTTTGCGCATAGCAGGCGAGATTGCCTATTCACAAGGCGAAAAGGCGCAAGTAAAATGCTATGGAGCTGACGATGTGAGGGAAGGCGTAGCAATAATGCATTTTGAAGGGGTTGATGTTTCAATTACCGGAAATTCAACAAACCCAACACGATTTCAGCACCCTGTTGCAGGAACTTACAAACGCGAATGCTTCGAGGCAGGCAAGAGCTACTTTTCAGTTGCATCAGGCGGAGGGACAGGCCGCACGCTGCATCCGGACAACATGGCTGCCGGCCCTGCTTCGTATGGGATGACAGACACCATGGGGCGCATGCACTCTGATGCCCAATTTGCCGGCTCAAGCTCAGTGCCAGCCCATGTTGATATGATGGGCTTTATTGGCATGGGCAATAATCCCATAGTTGGAGCAACAGTAGCTTGCGCAGTTGCGGTTAGTGAAGCCAATTAGCATTTGCATCACGATAAAACGCAAAAATAATGCGAAGTGCAGGTTTGAGGCAGCAATATGCTGCTTCTTTTATTTGGTCATCGGCGGTTATAATAAAGCTGTGCCGCATTTTGGACGGAGTCAAATGCAATGGGATATATTAAGCGTGAAATTGAAGAAACTATCCTGGAAGTTTCAAAACATTATGCCTCTATACTGCTCACTGGCCCACGACAAGTCGGTAAATCAACGACCCTGCGCCATTTAGCAAAGGAAAACCGTACTGAAATATCTCTAGACGATATTGAGGCAAGAAGCATAGCAAAATCAGACCCGGAATTGTTTTTGTCAATGTATAAACCTCCTTTATTAATTGATGAGGTGCAGTATGCCCCTGAGCTGTTTTCAAGAATAAAGATTGAAATTGATAATGGGGCAGCGCCAGGAAGCTATTGGATGGCTGGCTCTCAGCCATTTCGGTTAATGGATTTAGCCCAAGAATCACTCGCAGGCAGAGTTGCAATACTCAACATGCATGCGCTCTCTCAGCGTGAAATATATGGCAGTGAAAACTCATATCCTTTCTCGCTTGAATTCTCCCGAATGCAAGAGCGTGCTAAAGGCGTACAGCCAATAGATACAATCCAGCAATACGAAAGAATCTGGGAAGGATCTTTGCCTGGCTTTGTCAGTGGCAAATTTCCAAGCGCGATATTTTTTATTCAAGCTTTGCTCGAACATATATCGAGCGCGATGCAAAATATGAGTCCCCTGGAATTAATTCAATAGCCTTTGCAGATTTTATCAGGGCTGCGGCTTGCCGGGCAGGGCAAATGCTTAACGTGCATGATATTGCGATGGATGTCGGAACATCTGACGATACAGCGAAGCGCTGGCTGGGAATTATGGAAAAGTCCGGCATAATCTTTTATTTGCGCCCATACGCCAACAATCTGCTTAAGAGGGCTGTAAAGACTCCAAAAATGTATTTTTTTGATACAGGGCTTGTTGCTTACCTGACGAAATACTCATCGCCGGAAATACTTTTGAACGGCGCGATTAATGGTGCGATTTTAAAAAACTATGTTGTCTGTGAAATAATGAAAAGCTATAGCAACAGGGACAGTGAATTTATTTGCCATTATTATCGCGACAAGGACAGCAAAGAAATCGATCTGGTTCTTGAGAGCGATGGCGAGCTTCATCCGATCGAAATAAAGAAGACTGCATCTCCAAGCCCTGAGCTTACAAAAGCTTTTTATGCTTTAGATAAAGCAAGCATGCCTCGAGGCTCTGGAGCGATTATATGCACGAAAAAGGAAATGTCAATGCTTGACAGGAATACAGTTATAATGCCGGTTTGGTCTCTTTAGAGGCATAAAAATGGTTGCTGGCAATTGAAGCTGCTATATAATAGCCAACATTCCGGCAATGCAATAGGCAGCGAAGCGCATCCGCAACAAAAGATGCGCATTTGAGCTCTTTAAAACTGGTGAGTAGAGCCTCAATGCACATCGTAAGCAAGCTGAATCTGTTTGCTTTGCATGTTATCTGCTCATCATGCCATATAACTCTTGGGCTTGTTTGCCAAATGCTATGGCCTGTCCGCATAAAAGAAGGAGGCACTCGTAAAGCCCGAGAGCACGGCTGGGCATTAAGCGCTTTGCCTATTATATTTTATTCAGAATTATTTGTGCGCAGTCAATTTGGTTGGGTATGTTGCCATCAGCATCTTTGACACGCCATATGTCTGGTGTGATTTCATCAGCTATATATAATTCTCCATCACTGCCAAACCCAAACTCCAGCTTGAAATCAATCAATTCAAGGCCCATAGCCTGAAGCTCTCCTCGCAAGATTGCGCCTGCCTTAACCAGCAGATCAAGGCATTCATCATATTGGCCCGGCTCAAGCAAACCTTTCATTAGGCAAATCCTTTCGCTTATTAGAGGATCGCCCTGCTCATCGTCTTTAAGCGTTACTTCAAGGTATGGAGGATCAAAAGGAATGCCAGGCTCGAGGCTGAATCTTCTGCACATGCTGCCTGCAGTATAGTAGCGCAGTACAAATTCAAGTTTAGGAACATCGACTTGCCGCACTTTCATTAAGCAAGCTTTAATATCAGCGCCTAAGTAGTGAGTTGGCAGCCCATTTGCTTGCATGACTTCAAAGAAATGCTTGGATATGGCAATGCCTGCTTGCCCTTTGCCTGCAACGCTGCCGCCAACAGTATTGTAGCCTGGATCGAAAACCCCGTCTTCACCGGTTGCGCTATCCTTGAAGAACAGATAATAGTCTCCGCTGCTTTCATCTCTTAGAACTTGTTTTGTCTTTCCATCGTACATTAGCTCCATTATTGCGTTCCTCCATTTTTCAATTTGCCATAAAGTTAAAGCGTCACATGCTGTATAAATCATTTGATGAAAATTCTGGAGAGCATGTAACATTTATACCAAGCTTTTTAAGCGTATCTTCGTCAGATTTAGATATAATGTGCGATGAATGGGCTTCGCACCCTCTTAAATCGTGAAGCTGCAACAGCCCCTTTTCTGCTGAAGGATCAGTGGCAGCGCATATGCTTAGCGCATTTAGCACTTCTTCAAGATTAAGAAGCGGATTTTGGTCATACATGATCTTTTCCTTAAGCATCATCATAGGCTCTAGCACGTGAGGCGCTATTAGATGGATATCATCAGGTATGCCGGCCAGGCTCTTTATGCAGTTGAGCACAAGGCTTGCAGGCGCGGCTAAAACGCTTGTAGTTCTTCCTGTAATTACTTTTCCATCAGGCAGTATCAATGCCATTGCCGGGCATTTGTTCAACTTGGATTTTTCCAAAGCGGGGCTTACAGCCGGAGCGTATTCCGGCGTAAGATTCAGCTGCTTCATTATAATCTCAAGTTTGTCAACAGCATATATTCCTATGCGCCCTTCTTTATATGCGCACCATGTTTTAAAATACCTTCTTACAATTTCCTGCTTTGATGCCTCTTTCACCAGATCCTCATCGATTATGCAGTATCCGGCCATATTTACGCCCATATCTGTCGGAGACATATAAACATCATCAGAGTCCATAATTCTTGAAAGAATCGCTTTTACAATAGGAAAGGCTTCAATATCTCGATTGTAGCTGACTGATGTCTCGCCATACGCATCCAGGTGGAAAGGATCAATGGCATTAACATCATTAAGATCAGCTGTCGCAGCTTCATACGCCAGATTTACAGGATGCTTTAGCGGGAGATTCCATATCGGGAATGTCTCGAACTTAGCATACCCTGCATCAATATTATTTTTTTGCTCATGGTAGAGCTGGGAGAGGCAAGTTGCCATTTTTCCGCTGCCAGGCCCGGGCGCAGTTACGACTATGAGCGGTTTTGTTGTTTCTATGTACGGGTTTGAGCCATATCCGGCATCGCTTACGACCAGATCGATATTAGTGGGATAGCCCTTTATGGGCTTATGGACATATACTTTTTCACCCCTAAGCTCAAGCTTCTGCTTGAACATATCAGCAGATGGCTGGTCTGCATACTGTGAAATGACGATGCTGCTTATGTACAGGCCCATTTTTCTCATGTTGTCTATCTGCCGAAGCGCATCCATATCGTAAGTAATGCCAAGATCATCGCGAACCTTGTTGCTTTCAATATCAGCAGCATTTATGCAGATAATGATCTCGGTTATATCTTTCATGCTTTCTAAGAGCAAAATTTTGCCATTTACATCAAATCCAGGCAGCACTCGGGCAGCATGGTAGTCATCGAAAAGCTTGCCGCCAAATTCCAAATACAGTTTGCTGCCAAAAAGCTTAACCCTTTTAAGAATTTGCTCTGTTTGTTTTTGAATATATAATTCGTTGTCAAAACCTGAATTCATGTTAACTCCTGCTCTGACGCAATTGCCTATATATGCCATCGAGCTGCGCTGG
Source organism: Eubacteriaceae bacterium (assembly GCA_009782515.1). Taxonomy (GTDB): domain Bacteria; phylum Bacillota; class Clostridia; order Eubacteriales; family Anaerofustaceae; genus WRIY01. Next base: position 16,413 of record WRIY01000040.1, read on the forward strand.
CACTTTGCGTATCGCATAATTATATCCTATTTCGAGCCTTTGTTAAGATGCGAGTTAATTAATTTAGCTTGTGCCTCAAAAAGCCATCCCTCTTTAAATGCGAAAAGCTTATTATGTTGCTGAGTATTCCCATAGATGCTGCTAATTGGAAATATAATGGAATGATTTTCTCATGGTGGACAACCTCCATTTCATCGTTCGATTGTATGGCCATTACGCTTTATTTATTCAAAAATGGATGGGCATATCGAAAATTGATTTCAATGCTCTTGTGATCAATCAACGCGATCAGCGATGGCAATAGGCGTGAAGCCAAGCTCAAAAGCAAAGATACATTGGAGTGTCGCAGGCCAAGAACAAGAATGGGTTTTATTTACAGCAAGCCCATAAACTCTCGCAGCTCATAACGCAAGAACGTTTTCTTGAGATAAAATAAAATCATCCAAACAAGCAGGATTAAAAGATATGGGCGAACCTGCACGAAAACATAAACAAACACCGGAGAGTTATTCTTCGAAAGCAAAACCTGAAACTCTTATAATGGCGCAATATGCGGCATAAGAAAGCATCGTTTGAAACAACGAAAAGGAAACCCCATAAAGGCGTTTAAATGCAAATAAAAAGAGAGCATTGGGATGATGGCAACCTCGAAAACTATAAGCCCGAGACAATGAACATGATGCAGCAATCAGCGTTAAAAATGAAATCGCAAACCGAAATACAGCCTGCCGCGTCCACAATCCCGCAAGACATGCGAAATAATGTGCGAATTGTAGAGTTGCCCTCCTGTAAGATGGTTACTTCCGGACCGGCAAAAAGCGAGGACGCTTTTGCGCCGGGAGGCAAAATGGAGCGTTTTGATAAATGGGCCACGGAATACGATAAACAACGAACCGACCGTTTTTATCCCCGCGATTTTATGTGGAGTCCGGTTAGCGGCGGTTTTGAATGGGGATCTGCCGTTGATGAGGTTCCTGATGATATTGGCGGGTTTGATGTTATTGACTTCCCTGGCGGCCTTTACGCTGTGGCAATCAGTGTTGACGCTGACGGCGCTGACCATGACCGGGTTTATAACGAGATATTGAAATGGGTAAACAACAGCGGTTGCTTCGTTTTGGACGAAAATGGCACACGCCGCAGTATGGGCAATATTACATCCCCACATTTAATAAAAGAAGTCATGGGGTATCAGCAAATGGATTTATACTTCCCGATTCGGATAAAGGAGGCGTAGAAATGATTAACGAAAAAGACAGAAATGCCGTCCGCATAATCGAGTTGCCTGCTTGCAAGATGGTTTGGTCAGGCGTATGTAAGGACGCTACCAATGATGCGGAAAGCTTACTGCTTAAACGCTATGAAAAGTGGATGGCTGCACAGGACGCATTGCGGCGAGACCGTTTTTACTCACGGGATTTTATGTGGTATGACGTAGAAGCGGGCGGATTGGCTTGGGGACTGGCTGTTTTAATACCCTTGGAAGATACTGGCGGCTATGATATGATCGACTTTCCCGGAGGGCTGTATGCCGTATTGAATTACGCGGACAATGATGCGGAAGGAGCGCATCAGCATATTCAAAAATAGGTTGAGGATAGTGGTTGCTTTGCCCCTGATGACAATGCCAATCGGCATTGCATGTGGCATTTCATCAGCACCGAAGCTGCGAAAGCCGCTATGGGTTATTACCAATACGATTTTTACTTCCCGATTCGGATTATTGAGGGGACGAAATGAGATAAGCGCATTTGAGCAGGCATGCCAGCGCTATAATGCACACCGTATGAGCTTACACTCAGATCGTGGATCGCAGTACACAAGCGGAGATTTAGGGCAAGCCCAGCTAAGCATGGAGCCATCCAAAGCATGTCGGGAAATGGGCGCTGCTATGGCAACGCGAGGTGTGAGAGCTTCTTTGCGACATTGAAGAAAGAAAAGCTATATCAAATTAATACTGCAAACCTGCCGATGGAAACTGTAAAGAGCATTATATGGCGCTTTATCGAGATCTACTGCAGCAAAAGGAGAGTCTATACGACAAACGGAGGCTACCCGCCGCTAGTGTACAGAAGCATGTATTATTCAGAAAGCAGAAAGCAGCATTGCCAAATTAGGGAAGCCGAATTGCCGGCCGCACCGGCCCACTCATTTCATAATGCTATCAGCCTCTGTGTTTGGGCTGTTTTATCGGTAAATATATCGCTCGTTTTTTCTATTATGAAAATAAGTGTACTCAAAATGGAGCCATAGAAATCTTGCCTTGATTATGCTGATGGCAGAATGTACACACTGATTGTCAAACAGCATTCTCGCCGTTGGGAAATGTCCTTACCGTGAAGATGCCCTTTTTATAGAAACAACGGCTGTTTACCTGATAAGAAGTATTCCAAGCCGAGATTTGCGCTGCCAATGATAAGGGAAAGAGCTTCGGGATAATGCTGCTTGAAAACTAAGCTTCCCCCAACATTCTTAACTCTGCCGCTTTTAACCTCTATGGCTGTAAGTTGTGCGCCTTTTTTGATGACAAAATCTACTTCGTTGCCCCGTTCGCGCCACCAATAGACTTCAAATCCTTCTTCTTTCCCTCTGACGAGTAAATACGCGCCTACCGCGCTTTCAACAAGTCGCCCTCTGTCTGTCGGGTTATCAAGCAGTCGCCGCCTGTTCACCCCGTCAGCGTATGCCATCAACGAAGTATCGTACACCATGAATCGCGGGGAGCTTTTACGGGTTCGAATTTGATTGCCGGAATAATTCTGCAAGCCGGTAAGCATATTCGCTTTTCCGAGAAGTTCTAAATAATGAGCCAAGGTCACCGTGTTTCCCGCATCCTGGAGTTGGCCGAGCATTTTTGTAAAGGATAACTCCTGTGCGCTGTATCCAGAACCGAGCATAAACAGTGAGCGCAGCAACGCAGGCTTTCGCACTTCCTCCATCATCAAAATGTCCTGCGAAATAGTAGGATCCACGATAGATGTCCCCATATATCGTGCCCACCGGTTTTCATCTTTGATCAGAGCGGAAGCACCGGGATAACCGCCAAAGAGTAAAAAATCATCAAGACTGTACCCAAACGCTTCCTTGCACTCAGAATAGCTCCAATGCGGGGAATAGAGAATTTCAAACCTACCCATCAAAGACTCCGTTAGTCCCTTTTGCAAGAGAAGCGGGGATGAGCCTGCAAGTACTACTTTCAGCGGTATATTGAACCTTGAGTCCTCGTCCCAAAGCAACTTGGCAATTGATGGCCATTGGCCTATTTTCTGTATTTCGTCAATGACAAGGATTATCTCGCCGTTTTTCGCAAGGGCACGGGCTTGCTCCCATTCATTGCGAAGCCACTCTGTTTGAGCAAGTCCCGGTTCGTCTGCACTGACAAAATGATTTGGTATTTTCAAGCTTTCAAGCGCCTGTAATACTGCGGTTGTTTTACCTGTTTGTCTTGCCCCAACCACGATTTGAATGAACCGGCGCGGTTCATTCAATCTTTCAGCAAGCTGTGAAACCAATAATCTTTTGAACATGAGAAACCACCAATACAAATTACTCATTATATTTTACTGTTTACTCATTATATTGGTTTTTTGATTTATTTCAAGAAGCTATAATGCTCATCCTCACCGTGAGGTTGCAGCTCTGATGAGTTAAGCGCATTTCCGATTAAAAAACTACGAAAACTGGCCTTATTGCACCCCATTCGAACACCCCCTTGCAGTAGCTTCTGGCATAAGGCATTCTTTAATAAGCATCATTTTGATGGCCGTTTCCATATTATTCGGTTCCTTGCGCCTCCTGGCTAATAGCTGTATTGCAATCAGTTGCGCATAGCCAATGCTATGCGCTGCGCAAATGCACTGCTTCCTCCCATGCCTCTGCTATGCCAAAGGAAAACTCGCACAGAGTCCACAATGGCGCCGACAACATACTTTAGGCCCATCGCCTCTACTGCCGCAGCCAGCTCCATTGCGGCTAGCTGTATAAGCATGTGCCCTATCTGGAGAAGCTCATACATGCTCTCGTTTGTGCTGCGATCCCAGCTCCAGACATGCTCCATCCCGTGGAAGCATTTTTGCATAAAGAAGGCCTCCTCAATCGCCCAGCGTCGGCGGCCCTGCCAGATGATCTCCATGCAGTTTCCCCTTGAAACAGTTAGGTTGGTGATGTAGGCAAAGCTCCTGAAGCATTCGTTTCCGCTTTCATCCTCGAAGCGCTCTATGTATTCGCATATGTTCGCTGTTCGCCGCTTTTGTCGCCTCTCAGCCATGCTTAAGCGATTCAGGGCGCGCTCCTCGCTCGGCGATGCAAAGCTTATGCGGAAGGTGCGCATCAGCAAATTCAAAAATGGGTTGAGGATAGTGGTTGATTTGCTCCTGACGACAATGCCAATCGGCATTGCATGTGGCATTTCATTAGTACCGAAGCTGCGAAAGCCGTTATGGGTTATTACCAATACGATTTTTACTTCCCGATTCGGATTATAGAGGGACTATGATTTTGTGATGGCCTTCTTCCCTGTCATTTGATCACAACATACCGCGTATTCTTCCCGCCGCCGACAGTGCGAATCTCGCCTTTGTCCACAAGCCCTTTCAGAACCCTCACCGCCATCGGTTGAGAAACGGACAACGCCGATTCAACGTCTTTCCTAACAATGGAGTCCTTTCCCTCAAATAAAGCCATCACAGCGCGCTCATTTTCGCTCAGGAGAGCTTTTGCTGCTATTTCATTGGTATTGGGCAGGGTGATCTTGAAAGCGTTGTCTGTGACCTCTATTTGCGGCTTGAGAGCAATCTTCTCATAACTGCGCATGATCATTGGTATACCCGTTCCATAATGCCAGCCAACTTTGCATTCCGTTCTGTGCCATCGAATAGGCTGTGTTCGATGATGTTGGTTGACAAAAACTGCTGAATATCCCACACTTCAATCCGGCCATTTAGATCGGCGTCGGCGGCTAAATCAAGAGCAGTCTTTACGCGGTCATATATCGTAATGATTATAGGCAGACATCCGGCGCGGATATTTGCATTGCATTTTTGTATCAACGGCTCTCCCGGCGCTGTCGTACAATGGAGAATTGTCGTGTTAATCACAAAATCACCGCTGCGATCCGTGGGCGAGTCAGCAACAGACGCGCCGTGTATTTGAAATTTATCTTGCGGAAGTATTACAGAGAGTTTGGCGCCTACAAGATGCTGCAATATAGCGCCTAAGTACTGCGTTCCCGGATTCTGTTTTTGACGCTTCCGCGCTTGCTCGAATAATTCCTCTAAACTCGCGCTAATCGTTCTGGACGGATCAGCCGTGAGCGTAAAAGGTTGATTGCGGAAGTATTCGCGAATCTGCTCCGCCCAATGATCTTCAAGAGCTTCCAAATCAACAGGCTCAATATCGTGCGCCTCATTCAGAAACTCGAAATACTTTATCATCAATCCCATATTACCGCGGCTCGTACGACCGCCTTCAGCAGCTAAAGTCTGGGTTATGCCGTGTTCGTTGAGTATCTTTTTTTAATTGCCGCCGCCTAATCCGGCAATCTGCCCTTTATTTTCAGTAAGAAAATCGTCCGGATTGAGAGGAAAGGGTTTTGTGCGGATCATTCTGGTCAGCTGGATAAGCAAAGCAAGCGGTCCTTTTGTGGAGGTTTTATATTCAGCTTGAAATTCGCTCACAAATGATGATTTATCAGCTTGGTATTCGTACTTCTTTCCGTTCGTGGCGCTCATTATAGGCAACCTCCATTAGCTTAGTTAAAAATGATTGTCCGATAAAAGTCGCAACAGGCATAGCAACAGCGTCCCCCATGGCTCTATAGCCATCGTTATATGTATCTGGCAATATATAGCTATCCGGAGCCCCCATCAGCCGTGCGGCTTCGCGAGGAGAAAACAGACGGGCTTGTACTTTGCCATTTTGTTTTACTATAAGGAATTGTTTGCTGCTGCCACCCTCCGGTGTCCGCAAACACCCAGCCACTCCATCGAATCGCAATTCCAAACATTGCTTTCCGTTGCGCGTCCGGCGATATCCAGTAGCAACAGCATTATCCATGCCATCAAGTTTCTCCTTGTGTCGCGGAGGGATAAGACGCAATACGTCGTTTTTGTCATAAGGGATAGTATAGTCGATAATATCGCTTAAGCTTATCTTGCGCTTCTCGGGTTTTTCAGTTTTCCACCATATCCAGTCTGGTAAATCGTTCCCAAGAACGGTAGCGGCTTTATTATGAAGCCAGTTCGGTTGAGTATCCGCCAACTCAAATGGAATATCAATGCCTTTACTCACGGCGATTACAAACACGCGGGGTCTTGACTGTGGTACAAAGTGGACAGCGTCGATCAGCATGGCGCCGCTTTTATAACCTAGATTATTCAAGACATAATGCAGTTTCGTGTAGTTTGTACCTTGATTGGCTGACAGCAATCCGGCGACGTTTTCTATTAATAGAACGGACGGACGCTGAGGCATTTCTTGTAAGATACGGAGCCATTCCCATACTAGGCCGCTACGAGCGGCGTCAATGCCGCCTAACGAGCCGGCTAATGATAAATCCTGACAGGGAAAACTTGCCCAAGACAAGTGAGCTTGAGGAATAGTAGCGCCGCTGATATTATCTGAAGAGTCGCGAGTTCGCGGACTAAGATTATGAATCGACACAATGTGCCATTAATAGCATGAATTCCAGCATTATGCATGCTATCCTATTGTTAACTCCAAAAAAAGGATAGCGC
>WRIY01000041.1 GCA_009782515.1 Eubacteriaceae bacterium
GATCCTCGCAACAGTGGGCAAATGGTACCCGTCAAGCAAAACCTGCTCTGAATGCGGGGCAGTGAAAAAAGAGCTTGGCCTGCCAGAGCGAACATATGCATGCGAGTGCTGCGGAAGCGTTATGGACAGAGACGCGATGCAGCCATCAACATAAAAAACGAGGCTAAGCGAATGCTTGGCATACAAAAAGCAATATAGCGCTGATGAGCCAGCGCCATTGCCGTGGGGCCCACGGCACATGCCCGCGTATTGGGCCAAGGTTTTTGGCAGAGTATTCGGGAAGCCCCCGCTTCTAAGCAAACGCGAGCGCTTGCGAAAGCGGTGGGAGCAGGTCACCCGTTGCCACGATAAGGGAATTATTGTCACGTTCGCCACGGCGCGTCCAATCCGAACTGTTGCTGCGATGAACTTGCTTATAAGAAAAGACGCTGCTATATACCATAACGGCGCTGTTATCGCCATTGGCGAGAAAATCCATAGCCATATCGGAATTGAGCCCAAAACAACAAACAGGCTCTTAGCTCAAGCAGCAAGCCAATTTGCTGCCTTGAATATCGCTGTTGAGATAGATGATGCCCTCAATGCGAATTTCGATGTTACAAGAGTCTGGACATATACCACGGCGGTACTGACGGACTTTACAGATTTGCCGGATAAGCCTGCGGATAAGATTATATCTGCACAGCAGAGAATCAAACGGTCAACGAAATAAATAAACTGCTTGCTGATGATTTGTATTCCGAAATCACAGAGAACCAGCTCTTAATGGTTATGAATAAGAAAGCTCGCAAGAGAAACGCTGTGGCAGAGATTGCAAGGCACTTTGCTGTTTCGCTGGCAGATGTTGTCGCTTTTGGAGACGATTACAATGATATTGAAATGCTCCGAGACTGCGGCACAGGTGTTGCTGTTGGAAACGCCATAAGTGACGTGAAAGCAGTTGCTGATTATATCATTGATAGCAATGATGAATATGGCGTAGCAAAATGGTTAGAAGAAAATGGGTAATTGTTCGATAAAACGACTAAGCCGCAGGCAAGAAAAAACGACCTAAAACATCACGTTTCAGACCGGATAAAAAAATGGTGGAGACAAGGAGGATCGAACTCCTGACCTCTTGAATGCCATTCAAGCGCTCTCCCAGCTGAGCTATGCCCCCATAAGTGCTGCTCATAATATATCAGATGCATAAACAGCATACAAGCATTTTTTTGCCTAAAACTTTCGATGCCACTCTCTTGCTTGCCAACGCGGGCTACGGCTTGCAGCATTGAGAAGAGCAGTTCGGATAGCAAAGATTATAAAAATCATAATATACTCTGAGATCATCGCTTTGCCTGGCCTCATGGCATAACTTGGTGGACAGCAAGCATCTGAAATGAAAGAATTGGCTGAACCTAGCAATTTAGCGCCAGAAATTCCTGCTGTAAACTATCAACAATCGATAAATAATCTCATATAATTCCAATTTGTCTAGATAATGCCATGGCAATTGCGAAAAGGCATATTGTTCCTTTATTGATTTTTCTGTTAATAAATATGAAAACGGTAATTGTTAGCAAGATTACTGTATCCTAACCATTATATAACAACTAGCTAATGATACATTGTTATACTACCCTCGGATTGCATTGAAGGATAATATTTCATCAATTGCTAGGTAATGCTACATTGTATGATTTGAGTAATTACCATATTAAGTTAAAAACAGCAGACAAAACCAGCACAATGCCGATAATTATCTGAAATTCATGGATTTGCAGGTTAAATGAAATGGAGGAACAAAATGAGTTATTCCAGCATGGAACTGGCTAGCATCATTGTGCCAGCTGACGAAGAGATTAATGATGATATGGAGTGGAGATATGAAAAAGCTCCCGGCATAGGAATCTACATACAAAAGCTTTCGCAAGACAATTGCACTGTGCCAATGCGCAAGTGCAAAGATTATGACAGTGGCATGAAATATGGAGTTTATATAGCCTATAACATTGACAACAATGTTATGCGAAGCTTGACAAAGAGAATAATCAAGAAAGGCTATGACCCAAATTGGCTTTTCTATGTGTACAACTCTTTAGTGAAAGCAGGCTTTTCAGCTGATGACGAATCAATATTCATTTATGAGGATCTAAACAGCTGCAGCGTTTGGACAACTGAGCGCGCAAAGTATGAACTGCTTAGAAAAGCAGTTTCAGAGGCAATTGCCAGCGTGGCGCTTGAGCTGTACCGAAAAGGGGATCCAATTGACAATGTTGACGAAGAATCGTACAGCAAAATTAGCATGACTCAAAAACGTACACTGGCTACAGCATCAGCTTAGCGAAAGACCTTGGCAGCAACTCAAAAATGATGCTTTCAAGGAAAGGAAAAGCTTAATATCGCCTAAATAGCGCTCTATTGCATGTAAACAAGCCTGGCTTAAACAGTCGGGCTTGTTTTTTCATTTCAAGTTTGCAAGGCTGCATGCTAACTCACACGCTATCCAAAAGCCAGGATGCGCGCAACTCTTGCATGCACCATTCTTTGCGATACAGCTATATATAGTTTGGAGGTTTTTTTCTCTGCGCAGCAATAGAGCCCGAGCCCGGTGCAGCCTTTATTCAGCTTTATGCATTCATTGCTTCTTTCTTTTCCGAAGGCTTGCACTGCTCGCTAATATGCTTTCATCAAGTTCAGCAAAAGATGCTTTTACAGGCTTTTGAGTGTTTTGGGTCACATCTGCGAGAAGAAATAGCATACCAATTTATGCGCTAAAACTTAATATTATGACATTCAGTGTATAAAATAGCCCACACGATACGAAAAGCTTACAGCAATGTAACATTTAATTGCCTATAGCATATTTTATACCGAGAAAGAAATAAAAAAGTAAATAAAAAAACCGTGGGCTTAGCAGAGTTAGATATTTGAGCGCATGCCATAAGCGCAAATATTCTATCAGCTCAAATCGTATTGCATTCTGCACGTGCATAATCAAGATGCATACATATCAGCCCATGGCAGTATGGAGGATATAAATGTCAATTCCTGAATTTCCAGCACTTCCTGATGGCTTTACATTTGAAAACTCGATCTTTCAAATCTTAACGTCGATAGCAATGGAAGAGATTGGCTTAAGCCATATAATCAATGCTGAAGGCGAAAAATTGCAATATGTTGTCGGGACTATTGAGGGGAACAAGCCGCCAACAAACCCGACAATAGATCAAATACTTGAGGTAAATGACAGCGTTAAGGAAATGCTAAAATCAGTTTCCTTTAACCAGATGTTCCTTAGCTCAAAAATGTCAGATGCAATGAAGGCATACATACAGTACGTAAAAATGGGCGAGGGAGGCTACGGCGGCGGCGATGGCAACGGCGGTGGTGGCGGCAATGGCGGCGGTGGCGGCAATGGCGGCGGTGGCAACGAAATTATAATTCAGCCGCCGATTATTGGCCCGCCAACTATCACAGCTCCCCTTGTTCTTGACGGCGATGTACTTGGCGATACTTCTGACTGGATGAGAATCGCTGAATACACTATACCTGCTGGACAGCCTGGTGAAGGCACATACTGGCTAATCGTTCGAATGCATTTTATTAACCTTTGGCAAAATTATCAAAATCAAGCGAATTTCCAGTCTACGCACTTCAGCAGCAGCAACCATAACTTTACAACAGACTATTCCAACCAAAACTATGTGCGAGATGCAATAAACAAATGGTTTGCAGGCACTGGACTTGATGAACTGCCGTTGAATGCGGTATTGAGAAACTATACTTCGCAGAATGATGCTGTAGGCGTTCTTGGCAACGGCACAGCAAACACGCTTGGGCTGAGCAACGGGTTCAGCCGTCCAAATGGCACGATGGTGCCGAATGGAGCAGATGTTGCTTTCCCGCTTAGTTTCTCAGAAACTGCAAATTTCTTATCTGATATGTATACAACAACAACTTCCGGAGGCTTTGCTGATAGCAGTGCCGGGGCGAAAGCTAATTGGAGCGCCTTTAACACAGGGAGCAACGATAACCAAACTCACCATGGCATCCCTGAGGGTATCCTATATGGAATGTGGCAGCGCAATCCAGGCGACAACCATCAATACCCAACAGTAGGGGCTCTCGACGGTATAGGTAGAGCATTTAGATTCCATGTTGCATTAACCAACGCTGAGAAGGGGCTTGTATATCCTGCATTATGGGTAAGGTCGACAATCGGAGATATACCGGGTGTTGTAAAATCTTAACTTGATGAAATGCATAATATAAAGCTATCTATTAGAAAACAGCCTTCGCTTTTGAAGGCTGCTTTCTTTATTACCAGGAAAGCTGTATAAAATAGGCATAAGCGCACGCTTTCGCAGCCTGAAGAAGCGAATATGCTATTTGGGGAGGCATTCGCATATGCCTTTGGTATGTACCGTCATCAATTCCAATGCAGTATATCAGGCTGGCAAAGCTGAGAATATGCGACGGCGCTACGAACTTAAATCCATTTAGCTCTTTAAGGCGATTAAAAAGCTCATTTATATCCTTGGCTGCCTGGCTTATGTCATTGGCCAAAAGAGCGCTTGTACCCCAATACGGCATTGAATCGCGCTTTGCATACTGATCAAAGAGCCTGAGGCTGGATTTCATGGCCTCGATGCGCTCAGCGCAGTCTTCGAGCCCTGAAATTAAAGCAAGGCTTGCAGTTGCAAGCGCTGTATTGTTAAACCACTGGTTTCTAATTATTCGGCTATGCGTGATATCAGTAAATGCAGCCCCAGCGCTTATGTCTATTGGCAGCAACCCTATCCAGCATGCAATAGCCGCTTCGAGTGCGCTAACAATCGTAGAGTGCCTATTTCGCAAGCTGCTGTAAAACGCTTTCGCCCTCTCGCATACCAACTGCATATTTTCGCCCGGCGCATTGTTTGCAATCTCCCAGGCGCAGATAGGCAGGGCTGAAGCGCTTTGGGTTGGCGGAAAGCTGATATTCTTTAGGTGGGCATAACACGCATCAGCATTGTACAATGCTTCAACGCCATCCCGGCAAAGAGACATTTTTGCAGCGATGATTGGCGCAGATGCAAACCTGAATTGAGAGGTGTTGCCTGTAGCAGATCGAATGAAACCAAGGGAAGCGCCCATTATAGCATCATCGTATGCTATGTTGTTTTCAGAAAATAGAAGCGATGCTAGAATTGTTATCTGGTAGGATGGCCTGGAAAAACTGTTGCGCATGGCGATTATATTATCGAATGTAAGCGCTAAATCCATCACAGCTTCCTCCCTTTATATTAATCATCCTGACGAAGAGGAATTGACTTGCTGGACCATATGGGTTATGACACACCCTTGCACGGCTGAAAGCAGGCTGTATGCAACCTGGGATGGGAAACGGGCATTTCTTGGGTATGTGCCATCCTCAGCCCCAATGCAATAAATCAAGCTTGCAATAGACAAAGTATGGCCATCGGTTACAAACCTAAAGTCCCTTTGCCTTTTAAGGGAATAGTAAATCTCCGTTATTATATCGGCTGCTTGCGATACATTATTAGCGAAAAGCGCAGCAGTGCCCCATGCAGCAGCAGACTCCCTTTTTGCAAAAGCCTTTCGCCCGAAAAGCAAGCGCCTCATGTCGCTGATAAGATCTGGGCCGTCTTCAAGGCCGGATATAAGCACGAGTTCAGACAAAGCAAGTTCAGCCATGTTGTTTCCGCTGCCCTGGCTTCTGATTATTTTATAAGAGCGCTCTGCAAATTCTGAACCAGCCTGCAAATCAATGCTCGATAGCGCAACCCAGCATGAAACATATGCGTCAAGGCTGCTTGCAAGCACTGAATGCTTGCTTTTGACATAGCTGTAAAAGCGCCTGGCGCGATCAACTGCAAGGTACATGTCATGGCCGTGGGCATGCATAGCTATGTCCCATGCAGCAAAAGGCGCTGCTGAAGCAGCGATCAGTGTAGGATAGTCAACACTTTTTCCATATGCATATGCTCTTTCAGCATCATTTATGGCTTGGACTCCATCAAGGGAAAGCGACATTTGCGCTGTTATTATAGGCGCAGCCAGCAATCGAAATGGAGAAAATGCTTTAGACGCCTTTTTAAGGTACTGAAGCGATGCTGCCATTATTGCGCTGTCATAGATAAGGCCTCTTTTTGCAAATAGGAGGGCAGGAAACTGCTTTATCGGATATGCTGTGAAACGGTGTTGCGCGCGTGATAATTCGATATTTTCAAGATATAGCTGAAGATCCATCTTTTGTGTCTCGCTTTATAATAATGATTGTCTTTATATTATATTTTACCATATTGCGCAAGGCATATATGCAGGTGGGGCAATTTCTAAGCAAATGCTTCCTTTTGCCTGCATTATAAGCAAAACAAGGGCAGATGCAGATCCTGCCTGCCATCAGCTTATGTTATTAAACGATAGCCAAAACTGCTGCCTATATATCATTCGTCTTGGGATGGCTCGATTTCGATTTCGGTTTGCGGTGTTTTGCCAAATGCTTTTGAAGCAAGCCAAAACGCAAAAAACCCCATCAGCGCGAGTGCGATTGAGACAGCAAAGTCCGTCAGCGCAATAGTTGGCGATTCGCTTAGATCGCCGCTTGCGGCAAATGAGGCAAGCAGCGAAACGCCGTTGTTTAACAAATGCAGCAGCATGCTGTATAAAATAGAGCCGGTCTTATAGCGCACATAGCACATGAAAACGCCAAGAAGGGCAACAGGCAAAAATCGAATAGGATCAAGGTGCACAATGCCAAACACAAGCCCAATCAGCAGCATTCGGCCGAGTGGATTCGATCCGTCCATTGCCTGCCACATAGTGCCTCTAAACAGTGCTTCCTCACAGATAGAGGGCATGACAGCCACGCACAAAAATGTAAATGCAAACGGAACGCTTTCGTATAAGCTGAGCATCGTTGAGCTTAGCTCTTCAAGCGGGCTGGGAAAGTAGTGGGCAATTATAAGCGTTATCGGAATGCATATAAGGTTGGTTGATATATAGACAAGCACTGTGCCAAGCAGGTATCGGAAATTTGGCGTTTTTATCGGAAATGTTTCATGAATGTTTAGCTTGTAAACTTTTGCAAACGCAAAAGCAAGCAAAGCCATAAAAACCTCAGTCGCAAACAGTCCATACATGCCAAAAAAAAATTGAAGCGGCGCCATAATAAAGACAAGCGACAGCATTGCCGCAAGCGATATTGCGAAAAGCCTTTTAAGTGAGCTCATATGCATAAGCTAATTATAACAGGCCGCTAGGCATTTTCCCTCGAAACAGGGGCTGGCTGCCTGCTCTTTTTCAGATATAAATGAAGCAGCATGGCAATAAGGGCATATAACAGCTGAAGCGGCCAAAGGAGGGCCCAAAAGATAGAGTATTCGCCTATTTGCCTTTCGTACATGGTTGTTGACAATCCATAGATGAGATAAAGCCATACCCAGCCCATAGACTCTATATAAGAGGCGCGCGCGCACAAGGCCAGAAAAATGCCCCCTGATATATAGGCCGCCACCAGCAAAAGCGCTTTTGCCGATGAGAAAGATAAACTCAGATCTCTGTAAAAGCTGCTGGGCTCAACCATGAGGCTTCCGCTAAATATGACCCTGACGCCCAAACCGCTTTTATCGTAGCCTTTTGACAGAAAGCGCGCCGAATTTGCTCTTGCAGAAACCTGATCGTGGCGAATGGAATTAAAATAGTCTTCCCTTGCAATAAGCATGCAGCCCGGGTTCAGGCTTGGGGACGGGCTTGTGTACAGGGCAAATGCTTCGCTTGCCATATAGCAAAGCAGCATATACATGCCGCCCAGGCCATTTAGGGGATTTGCAGAGGCTTCATAGGGGTAGGCCGAAACAACAGTGCCTGCTTTCCAGCAAGCAAACAGCTTTGGCCAAAAACCGGGCTGCGGCAAGTAAGAAGCGTCTATAAACAAAAGCATTTTGTGGACAGCTTTTTTTGCGGCAACGTAGCGCGCAAAGTTTTTCTTGTCCACCAGCCCGCTTTCCTCGCTTATTACAATAGCTTCGATGCCATGTTTTTTAGCGGTGTCTACGCTTGTGCCGCCTGATGAAAGATCAGCGCAGATAATCTGGCAATTGCCTCCGAACGAGGCATCAATAGATTTGAGCAGCTTTTTTAGCCCGACAGCCTGATTATTCGACACTATTATTATGCTGACGCCATAATGCCTGGCTGCTGGCTTTACAGCGTTCAAACCCTGTATTCTGCCCATAAGCCAGTGCACTGACAAAGCGCCTAAAATTCCGGTAACTACAGCTAATGCCTGCATTCCCTCTCCCACTGCCCTGCTAAACTATGGCTATTATTATTTATTTAGGCATAGAACTCTGTCGATTTGAAACCATATAAAAATCTTTTTGATATGGCATATGATCGAAGATAGTAGTAGAATTAAGGCATATACCTATTTTTGCGGTGTGAATATGCTAAATAGCCAGTTAAAAACGACACTAAGAACTTTATATGAATATGCAGACGAAATAGAAAAAAAAGCCAGCTACAACAGGATAGGCAAAAACTCTTTGCGCGACTACGTGCGGTTTGACATGCTTAAGTTTCTTTTATGGCTAAGCGACGAAGGAAAGCTCAACCCGGCAGAAAGAGAGTTTGTTAATGATGTGCTTGGGTTTAGATATACTGTTGCTGAATTCGGCAACTTTTATAAAACGCTTAAAATAAGCGAAAGTTTCGATAAAAAGATGCCTGACGCTTTTGAGGCCTTTAAAGAGGCTGAGGAAAACGGGGATGTCAAAGGAACCAGCACAATATATTCTGATTTTTACAGGCTTATCGGGATTTGCTTTATAAACTCTGACCAGCTGGCTACTGAGTCAGAAATTTACAAGCTGACAGAGTTTATCATACGCCTTAGGGGCCTTGAAGGGGACTCTGCATTTCCTGAGAGCTCTGGCGAAAGCCCAAAAAAAGCGCCCTCCAGATCCTATGATGAGGTTATCGAGGAGCTTAACAGCTTAATAGGCCTTGAAGCCGTCAAGGAAGATGTCAAGAGCATAGCCAATTTAGTCCGCGTACGAAAGCTGCGCGAAGAAAGAGGCTTTAAGCAGGCTGACATGAGCTTGCACCTTGTATTTACCGGCAACCCCGGCACTGGAAAAACCACTGTAGCAAGGCTTCTTGGAGAGCTTTATTGCGCGCTTGGCGTTCTGTCCAGCGGGCACCTTTTTGAAACTGACAGGTCCGGCCTTGTAGCAGGCTATGTAGGCCAAACAGCCCTCAAGGTCAATGAAGCTGTGGAAAAAGCTATGGGCGGCATTTTATTTATTGATGAAGCCTATGCACTTGCCCCTGCATACTCAGCCAATGATTTTGGCGGAGAGGCGATTGCTACACTTCTAAAGCAAATGGAAGATCATAGAGACAACCTTATAGTAATTGTTGCAGGCTATACTTCCCTCATGGAAAGCTTCCTACAGTCAAACCCGGGGCTTAGAAGCCGCTTCAACAAGTACATACACTTTGCTGACTACGATGAAGATGAAATGATGGGCATTCTTGAATCCAATTGCAAAAAGATGCAAATGTCGATGACAAAGAAAGCCACTGATTCAGCCAGAGAAGCTTTTGAGCAAAAGGTTGCACGCAAAGGCACGAACTTTGCCAATGGCAGGGATGTGCGCAACTACTTTGAAAAAGCTATAACCAACCAAGCAAACCGAATAGCCTCGCTTGAGTCTGTCAGCGATGAAATGCTTAATACAATAATTTTTGCAGACGTAAAACAAATATCTATCTAATATCTTATTGCATTGCGCTGATGGCTTGCAAAGGAGGAATTGCAGCAGAATGCTGCGCTTACCAGAATGAATGTATTAGTTATAAATGGCCCGAATTTAAATATGCTGGGAGTTAGGGAGCCGCTTTTGTATGGTGCAAAAACATACGAAGACCTTGTAAACCTTATTGAATCTACTTGCATAAAGCACAATATAACTGCTGAAGTTTTTCAAAGCAACCACGAAGGCGTGCTTATCGATAAGATACAGTCTGCATTTTCCAGCGAATATGATGCGATTATTATAAATGGCTCTTCCTATGCGCATACAAGCATAGCAATCCTTGATGCCCTAAAAGCTGTCGGCAAGCCTGTAGTTGAAGTTCATATTACTGATCATGCAGAGCGGGAGGCATACCGAAGGCATTCTTATATATCAGAATATGCTGTAAAAACAATTTCCGGCTGGGGCATATCAGGGTATGTTTATGCAATCATGTTTATAAATACATATATTGAAAAAAGCAGATCTGAGCTTCTGCCAAGCCCGCAAGCTTAAGGCTTTGCCCAAACAGGGGGCTTTATTTTTGCGCTTGCCAGTCAATGGCATCCTGTCCGCAACAGCGTTTAGCTGCCTGCTGCTTTGAAGGCAAAAATGAACTCTGTGCCAACTCCGAGGCTGCTTTTTACGCTAATGCCGGCATTGTGCCTTTCAGCTATTTGCTTTGCAATAGCCAGCCCGAGGCCGGTGCCTGTTTTGTTTTCCTCAGAGCGCTGTTTGTAAAACCGCTCAAAAATGTTTGGCAGCTCGGCATGGCTGATGCCGCAGCCTTTGTCGGATACGCTGACAAACAGTTCGCTGTCTTTGTTTGACAGCTCAACTGCAACTGTTGCGCCATTCTCCGAAAACTTTATTGCATTGTCCAAAATGATTATGAGCATTTGGCGCAGCCTTGCGTAATCGCCTATTGCTGCAAAACATGCGCCAAAGCATGATAGGGCAATCTTTATTTTTTTTGCATCGGCTATGCGCTTCATTGAGCGCACTGCATCCTCAATAACTTCCTTCAGATCAACCTTTTCAAGCTCAATTGCAAAATCGTTGTCCTGAAGGCAGGAAAGATCAAGCATATCAGACACCAATCGCTCAAGATGGATGCTTTCTGAGAGCATATGCTCATGGTACTCAGCCACTTTCGCACTGTCTTCCACAATGCCGTCGCACAGCGCTTCGAGTGAGCCTCGAATAACAGTCACCGGCGTTCGAAGCTCGTGCGAGATATTGGCGATAAAATCCCCCCTTAGCTTATCAAGCCTGGTATGCTCATTCATGGACTCTTGCAGCTTTTCAGCCATTTCATCGATTATTAAAGCCAGCTCGCCTATTTCATCCTGCTGCACAACGCCGGTTTTGGCGCTGTAGTCGCCGCTGCTTATTTGCAGCGCAGCGTTTTGCATCTTTTCAAGCGGCAGCGCAAAGCGCGAAGAAAGCTCAATTGCAACAAAAACAGATATCAGCACTGCCAGAGCCATGCTTAGGGCGAGTATAGTGACGCCGTTTCTGGTTGCTTCGTTTGGGCCTGAAATATGCGAGAGCAGCAATACTGCGCCAGCTACATTGCCATTTCGCTGAATTATCGGCGCTGCCGCCATAACCGAAGGATCTTTGAAATGGGCGCTGGCGCTGATGCTGACCAGCTTTTTTTCATTCATTGCCTTAAAAGCTGTTTGCGCGAGCGAAGCAGGCAATTCTTTGCTCAGGAGCGCAAAATGATCGCCATGTTCAGGGTTGCCACAGAAAAGAGGCCTTAAGTTGCTTCCAACAACCCAAGCCTCGTTTGCTGAAATATCTTCTATGAACCTAAGGAAAGCTCCATAGCCGGAGCCTTGCCTTGCTTGGGCGCTGCTGTTGCCCTCTAGCATTTCAGAAAGGCTGCGGGCAATGTTTAGCGCCCTTTTCTCCAGCTCGGATATATGCACTGAAGTGTTGTGCCTCGAAAAAATCGCAGTAAAAATAACGCCAATAATAAAGGCAAAGATGCAAAAGGAGGCAAGGAAGTAGGAAATCAGGCGATGCAGAATTTTATTTTTTATTATTGCACCTCGAATTTGTAGCCTACGCCCCAAATCGTTTTTATCTCCCAGCCGGGATGCTCATACTCATCCAGCTTCGTGCGCATTCGCTTAATATGGGAGTCAACTGTTCGGGTATCGCCATAATAATCATAGCCCCATAGGCTGTTTAGCAGATTTTCGCGGGAAAACACCTTGTTCTTGTTTGTCGACAGAGTCCATAAAATCTCTGTTTCCTTTTTAGTCAGGGCGATTTTTGCCTCTCCAATCTGCGTGATGTATTCATCAAGATTTATGACCAGGTTTGCGTATTCGAATCTTTGGCCGGGTGCGCTGCCTTCAAGTGTTATCCTTCTGAGAATTGCGCGCACCCTTGCCATAACCTCTGCAGGCGAAAAAGGCTTTACGATATAGTCATCTGCTCCATTGTCAAGGCCCATAATGCGCTCAAAATCTTCGCCCCGCGCTGTCACCATGATTATTGGGACAGTTGAGCGCTTTCGTATTTCACGGCAAACCTCGAAACCGTCAATATGCGGCATCATCACATCAAGCAGAATTATATCAAATGGGGCATTTTGCGCCTTTTTTAGCGCTTCATCGCCATCGTAGGCAGTCTGGACGCTATAGCCTTCTTTCTTTGCATATGCCTCTAGCAATGAAACAATTTGCTTGTTGTCGTCAGCAATTAACATAGCAGGCATTCGTTCTCTCCTAGCAGCACTTTACAGGAATAATATCATAAAGCTTTGTCTTTTTTGTGTCAGAGCCCTTTGCAACTGCACACAAAAGCTACATAAAAAACAAACTTTGCGCACATTGCGCCGGTATTCTTTAGACAAGCAAGCAATAAAAAATGTGAGGTAAATATAATGAAAGCTAACAGGAAAAGGGCATGCCTGGCAATCGCAATAATTATGCTGTTGACGGCTGTTTCAACTACAGCTTTTGCAGCAAACACAGCCAAAGGAGCAGCAGGGGAGCGTAGCCGGCTGCATCTCAGGGATGGATCTTGCAATGGAGGGCTTGCCCTTTGCACAGGCAGGGGGAGGCGCGCAGGCTCAGGAAACAGAGATGGCTCAGGGCCGCTCAGGGATGGCAGCTGCGGCAACCCCGATTGCCCATTAATTCAATAGCCCCTGCCAGCAAGCCTTTGGCCTTGCCACTGTCATTGGCTTGCTGCCTTTTTTATTAATATATACAAATCACATGAGTCACATCACAACAATATATAATGTTTGTCTAATAATACTTATAGTATAATAGCACTAATATTTATCCGATTCAAATATCCTCGCTACAATGCAGTTTTACCGTGTTTGTCTACTCTAAAGCAAATCTATACGTTTAACTAAATTGTTCCATATAATGGTTTACGAGCCAAGTCATTGAAAAGATCTCTAATTTTGCATATTAGCAGATATATAACAAATTAATAAAATTGTGTATAATAATTAGAAAATATGCTAAAACCTTGCTAGTTATATTTGGTTTAGCATTATAAGGAGAAGAGAATTGAAAAGCAAGAAAAAGACTAAGCTATTGTCAAGCATTATGGCAGCTTTATTATTGCTGCTATTTATGCTGCCCCCCAGCGTGTTAGCAGACACTAGCTTAAATCTGCAAGAAGAACAGCCAGCTGCTAACAGCCAAAAAGCTGTTACGCTGCCCGGCAGCTCCGGCAATACAATTGCCAATGCTGCAAAAAGCATAGCCAACAATACATATGCGTACTATATGGATTACAATTACCGCTATGAGCAGCAGGCTACAGCCAGCCAGGCATCTAAGCAGACCCAAACGGCAAGCACTGGCAACAATGCATCAGCATCCAGCCAGGGCTCAGCAAATGCAAATAATGCTTGGACAACCAGCCAAGGCTCTGTGATTATTGAGCGTCCATGGACTATATATCAAGGCAACAACAGCTCGGGATCTCAAAAGACCAGCCAGGGCTCACAAGGCGGTGGTTCACAGTCAGGCGGTGGCTCTCAATCAGGTGGCAGCTCACAGTCAGGTGGCGGTTCCCAATCGGGTGGCGGTTCCCAATCAGGCGGCGGTTCTCAATCAGGCGGCGGATCTCAATCGGGTGGCGGTTCACAATCAGGAGGCGGTTCACAATCAGGCGGCGGTTCCCAGTCAGGTGGCGGTTCCCAGTCAGGTGGCGGCTCCCAATCAGGTGGCGGTTCACAGTCGGGTGGTGGATCACAGTCGGGCGGCGGATCATGGTCAGGCGGCGGATCACAGTCTTGTGAAGAATCCCAGCTAGGCGGTGGATCACAGTCGGGCGGCGGTTCCCAATCAAACCAAAACGAGAATAACTATTCACAAAAAACAGCGTGCATAAGCGCTCCGACAATCATTAGCCTGACACCGCATGTAAGCGGGCTTTATGAAGCGAAATATCTGGCTGATACTCCAATGCATGTTTCCAACGGGCGCGCACAGCTGCTTACGCTGGACCCAAGCATGTGGTGTGTGCACAACTTCGGTTCCGAATACGCTGATGTAATAATAAAAGGCACCGGGCATGCAGGCTCAACAATAACTCTTTGCTATGCCGGCTACTCAGAAACTAAATATACAGCCAGTGTTGATGCCAGTGGCAATTGGACATGCAAGGTTCCAATAAATGTTTTCGACTTTACAAGGCGCATTCCGGATGAAAGATACGACGGAGCCAATACCAGAATTACAGCCCAGGATGGCGTATGGCGCAATTTAACCGTTGTTTGCGCTTGCAGTGCAAGCCACTCTTGCACTATATCTGTTGGCTCTGGCTTTGCCTCCCCTATCGCTATCGACTTTTCAGGCATTGGAAAGATAGAAACGCTTTCAGCCAGCGATGCCCCAAATACATTCGACTTCGGCGAAGAAAAAGGGATATTAAAAACAGGTTGGCTGGCTCCATCTGCAGGCTTTCTTGTATGGGATAAAAACGGCAATGGCAAAATTGATTCTGTAGACGAGATGTTTGGCGGAAACATCGGCGAAGGCTTTGCCAAGTTGGCGGAGCTGGACTCTAATGGCGATGGAATTATCGATGCCAATGATCCTGCTTACTATTTCCTGCAAATTTGGCGCGACTTTAATGGCAATAAGCAAGTTGATGAAGGAGAGCTGATGTCATTAGAGGAGTGCGGCATTGTCTGCCTGTATTTATCTCATGTTGACTATGAGGAATATGACGCAGCAGGCAACGCTGTCTACGAACATTCATATGCGCTGCTTTCGAATGGCAGCAAAGCTGCGATGAATGACGTGTACTTTGCTATCGAAGAGTAAAGAGCAAGGAACAAACAGTCTATACAGCTTTTATAAAAGCATATAAGGCCGGCCTGGCAAAGAAAGCGAGCCGGCCTTTTCTTAATTAACTCTACTTAAGAAAGCATAAAGAGCCCTTTGCGCCTTGCAGGATGCAACTCATAGGCATAAGGCAGCGATTAGAAGCATGGGTTACGGCTTGTAAAGTGGCCTTGCCATCAATCTTCTTGCGGCAATAACCGCCCAATGTGCTTTGTATCAAAATATAAATCTTTGTTAAAGTATACGATAGACCCTGCCGCAACAGCTAACACGAGTGTTTCCACGCATTTTGTCGTCTGAGTTATTGCGATTTTTTCTTGCAGGAAGTTGACGAAAAAGTGAAAAACCATGCAGGCAAAGATGCTTCGTTCGTTTTTCACATATACCCATGTGAAAATAAACCCCAGCGGCAATACGGAAAGAAAAAAGTTTAGGGCAAACCAGGGGCTCTCCTGAAATATGCTATGGTGGTATGTGCTGGGTATGAAAAACAATGGCAAATGCCACAATCCCCATACAAACCCAAAAATAATCGACTCTTTCCACCAACTGCAATAAAAAGCAATTGAATCCTCTGCATAGCCGCGCCAACCCAACTCCTCAAAAAACGCCGCCAATGTTATTGTAAGCAAAGCTGCCACGCCTCCTCCCGCAAACGAAAAATCATCTGTAAAAGAAAACTGGCTTAGCGTCTGGCCGAAAAATGTCGAAATGAAAATCGAAACAGCGATAATCGCTCCAAACAGGGCAACTGCAGCTATCACATTTAACGGCTTCACCCGAAAAAGCCCTATAAGCTTGTCTCGCAGGTCCTTTTTCAGCGCAGCGCTTCCAGAGAGCAAAATTGTAAGAAGCGCTGTAGCAGGCGGCACGAGCAACCCTAAAAGCATAAGGGCAAAGCTGATAGCCTCACTGCTGCCTGTCGAGCTGCGGCCGGCAAAAGCCGCGGCCAACCAGAACACCCATGTCAAAGCAAAGACGATGCTGTAAAACCGGACAGGCCTGTATTGATAGGTTTTTTTCATTCTTATGCACTCCTTTCTAACTCACGAATTGCATGAACCTTGCCTAAAATAAGCGCCAAAACCACAAGCATGATGCCTGAAACAATGAGCAGCAAACCAATGCCACGCCCGCTGCCAACGCCAATAATGCGACCGAGCGACGAAGCAAGGATGCCGCTTTCCATAAGCAAGGGATTGAACACACGATCAGCCAAAAGGCCGGACACAGCGTATGCGACAACATATCCGAACTGTGACAATATGCCAATCAGCCCCCAAACCCGCCCTTGTTTTTCGTCAGGAATATTTGAGCGAGCAAGAACATCAGCGCTTGTGTTTATAAACGGCAGGCAAGCAAAAAACAGAAAGCCGCTGCAAGTGATGATGTAAATATTTGTAGTGAACCCGAGCAATGCGATAAAAACACCCGAAAACACAAGCCCTGTGACAAGCTGATTGACATAACTGCGTGTTAGCGTGAACATACCCAGCAATATGCTACTGGCAAGCATGCCTACTGCGCTGACAGATTCGATGATTCCCAATGTTTTTGCGTCGGTTATAGTGAGCATCAAAGGCGTATACAGCGTCTGTAAAAAACCCATGTAAAAAGTCACCAGGGAGATTATTGCTATCATTAAAAGCAAGCCTTTATTCGAAGAAACCTCCCGCCAGCCGTCTGCAAAATCTTCGAAAAACCCTTGATTGCCGTGTTGGGTGTTATCAGCAGCAATCTGCTTTTTTACAAACATGGTGACTGGCATAGTAACCGCAATCGTTGTAATGTCGATTATCAGTATCGCCTTAATGTCCGTAAAAGTGAGCAGAAAACCTGCTATAAACGGCGACAGAAGGAATTTCGCCGAGCCTGCAATTTGGACAAGGCCGCTTGCTTTTGCGAACTGCTCCTTTGTCAGCAAATCTGTAATTGTTGCCTTGAATGCAGGCTCAAGCAGCGCGATAAATACAGAGTTGATTCCTACGCCAAGGTACACCTGCCATTCGCTCACATGGCCTGAGGTTATGCAAAACAGGATATAAATAAGCCCTAAAGCAGAGCAGCCATCTCCTATTAGCATCATCAGGCGCCTATCGAAGCGGTCAGCCAATACGCCTGCAACCGGGTTCAGCAGCATAGTGGGAAGGAATGCGAATAACACTGTTAGCGCAACGCTAGTAGCTGTGCCTGACATTTCAAACATATAGATGCCTAGAGCGAAAGCTGTCAAGCCGCTTGCAATATTCGCGTAAAAGTCGGCCGCCCACAAGGCAATAAACTTGCCAAAAGATTTTTCTTTTGCTTCTTGCATTTTATTCACCCCTATCTCTTAAAATGCTTTGGGCCAGCTCTGATAATGAGCCTTCCTTTGCACCGAGCGTGCGCTCCACTGATAATATGAATGCGGCAGTTTTTTTCGCTTGCTCTTGCATCGTCCACTTCAATTCGCTGTTGTCAAAAAGCGCATGGGCTGCCGAAAGCAGTATTTCAATACTCTCAAGCGGGTATGGAGTAGAAAAAATACCCTCTTGTATGCCTTGCTCGACAATGCCTTTTATAACAGGGGCAAGCCGCGAAATGATATCTGTAAGGCTTTTAAGAAACATCTGCCCGTTGCTTGATTTTTCATAATCGTCAGTCAGCTGCTTTTCCCGCTCGTTTTCCGGTTTTTGTGAGAGTATAGCTTGCAGAAGTTTTGCTTGCGCTGTGATACTGCTCTTTTGCGCAATGGCCATTGCTGCCTCAATGTTTTTGTCTCCACGCCGCTTGATTATGCCGTCCAGTACATCCTCTTTTGATTTGTAATGGTAGTACAGCGATCCTTTGGCTATGCCCGAAGCATTTATGATGTCATTGATTGTTGTGTGCTCATACCCTTTTTCGTAAAAAAGATTTTCCGCTACATCAAGTATTTGGCTCTTTCGTGTTTCGGTTCTTTCTGAGTTTTTCATTGGGTACTCCTTCTATAAATAAACCGACCGTCGGTTTATTTATAGAATAAAGGAATCCCTCTTGAATGTCAATACCTTATTTTGCTATTCACATGCATTACTGTATTTCAGTCTGCTGCTTTGACCATTTCTGGATTTTATTGCACGATAAAAGCCGCTTTATAAAAAGCTGCAGCAGGAAAATGCTAATGCAAAACCTTTAAAGCAGCTGTGCTTATAAAATTGCCTGGCAAATGAAGTGGCCGCGACAACGCTGTTTTTTATTTTGCCCAAAAAACGCACCGTCTGCACGGTGCGTGATTAACCGTCTGCACGGTGCGTATTTACCGTCTGCACGGTGCGTATTAACGTCTGCACGGTGCGTATTTACCGTCTGCACGGTGCGACAAAAAAATATTCAAATTTCTGAAACGCGCTCTGCAAGCGGCTTTGAAGGGGATAATGAGAGCATTCAAAATGCTAATAGAAAATCAGCACTTAGGTGCTTGCCGGCACCAGCTTGAATATCAAGAGGCCGCCAATAAAGGCAAAGCCAACAGATTGCTGGCAGCTAGGCTGCATTTAGCGTAAACAGCTGAAAGTGTCGTATAATAAGTCAGCTTTTTGTTTTTTATTGAGGCACCCTCTGCACGGTTGGAAGCTATAACGTGTTTGGGAAAGCGCAATGAATCGAGTTGCTGGCAGCTTGGTATAAAGCTTCATCTGGCTGCTTGCATGCTTGTTAGCGCAGATTGCTTAGGGTAGGTTAGCGATGTAGCTTGAATTATCACCCTATTTGCTAGCATGCGAATACGAACCGAACATGACGTTTTGTCCTGGCGGGTTATGTAGGCATTGCCCTCAACTACTTTCCATACTACTCCGCCTTGATCTATAGAGTTATCAGATAGCTGCACTTTGGCGCTGATGGCAAGCAAGTCCCCTACCCTGGCTTGTGCTGCCTGAGCTTCGCGCTTAATAATGATTTGCCTAAACACTGCAGGGCCATTCCCCGGCTGTTTTTTTATCTCTCTGTCAGGATCAACAATGTTGTCGGCAAACCAGACGAATTCATCATCTTCTGTGCCAAGCAATTTGCTTTTGGCACTTGCTTTTTGATAAGAGCCATCCGGGTTTTGGCCCAAATACTTGACAGTATTGCCTCTGACTGTTTTTTTGCTGATTATGACATCGCTGCGATCATCAAAAGTTCCCGGGATCTGATCAAAGCCTCCACAAATCCATTCATTCCCAGGCTTAACGAGCGTCCCATTTTGGTTCATCAGCTTAAACGTATTTTCGCCATAGTCAAGGTATAGGAAGCTGAAAGAAGCTCCCGTTACAACCCTCTTAGCATCAGCATTTATTGCATAAGCTTTTAAAGACGCCTTTATATCGGGATTATCCCTCAGCTTTGCTGTGACTGTGATATTCGAGCCTTCAACAGCGCCAGGCGCAGTTTCGAGAACAGACTCATTCCCATGCACAGTAAAGCGAAAGTAGTTTGCATCAGAGCTGGCTTCCCAGTCAATTAGCGCAGGAGCAGTGCCCGGCAGCATTTCTGTTGCAATTATCGATGCCCTTAGGCGTGTTGCCTGCCCCTGGGCTATATAAATACTATTGCTAATTATCGAAGCGTTGTTATCCGCTGTTATTGTGATGCTTTGATAACTGCAATCGTCAGCCTTATTCTTTATTGCATATAATGCAGAGCTATTTGGGGCTGCCGGCTCTTGCAGCAGCAAGACTGGCAAGGCTTGCTTTAACTGCTCTGGCTTTATTTTTTGGCGTATTCGCAATGGTGCGATTAGCGCAATAGCAAATTCTGCGCTCTGTGCATTTATAATCGTTGCGCTGTCTTGTGGCTCTGCAATTGCCATCAAATTCTCAGCAGGCTTTCCATCGCTGAAGCTCCCAGTTTCCTCCGGTTCTTTCATAGCCGAAATATCAGGCTGGTTTATCTTGCTTATTGGCCTGCTTTGGCCGGCAGTGTACTGCTTCTTCATTTTATACGCTTTTAGCGCAACCGACATTTTATTGTATAAATGCATTTGGTGTATAGCAACATTTGCCAATACGCCTTGTACACTTTCGTTAATTTCACCTATTTGCCGGATCGTTGCGTTTGGAGGCTGGATGCCGTTAAGCGTGCCAAGAACATATTGAAGCTTCTCTCCTTCAGCATTTATGATATTGCTCAAGCCGATCTCTTCCATAGCAATTGATGATAGTATTTTGAATATCGAATCTTCTATGCTCGAAGGCATTGATGGGAATTGTGGCATCGACATGTAACGCTTCCCCCTGCTATTAGTGCAAAAGGCATTTACAGATGCGCTTGCCAATGCCTTTTTGCCGTATCGAAAACTGCTATTTTAATCCCATTGCGATTTTACGCCTTCAATGCGCAAGAACTAGCTTTGGCGGCGGCCTCTGATTCTGTTTGCAGATCCTTTGGCTGAAACGATAACGTTTGATGCAATGCTTTCTAAGGGTTCGTCAATTGAGGTAGCTACAACCATAATGTTAGTATTGTTTGGCGCGGATGGCGAGACAGTAAAGCCGACCTTGTTTCCCTCGTCATAGAAATCGTAAAAATAGTCGTTTGCAGCTCTTTTGTTGCCTACCTTAATTCCGTTAACATATACATCCCAAACGCTGTCACCTTTAAATCCTTCATGTGTGGCTGAAAATTCCGGTATTGCAGTAAATTCGACTGTTGTGTTGGCTTCTACAAACATTGAAGGCGTGTTGCGGCGCATGATAAGGCGCCTAAACACAGGCTCCTCAAGCTCGGGCCATTTAAATATAAAATCATCAGGATCAAAATCATCCGGAGTGTCGCCTTCCCCAAACCAAAAGAATATGCCGCTTTCGGTGCCAAGCAAGCCATCTGTTTTGCTGTCAGCCATTTGGTATGACCCGTCACGGTATGGGCCTGCAAATTTGGCAATAATATTGTTGTCGATATCCCTTAAAACTATTACATTTTCAAGGTCATCTGCTGTTGCCGGAGTTAAGTCAAAGCCTGCATTGAAAATGCTTGCGTCCAGGCTGATAGTCCCGTTAGCATTCATGGGCATAAAAGTATTGTCGCCGTAATTTATGTAAAGTGTTCCGTCATGCCCACGCTCGAGATTTGCGCCCTTTGCTTCGGCATCCATAGCGTGCACATGCCAAGTGTTATTAATATTCGGATATTGTGCAGATGCTATCGTGATATCAAAGCCATCGCCTGGCACTGCTGTTTTAGCAGTCAATGTTGCAGTATTGCCTTCTTCTGTTATTTCGAAAGTATCGGGAAGGGTATATATCCATTCAACAGCGGCTGTTTCATTTCTACGCCGGCCATCATCAAATTGTATTGCAGCATTCAGAGCTATAGATTCGCCTTCGGCGATGTAAAGATCATTGCCGATAATGCCGGCATTGCCACTGGCTGTAAGCGCAACAGCCCCTTCTCTGTTTGTATCGCCTCCGTCTCCTGTATCTCCTCCATCGCCTCCGTCACTTCCATCGCCTGTATCCGGCCCTGTTGAGCCGTCAGGGGCTTGAGTATACAGCTTTTTCTTTTTGTAAGCGTTCAGCGCAGCGTTGAGCTTGTTATACAAATGCAGCTGGTTCATAGACACGTTTGCCAGCACTGCTGTTATGCTGTCAGTTACTTCATAGATCTGTTTCACAGTAGCAGCCGGCGGCTCTATGCCATCAAGCGTTCCGAGCACATACTGCATCTTCTCGCCTTCAGCATTTATGATATGGCTTAATCCGACTTCCTCCATAGCTATGGAAGATATAATCTGGTAAACTGAATCTTCCAGGTTTTCTGGCAAGAACGGGAA
>WRIY01000042.1 GCA_009782515.1 Eubacteriaceae bacterium
ATTTGCTTCCTTTGTTATTTATTTCAATTTAAGGTTAGCCCATATTGCAGCCAAAAGCTATCATTATTTAGCTTAGATAGCAGATTTTTGTAGAACTTTGAACTCTTCAGTTATAAAAGCACGCTGCTGTGAAAAGCCGCTTTCAGATATGGTTAGCCCTAAGGGCACTTCTATGTTTGGCCTGTTTGCAGTTTTTTGCATATAGGCCCTATATTTATTATTTCGTTTAAATTCTATGTAGGCGTCCCTTTAAGGGATGCCTTGAATTTCAGCTGCTGAAATAACAATCAGCCCTTCTTTAGTCTTCTTGTTTTGGGCGCTGGTTTGGCACGCTCTCAGGAAGGCTCCCCAGGTTAGCAATTTTTAGAAGGGAGGTGCTGAATGCGTCAAGCGCTTGAGGCCCTATCCATCCACATATGCCGCTAAGCGCGCATGCAAGATTAATATCCATTCCTAAATAGCCTGCGATGAAATAGATTAATATCCCTGTGAAGGACGAGATAAAACAGCCGCTAAAAAAGCTCATTAAAGAGCTAAAGCCTGTCTGCTGCATCTGCCTAGCAGAAGCCCCAAGGATCGCTAACAGCGCAAATAGCAAGACTTGGAAAGTATGCCCAATGTTTTCTGGATTCACTCATATACCTCCGCTTAATAATGTCAGCTCGCTTAATTTTGAGGTTTCATTGCGAAAAATTATAGCAACCATAACCATATTAATCGCTGTAGTCAGCACGATAAGGGCAATCACTCCATAAGTTATCCATGCATTCATCTCTGTTGTGATGTTTCCGGTAGTGATCGCAGTTACAATCAGCACCCTGTCCTTGATCTGTGAATCTCCTGGAAGCCATTTGTAAAATACCAACGATTTTGTTGCTTTGCCACTATCCAGAGGATGGTGGGATAGCTCCATGTGCCCTTCCTCACTATTTTCAATGGCTGCAACAAATTCCGGGTACCTCGTTGGATCAAACTGCTTCATATCGTCTGATTGCGTCCATTTCGATGAAATGACATTGAGATCGTGATCATATGCTGCTGCAAAGCTGGTGTCAGCTTTGCTTACATTTTGAATGCAAGCAGCAATCACTCTGCTGTAGTCTCTATCCACCCAGTCCTGGTCCATTTCAAGAAATAGATCAATAATGCTTCCAACGACGTTTAAATGGTGGCTCTTTTCTATGCCCTTTTCAGTTAGGATTGTATTGTATACTTCTCCGATAACAGCATTAAAGTACAGGCATGATGTTATCATTATCACGATAGGAACTAAAAACAGGTATTTTAGCTTGCTATCAAGTATGCGCCTTCTGTTTCCATATGCTTTATTCATTAGATTAATCTCCTGAAATAAGGCAATTGCATATTATTTTGCAGCATTTAATGCCCACTGCTCTTGAGCTTCAATACCATAATATTGCTTTATCTCTAAAATGAGACAAATAATTGCCATAAAAGCAGAAATTTGCATTCCTTTTTGTTTGCCGGGCAACATAATTGGGGCTTATTTTTAGGATTCCTATGTACAGCTTATGGTAAAATATAATGATGGATAATTCTCGCCCCACCAACGATGCTGATATTGAGCTCAGAGTAGAGCTCGAGGGCGGTGTATTTCTCACTGCAAATTTATATTCGAAACAAGGCGAGCTGCTGGAAAGCTCAAGCCTTTCTTCAACGCACCCTTTTTATAGCCTCATTGCAGACAAAAGCGCTGAATCGCTTGCAGCAGCTTTGGAAGAGCATGCTGAAGCCGTTAGCTGCACTTTTATCGTTGATGGCAACAGCCTGGAATATTTAGGGCTGGCAAAAGGGATTTTTGCTTTGTACTCATATGAAGCCTCAAGCGAGATGTTCGCTAGAGAGCTCATACCCGGCTGGGAATTGATAATAGGCAGGTTTTTCTCTTTTGACGGGCATGCCTGGCTTGCCAGCGGGAAAGGCGCAAATAAGCTTATTGAAAAGGATAGGCTTGCAGGCAAAGATATTATTGCTGCCTGCAGCGCTGACGGGCACCCTAATTACCGGTGCAATGCTGCGCTTTCCGGCAAGCCTGCTGTAGCTATTGAAACTCGCAAGGCTATGGTCGACATGGTTGAGCTGAGTGTGGCATCCGTAGTCAAAGCTTCCCGGCTTAGCCCGATAAGCGGCCTTGGCCATCTGGCCTTTGACGGGATGTTTATCCGCAGGATAATGCCGGAACAGACTAGAAAGGCGCTTTTGGGCAGCGAGCAAAAGCTCATGCTTACAGGATCCCAGATACCGGCTTATGCTTTAAAATTCGCTAAGCAGATAAAAAGGTATGGCGACAATGCAACCAAAAAATACTTTGCTGAGTGCATTGCAGACCCCAAAAGCCTAAAGCTGGTCCTGAGCGTGGAAAGAGCCTTTGTTTCCGGTGTAGGCGTTGTGTATGCAAAGCCAGCCCTAACGAGCCAGAAAAAGAAAGCTATGCTGCCGGAGGCAATAACCAACGCAGATGGCGGATTTGTGGATCTTGGGGGCAGGTGGGCAAAGCTGGAAGATGCCATAGCAGTAGGGGCATCCGACAAACTGCCTGCAAGAGTGGAAATAAGCAGCTGGGAGCTGCTGTGCAGAGGGTCGCCTCGCTTGCAGTCGCCTTGGCAGGGCTTAAGCGCCCCGCTTAAAGAGTGGCAAGTTGAGGCAAGCGACGGCCTGGCAGCAAAGCACCTTGAATTCCTGCGCTCATACGGAATAAACGGCGCCTCTTGCGCCGTCAGCGCCTCAAACGGGCTCATCAGCTATATACACAGCCTGCGCTATGCAGGCGCAAAAGCCCTGTTGCTCGGTCCGGCCAGCTTTATAAATTCGCTTGAAGCGCATACTGTAAGCTGTGTAAGCCAGGCATTGCCGTATGAAGGCTATGTGGCTGAAGACAGCGCCAATTATGACATTATACTGCTTGCGATTCCGGAATCGCCAGAGGCAGCCAGCGCGCTTGGGCTCATAAAAAGCCAGCCGTCCCGCCTAAGGCTCGCATGGATTGAAAAGCCCTGGGCACAAGCAGAAAACAAAGAGGGCATAATCCAGGCCCTTAATATAGATACAACCGGAGGGCCGGAGAGCATAGCCTACTACATCAGGAATGCAACAGAGCCACTTTCGCTGCCGCCGGGCGATGATGGCTATAGCCTTGTTGGCAGCAGCGAAATCCCGCCGTCGCCGGCCGGCGCCATAACCCAGCCCGCCCAAGC
Organism: Eubacteriaceae bacterium; assembly: GCA_009782515.1. Lineage (GTDB taxonomy): Bacteria > Bacillota > Clostridia > Eubacteriales > Anaerofustaceae > WRIY01. The sequence goes on from WRIY01000042.1 coordinate 3,216, forward strand.
GCAATGGGAGAGAGGGCCTGTTAAGTTTTTCTCCTCTGGCGCGCTGGATCTGTCATATGCCCGCTTTGCCGAGGAAGCAAAGGCGTATGAGGCAAGAACGCAAGCTTCAGCGGATATGGCAAGCTTTAGCGATTTTATGCCAACATACAGCAGGATGAGCGAAAAACAGCTCAAATGGCACTTTTACTGGCGTGGCAAAGCAAGGAATGGCCAGTTCATCGACACTGATCTGGCGTATATATATTTATTCATATATGAAATTATCAACAAAGCCGGCTACACGAGCCCTATACAGGGCCTAAGCCTTTTAGCCGGCGCATACACGGCCTACAAAGCCCGCTACTCTGCCCTGGCTAAGCAATTGCCCGGGTGGATACTCGACTTTCTGATAATAAACGAGCTTGACACAAACACAGCAGCTCTTGAGCTGGCATCAGAAGCCGACGGGCTTCCGGCGATGCTTTACCTTAAATACAAAGCTCTCTACGTAGACAGCAGCGAGCCGCTTTCGCAGCTGGATTTGCTGCGCCTTAGCTCCTACAACCCTATGGCCAGCCGCTTCCTGGCAAATTACCCGGAAAGCGAAGGAATAAGCGAAATAGTTGCCTCTTTAAACGCCCTGGACCGCTATATAAGGCAAAAGGAAGGCGTTGGAATAATAGAAAAATTCATGCCTGGCGTGAAGGAGACATTTACGCGCACCTGCTATACAGGGGCAGTATTTGCTGAAAGCGCCAAATATTCGATAGAGTATTATCCGATAGCTACAGATCGAAAGCTCAAATCCTTTATCGGCGACGGCATAAGGCATGCAGAGAACAGCATCAGGGCGAATGCCGGCTATAACCGAATGCTGCAGGAAAGCTTTAGCGCCAGCTATAGAGGCGAAATTACCCGCTACTTTGAAAACCCGCCCGCCCCGTTTAAGGTAGACGCGGAGGATGTTTCGCGCTTAAGGGCTGAATCCGAAAAGCTCAAAGCAATGCTCTTAACAGATGAAGAAAAGCCTGCACAGCGCATGCCGGCGCAGCAAGCGCCTGCAAAGCAAGCGCTTGGCGGCATGAAAAGCGCCCTTAAATCCCTCTCAGACGAGCAGCTGGTGCTTCTGCTGAGCATTATTCAGGGGAAAGGCGATATTGCCAGCGCCTCAGGCATGCACATAGATGCTATAAATGAAGCGTTTGTTGATAATACAGGGGATATTCTCATTGACGGCGATACAGTAGCCAGCGAGTACAGCGCAGAGATTATGGCCTTGCTGGATGAAGCCGAGCACAAGGAGCCACAGCAGTAATGGAAATGATTCCGCGCAGGGTATCTGCTGCGATATTAAACTCACTGGCTTCAGGCGTAGTGCCAAGGATAGGCCTTGGATACATTGCTGTTGGCAGGGCACAGGAGATCTCAGCCATAATGGGAGATCTGAATACTATTGAAGACGGCGGGGCAATGTTTCGCTTTATCATTGGCAGGTATGGCGCCGGCAAAAGCTTTTTATTGCAGATGGTGCGAAATTATGCCATGGATAAAGGGTTCGTTGTCTGCGATTGCGATCTAAGCCCGCACAGGAGGCTTTGCGGAACCAAAAGCGAAGGCCTTGCAACATATAGAGAGCTTATATCGCGCATGTCAACAAAGCTGCGCCCGGATGGCGGGGCTATTGAGGCTATAATCCAAAAATGGGTAAACGGAATACGATCAGAGCTTGCCCCGCTGTATGGCGGGCTTGGTGGCCATGGCCTTGCGGCAGCTGTAGAAGAGAGGATAATCTCATCGCTTGCGTCTATCCAGGAATTTGCCCACGGCTTTGACTTTGCTGCAAGCGTCGCCGCTTACTACAAGGCGTATGAAGCAGGCGACGAAGACGGCATAGCCAGCGCGCTAAAATGGCTTAAAGGCGACTTCTCCACTAAACGGGAAGCACGCTCGCAGCTGCCTGTTGGCGAAGCTGTCAACGATGAGAACTGGTATGAAACGCTCAAGCTTATGGCTGCTTTTCTTAAGACAGCCGGCTACAGCGGCCTTGTATGCTTTCTCGATGAAGGGGTCAACCTGTATAAAATCCCCAACCGCATATCCCGCGAGAAGAACTACGAGAAGCTGCTCACTATTTTCAATGACGCTATGCAGGGAAAAGCCAAGCATATAGGGTTTTATATGGCCGGCACACTGCAGTTCGTCGAAGACGAGCGAAAAGGCCTATTTAGCTATGAAGCCTTAAAAAGCCGCCTGTCAGAGAACAGGTTTTCTGAGTACGCTTCAGAAAATGCGCTAATCGGGCCGACAATAAAGCTGCCCAGGCTGTCTGACAGCGAGATATTTCTATTGCTCGAGAAAATTAGGGACATACACGCATCCCACTACGAATATGAAACGCAAGTGTCAGGCGATGACATTTCGCTGTTTATTCAGGCATGCCTTTCAAGCGCCGGCGCAACCGATTTTATCACTCCAAGAGAGCTCGCCAAAGACTTCATTGGCGCTTTGGGAGCCCTCTCAAATGCATCAGCCATGAATATGAAAACCCTGCTTGAAGCTACTGGCTTTAAGCCGTCGCAGCCGGCAGGCAATGAGGAGGAGGACGAGTTTACGCCCTTTGAGCTTTGAGCGCTTTTAGCCGCCTGAGCCGGCATATCCAGGAATTTGTATATGCCCAAAAGTGGCCTGCGCTTCACAGCATACAAGAGGAGGCTATTGCTTCAATCCTTGGCAGCGAGAGGCACCTGCTAATTTCATCAGCTACAGCTTCGGGCAAAACCGAAGCTGCTTTCTTTCCCATTTTGACACTGCTTGAAAAAGAAACACCCAATTCTATATCAGTGCTTTATGTAGGAGCGCTCAAAGCCCTGATAAACGATCAGTTTGAGCGCCTGAGCGCCTTGCTGGCTGACACAAGCGTGAGCGTATGGAAATGGCATGCAGATGCAAGCGCAGCCCAAAAAGCCAAGCTGCTCAAGAGCCCGTCAGGAATCCTTCAGATAACCCCTGAGTCCCTGGAGGCATTGCTGCTGCGAAGCCCGGAAGAAATTCCAAGGCTGTTTTGCGGACTGAGATTTGCCATCATAGACGAGGTGCACTCTTTTATGGGCACTGACAGGGGCAGCCAGCTTATGTGCCAGATTGCAAAAATCGAAAGATGGGCAGGCGCAAAACCCAGGAGGGTGGGCCTGTCTGCTACGCTTGGGGATCCCGAAAGCGCAGCAAAGTGGCTAGGCATGGGCTCTGATGCCGGCGTCGATATAGTTTTGGATGATGCAAGAAGGCAGGTTGCCATTCTTGCCGACTGGCACAAAAAAACTCCGGGCAGCGAAGAGAGTGCAGAAGAGCGATACTACGAGGCCCTCTACAGGCAAGCTGCAAATTCGAAAAGCATCATCTTCACCAACAGCAGAGGCGAAGCCGAGGAGGCAACTGCCAAGCTAAGGTCCCTTGCCGCGAGAAAAGGCGATCCGGACATTTTTTACGTGCACCACGGCTCTATCTCAAAAGCGCTCCGCGAGGAGGCAGAAGAGGCGATGAAGCACGATGAGAAAGCAACTGCAACAGCTGCTACGCTTACCCTTGAGCTTGGCATTGATATCGGCAGGCTTGAAAAAATCGCACAGATAGGCGCCCCTTTTTCTGAGTCCAGCTTTATTCAGCGCATTGGCAGGAGCGGGCGCAGGGAAGGTGGCCCCCCACCAAGGCTGTACTTTACCTACTTGGAGGAAGTGCCGCCGCAAGAGAGCATTTTAGGCCAAATCCCCTGGCAGCTGGTGCAGATGGCCGCAATAATCCAGCTATACGCCGAAGAGAGGTGGATTGAGCCTGCTGTGCCCAAGCCCTGCCCCTATAGCCTGCTGTTTCAGCAGACAGTCAGCATGCTCTACAGCCTGGGGGAGCTCAGCCCTTCAAGCCTTGCCCGGGAGGTGCTCACGCTGCCCCCATTTGCCGGCGTCTCAAAGGAAGACTACAGGGAGCTGCTCAGGCATTTGCTGGACACAGGCTATATAAGCCGCTTGGATGGAGGCGGGCTTTGCCTGGGGCATAAGTCAGAGGCAATCACAAGCCATTACAGCTTTTATGCAGTCTTCCCTGAAGAAGAGGAATACGAAGCTTTTTTTGAAGGCAAGAGCATAGGCAGAGTAAACAGGCTGCCTGTGCAAGGCGGATCATTCATGCTCGCAGGCCGCCACTGGATAGCAGAAGAGATAGACATTGCCCAAAAGAAGGTATATGCAAGCATTGCCAAAGGCTCTGCTGCCAAGCTGTGGTCCGGCACATCAGGGGAGCTGCACAGCAGGGTAGCACAAAGGATGAAACAGGCCTTAACTGAATCGGAAATGTATGCTTACTTAAGCGAAAGCGCCAAAGAAAGGCTCTCATCAGCAAGAGCATATGCCAAAGCGATTGGCATTTGCTCATCGGTTTGCTCTGAGATTGACAGCGAGACGCTGGTGTTTGCTCCATGGCCGGGCACAAAGCAGGCAAGGGCATGGTCACTTGCCCTAAAGAATTCTATTGTCAGGGAAATCTGCAGCATCGGATCTATAGAAGAGGAAAACGGCTTTGCATACGTTATAAATACTCCCCTGTACCCGGATGCCTTCATGGACAGCCTTTCAAGGGCAATATCAATAATAGGCAGCCCTGAAGCCCTCTTAAGCCCCAAAGCAACGCCTTATGCTGACAAGTACGATTCACTGCTCCCTGAGAGGCTGCACGTGAAGTCCTATGCTGCAAACATGCTGGAATTTTGACGGACAAAAAAGAGCCTGGCAATTGCTTGCCGGCTCTTACATTGGCAAAATTCCTATTTATAAGGGGTTTCGCGGTATGCTTCGTACTCTTCTGTCATCCACTTGCGCTTAAGGTCAACAGCAGGATCATCTTCCGGGCCATAAACGCTGCCGAGGAACATGAACCCTCCGCCAGGAGCAAACCTGTCGATGCAATCGCGCACTGCTTGGCGAACAACTTCTTCAGAAGCATACATATAGCCTGCTTCGCCGGAAGAATCCCAGCATCCCATCAGAACGAGGCTGTTGCCATATTTCTTCTTAATGGAATCAAGATCGTTTGTTAGCTGTGCAGGGTTCCATGCCGTTACGCCGAAATCAATCCAGTCTTCGATAAAGTCTTCGCACCTTCCGCAGCAGTGCATCATGACCGGCAAGTTGCGGTCTTGTGCAAACTTTGTCAAGCGGGAAACATAAGGAACAACAAGATCATGGTACTGTTTTGGCGAAATAAATGGCTGGAAAGCAGCAGCGGTGTCATCTCCGACTGTGAAAATGTCTACAGGAAGCTTGTCTATCGTGCGCTCGATGCCGTACACATACCAATCAGCCATATAGTTATACAGTTCATGAACTGCCTCTGGCTCCTCATGCATTGCAATAAGGCCATTCGTGAAGCCCATCATGTTCATCAGCGGCAGGAAGAATCCTCCTCCAAAGCCTACGCCGCCGAATTGGGTGGCTACTGAGCCGACTCCGCCGGGAATCATGTCAATAGCAGCTTTGCATACTGCATCCCAGTCAACATTGGTGATGTCAGGGAGTGTAAGGATCTTGTGCCAGTCGCGAACGTCTTCCATGATGTGGGCATCAGGCACTGGAAGGGCGGCTCCGCTTGTTTGTGCTGAAGCGACATATGAAACGCCGAACATGTCTGTCCATGTCGCTGCGCCGGGAACAAAAGTTGATGGAATTGCATTGACCATCAGTGAAGCCGTTGCCATTTCCTTTGTTGAGAACTTGTCTGGTCCGAAGGTATAGCGGGGAACCCATTCAGGGGTTTCGCCATTGATAACCTTCATGAAATTATCTTTTTCTGATAATGGCATGGTTATCCTCCTAAAATTGATATAGCTTGCAAACATTGGCAACTTATATTTCTTAGCTGGCTTAAAAGTTGCTTGTCATGTAATTGTAACTCTTTTTTTGGGAATATGAAAGGCAGAAAACCGCTGTCTGAGCAGATTTCATGCAAGAGCGCAGAGAGAAGGCCATAAATTGCATATTGATGGTATTAAATGCATTATTAGGCATTTATGCTCAGCTTTGGCCGGATATATAATTTTTATGCTGCAAATTAATTTTAAATATTCCCAGTTTTTATATCAAACAGCAACGCAAGTTTTTTGCAGTTTTCAAGTGATCAACTGCGATGATAGCTCAAGAAACAGCCAAAGCGCATCAACGAATTGGGCCCGTGCAGCTTCGCATAGGCATTTTTTGCGCTTTGCCGCCATCTCAAGCTGCCAAGCGCCCTAATTTTTTTGCCATCCGGCCTGCTGCCAATGCATTTGGATGATCAGGCATAAATCCTGTGCCTTTAATGAAAATGCTTGCATGCTCTTGGAGCTAATGCTATGGTTGCAATAGAATGCAAAATCCTGGGAGGCGCTTATGAATAGCATTGCTGCTGATATTGTCGATAAAGCTATATCGCTTGGATATGCAGACTGTGGAATAATAAAGATTAGCGATGTCGCCGGCTATGAGGAGAGGCTAAAAGAGCATATGCCTAAAGTCCGCCTGGGCAGGATTGTCTACAGGGAGTTCATGAGGTTTGCGCATCCGCAAAATGAATACCCATGGACCAAGTCAATAATCGTCGTTCTTAACGACAACAGCTGCTACAACATTCCACAGCAGCTTAACGGGGTTATTGCAAAGCACTATCTGACTGACGGGCGCATGGACAAAAACAGTGGCGCGTTTAATCGCCGCATTGCTTTTACAGATTACCTTGGCAGCATTGGCGTAAAAAGCGGCAGCGATCCCCAATTCGGCATTACTGCGCTTAGGTATGCTGCCAGGAAAGCCGGCATAGGCATAATCCGCAAAAACAACTTTCTTTATACGAAAAATGGCTCAACATCACTCATAGAAGCATTTGCAATCGATTGTGAGCTTGAAGCCGTCAGGGAAGAGCCGCAGCTTCAAGAGTGTGCTGAAAACTGTACGCTTTGTATTGATGCCTGCCCCTCAAAAGCGCTAAGCGAGCCATACAATACCTCTCTGCTCGACTGCATAAGCTTCATGAACACTCTTTCAGTTGAGAGGGGTTTGCGGTTTCAATCCCTCAAGCGCCGCAAGCAGTTCGGCAGCTGGATTTATGGCTGCGATGCCTGCCAGGACGCCTGCCCTCATAACGCAAGTAAGTGGAAAGGCGGGCAGGACTTCCCCGGCCTTAACGAAATAGCGCAGTCTCTGCTGCCGGAAAATATCTTGCTTATGGATTATGCCGAAATGGAGAGGGTTATAGCGCCAAAGTTTTGGTATGTAAGCAAGGCCAATCTGTGGAAATGGAAAATAAATGCCCTGACAGTTATGGAGAATAACTATATTGCCAAGTACAAAGAGCCTATTCTCATAGCTGCCAATGATGAAAAAGCTATAGTCAGGCTGCATGCAAGGAAGACAGGCAAAAGGCTTGGCATATTATAATTTTATGGATGAGCGTATAAGCGATAAAGCCAGGCATTAGAAGCCAATTCTGCCGCATAACTCAGCGAATCGGCTTTATGTTTATCTGCTTAGCCAGCGTTAATGCTTAGCTGTGGAATCTGCTTGAAAAACGGCACTGCATAACAGGATTCCGACGGCTATGAAAGATATGAATATGGCATAGGATCGGGCGGCGATTAGCAGCTTTCCAGCAATCGCGAACGCCGTAGGACGCAGAGTTCACGAATGTGGCACTCCCGGAATCCAGCGTAATTGCCGGTCAGCGCGTGATCGCGGGCCAAGAGGTTTTTCTTCCTGAAGTGTCCCGATCACATCGTCCAGCAGGTTCATGGGCAACCGGCGCTTAATTGACCTTCTCCGATCTTTTTTGTATTGGGAAGTCGGGTAAAGGCCTAACATCACCTTACTCCACGTCAGGCATGCCGTCAATATCCGCATTCATTTCAGCGACGCTTTTATATCGTTTTGCTTTAGTCCTGCCTGCGATAATATCATCCGCTTCGCGCATGGCCGCTTCTGTCTCAGCGTTGTAGCGCGGCTGGCGCACCTCAAAGGGCAGGCCACCCACCAGCAAAGACTGGCGCAGGAACATATTTACCGCGTCAGTTATTGTTATGCCGAAAGCCTTGAATAATTCTTCCGCCATTTGTTTTGTCTCCGGATCAATCCGGATGTTCAGGTTGGCTGTCTTAGCCATGAAAACCACCTCGAATCTACTATACACCATCTTATTAACAAACGTAGCACAACGTGCGCACAAATGTACGTTTGCAAGGAGGATTCAGATGCCCGCAGCACAGGCCAAACAGTCAGTTTATGAACAAACCAAGGAACTGACGGATAAGCCGAAGACCGGAATGTAAGGCCTGCTCACTTGGCAAATCCGCTCGAGCGCACTGCCGCTTTTATTGTATCCAGTTTTACTTTTCCTTAGGCCTGCAATGTTATCCGTAGCCCAAGCGCTCGTCCATGCAAAGAGCGAGCTGTATGTGTTAAGCCTTTAAAAGCGCGCTTTGGTGCGTTTTTTTGTGCTTACGATCTCAATACTATTAATTGATTGCCTAACTGGGCCTGTTATGCTGAAGCCAGGTAAGTGTTTGGCCTGTAGGCGCCTTTGTCCTGCTTGCCACCAGCAGAGTTGCCCAAGAAAAGCGCTGTACCGCTGTGCCACCCAAGCTCTTCAATCTCTATTAGCCCATCAATCTGCCCTTCCAGATCCTCCATCGCTTATTTGCCGCCTCAATTTCTGCATTGATCGGCCCTTGCCAGCTTTACGATGTGCTTCTCCATGTGCAGGCTGCGCGCCTGCTGATCTCAGGCACTCGCTCGACTGTCCACACAACCAGGCCTGCCGTCTCTTCATATATTCCTTGCCAGGCAGCTATAGCTGCCTGTAGGAACTCTATTCCTCAGGCTTGGCGGCGGACTGTTTGGCTATGCAAACAAAAGAGCAAAATACGAAATGCATAACTAAGTGTATAATTAATTAGAACAAAAGATTAAATAATTGCACTATTGATTAGTGAAAGTAGCAATATCAGATTGCTGCAATAAAAATATGCTATAATGAAGCCGCCAGCAATGCCTTAGCAGCAGTTATGGCAGCCAAACAGGAACTGGACAACATGGCTAAATGCCCTATTTGCACTGTGAATAGCAAAACAAGAAAAATCAGGCGAAGCTCGGGGCTAAAGCCCTAAAACAGCTTAATCGGCGTTAAGCTTAATGCATTGCTCCGGTATTTTAGGGCCTTGCCTATATAGAGTATGCTGCGGAAACTGCAGCGCATCAGCCAGTATCGAGTTGGTAAAACTGCATCGAAGGAGTGAATGCATATGACAATGACACTTAGGCAGATTATGAACTATTTCTTGAAGAATGTTGCATTGCCAATTTTCATCATTTTGCTTTTCTTTTTGTTAGAGCCGAACGTTGTCAAACGAACTGAAATAATCTTTGCTGTCGCTTTAATATTGGGTCTGATGAGCATACGGTCATGGGTTTTTCTTATAGGAGGCGATCCATTTGTACAAGCGTTTGTATTCATTGCCTTCATTGCCATTTGCTTGCTTATAGGCACAATTATTATTAGCTTATATATCTTTATCATCGTTTTCCATGCATTTATAACAGCTTACCGTTTATTGAGATACTATCTTGAAAAGAAACGCATGGCATCTAATGCTGTAGATATGCCTTAGAAGAAATCGAAATATACAGTTGTGATTAATAATCGGCTAGGCAGCCTCAGCGCTTAGAATCATGCTGCCTTATAGCCCTGCACAGCTTGGATAATAACCATCACTGCATTTGATTATTTTTTAGACAGCCAATAAGCGCATAAAACGCGCTTTTTTTCGCTCGTATGCGTTAAGTGGAATTGCTGGTTAAGTTTGTGGCTAAATCTAGCTTTTTTTATTATCGCCTTCCAGCTCCTTAATCTGGGCGTTTGCTTCTTTGATTTCCCTCAAGGCATCAACCTTACTGGTTTTAATGCCGCGCTACTCCATTTCGCCAGGCTGCGCACACAATGATGTGGGGCATTCGCTCCACATAGCTGCGCTGGCCATGCGAGCCGATCATTTCCATCTCACGATTGATTCGATCTGCAAAGCCAGCTCGCCAAATGAATTCGCGCTATGCGCAGACTATGCTGTTGCTGCTGAAATAGGTGCAGGCGCTTGCTAGCCGTTTAGCTGCCCAAAGCTTGGGTGCTCTGAAACATCAAACTTGTGTGAGCGGAAGGCTGGCAGGCCCCGCACTTTCAAAATGCACTCATTGCCTCCCAGCCTTCCTGCCTCTTCGGCTGTGATGAGATCGCGGCTGAGCGGTTCGCTTTGCACGCTGTAGGATCCCTGTGGCCCCTTTTGCTCAGCCATGCTCTGGCTGACGATAGTCGTTTTGCCGCAAACTTCTGAAATGTACTTTAGCGTCTCAAGGTCGTTTGAGCCCAGGAACAGCAGGCTGTCGCAGTTTTCCGCTATCGTTGCCCAAGTGTCTTTATAGGCATTTTTTAGCTGCGCAAGGTTTTGCACGGCAATGGCCACTGATATGCCCTTTGATCTGATGGTTGAGATGAGGATGTCAAACATGGGGATTTGGCCGATGTTTGCAAATTCGTTAAGCATGCATTGAACGCGCATTTTCAGCCGGCCGCCTTCGCTTTTGTCCGCCTGGCGCACAAGCATGTCAAACATTTGCTGTAAGCACATTGCAGCGATAAAGTTGAAGCTTGTGTCTGTGTCAGGCATGAGCACAAACAGTGCGCTTGGCTCGTTTCCAAGGCTGCCAAGGCCAATAGTGTCTTTTGAGGCCAGGCTGCGCACGGCATTTATGTTGAATGCCTGGAGCCTCACCCCGACAGCAATGTTTATGCGCTCTAGTGTTTCGCCTGCGGCCTGGCGGTATACCGCATATTGGCGCACTGCAAAAGGCTCCTCTTTCTTTGCTTCTTCATACTCTTTCTTTAGGCCCTCAAAGAGAATGTCAAGGGGCGAGAGCTGGGGAGAGCCGCCTTCGCCGCTTTCCGTGCGCGCGCACTCAATATAATCCATTACCGTGGCAAGGGTGCGCTCCTCTTCTACATGCTCATAGTGCACATAGGCAAAGATGGCGGTTAGCAGCGCTGTTTCCGCCTTCACAAAAAATTCGTCGCCTCCATTTCCTTCGTCCGTGGTGTTAGCGATCAGGTTTGTGGCGAGCTTTATAATGTCTGCTTCGGACTGAATATATGCAAACGGGTTGTAGAAGTCTGAGTCCTGCATGTCTATAAGGTTCAGCCGGCGAACCCTGTAGCCGGCTTGCTCAAGGGCCGGGGCGCACTGCCGGTACAGCTCCCCATTCGGATCGGTTATTACGTAGCTTGAGCTCATCTGCAGTATATTTGGCACGATGAAGGAGCGCTTCTTGCCGGATCCGCTGCCCCCAATGCATAATGCATTTGCGTTGCGGTAGATGCCGCCCGAGCCGGCTGGCATGGCGGCGCCTATTGAGATGCCCTCCGTTCGGGTGAAAATCAGGTTCTCCCTAAATTCGGGGTTGCACAGCGGCTTTATGTCGGCTGCGCTGCCCCAGCGGGCAGAGCCGTGCTCAGCCTCTTGCATCATTGGCTTCATATATATGTCATAATGCAGCTTGAGCCACAGCGCACATGCCGCCGCTGCCCCTGCTGTCAGCTCATTTTTGCCTGTGCCTATATACGCGGGGTTATTCTTTATGTCTTTCCACAAATCAGGCAGCAGCGAAATCAGCCTTCCAATCAGGCCACCAATCTGGAGCCTCCCAGCTGTGAATGTACACGCAGCCCTGTTGCCTAAGTAAAAGACTGCTGCCGAAGCGGCAGCCAAGACGGCTATAACCGACAGGTTTGCCTTGCCCTTCACCGCTTAAATCCTTTGCGCTTTGCGCCTGGAAGCGCTGATGCAGATAATGCGCCCTTTCCCGGCTTTGCAAGCGCACAAAGCAAGAGCTGGCCTTCATGCACTGCTGTTTCGGCTGCCCTTATCGCCATGTTCGCCCCATGCAGCCCTATGTCTTTTGGCATTTATATGCCCTCCAAGTTGTCTGTGGTATATTTTTCAGTAATTCTAATGCACAATTGAAGGTTCGTCAAGACATTTATATAAAAACGATATCTACAAATATAGTTTTATATCTATTTCTACAGCTTTATTGCCTGAGAATTTCGATATAAATATAATACAAATTTCTTCATTTGTATTATATTTATGATTCTATTGTATTTAACGAGCAATGAAGCATGTATCCAGTGGAATATCTTACAAAAACTTATATAAAGTATCTGTGAAATATGTTTTGCGCTAAAAAATACAATTTATACAGATCATTAGAGATTTTTGTGCGGCTTTTTGCTGGGGATTTTAGGCATCTAAAGCCATTGGGCAGAGAGGGGGGAGTTGTACGCAAAGGGCCATGCAGGTGCGAAGCTTTAAAAATTAGGCAGCATTTATGCAAAGGCAAAAAAATCGCTCACAGCTGGCGCAGGCGCAAAAGCGCTGCGTGGAGACGGAAAACAGGGTTGGCATACCGCAACCGCAGCATCTTCGGATTCGCCTGCTCCAGGATTTCAAGAAGCCTGCATTGACGATACTTCATGGGATCAATAACATAAGAAACAATAAGGCATTGCCTTTCGTTGGGCATGCTGAGCAAAACGCCATATGCAGCGAGAGAGGCTTGTGCAAAGCAGATGGGCTTTTGCGCAAAAACCATGCAAAGGCTGGAGCCAATGCAGCCGCTGCATCCAAAGAGCTCCAGTTGGCCAATAAACAAAGATAGCCTTGTGCAATAATGCCGTTCTTCTCTATGCATATTCGGCATAATACTTTAGTATTCACTCCGTCTTTAGCTTCAAATATCAAATAATCCATTAACTCTGCAGTAAACAAGCCCGTTTATGTATTTTCCCCAGCAATTTCCGAAGAGCTATATTAATGAATTTGGCGAAATTCCTTGATTGACGCTTAAAGTTGGTGTTAATTATGTAAACCTCTACAACTTAAATTGTCAATATGGTAGTCTGTCATCGAAACGGCTTGTCCCGACGAGCAGTTCATGAGCGCTCAATTTTATCAAACAGCAGTAAAGTATATAACAATATATATAAAATTATACGAATGATAAGTTATTACCATACTATCTACAAATGGAGCTACTAAATGGGCACAATAAACGGCTTGATAACTGAGCCAAAAACATTTTTGCAGAAAGAGCATTTTTTACAAACAGAGCACTGGGCAAGATTTCAACAATCCCTAGGGCGCGATATAGTTCGCGACTCCGGGGATGGCTATTCATGGCTTGGCATTGTCGAAAAGGGCAAGTTTAACAAGCGGCTATATGTTCCGTATGGGCCCTTTCTAACAAAGGAAGGCATCTTTGCAGATTCACTGGAGCATATAGAAGACGAAGCAAAGAAAATGAAGCTCGACTTCATCAGGGTAGAGCCAACAGGCAAGCTTGGGGCGACAGATACTGATATGTTTGTGCCAGGCCACAGCGATCTTAAGGAAGGGGTAATGGTTCAGCCGCAAAATACGATTATAAATGACCTAACCTGTACAGAAGACGAACTATTAATGAAAGTGTCCAGAGAGTCAAGGCGCTGGTACCAAAAGAGCCAAAAAAGGGGCATACAATATTCGACTGCCTATAATCCTGAAGATATCGAATACTTTATAGAGATGATACATGATGTAGCGCTGCGAACCAGCCTGCAGCCCTACAATGATGGCTACTATAGGTTAATGGCACAACAGCTGTTTAGCGAAAGAGTAGCTGGAGTGCACTTTGCTGAGCTCGATGGCAAGAAAATCGCTTCGATTGTATTCTTTATGACAAATGAAACAATGTATTACGCCTATGCGGGATCTTTCACAGAATACCGCAAAATATCTCCAGCAACCGGCCTTGTTGTTTATGCTATGCTAAGCGCAAAAAGGCTTGGATGCCGATCATTTGACTTCTTTGGCTGTGCGCCGAAGCATGTAATGGAAAGCGAGGGCATTGAGCATCCCTGGAAAGGCCTGACCGAATTCAAGAGAAGGTTTGGGGGTGACTATTACGATTATCCGGGCAGTTACGAGCTTCCACTGCATGAACTGAAGTGGAAGCTTTACAGGGCTGTGCGCAGCATGAACTTTTAGGAATAAGCATACAAAAAAGAGCCAGCATAATGCGCATGGCTCTTTCTATTTTATGGCAAATTGATTTTATTTATAAGGAGTTTCGCGGTATGCTTCGTACTCCTCTGTCATCCATTTGCGCTTAAGGTCAACAGCCGGATCGTCTTCAGGGCCATAAACGCTGCCAAGGAACATAAATCCGCCGCCAGGCGCATACCTGTCGATGCAGTCGCGTACAGCTTGGCGTACAATTTCTTCTGAAGTGTACATATAGCCAGCTTCGCCGGATGAATCCCAGCATCCGCATAGAACAAGGCTGTTGCCGTATTTGGCCTTAATGCTGTCAAGATCATTTGTAACCTGAGCAGGGTTCCATGCAGTCACGCCAAAGGCAATCCAGTCTTCAATGAAGTCTTCGCACCTTCCGCAGCAGTGCATCATAACCGGCAGGTTGCGGTCTTGTGCATATTTTGACAGGCGGGAAACGTAAGGAACAACAAGATCATGGTACATTTGTGGCGATATAAATGGCTGGAACGCAGCAGCAGTGTCGTCGCCAACTGAGAAAATGTCAACAGGGAGCTTGTCTATTGTGCGAGAAAGGCCGTACTCATACCAGTCAGCCATGTAGGTGTACATCTCATGCACTATCTCAGGCTCTTCATGCATAGCGACAAGGCCGTTTGAGAAGCCCATCATGTTCATTAATGGAAGGAAGAAGCCTGCCCCGATTCCGCCAAATGATTTGGCATAGTTCTCAGCTGGGCCGGGAAGAGCGTCTATAGCAGCTTTGCAGACAGCATCCCAGTCAGTGTTTGTGATGTCAGGAAGCTTAAGCAGCTTGCTCCAGTCACGGATGTCTTCCATGATATGGGCATCAGGTGTAGGAAGTGATGCGCCGCTTGTTTGGGCTGATGATGTGTAGGAAACGCCAAACATGTCTGTATAGCCTTCTTGGCCAGGCATCGATGTTGGTGTATAGGCTCTTACCATAAGCCCTGCAGTTGGCTGCTCTTTTGTTGAGTGTGGGTCAGGGCCGAAAGTAAAGCGCGGAACCCATTCTGGGGTCTCGCCATTGATAACTTTCATGTAATTATCTTTTTCTGATAATGGCATAGTTATCCTCCTAGATTGAAATAGCTTGCGTTGATCAAGTATATCATAACAAAAGGGAATCTGTATTTTTATGCACAAAAAAATCGTAGATCTTGAATTTACGTACAGTTATTTGTAAATTCGTGGATTTAAATGCAGCAAATACAAATGCATGTGCGAATTAATAAGCAATATAAATGAGCCGAGCTAACACAGCTAGGCTCAAGCTTTTTTATTTACTTATAAGGAGTTTCGCGGTATGCTTCGTACTCCTCTGTCATCCACTTGCGCTTAAGGTCAACAGCCGGATCGTCTTCAGGGCCATATACACTGCCCCAGAACATGAATCCGCCGCCAGGTGCGTATCTGTCGATGGTGTCGCGTACAGCTTGGCGTACAACTTCCTCTGGAGCGTACATATAGCCGGCATCTCCGGAAGAGTCCCAGCATCCAATTAAAACGAGGCTGTTGCCGTATTTTTTCTTGATGCCGTCCAGGTCGTTAGTGATCTGTGCAGGGTTCCAAGCGGTAACTCCAAATTTTACCCAATCCTCAATATAGTCTTCGCATCTTCCGCAGCAATGCATCATTACTGGAAGATTGCGGTCTTGGGCGAATTTTGTCAGTTGGGAAACGTAAGGCACAATAAGATCGCGGTACTGCTGTGGAGATATGAATGGCTGGAATGCAGCAGCAGTGTCATCGCCTACTGTGAAAATGTCAACAGGAAGCTTGTCCATTGTGCGCTCTAGGCCATATACATACCATTCAGTCATGTATGAATACATTTCGTGGACGATTTCCGGCTCTTCGAGCATTGCGATAAGGCCATTAGTGAAGCCCATCATGTTCATCAGAGGCAAGAAGAACCCGCCGCCTCCAACGCCGCCATATGATTTGGCAAAGTTGTCAGCAGGCCCTGGAAGGCCTTCAATAGCAGCTTTGCATACAGCGTCCCAGTCAGTATTTGTGATGTCAGGAAGCTTAAGCAGCTTGCTCCAGTCACGGATGTCTTCCATGATATGGGCATCTGGTGTTGGAAGGGATGCGCCGCTTGTTTGTGCTGAAGAAGTGTAGGAAACGCCAAACATGTCTGTATAGCCTTCCTGTCCGGGCATTGTGGTTGGGGTATAAGCTCTCACCATCAAACCGGCAGCTGCCTGCTCTTTTGTTGAGAACTTGTCAGGACCGAAGGTATAGCGCGGAACCCATTCAGGGGTTTCGCCCTTGATGACTTTCATGTAATTGTCTTTTTCTGATAATGGCATAGATATCCTCCTATATGATGAATTAGACAGAATTGATTCAATTGTACCACAATTGGGCAAAAAAATGCAATTTTTATCTATTAAGCAAATGATGCTACAAACTGCAAGGCCAGCCCTTTACAAGTAGTATTTAGGCCTGTGTGCGCATTATACGCTTAAATTGTTGAATTAAGGAGAGAATGTTTGCCATATGTTCAAATTTTTGGATAAATAAGAGGAAACAAAATCATTTTGTGAAAAAAATATAAAACGCATGCGTGGCCCTCTGCTTCGTATTTAACGCAATCCGCAAGGCAAGCGAGATGAATTGCGGCCAATGCGAAATATTAAGTGCGCGCTGGCACACGTCGAGCAAAACGCGCTCTGCATGCGGGGCAACCAAAAAAGAGCTGGCCATGTCCAAGCGGGCATACATATGCGAAGAATGCGGCAGCGAGATGGACAGAAACATGAATGCCGCCATCAACATTAGGGAACAAGCCAAGCGCCTAATCGGCTTGGCATGGAGAACCGATCTTGCCGTTGTCAGCATAGCATATGCATACAGGTAGTGCATGATAGAAATAAAGCAGATGGTTTAGGCTGGCATGCCAATTTGTGTTTGCATTCTGCAGCCGAAAGCTGCAGAAATGAGGCGATGGGCCGATGGCGGCAAAACAAGCACCGAGGCTTGCTGTTGGTTGCCGCAGGGAAAAAGAGTAAAATAGCATATATAAAAACAACTGTGCATATATGCATGCATATGCAAATGGGAGGGGTATGAGTGAAGGCAATAGCCGTCATCAACCCCAAAAGGGGTGTAGGCAAATCATCACTGTGCTTGCTGCTTTTCATGGCTTCAGAGCACTCTGCGTAGACCTTGACGACCAACGAAACCTTTCGTACACCCTTGGCTAAGACGGGCAAAGCCCAAGCTCTTTTGCTGTTCTTTCCGGCGAGGCTTTACATAAGCGGATATGGCCAGCAAATGGTTGTTCAGATCATGGCGGACTGCTGAGGCTTGCTAAATATTTCATTGAGCTCAATAATATGCGCTTCAGCCATACCGGACATTTTTTTCTGCAGCCTATAGTCAGCGAGCTCTTTTGCTTTTGCGGTTATGCTGTTGTACATAACAACTGCGCTGATAATAATGCAGCTCTGATGAGTTAAGCGCATTATCGATTAATAACTACGAAAACTGGCCTTATTGCACCCCATTCGAACGCCCCCTTGCAGCAGCTCCTGGCATAAGGCATTCTTTAACAAGCACCATTATGATGGCCGTTTCCATATTATTCGGTTCCTTGCGCCTCCTAACTAATAGCTGTATTGCAATCGGTTGCGCATAGCGAATGCTATGCGCTTAGCAAATGCACTGCTTCCTCCCATGCCTCTGCTATGCCAAAGGCAA
>WRIY01000043.1 GCA_009782515.1 Eubacteriaceae bacterium
CTGAAGAGTCGTAAGTTTGATGGCTATGAATATGAATCGACACAATGTGGCATTAATAGCATAGATTCCAGCATTATGCATGCTATCCTTTTGTTACAACCACAAAGGAGATAGAGCAGCTGGAACCATTGCAAAACAATTGTAGCACAAACCACAGCAGCCAAAAAAGACAGCCATGAAATTTGCAGACAAAATTCTTCAAAGCCTTAGGCCAGCCTTTTCAAGGGAAGCAACGTTTAAATGGTTTTCTGCCATAGCTATTGGCTTCATGTGCGGCCCTGGCAATGCCGGCATGGCCGGCATTGTAAGGGCCCTTGCCCTCAGCTTTGCCAGCTACAGCTCGGTTGAGCGCTTTTTCCGCTCAACTGCCTTCTGCGCTGAAACGCTCCTTTTGTATTGGAGGAGGGCTGTGCTTGCCTTCGCGCCCCTGCACAGGATCTTTGATGGAAGGGCTGTGCTCATCAGCGACGGCACTAAACAGGCACATGAGGGCTCGCATATGCCGGGAGTGAAAAAGCACAGCCAAGAGTCTGAGAACTCTTCAAAGCCCTCATATATCTTTGGGCATCTTTGGGGAGGGCTCGGCATCGCTGCCTCTGCCGGCGGGCTCTCATTGTGCATCCCATTGTCGCTGGCAATCCATAACGGCCTTGCTGAGGCGTTTCGCTGGAAAGGCTGCGAAGAGAGGGCTGAGAGCCATGTGATGCAGTCTGTGAGAGCGCTCTGCGAAGCTTCCCAAGACATCGATGGAGGGGCTGTCGGCGCGCTCGATGCGTATTTTATGTCCCTTGGGGCTGTGAAAATGGCAAAGGAAAGCGCTGCAGCGCTGATTATGCGCGCAAAGCCAAGCTATGTCGGCTATGAGAAGCTTGAGGAGCCAAAGGCTGGGGAAAAAAGAGGCCGCGGGCGCCCTAGAACAAAGGGGGCCAGCGTTAAGCTGGCAAGCGTGTTCGAGGCTGAGAAAGAGCTCTTTGCAAAAGAAAGCGCAGTTTTGTATGGCAAGGAGGAAACAGTGCTGGTGCACTCAAAAACGCTGCTGTGGGGCAAAACAGAAAGCGAGCGCGAAGAGCTGCTGTTTGTTTTCGCCTGCACAGGCAGCGGCCAGATAATTATTGCCTGCACAGACACAGGCATGCCAGCTGTAGAGGCGCTTGAGATCTACAGCCTAAGGTTTTCAATCGAGTCGGCATTTAAATCGCTAAAGCAGGCGAACAAATGCTTTGGCGCGCGGTTCTGGACGAAGGCAATGCCAAAGCTGGACAGATATGCTAAGAAGGGCAGCCCTGACTCGCTGGAGGCAGTTTCTGATCCGAAAGATCAGGCAAAGATCCTCAGGGCAATTGAGGCAACAGAAAGATATGCGGCTATTGGGTGCATAGCAGCAGGGATTCTGCAGATGCTCGCTATGAAGCTTGCTGAGTCTGGCAAAAGGCCAGCTATGCGCTTCGTGCGCACAGCGCACCAGAAGGCGCCGTCTGTCGAATCAGTGTCTGCTGGCTTTGGCATATTATTGGGATTGTCGCCTGACGAGGAGCTTTACGGGGCATTCTCAAAATTAAAAGGGCTTCGAATGAAACCCCACGAATTCGACATTTATTGCCTGGATGATATAGCTTAAGCTGTAAAACCAGGCACAGAACTTACGACTCAACAGTTCTTTAAATGCTTGTTATAAAAATTTACTTAGCTGAACATCTTTCTGCTTTCTACATATACAGTTTCTGTAAATGCAGGGCCGCCGCCAAATGCAGTTAATAGGAAAGGCTTCTCTGCCATAGTTGGGCCGTACTTGGCCACAAAGCGCTTTGCAGCCTCTACAGCTTCTTCCTCTGTAGTGTTTGGCGTAAATGCTACATCCGGTGGAAGGCTAAGAATAATCTTGTCTCCGTACATTTGATAAAGCATATCCTTGTCATTCATTGGCTGGCCATTCCAGGAATCAACGCCGGCAGCTATATATGCAGGTACAAGCTTTTCATTTTTTCCGCATGAGTGCATGTCAAAGAACAATCCATTGTCATGGGCTGCCTTTACTACCTTGCTTAATGCAGGCACTATCATTTCCATTGCTGTATCAAGGGAGAAGAATGGAGAGTGCTGGCTGCCCCAGTCGTCATGCAGGCAGAAGATTACAGGGTTATAAGCCTTAAAGCGCTTAATCATCTCTGCATAAAGGTCAGCAAGCTTATCAAACAGGGCTAAAACAGCGTCCTTTTGGTCTTCGTCGATTATTGCTATAGCAGCGCCTTCAAAGTCCATGAAAGAGATCAGCCTCTCAAAGAGCCCTGAAAGAACCCAAGGCATAACTGCTCTGTCATCATCTACGATGTCAGCGTTCTTTTCAAGGGAGCCTGCCCAATCCCAGGAGTCCAGATCAGGGAATTGTACATATTTGTCCCAATCGTTTGCATCTGTAAGCAGCGGGCTTCCTGGCTGTACCATAGACCCCTGTGCTACCGGCACGTACACCCAATCGATCTCATGCCTGTCTTTGCCTCCGATCATGTCTTCAGGGGCAAGCCTGTCAGCGTCAATAACCAGGCATCTGGCGACATTGTCAGGATCGACTTTTGGCGCAAATAGGCGCGAATCGCTTGAAAGAGGTATCCACAGCGGAAGCTCTCTTCTGTATATTGCAGTTAAGTTCTCCTTCGGGGTGACTGGCGTGGCATATTTCTTTACTGGCGGAAAGCCGGGAAATGCAGCTGGATACTCTCCTGCATTTGTAAGTTCGTCTGTACTGAACGGAATTCTGTCTAGCATCTGATCCTCCGGTTAAATTTATACCCCTATTTTATATTGCTAATCTTGCTTTTCATAGGCACTTTATCTAAATGATGACAAAAGCGTGTGAATAAATACTGATCGCTGAGCGTGTTTAGCCTATAAATGGAAAGAATCGACAGATTATTCGAAAAGCGTGCAATGCCAGCAAAAAGGCTCACCGTATGCACTGTTGCATCCAAATTCAATTATGCTAGAATCGTAGCAAAGGGGGGATTATGAAAGTTTATATTTCATCAGACATAGAAGGAACATGCGGCATATGCCACTGGGACGAGACAGACTACGACAGGGGCGGGCGCTGGTATGATTACTTTCGCGAGCAAATGAGCAAAGAAGCCGCCTCGGCTGCAAGGGGCGCATTCAGCGCTGGGGCAAGCGAGGTTACTGTTAAGGATGCACACGACTCGGCAAGAAACCTTATTCCGTCATACTTTCCGAAAGAGGCGCGCTTTATTCGCGGCTGGCCCGGCAACCCTGAGTGCATGATAGACGGGATTGGCATGGGATATGATGCAGCTGCATTCACCGGGTACCATTCAAATGCAGGCAGCGCAGCAAACCCTCTGGCGCATACCATGACAACAAAAGCATACAGAGTTTGGCTTAACAATGAGCTGGCCAGCGAGTTTATGATACATGCTTACGCTGCAATGCTCCACAAAGCAAAGCCGATATTTGTCAGTGGCGATGAGAGCTTATGCATTCAGGCTGAAAAGCTTGTGCCCGGCATCGTATCCACTCCTGTTGTCAGCGGCATGGGAGGCGGATCGTTTTCGCTGCACCCTGAGCAGGCTGCAGAAAATATCGAGACAGGGATGAAAACTGCGGTTGAGCGCTTTCAGAGCATCCCTCAGCCTAAGCTTCCGGATTCATTCGAAGCAGCTATTGAATATGCAAAGCACGAAGATGCCAATAGAATGTCGCACTTCCCCGGCGCAAGCCGCTCAGGCACTCACAGCGTCAGCTTCAGCCACTCAGACTACTATGAAATATTGCGCTTTTTTCTTTTTGTTTTATAAAGGCGCAAATTCCTGGATTTTTTGCTTCTTGTAATAAATATCAGCCAAGTGATAGAATGACAAGTAGAAAGAGGCGCGCCTCTTGGCTACTTGCATTTTTATGGAGCCGGGTATGAAATTAGAGAGTATAGCCCTGTATGAGTACTATGCACCCTTAAGCATTCCTTTTGTAACATCGCTTCGAAGGGTTAGCGAGCTTGAAGGGATCATCGTGCGAATGGAGACAGACAGCGGAATCGCCGGTTATGGCGAAGCTGCGCCAACCGCGGCAATAACAGGGGAGACAAAAGCCTCCATTTGCGGCGCTATAGCCCTGAGCATCGCCCCCGCGCTTACGGGCATAAGCCTGGACAGCTTTGAGGGCGCCATGCACTCGCTCAATAAATCCATCGCCCACAATACAGCAGCAAAAGCTGCTGTTTGTGCTGCGCTTTACGACATAAGGGCAAAGAGCCTGAATGTGCCGCTTCACCTTTTGCTTGGAGGATCCGGAGAGCCTATAGAAACAGACATCACTGTCTCAGTGGGCACAATAGAAGACATGGCAAACCAGTCTCTTAGCGCACTAAATAAAGGCTATAAAAGCTTAAAGATAAAGATGGGCGGAGATCCGGCCCTTGATGCCCAAAGGGCGATTGCCTGCTATAAGGCGGCACCCGGCCTTGAGTACAGAATTGACGCCAACATGGCATGGACCGTAAAAGGCACACTGCTCGCAGTTGAATTGATGGAAAAAGCAGGCATGCCGATTTCCCTTGTTGAGCAGCCTGTGCAAGCGGATGATCTCAAAGGCCTAAAATTCATAAGGGACAGGATCAGCGCTGCTGTGCTTGCAGATGAATCCTGCTTTTCTGCGAAAGACGCCATACGAATCTTGGATGATCAGGCAGCAGATATGATTAATATTAAGCTTGCTAAATGCGGCGGCATTTATGAAGCGATTAAGATTGCCGCTATATGCGAAGAATACGGCGCCCAAGCCATGGTTGGCTCCATGATGGAAGGCGCGATTGCATGCAGCGCAGCAGCTATCTTTGCTTCAAGCTGCAGCGCTGTGAGCATGGCCGACATTGACGCCCCGCTGCTTTTGCGCGAGGATCCTGTAATAGGCGGCTGCGGCTTTATCGGCCCATTAGTAACAATGCCAAGGGGAAATGGCATTGGGGCGCAAATGCCGGCGCTCGCTAAGGAGATCACATCAATAGCCCTGAATTGATAGCTCAGGCAGGCGTATAGCACAAAGTTCCTGCTGAATTATAATAATGCACTGCATTTATGTTTTGAGAGGAGAAACAAAACGATGAAAAGATTTAAATCTGCTTTAGCGGCAGTGTTGGCAGCATCAATCATGCTGGCCAGCTGCGGCGGTGGCGGGGGAGGGGGCCCAACTACAGGAAGCTCCGGCCCGTCAACTGATGTCTACAGGCAGCTATATGGCTCAGAGCTCACAACCCTTGACTATGTTGCCACCGGTACCACTGTTGAATACAGCCTGCTGTCAAACACTGTTGACGGCCTGGTAGACTTCGATCGATATGGCAACCCGGCGCCTGCGCTGGCAGAGCGGTGGGAGCACAACGATGATTATACAGAGTGGAAGTTTTATCTCAGGCAGGGCGTTATGTGGTATGACTACAAAGGGGAAGAGCTAGGCGAGGCCACAGCGCATGATTTTGTCACTGCTGCGAAATATGCAAACGAGGCAGAAACTGATGCCAGCAACCAATATATGTTTGAGTTTGTGAAAAATGCACAGCTTTACTTTGAGCAGTCTGCTGATCGGCTGGAGGCTGCAAATGCAGTAGCCGACAAAGAAGCAGCCAGCATAGAGGATTTCTATGTGGCTAATGGCATTAATCCCGATGAATTTATAGCGTTTGATGAAGTGGGGGTTAAAGCGGAAGGGGACTACACTGTTGTCTACACCATGGAAGCTCCCTGCACGTTCTTTCTGTCGTGCCTGTCATACAATGCATACCTTCCTATATATGGCCCATTGCTGGAGGAAGCCGGAAGCAGTTTCGGAACAGACATTACAAATATCGCATTTAACGGAGCCTATATTTTCTCAGAATATGAGCCAAATGTGAAGCGAACCCTTACAAAGAACGAGAACTACTGGGACGCTGAGAATGTAGGCATCAAAAGAATAGAGTATATCTATAATGCAGATGAGGTAACTATAGCGCCAACGATGGCAAGAAACGGCGAAGTTGACTTTGCGATAATCGGCGCCGATATCCTGGATTCCTGGATGAAAGCCGAAGGCACCAAGGATATAATCCACAATTCCATGCCTAACCCTTCATTTGCGTACTTTTATAACTTTAACTTTGAGCCGCGCTTTGATGCGCAGTATGAGCCTGACAATTGGCTTATAGCCGTTAACAATGAAAATTTCAGAAAGTCCATGTTTCACGCTCTTGACAGGGTGAAGGCAATATCTGTTTATGAGCCGTATGATCCCCAGAAATTTTTAATCAATACAATTACTCCAAGAACATTCACAATGCTTGGCAGCGTTGACTATACAGAGCTTGGAAACCTGAATGCAATAAGCAGCTCTGACAGCTTTAGCGCTTCAAAGGCATTAGAATACAAGGAGCTGGCAATCCCTGAGCTTGAGGCTGCAGGGGCTACGTTCCCGATAAAGGTCCTTATGCCTTACAACCCTGCTACAACTGATTGGGACAAAGAGTGCCAGGTTGTTCAGCAGCAGATGCAGGATGTTCTGGGCAGAGACTATATTGAGATTATAATTGAAGCCGGCCCGGCTACAGGGTTCCTCTCAGCCATCAGAAGGACAGGCAACTACGCCTTCATGAAGTGCAACTGGGGAGCTGACTATGCAGACCCTGCTACCTGGACAGAGGCGTTCACGTTTAATAACTCTTACGGATTCTTTTATACCAATGAAAACAGAGTCCTGAGCGAGAAGCCCGCAACGAACAAAACAGCGGCTACACAGGCAATTGTAGACGAATACTACAGCCTAATTGACGCGGCTAAAGAGATTCCGCTTGATTTCGAAGCCCGCTACAATGCATTCGCAAATGCAGAAGCATTTCTTATCGACCATGCGTTCGCAGTTCCTTTCTATATGTCCAGGGAAGATGGATATACAATAGACAGGATAGATCCGTTTACGATCCCTTACGCCCCGTTTGGCGTATCGCGCTACCACTACAAAGGCAGAGTGATCCTGGATAAATCTATGGGAATGGATGAATACCAGGCTGCTTACGATAAGTGGCATAGCGAATGGAAGTCACTGCAGAAGTAGAAATGCTGCTATATAAGCTGCTCGCGCTGCCTGGCACTTAGGCAGCGCTAACTTTTTGGTGTATCAGATGGCAAAATATTTCATGCAAAGGCTAATAAGATCGGCTGTTACTCTGGTTGTTGTTATAGCAGTAGTGTTTGGCCTGCTTAGGCAGATGCCCATTGAAGGCTATTTTAATAACTACGACAAGATGACGCCAACGCAGATACGCGTAGGGCTTGAGCGGCATGGCCTTAACAGGCCGTACTTAAGGGCCCTTATGTCTTTTCTCGGCAACCTGCTTAAAGGCGATCTGGGCGTGTCAAACCGCTATCGCGTCGGTTACCCGATAAACAGCCTAATAGCGCAGAAAATGCCCATATCAATGTCTATAGGCATTTTGGCGCTTATTACTGCGCTGGCATTGGGGCTGCCGCTCGGAGTGCTAATGGCGAGATCGGCGATATCTGCAAAGCGGTTTAAAGCTGCTGATAAGGCAGGCTCAGCGTTTATAGCAATAGTTGAGTCAATTCCTTTTGCAGTGTACTGCCTGTTTATTCAAATATATGGAACTGAGCTTATCAGAAAGTATATATACCTTCCAATGCTTTTCTCAAAAGAGAATATAGCAACCTGGTTTCTGCCAGTTTTTTCGCTTTCGCTAGCAAACATGGCGATGTATGCTATGTGGATGAGGCGATATATGATCGACGAATACAGCAGGGAGTATACCCGCCTGGCGCGGGCAAAGGGAGTCTCAGAAGCTGCTATATCGACAAAGCATGTATTTAGAAATGCAATAGTGCCTTTGTCGCAGTATTTGCCGACATCCCTGGTTGTCACGCTAATGGGCAGCCTGTATGTAGAAAGCCGCTATTCAATACCCGGGATGGGCGGGCTGTTGGTTGACTCTATTAAGCGCCAGGACAATACCCTCGTTTTGGCGCTTGTTGTAGTATACACCGCATTGTCCATAGCCGGGGTTTTTATAGGCGACATAGCAATGGCAGTGCTTGATCCAAGAATTCGGCTGACAAGAAGCCAGGAGGCGCGGTAATGCCAACAATGCAAAAGCAGGCATTTGAAGCCATAAGCGATGCTGCAAGCAAAGCTCTAGCAGGAAAGCCTCCATTCGAAAGAGCGCCTTACAGCCCTGAGGCAGGGGAGGAAGCGCCGCATGAAGCATACTCCTACTGGAGATCCACGATGCGAATATTTTTGCGCAACAAAACGGCAGTGGCTTTCCTTGCCATTATGGCGGCGCTTTTGGTATTTACATTTGTCCAGCCGCTGATCCCCGGCCAGAAGAGCCCGACAGAGATATTTAACGATGAGCGGGGCATACAGATAAGGAATGCCCCGCCCTCACGCGAATTTTGGCTTGGCACCAACAGTATAGGCCAGGATTTATGGAGCCGCATTTGGGCGGGAACCCGCACAAGCCTGCTTATCGCGTTTGCTGTTGCAATTATCGATTCCGCCTTAGGCATTGCAATGGGGGTTGTTTGGGGGTATATTAGGGCAGTTGAGGGGATGTTTACAGAGCTGTACAACATCTTTGACAATATCCCTCAAACGCTGATGCTTATATTAATCAGCTATGTGCTCAGGCCAAGCGTATCTACAATAATATTGGCACTGTCTATTACAAGCTGGCTGACAACAGCGCGCTTTATTCGAAACCAGATAGTGATCATAAGAGACAGGGACTACAACCTCGCATCCCGCTGCCTGGGCTCGCCGCCGCTTAAAATAATAGCCAGAAATATTATGCCTTTCCTGATATCTGTCATTACCATGAGGGCGGCAATAGCCATACCGAATGCTATTTCAAATGAGGTGTTTGTTTCATACATAGGCTTGGGGCTGCCACTGGCTATCCCTTCGCTGGGCAACCTCATAACATCCGGCATTGACAAGATGCTTGAGCCCTCGCTAAGGTATCAGCTAATATTCCCGGCTGCTGTGCTATGCCTGATAACAGTCTCATTTTACATTGTAGGCAACGCGCTGGCAGATGCTTCAGATCCCAAAAACCATACGATATAGGCAGGTATATAATGGATAGCGATAGCATTGTTGAAATAGACGGCCTGCATGTAAGCTTCAGGCTTCGAGGCGAGAGGGTGCACGCCCTTAGGGGAGTCACCCTTGATGTCAAAAGAGGCGAGTCCCTTGCCATTGTCGGCGAGTCAGGATCCGGCAAAAGCGTGCTGTGCAAATGCCTTATGGGCCTGCTTGACTCTAATGGCGAGATAACAGAGGGCACAATAACGTTTGACGGCATTGAGCTGACAAAGATAAAAGACGAAAAGCAATGGCTGAACATA
Organism: Eubacteriaceae bacterium; assembly: GCA_009782515.1. GTDB lineage: Bacteria > Bacillota > Clostridia > Eubacteriales > Anaerofustaceae > WRIY01. The sequence continues at coordinate 9,399 of WRIY01000043.1, forward strand.
AGGGGCTCAGGCATTGCTTTTGTGATGCAGGACCCGATATCCTCGCTAAACCCCCTTATGAGGGTTGGCGATCAAGTAAAAGAAGCCGTGCTGCTTCACCAGGGCCTCTCAGGCAGTGAGGCCAGGCAAGCTGCTGTCAATGCCTTGAGCGATGTTGGAATAGACAGCGCCGAAAAGCGCTACATGCAGTATCCGCATGAGTTCTCAGGCGGCATGCGGCAAAGGGCTGTAATAGCGATTGCCCTGGCCTGCAAGCCGAAACTGATAATTTGCGATGAGCCTACCACAGCGCTTGATGTCACTATACAGGCGCAGATTTTAGGGCTGATAAAAGAGATGCAAAAAAAGATGCATCTCACAACGATTTATGTCACCCATGACCTTGGCGTAGTCGCCATGATAGCAGACAGGGTAGCTGTAATGTATGCTGGCGACATTATTGAGGTGGGCACTGTCAGAGAGGTGTTCAAAAGGCCTGCACACCCTTACACGTGGGCGCTTTTGTCAAGTTTGCCACAGCTGGCGCCAAAGAGCGGCGAGCTGTACTCCATAGGCGGATCCCCTCCAAACATGGCAAATGAAATCTCAGGCGACGCCTTTGCCCCAAGGAACCCGTATGCCCTTAACATAGACTTTGTGCAGCGGCCCGGCTACTACAGCCTGAGCCCTACCCATAAAGCCCGTACATGGCTGCTTGACAGCAGAGCGCCCAGGGTTGACCCGCCTGAGGGCATCCAAAAAATCAGAAGAGGCGATGGATTATGAGCCCTCTGCTTGAAGTCAGGGAGCTGAGCGTTGCGTTTGGCACAGGCAAGAATAAGAACTATGCTGTCAAGTCAGCCAGCTTTGATGTAAAAAAAGGCGAAACGTTCGGAATAGTAGGGGAGTCCGGCTCCGGCAAGACAACCATAGGCAGATCGGTAATGAGGCTTTATCCCCCCGAAAGCGGGGAAATACTATATAACGGCAGCAGAATTTCCGGAAAGATACCTGTAAGCGAAGATCGCGCTCTGACAAAAAAGATACAGATGATCTTTCAGGATCCTATGTCAAGCCTGAATGAAAGGGCTAAAGTCCATAATATAATCAGCGAAGGGCTTGTCAACTTTTCGGCGCTGCCAAAGGCTGAAGTAGCCAATCGAGTAGCCAAAGCGCTTAGGGATGTAGGATTGCCAGCTTCCTTTGCCAGCCGCTACCCCCATGAATTCTCCGGCGGGCAGCGCCAGAGAATAGGCATTGCCCGGGCAATAATCATGCAGCCTGAATTAATCGTTGCAGATGAGCCTATAAGCGCGCTGGATGTTTCGATAAGGGCACAGGTGCTGAATCTAATGGGCAAGCTAAAAAAGGAGTATGCCCTTACGTATGTTTTTATAAGCCACGATTTATCGGTAATGCGCCTTTTCTGCGATCGAATTGCATCCATGTACAAAGGCAGGATAGTAGAGCTGGCTGACACGCAAACACTGTTTGAGAACCCTATGCACCCATACACCAGATCGCTTTTGTCAGCTGTGCCAAACCCGGACCCTGATGTCCAAAGGGCAAAGGAATATATTGCTTATGATCCCCTTGAGCATGACTATTCAAAGGATCAGCCGTCATTTATTGAAGCATCGCCAGGGCACTACATATACGCAAACGAAGAAGAAGCTTTAAGGTATAAGAAGAGGATGAGGAAATAGAAAAGTGGCATTTTTAAGAAAAGGCGATACTGTGGCCATTATTGCGCCATCAAGCCCGCAACCTAAGGAAACGTTTTTAAAAGCAATAGAAAGTGTAGAAAACAAGGGCCTTAAGCCCAAGATATACCCCAGCTGCTATGCATCCCATGGCTATCTTGCAGGTGCGGATTCACTGCGCGCAAATGACTTTACGAGCGCATTCAAAGATGACAGCGTCGATGGCGTTATTGCCGTCAGGGGAGGGTATGGAGCGCACAGGCTTATGTATTTAATAGACTGGAATGCTGTAGCCAAGTCACAAAAGCCGCTATACGGCTATTCAGACATTACTGCGCTGCATTTAATGCTCAACAGCCTTGGCATTCAGACGTTCCATACGCCCATGCCCGGCACGGAATGGGTGTATGGCCTTGATCCGTTTACGGATGAATGCCTTGACGCATGCCTGTTTGGGCCCCTGCCTGATGAGCTCGTGAACCCTCCGGGATCTGAATTTGTGCCAATAGTTGAAGGCAGGGCGAGAGGGCAGCTTATTGGCGGCAATATTATGCTCATGTCATCAACGCTAGGAACCCCTTTTGAGATCGACACAAGGGGAAAGATCGTGTTCTTTGAGGAAGTAGATGAAGCGCCAAGCGCTATAGACAGGATGATATTGCAAATGAGGCATGCCGGGAAGTTCGACGAAGCAGCAGGCGTATTAATAGGCGGCTTTGAGAATTGTGTGCCTAAGGAGGGAAGGGACTCTCTAACCATAGACCAGCTGCTCTTTGAGCTGCTTGGCGATCTTAATATTCCTGTGCTCAGCGGCTTTATGTGCGGGCATGTATCGCCAACGGCTTCATTGCCGTTTACAGCCACCGTAGAAATAGACACATCTTCAAATGCAATAGCAGTTATCGGATATTGAAAAGAGGCAATATATGAAGGCAACGATTAAGTCGCCTATAGCAACGCTTTACAAAGAGAAAAGCGCGATGTCAGAGGCAGTGGATGAATGCCTGTATGGAATGGGCGCTGAAGTCATTAATGTGCAGGGCGAATGGGCCTATATCGAAACGTTTTACAGGTATTCCGGCTATACAAAGCTTGATAATCTTGCCATAGGCATAGACATGCCTGTGGCGCAGCATTGCAGCGTTGTAAAGCCGCCGATGCTTGATATCATGCGCGATCCTGATGTTAGGGCACAGGCAATTGTAAGCCTTCCAAGAGGCAGCAGGGTCGTTGACCTCGGATCAAGCAGCGCTGAGGGCTGGAAAAAGGTAGGGCTTATGTCAGGAGAGACAGGCTACAGCCTTGAGGGCTTTTTTATGCCTTTATACACTGGCAATGAAGATGCCACCGAAGAGCAGGTGCGTGAGAGGATTCTCGCATTTGCTAAAAGCTATTTGGGATCCCAATACCGCTGGGGCGGAAAGACCCCCGGCGGCATAGACTGCAGCGGCCTTTGCAGCATCTCATACCTGCTTTCAGGCATTGTAATATACAGAGACTCTGCGCTTGTAGAAGGGTTTGCCCTTAAGCAAATAGATTTTCGCGATGCAAAGCCGGCTGATGTAATATTCTTTGACGGCCATGTTGCTCTGTATTTGGGAGATGGGCTCTACATTCATTCAACAGCTTACCATGTTAACCCGGGAGTAGTGATAAACAGCTTTGATCCGAAAGAGCCAAGCTATAGGCAAAGCCTTCATAACAGCATTTTGTATGCCGGCTCTGCTTTTGCTGAATGAAATATCAGTCCTCCAGAGGCTGGCACTCAGGGCAAAAATATACATTGCCGCCTAAGTAGGCTTCGCGCACTATCCTGCTTGAGCATACAGGGCAGGGCCCTCCAAGATTTTTGGCGGACATGATCGTGCTGTAGCCGCCTTTTTGGCCATACAAATCCTTTTCAGTATCTCGGCCTCCCTGATCCCTCATGTCTTTGAGCGTTGACTTGATGCTTTTATACAGCCTAACTGCTTGGATGCTGCTAAAGCTCTGAAGCTTTTTTCGAGGGTGTATTTTTGCATTGAATAAAACATCCTGCAGCACGCCATTCCCAAAGCCGGGTATTCGCTGCTCAGTAGCAAGGAAGGCTTTTGCGCTTAGCTCAGGCTTTGCATTGCCCAGCAAGAGTTCAAAGTAGGCTTCATCGAATTCATCAGAGAGCGGGCTGGGGCTGTAAGCAGAGCTGTATGTCTCAGGCATGCTCGGGCTGCCGACTGGAAAGCAGTACATGGCTCCCCACATTTGCACAGTGCAGCTCAGGTGCGAGCCATCATCAAATTCTATTAATAACTGGTGTTTTGCAGGCAACTTTTTGCCTTTCTCGTGGTATTTAATCGGCGTGCTGATTGCCAGCAGCGTATCTTCGCATATTATTTCAACAAATCCGCCGCCGCTATATTCAGCTCCGGGGTTTGCAGAAGTTAATTTTCTACCAGCGAGCTTATCGCTGTACTCGCCGGGATCGCCTGTAAACCATGCAAACTTATGTGGGTGTGTGTTAGCTGCAGCATCTGAAATGCTCTTGCCTGAAAGAGACTTTTTTATCTGATCTGCAAGTACATATGTTTCCGGAATTTCTATCATTCGAATGCTCCTTGGCCTTTTTTGTTGCATCCTAATTTTACGATAATTTTTGGAAACTTCAAACTCCTGGCCTAATTTTCACTGGCCGCAGAGTAAGTGGTTTGTCAACTCCGTTTCCCGCGCATTCTCAAAACAAACGAAAAACAGCCAGCTGGCTTCCAAGGTAAATCAGAGGCAATTTCCCGCTCTATCAGCTTTCTGTAGAGCAATTGCATCAATACGCTATTGAAATCGAAACAATTGGCTTAAGATAAGCTCAGTTATAACTGATAAGTTGCATGAAGCAGTGGAGCCGGAGGATATATGAGTGTCTTGAATAATAAAACAAGCGCATTTCTAAGCGAAATGACACACCCTACTATTAATGTTATATCGAATACTACTAGCAGTTCCTATAATAATGCAATGCAATACTGTACGCTTTTGCCATCGAATTTAAACGTTTTTGCCAATGTAGCTGATGGCATAGGCAAACTTGAAGATCATGGTGTTGCAATGCAAGTTCAAAAAGTCCTTAGCAACTTGTATACAGCACTGCAGGCAGCAAGCAGCAATCAAATCATTGACAACCATCTTTCACTGCTTCATCTAGCTCAGCAAGATGATAGATCTGCATTAGTAGAATGGAATTTTCAAGATTTTCGCATTGGCTTTTCGATCGAGCTTGATAAAGATGAAAGCAGCTATTATGTCGTAACTCAGGATAGAGATTTGAAGGCTTTTGAAATGGGCACTTATAAACTTGAATCGAATAATTCATCGACTTTCGAAAAAATCGTTGAATTCGTATTGGGTAATACCTGATGAAGTACCCGAGAATTTTATTCGCAGAGTATCAAGCGTAGATTATCTTGATGAAGATGGACGAGCTTCTGCAGCATTGTTCCAGTTTCTTGATGGGTAGGCAGGACAGTTCTATGAGTCATCCATTAATTGGCATGATGATGAAAGCGCGTTAGCTTCTATTCTAGAGCAACGCAAAGTAAAAGACCTTGATGATTATCAATTTAAAATCGGTGCAGCGATAATATCTGGAAGCGAAGCAGATAGGATAATTGACAACCTTTATACAGATCGATTGCAGCATCCAAGCACATAGATTTTTGTCTTCATATTAAGGCTGCAAACTGGAAGATAATTTAATGCGCAGTGTCACTCCGACCGGTACGAGCCATCAAAATCAATCAATAGCTGATGTTTTGGCAGTTCTAGCTTCACATGGTATTTGATCGGCATGCTGATAGGCTGTAGCAATATTCATATTTTTTTGGTATAGTATAAGGAGTTATACTAAAATATTTTTTATTTAGGTGGTGGTTTTCAATTATGGTCGAGCCCGACCCTGACCCTCTGATATGGCAGTTATTGCCTCAACTTTTTCTTGTCATGCTTAACGCTGTTTTTGCCTGTGCAGAAATCGCTGTTATCTCCATTAATAGCACTAAATTGGAAAGGCTCTCAGAAGCAGGAAACATAAGGGCAAAGCGGCTTATGGCGCTAACCAGCCAGCCTGCTAATTTTTTGGCGACTATTCAAGTCGGCATTACGCTCGCAGGATTTTTCGGAAGCGCGTTTGCTGCAGACAATTTCGCTTCAAGGCTGATGAATTGGTTTGCCACTATCGGTGTAAAACTTCCAATGCCTATATTAAACACTGTTTCAATTGCTGTCATTACTTTAGCTCTTTCCTACATAACGCTTGTATTCGGTGAACTTGTGCCGAAACGCATTGCCATGAAACGGGCGCAAGCAATCGGCCTTGGCATGTCGAGCGCTATTTACTTTCTATCAAAAATGCTCAGTCCGCTTGTGTGGTTTTTAACGATCTCTACGAACGGTGTTTTGCGATTGCTTGGAATTGACCCGAACGCAGAAAGCGAACAGGTAACCGAGGAAGAAATCCGAATAATGGTAGATGCGGGAAGCGACAAAGGCGCGATTGACACACAGGAAAAAGAGTTCATTCATAATCTCTTTGACTTTGATGATCTAACAGCAGAAAAAATTATGACCCACCGCATAGATGTTGCCATGCTCTGGGTTGAAGAAAATGATGAGGAATGGGAAAGAACGATTCAGGAGAGCAGATATTCAATTTACCCTGTTTGTGAAGAGAGCAAAGATAACGTCATCGGTGTTCTTAATATTAGAGACTATTTCAGGCTGAAGGATAAAAGCAGGGAAAGCATCATGCAAAATGCAGTGAAGCCTGCGCAGTTCGTGCCCGAAAGCGTAAGCGCAGATGTTCTTTTGCGAAACATGAGAAAGAACCATAACCATTTTGCAATTATCGTTGACGAGTACGGCGGCATGAGCGGCATTGTTACTATCAACGACTTGTTAGAACAGCTTGTAGGCGATTTAGATGATAACAGCAACGAGATTGAGAAAAAACCTTTGATTGAGCCGATTGATTCGTCAACATGGAGTATTTGCGGCATCGCTCCAATAAATGAAGCAGCAAAAGCAATAGGAGTTGAACTGCCTTGTGAGGAATACGATACTTTTGCAGGTTTTGTTTTGAGTTTGCTGGGCTGTATCCCTGAGAATGGAACCACGCCGGAAGTAGATGAATACGGGTTGAATATTCGTGTTACATCAGTCCAAGGCCACCGGATTGAAACAGCAATTGTCTGTAAATCGACGAAAAAACAATAATTAGCGATTGCCATAATATGAGCAGCTATTTTCTTTGCAGAGCTTACAGGAATTCACATTTAGTGCAATTGCTCTCAGGCAGCAGCGGGGGTATAGGGTATTCGTGCAAGCATCTGCTTGTTATAATAATAAATGCTATAAAAGCAGGGAATTTTCACCCTGCTTTTTAGCACTTGCCATTTAGTCTCTCTTTTCTTGCATTTGAGCAAGTTAGTCTTGTCCAATATGCAAATGGAGCAAAAGCGCTTAGCTGTAATAGGTGTACCTTAGCTTTTCAAATTCGTCGTTAACCCATTCAGTTCTTTGCTGTGCAACAAGATCATCCGGCCCTGCGCCAATTATTCCGCCGAATGTCCATGCGAAACCTCCACCCGGAGCCAGTATATCCAGCCTTTCTTTCACATATGCGCGCACTTGCTCTTCAGTCAAATCATTGCTTGATGCAAGAGGCACTGAAGTGAATCCGCCACCAAGGGCAAGGTTTGCGCCAAATTTCTTTTTATGGGCAACAACATCGTTTGAGGTCTGGACAGGCTCCCATAATGTGACGCCCATATCAGCCAGATCATCGCAGAACAGCTCAAAGTGGCCGCAATTATGGTGAACGACGGGTATTCCTGCTTCCAGGAACACTTCAGTATAGCGCCTCCAGTAAGGGGCAAACAGCTCTCTGAATGTATCAAGCGATACAAAAGGATCGCGCTCATGGGCTATATCATCGCCAAACCAGCCGTAATCCGGCTTGTAGTGGGATATGTAGTTCTTTGCGTTGTCAACAGCAAAGTCAGTCAAGTACTCCATCAGAGCCTTTACTTCGTCAGGCTCTTCATAGCATGCAATAAGGCCGTTTGTGAATCCCATGAATGCCATAAGGCACTGGAACCAGCCAACCCCTGGCCCTGTCCCGCCTGCTACAGGGTTTATTGGATCAAGCTTTTCCTTGTCTTTCTTTGCTGCTTCTGCCCAGTCTACATTAGAGAAATCAGGCACTTTTATGATGTCGCGCCAGTTGCGTATGTCATCAAGTATGAAGTCGCCGGGTTTTGGCAGCGCTGCCTGGAATGCGCTGTTGTCAATAACCCATTCTACGCCAAAGTAATCCTTGCCTGTGCCATCGTCATTGCTCCTTTTTCCAATAAAGGATGGAGAGCCGCCAATTCCCCACCATATTGAATACGTTGGGATAGCTTCAGGTATCTGCTTGTTAAGAATGAGAAGCAGATTTTCTTTATTGCTGAGCTTAGCCATTTTTTCCTCGCTTTTTTTCTTTATTGTACATTATTTTGCAGAAACAGGTCAATTCAAAATTTAAGCCCCGGCATTGCCGTTGGCCTTTCTTGTGCCTCACCGTACTGAACAAAGGCCCTTAAGCACACAAGTTTCATTTTTAAGCTTGAAAATGCTTTGCCAGCGGGCATGGGCAGGTTTTTTCGTTTTGCATGTTCTCAGCGGTTATTAATGCCTATAGCTTTCAAGGTAGCTCACTATGCCTTCAATAAACTCTTGATTTGCAAAGACTAAATTGTCGTAGTTATCTGTTGCATCAATGCTAAGAAGCTGGATAAAAATGAGTGAATTCTTGTATGAGAGTATAGAATCTACTTTGGTATCTGTTGAGTTTGTGAAAAGCATGTTGCTGTCCTGTTCAGTGTCGGTGAATATCCAGTTGACAACAGCTTCTGCCAAGTTATCGCTATCAGAAAAAAACATATGGAACTGGGTAGGGTATAAAAAGCCGTTTTCCAGTGAAAGGATCTCCCTTTTGCCAAAAGTCATCCCTTTGCCGGCTCCACGGCCCCGGTGCTCTGCCTATCGCTTTTGGGTACGGGCGATAGGCAGAGGCCTTTTGGATCGCTTATTTAAATTTGCTATATATGCCAAAAAAGTTTCGCAGGCAGGTCTTTCAATGAGTGAGAGTATATTCGTTTATCCAAAGGTTCACTAGATTAACAGCTCCTCTATAGCCTACAAAAGGCGGATCATAAGGGTGTATTCTCCAGCCGATGTCAGGGTTTGATATTTGAAGCTGTGTATTTTTGCCAGCCCATTTTAAAGCTTCGCCGCTAAACATCAGATATCCCTTGCTGTGCTGCTGAACTGTTTGCATCCATTCTTCTTCAGTAAAGAACGGTATGGCTTCATCGGCCATCTCAGGGCAATCACACCATACAGCCCCTTTGCGAAGCGGCAGCTCTGTTGTGGCATAGTTAAGTATGCCGCTTACAACATCATAATGGCCGCCAATCGTAAGGACTGCTTCATCAGGGTAAGACCACTCGTTGCTCTCAAGGGAGTCATATGCATAGTCAATCTGATCAAGGGCAAGCTTCTCTTCGTATTCGGCAAAGCCTGCGCTTTGCGCTCCGAGTGTATTTGCAATTTGGGCAATCCACTCTGAAGTGCCTTTAATGCCGTAAGGCCTGGCGAATAGGTATGGAGTGCCAAAGCGGTCTTGAAGCTTTTGCGCTGCCGGGATTCCCTCACGGCGAATTACAAGGTTGATGTGTGCTGCCCCCATGCCTTCAATGCTTGTGATGCTGGCATCAGAGGACAGAATGCATAGCGGCTTCATGCCGAACGCACCGTCCATTAGGCGAACAATCTCGTTTGCGTCAGCATGGTAGCGGTACAGATCCGGGCAAGAGCCTATAATGTTGTAAGTAGGCTGCTCTGTTTTGGCAGTGTCCAAGGCTAGCGCATCTACCAGAGCGCTAAGGGCATCCTGCACCCCCCTGTGCTGGGATATAGCAAAGCTTCCATGCCCAATGGGCACAAGCTTCGTTTCGGGAAAATCCGGCTGGATAATGTTGCTTATTGCAAACATGTCTGTGCCAATAACTTCAGGAACAGCAGACGGCTGAAGGAAGATGGCTTTTGGTTTGTCTATTTCTATAACTTGCTTAATCGTAGCAACAAGCCTGGCTGTGTCGCCAAGTGAAATATCTGTTTCGTCAATGTATGTGGTGTAAAGCGGCGCTCCATACCCCTCATATATGCCGGCGCGCTTTAGGTCAGCGCCGCTGTAAAGGTTATGGCCCATGCATCCAAATTCGACAATTGACGACTCCTTAATGCCGGAAAGCGTCCAAAATATGCCCATTCGCCCGGAAGGCATAGGCTTAAACCGATACAAGCCCATATTTATCTACCCTTCTTCCTGTTTTTCCTGTCTCAAGCACTGTAAATATTCGGGATAGTATGCCAACAGTCCGTTCGTAGCCAACCATGCCAAAGAAGTCTCCCATCTCTTCGGCTACTTTAAAGCCCTCTATTTCATCACGGATAGAGCCGAAGCTTATGTCAGGCCTTATTTTATGGGCAATAATGTCGATGTCATGGTCTCTGTGCATAAGGCGGCATATTGGAGGGTCATACCCGTATGCCTTAAGCTGCTTTGCATACCCCAAGTCTTCATTGTGAAAGTCCCCTATATGCATGAGCAAAGGCTCCATGCCAAAGCCGGCAAGGTATACAGACAAAGCAGCCGGCATGTCAACGCCGGTTAAAAAGACATATTTGAGCCCCGGCAGCTCTTTTGCCGCCCTTTCTTCAAGCTCAAGCGCCCGCTCCCGCCACAGGCTGAATTCTCCATCCCAGCTTATGCTGAATTGCTTGGCAACTTCATCATATACCCTGTCGATGTCTTCAACCTTAAAAACGTTGTGCAATGGAGCGTAAGGCACGCCGAATGAAGATTGCATTTTTTCAGCCAGTGGTTGGGTGTATGAGCACAAAACAAGGTTTAGCGCAGCTGATGGCGCGCTGATGTAATCATCCAGCGTTGCGCCGGCAGCGATTTTGGTAACCTTAACACCCTTTTTTTCGAGCGATCGAACGATGAGCGGGAACTCAATAGCATCTTTTGTGTAGCGCCATGGCTCAATAAACAGAGCGTTTGCTTCATTCGGGTCAGTTTCCTGGCGTGACATTACAGATGCAAGGGCTTCTGCGGTCTTCCATGTGCCGATAGCGGAGCTGAAGTTTTTAAACTGCCCCAAAGTGACATAAGAGAGCCGGGCATTGAGTTCAGGCTGTACAGCGCTGATTATTCCTTCGAAGTCCTCGCCGATGAGATCTGTGACGCAGGATGCAATCATGAGTATAGCCCTTGCGCCTTCTTTATCCATTTTTCTAAGTGCATCGATAACGCCGCTTTGGCAGCCAAAGATAACTTCATTGGCATCCAGCACATAAAGCCACCGCAGCTCCCCATTTGGGCCGACCGGCATAGAATTCATTCCCCGGGAATGGGTTGCGCATTCCGGCATGCCGACAAGAAGGTAAGACATTCCCTCAATATCTTCGCATATATTGCATGCAACGCGCATTGGGCACCAGCCTCCGGAATATACGGCAGGCGTAAGGAATTTTATGTTTTTGCCTGATCGTATTGTTGAAAGCTTCTTTAGATGGCCAAGCTCGGGATTCATTGAGTGCCCTCAACAATCTTTTGGGCCAGCTCGCGGTAGCGGCCTGCCATATCGCTCTCAGGGAAAGCGTCAATAACTGTTTTTCCCAAAGCTTCCGCTGCCTGAACCTGTGAGTCTCTTGGCAGGCGGTATATAACTTGTGTTTCAATCTCGGCTGCAGCTTTGTCAACAAGCTCTTCTTCGCCTTCAATATCCTTGGAGTTGAATATCAAGCCTCTAAGGGCTGCATAGCCCCGCGTTGCAAAGCTCTTAACTGCATACGATATAT
>WRIY01000044.1 GCA_009782515.1 Eubacteriaceae bacterium
GAAAGCCACAGTATAAATATCGAGTGGCGGTATTACACCGACGGCAAAGCTTGGCTTGGAAAGGGTGTTTATAAATGGCTTGGCCCTCGCGGAGGGCAAAAATCGCTAACGGCATTTTGGATGTCGATATGGGATGGTTTTTTTCAGGTGACGGTTTATATACAGGAAAAGCACCGCGATGGCGCACTTAATCTGGCGCTTGGCGACAGCGCCATGCAAATGCTTAAGCAAGCGGCAACGATGGGAAAGCACTTCCCTCTTACTTTCGAAATTGCTTCAAACAGCCCATTTGGCGATCTGTTCACTCTTATCGAGTATAAAAAATCTCTCGGATGAGAATATAGCCAGCGCTGTTATTGAGCCGGATAAATTTCCGGCTTTTTTTAATTGCCTGCAACATCCGGCGCATTAGGGCCCACTGATTAATAAAGCAGATATTTTTTGGAGGCAGCGCTTTATGAAAATTGAAACGGCAAAATCAGGCTTTAGGCCAAAACGCCAGCTTGGCAAAAGGGCAGCATCGCTGGTGCTGGCAATTATGCTGTGCTGCTGTTATGGCTGTGAAAGAGGAAGGCATATACAAGACTCTTTAGGCGTAAACGGCTTTGAGTCGGCAAAAACATACGCTGAAGTTTCATCAAAGCTTAAGGGCATTGTGCAAAAGCAGCGTGCACAGAAGTGGATAGATTCAATTCTGCGAAGGAGGTTTTATTGGGGGCAAACTCTTATGTTGGATAGCGCAGTCGAAATGGAATCTGTGATGCCTATGGCCAGCGGGCTGGGAGGAATGAGCGCGACCAATAACCAAACGGCAGGCATCGATGAAATGGACATTATGAAAAGCAATGGGGAGTCGTTGTTTATAATCGCTAATGGTGTTATTTGCGCATACAGCCTTAACGATGGCGCACCAGCGCTTGAGGCTGTTTTAGGCGCCGGCCTTCCCAACCCCAAAGGGCTCTTTTTGCATGGAAATACTTTAGTGTGCTTTTTTAGCGGCTATGATCGGGGAAAAGCGGCCAGTATAGTCCACTGCTATAACATATCAAACCCCAAAGAGCCAATTTTGGCCAGGCAGCTAAAGCTGGAAGGAAGGCTTGAAACTGCAAGGATGCTTGGAAGCAAAGTGTACACAGCAACGAAAGCGGCATTTAGCGGCGATTGGGATCATGTGCCGATGTATTCGGACAACGGTGAGCAGTGGCGAAAGGTGGCAGCTGCCAATATTGCCCTTGCGCCTGATCCGTCAAGCGAAAATTACATCGTAGCGTCTGCGTTTGATGTTGTTGACTTAAGCCAAAAGGCGAGCGTTATTGCAGCATTTGGCTGTGGCGAAACGATCTACTGCGCGCATGAGGCGCTATATGCTATCGGCTTAAGCGGCAGGCGCTCAGTTTCAACGCTAATCGCAAGGTTTGAATTTGGCGGGCCCGGGTTTGGCCATGCGTCGCTTGGCAGTGTTGACGGAGTATACAACAATACATTTTCTTTCGGAGAGCACAACAGCTTTTTAAGGGTAGCGCTTGAGAGGGACAGAATGCCGCTCATAAGCATCCTTGATGACAGGCTGAATATAGTAAGCGAAGTTGAGCTTGAGGCAGCAAGGCGTGAGAATATCAAGTCCGTTCGCTTTATGGGAGATATCGGCTATGTTGTTACTTTCCTGAATACCGATCCGCTCTTTGTAGTTGATCTGTCAGATCCTTACTGCCCGATGGTGCTGGGGGAGCTTGAAGTGCCAGGGTTTTCCTCTTACCTGCACCCCATTGGCAATAAAAGCCTGCTTGGGATTGGCACAGCGGTATGGAATACATACAAGCTATCGCTGTTTTCAGTCAGCAACCCATACAACCCTATCGAAATAACAACGCTTGAGCTAGCAGAAAACCTCATGCCTGATATAATCGGCGATCACAGAGTAGGCGCATTTCTAAGCAGCGCCAACCTGTTTTTTAGCCCGTCAACGGACTTGGGCGAGTATAGCCAGTCAATAGAGGCCTATACCGTAACTGCAGGCAGCCTTGAGCATATTGCCAGCATAGAAAACGGGCCGGCACAGCACGGCATTAATAGGGCACTGGCATCAAATGGGATATTGTATGCGATTAATGCCAAAAGCATATCATGCTATGACATCAGAGGGTTTGCCCATATCAGCGATACAGTGCTGGCGCCGCCAACCGAGCGATAAACCTTTAAATAAGTTAAATAAGGGCAATGGGTTTGCTAAAATTGTCGAAGGGGTGAAAGGCCATGCAGGGAAAGCAGGAAAAAAGGCCGAATACAGCTAAGCTGAGAATTCATAAGGGCTACTTGCTCACATTCGCTGCACTTTTTGCAATCGAAGGGGCAATTGCCCTTTTTGTTCATGACAGATTCATCAGGCCCTACGTTGGGGATATGCTTGTAGTTGCTGTTGTATATTTTTTTGTTCGGGGGATTGCTGAAACGCCTACTCGATTTTTGCCTGTTTATGTTTTTTTGTTTGCGGCGGCTGTTGAAATAAGCCAGTACTTTCATTTGGCTGATGCTCTGGGGCTTAGTGCAAACAACCCCGTGCGCATTATGATCGGATCAACTTTTGATGTCTCAGACATAGGCTGCTACTTTATAGGCTGTTTGGCACTTTTTGCTTATGAGCGCCTTAGTAAGCATGTATAAATCAAACATTAATGGCTTTTAAGGCCATATATGGTATGATCAGTGCATAGGAGATTTGAACATGCAGATTTATTATTTCACTGGCACTGGAAATAGCCTGAAGGCAGCGCTTGACATCGCCGGCGCTCTTGGTGGAGAGGCGGCCTCAATGTCTAAGACAGGGCTTGGCGCAACATGCTTAGACGATGCAGTAGGCTTTGTGTTTCCCGTTTATTCGCAAGGCTTGCCAAACATGGTTCACCGTTTTATTGAGAGCATTTCGCTCAAAGCCGGCGCTTACATTTTTGCAGTGGCTACATGCGGCATGAGCAGTGGCAACTCCTTTGCAGAAATCAACAGCGCCCTTGCAAAGCAGGGCGCGCGCCTCTCATACGCAAGCAAGCTGAAAACCGTCGCAAATTATATTGTGGGCTACAACCCCAGCCTTCGCAACCTTGAAATTAAGCTGGCAAAGGCAGACACTGATCTCGCCAGGATCATCTCAGATATAAAAGAGCGCAAGGAATCTAAGGCAATCAGACCGTCGATCGTGCTGTCTGCAATGCATAACAGGCAGGCTTTAGGGTTTGCCGAAAAGGACAAAGGCTATACTGTCAGCGAAGAATGCAACAGCTGCGCTGTATGCTCTTCTGTGTGCCCTGCCGGCAATATAAAGATGGTTGATGGCTTGCCAGAGTTTGGGCACAAATGCGAGCAGTGCATGGCCTGCATACACTGGTGCCCGCTAAAGGCAATCAACTATCAAGGAAAGACTGAGTCGCGCAACCGCTATACCCATCCGGCAATAAAGGCTTCGCAGCTGCCATAATACAGCTAAAAAGCCAAAAAAGCGCTTAATGCAGGAAAACGCAGCCCGCATCAGCATGCGGAATTATTAATGCTTGCAGGCCCGCAAGCATTTTTTATAGCTTTGCGCCTTCGTTTGGGCATCTGCAGCAGCCAAAAGCCGTGCACGCTATGCTGCTTTTTAGTATTGGCCGGATTGGGCGCGCATTTTTAGTGGCAGGTAAATTTGCTGTTGGGCTATGCCAAGCGCAGTGTCGAATGCTCCATTGGGATTTGGCATGTTGCACATGCCGCTTTTGGGAAAATCCCCATATTCGAATATATTGCTGCTTTCGATCCACTCCATCATGCATTGAACGGTTTCATTCAGGTCAGAAGGATCATTTTCGTCCCCTGTAGCAACTAAGAATATTCCGCCCGGAAATTCAATTATTTCATAAGGGGCTACGTCAGCTTCTGTAACAGAGTCGTCTATAGCCATTGCCAAAATGCTGTAGCCGCTCTCCCATGTTATTGCTTCGTCTTCATGCCATAAAAAGGCAGTTGGTTCATATATATGCCTGGCGAAAAAACTCTGGTGCCGGCCGGCCCACTCATCAAAGCCATCCGGGCCAAAAAGCTCTTTAAGCGTCTTCGGGCCTGATGACAGCGCCCTAAATCTTGGAATTTCAATGCCCCTCATATTTTTTAGCTTGCTCATATTTATGCCTTTCTTATTAATGCCATTTTTTATAAAAAATAAAAAGCGAACGATGGCTCTATGCCTAAGTTCGCTTGAATATGCTCAAATGGTGACCCGTAAGGGAGTCGAACCCTTGCCTCCGCCGTGAGAGGGCGGCGTCTTGACCACTTGACTAACGGGCCTACAGGAGATATTATACAGGTTTCTGAGCCGTATGCACCCTTTTTTTTGCTTAAGTTTTATTTTTTGCGCCGGGTTTGGTACAATCTACTTGATCGCTGCTTAGCTTTTATGCTTTTTTGCATATAATAATGGCATTGCAGCTTGATATAACAATACTATGGTTTGAAGAGGGGCCAAATGGACTTAAAAGATTTTGCATCAGAATGCCTTAAGGATGCGCGAAGCCTGGACTATTACGAAGGCTTATACCCAAGCAGAGGTTTGCCTCAAAGCGCTGCAGTATGCCGCCTTGCGCCAAGCCCTACAGGCTTTATCCATCTCGGGAACTTATATATGGCGTTGGCAGACCAGCAAATAGCGCGCCAGAGCAACGGCGCTTTCCTGTTGCGCATTGAAGACACTGACAGCAAAAGGGAAGTGCAAGGGGCAATCGAGTCGCTGTCTTCTTCCCTCTCCTACTTTGGCATAAGCTTTGACGAAGGGATTCTATCAAGCCCTGAGGGTATTTATGGCCCGTATGTTCAGTCAGAGCGCGGGGAGATATATGCGTCTGCTGCTAAAAGCCTGATCGAAAAAGGCCTTGCCTATCCCTGCTTTTGCTCAGAAGACGAGCTTGCGCACTCGCATAAGCTTCAGGAAGAGGCTAAAGAGAATTTTGGATATTATGGCAAATGGGCCAAGTGCAGAGATCTGGGCATTGAGAGCGCAGCTGAGCGCATTAAGGCAGGAGAGCCTTTTACAATACGCCTTAGGTCAAAGGGCGCCAGTGACGAGACTTTCAGCATCATTGACGGCATAAGGGGCAAAGTCACCATGCCGCGCAACTCCAATGATGTTGTAATGCTCAAGTCGAATGGCATGCCAACCTACCACTTTGCCCATGTTGTTGATGACCATTTTATGCGCATTACGCATGTTTTGAGGGGCGAGGAGTGGATGAGCTCGCTGCCGATTCATATAGAGATGTTTGAAGCTATGGAATGGGAGCACCCATTGTATTGCCATACGACTCTGCTTATGAAAATCGATAACGGAACGAAGAGAAAGCTTTCAAAGCGCAAAGACCCTGAACTTGGGCTTGAATACTATATGTCGCTTGGGTACCACCCGCTTGCTGTCAGGGAGTACCTCATGTCGCTGCTGAATTCCAACTATGAGCAGTGGCGCGACAATAACCCTGGCAAATTGCTCGAAGAGTTTGAGTTTTCTGCTTCAAAGATGGGAAGCTCAGGCGCGCTGTTTGATCTAAACAAGCTCAATGACATAAGCAAGAACACTCTTGCAGCGCTGAGCGCAGATGAGATTGCAGAGTTCATGAGGGATTGGGCTGGCGCTTTTGATGAGGGGCTCTATAAGCTGTATGCTGACAACAGCTACCTAAGCGCTATAGCAGCTATAGGCAGAGGCGGGGAAAAGCCCAGGAAGGATTTCATATACGCACGGCAGATTGCATCATTTATCAGCTTCTTTTATGATAGCCTATACGCCATTGAGGGCACCCTTCCAGAAGCAATAGGCCGTGATGAGGCAAAAAAAGCTTTGAGTTTATACCTGGAAGGCTACTCGCATGCAGACACAAGGGATGAGTGGTTTGATAAGATTAAAGTGATGGCCCAATCACTCGGATACGCGCCGAATGCCAAGGCAATGAAGAAAGAGCCTGGAAAGTATAAAGGCCATGTAGGCGATATAAGCGCTGTTGTGCGCCTTGCCATGACAGGCAGAACAAATGCCCCTGACCTCTGGGATGTAGCCCAGGTTATGGGCGAACAGAGAGTGCGCACGAGGATATCTTCTTTTATAAGCCATCTTGGCTAAGCTTTAATGCTTATGGCATGAATTTAGATTTTAGCATGCAATGAACTCATTTAGTGCATTTAGCATTTAATAATTAAAAAGGGGGGCTATAGCTTATGAAAAGCCAAGTACTCGGAATCAAAGGCATGAGCTGTGCGGCTTGCGCAGCCAGGATTGAGAAAACAGTGCGGAAGCTGCCGGGGATTCATGAAGCCAGTGTAAATCTTGCTACAGAGAAGCTATTTGTCGAATTCGATGATTCAGAGCTAGTAGTTCCGCAGATTATGGAGTCTATAGACAAGATTGGATATGAGGCGTTTGAGCAGGTTGCCAAAGCTACCATAACAATCCCTATTGGCGGAATGACATGCGCAGCTTGCTCTACGAGGGTTGAAAAGGCCATCTCAAAGCTTGATGGCGTAGAGAGCTCTTCTGTGAACCTTGCTACAGAGAAAGCAACAATAACATACAGAGTAGATGATATAAAAGTAAGCGAAATAAAGGGCGCTATTGAAAAGGCAGGATATGAAGCGCTTGCTGCATCAAGCGCTGCTGCGCCAGGCGAAACAGCCAAAAAGCAGCAGCGGGAGCAGCTGATGCTTTGGGCTAAGCTTGCCCTTGCAGCTATGTTTTCCCTGCCTCTTTTATATATTGCCATGGCGCCGATGATAAGCTTTATAGACCTGCCATTTCCGGCATGGCTTGAGCCGATGAGATACCCGCTGGTATTCTCCCTGGTGGAGCTGGCGCTGGCGCTGCCTGCGGTAGTTATAGGCTATAAATTTTACACTATAGGCTTTAAGGCGCTCTTTCAGCTAAGCCCCAATATGGATTCGCTGATTGCGATTGGTACATCATCCGCCATGGCATACAGCATTTACAATACATTTCAAATAGCCAACGGGCGGTTCATGGCTGTAGATGCGCTTTATTACGAGTCAGCAGCGATTATCATCACCCTGATTATGCTGGGCAAGACTCTGGAAGCCTCGTCAAAAGGCAAGACCGGCGATGCTATAAAGAAATTGATGGGGCTTGCGCCTAAGACAGCGATTGTCATTGCAGATGGAATCGAAAAGGAAATCCCGATTGAAGAAGTAGAGATTGGCGATCTTGTAGTCGCAAAGCCCGGTTCAAAGATCCCTGTTGACGGGGTTGTAACAGCTGGGCATGCCTCACTGGATGAATCGATGCTCACAGGCGAAAGCATGCCTGTTGACAAAAGCATAGGCGATCATGTGTATGCGGCATCAATGAATACTACCGGCTCTATACGCTTTGTTGCAGAAAAGATTGGAAGCGATACGGCGCTTTCGCAAATAATCAAGCTGGTCGAAGACGCCCAGGGTTCAAAAGCGCCTATAGCCAAGCTTGCAGACACTGTTTCAGGGTACTTTGTGCCTGTCGTTTGCGCGATTGCCCTTCTCTCGGCAATCGCATGGTTTTTTGCTACGGGAGGCAATGCAGAGTTTGCTTTGACGATATTTATATCTGTGCTTGTAATCGCTTGCCCCTGCGCGCTTGGGTTGGCAACGCCGACAGCTATTATGGTTGGCACAGGAAAAGGCGCTGAATACGGCATCCTTATCAAGGGGGGGCAGGCGCTTGAAACTGCGCATAAAATCAACGCTGTCATCTTTGACAAAACAGGCACCATAACGCAAGGAAAGCCAGAAGTTACTGATGTAATTGCCATTGAAGGCATACAGGAAGGCATTATGGTTTCGCTTGCAGCCTCGGCTGAAAAGAACTCAGAGCATTCCCTGGCCCAAGCGATCGTAAGCCACGCTGAAAAGGAAGGCTATGCCCTATTTGAAACAAGCAGCTTCAGCTCACTGATTGGCAAAGGCATCCGTGCAGAAATAAACGAAATTTCGGTAGATATAGGCAACAGGGCCCTGATGGAGGACATTGGGGCTGATATATCAAGCCTTGCAGAGCAAGCAGACTTGCTGGCCGAGGAGGGCAAAACAGCTATGTATATAGCGCTTGACCAAATAGCTGCCGGCTTAATCGCTGTTGCTGATGTCATCAAGCCTTCCAGTATTGCAGCTATAAATAAGCTTCGCTCAATGGGGATTAAGGTAGCAATGATTACAGGGGACAATGCCAAGACGGCAGCAGCAATAGCAAGCGCTGTCGGAATCGACAGAGTGCTATCTGAAGTGCTGCCGCAAGACAAAGCCGAGGAAGTCAAAAAGCTGCAGGCTGAAGGCCTCATCACAGCGATGGTTGGCGATGGAATCAATGACGCGCCTGCTCTCGCCCAAGCTGATATAGGCATCGCAGTAGGGTCCGGCACAGACATTGCGATGGAGTCTGCTGATATAGTGCTGATGAAAAGCGATCTGGGCGATGTCGCAACTGCTATTGAATTGAGCAAAAAGACAATCAGAAATATAAAGCAGAATCTGGTATGGGCCTTCGGGTATAACATTCTGGGCATACCAATCGCTGCCGGGCTGCTTCATGCAGCATTCAACGGGCCTCTTTTAAACCCAATGTTTGCTGCAGCAGCTATGAGCCTTTCTTCGGTGTCTGTTGTAACCAATGCGCTAAGGCTCAGGAGGTTTAAGCCTGAAGCAGTGCGGGAAGGGGCAGCTGCATGAATAAGAAGCTGCTGCTTGCTGCTGCTGCGCTGTTGGTGCTTGCATCTTGCGCAAACCTTGACGTTATTGGAAATCGCGCTGCTGAGTCATTTGCTATGCTGGCCGGCAGTGCAGAAACCGAAGAGGAATCAGGAGGCTGGAGGATCTATGCCCCGGACGGCGAATCAAGCTTCTTCATCAGCCCCGCTGAAGAAATTGAGATGAAGGTAAGCGCTGTGCCTTTTATCATTGCCGGCCTTGATATAATTACGCTTGACAAAGCCTATAAATATGATGAAGGCAGCTTGATAATAAAAAGGGCCTTTGGCAGCGGCATCAGCAGGGATCGAAGCATTCAGAGCTCTCTGAGGCATATTGCAGACAAATACCCTGAGGAGATAGGCTACCACTCCACTATGGATCACTTCAGCATCAGCCTTGGGGAAGGCAGCCATTTCAATTGGGCCCAAGATATGTCTGTCAACAATGAAACAAATTCCAAGCAGGACAGAGACATGGTATTTTCATTAAATCCAGAGCCGTTTATAAGCGCTGGAGTTGATCCGGACAATATTGAAGGATGGTCATACAGGCAAGTTGATATGCACATAGGCGGCAAAACCATAAAGGTGTGGAAATTAATAAAAGCATTCGATATAATCGATTAAGCCAATTTTTTAGTTAGGAGTGTGGACTATGGAAAAATCAGTATTAAACGTAGAAGGCATGACATGCGATCACTGCAAGATGGCAGTAACAAAAGCTGTTAAGTCAGTAAACGGCGTTGCCCAGGCGGAAGTTGACCTTGAAGCAGGGACAGTCACTTTTGATTATGACCCAGCCATTGCAGGCCTTGATGCAATTAAAATGTCGATCGTTGATGCAGGCTACGAAGTAGCCTGAAATCAATTAAGAGCAGTGAAGCGCAGCTGCTCTTTTTCATTTTTCGCAATAATGCAAATGATGCAAATAATGAATGAAAGATAGTTGCCAAGCAGATATAATCTAAGCATAATACATAGGAGCGTAACAAGAATGGAAAAAACAATACTAAAAGTTGATAGCATGGACTGTGAGCACTGCATGGAAAAAGTTACTAACGCTGTTAACTCGGTACATGGCGTTGCCGGAGCAGAAGCGGAACTGGAAACAAGGACTGTCACGATTAATTATGACCCGTCGATTGCCAGCCTAGAGGCAATTAAAGCATCAATCGTTGATGCAGGCTACGAAGTAGCCTAATAGCAATAAAGAGAGCGGCAAAATGCACTGCTCTCTTTATCGTTTTTTGCTTTATTCACTGGTATTTTTATTTGTCGTAGAAATGGTAGCCGTAAGTGTCGACCTCATCGTTTATCCAGGTATTTATGCGGTGGGCTACGTCAAGCTCGTCAGATCTGCCAAGGTATCCGCCCAGGAAAGCATAGCCTCCGCCTGGGGCGAGCTTGTCAATAACCGAGCGGGTGAACTCTCGAACATATTCTTCAGAAACTTGGTTGTAGTTGATGTCGGGCACAAAGTCAAATCCGCCTATGACAACCAAGCGGCCCTTAAACTTCTCTTTGATTCCGAGCAGATCGTTTGTTGTTTGGGCAGGGTCCCAGTACTTTACGCCGATATCGACATAATCCTCAAGGAACAGCTCGCACTTTCCACAGTCATGGAAACCTACAGGTATGCCAAGATCCTTAGCCTCTTTTGCATAGCGGGCGTGGATCGGCTTAAATACCTTGCGGTATGTTTCCAGCGAGAAAAACGGTGCATACTTTGAGGCATTGTCATCGCCTAAACTCCATAGATCCGGCTTTAGATAGTCAATTGCCTTTTTGATGTATGGCTCATAAAACCCGGCAAGCCAGTCAAACATCTCACAGCATATTTCCGGCTCCTCAACAAGGGCAACCAGCCCTTCAGTGAACCCCATAAGGCCTGTGATAAGCATAAACGGCATGTCGCCCATCATTGCAGAAACTGCTTTTTGCTCACGATCAATATTTTGCAGTGCTGCCTTTGAAAGCGCATCCCAGTCATATTCCGAGGCCGGCTTTACGAAATCAGGCACTTTGAGAATTGTATGCCAATTTCTTATGTCATCAAGGATAAATGCGCCCGGCTTTGGCAACCCTGCGAAGTTTGTTTCTGGGTTTGATGCGTATGGAACTCCCCACATATCTGTTCTCTCTGGCGGCGGCGCATCAGGATCCGGTGGGGCTGCTGGAGGCCGGAAAAAGATCGGCAAGAATGCGCCTTGTGTTGGCGGGCGCCTTGGCTTCTCCCCTGTTGGCGGCCACATGCCTCCCATGTCGTATAGAGGCACATATTCAGGCATTTCGCCTCTTGCCAGCCTAAGAAAGTTTTCCTTAGGGGTAATGTTATGTTCAGCCATGTCTATCCTCCTAATTCTGTTTATTAGCTTTATTGTACTCCCATGAAAAGAATCAATAAAGTAAATTTGATGAGCTGAAATGCAAATATTTAGCTATAAAGCCAAACCTGCCTCGTCCCGATTTAACCGGGCGCATGATAGAAAACTCTCTGGCGTGCCATATATGAGTTCGCCCTATACGCGCTTAGCGGGATTTGGGCAAAAGTTCAATTAATAACATGCAAAACTTTCGCTATAAATGCAATACAATAAAGCTTGTAATAAACAGAGCAGGGTTCGCTCGCTGCGAAGCTCATATGCTGGCCGCGCTTGCATAAGGCCATTTAACGCCTTTGGCATTTGAAGCGGCTGAATTCTTGCTGATTGCGTTAAAAAGCGCCTTGCTGCAGCAAAGAGGCATGCAATTAAGACCCGCAGCGCGGCATGCTTGCATTGCAGCGCCAGGCAGCCACAGCTGCATTCTGATTTGGCATGAGCTGTATAAAAAAAAGTCCTTGCTTATGACGCTGCGTAATAAGCTATAAATAATTGAGGGATTGAATATGCAAAAACAAAAAGTGGAACCGCAAGAGTATATGAGCGTCGGGGAAGTTGCCAAAAAAATGAACACTACCGTTCGCACCCTGCAATACTACGATAAACAGGGCGTTCTCTCGCCTTCTTGCGTAAGCGACGGAGGGCGCAGGCTATATTCAGACAAGGACATTGTCAAGCTGCACCAAGTGCAATCGATGAAATACCTGGGCTTTTCACTTAGCGACATTAAAAATAAGCTTGCATTGCTTGACACCCCGGCAGCCGTATCGGCTATGCTTGCAGAGCAGGCCGCAACTGTGCGCGACAAAATTGAAAACCTGGCTTCTTCACTTAGAGCAATAGAAACCCTTAGGGAGGAAGTTATGAAGATGCAGTCCGTTGATTTCAAGAAATATGCCGATATAATTATAAATCTGCAAATGAAGAATGAGTTTTATTGGGCTATCAAGCATTTTGATGATAAAACTCTTGATCATATTCGAAGCCAATTTGACAAAGAGAGCGGCACTGCATATCTAAATGCTCTAACCCGCGTGCAGGAAGAAGCTATCAGGTATCAAAATGACAGCATTTCGCCCGGCAGTGAGCAGGGCCAGGCGCTTGCCGAGGAATTCTGGAACATGGTTGTACAGTTTACAGGCGGAGATATGTCCATGCTGGCATCGCTTGTTAAACTCGCTGAAGACTTGGACGGCTCGGAAGATGACTGGAACAGGAAAATGGCAACAGCGAATCTCTTCATCGAGCCGGCACTCGAAATTTATCTGGCAAACCTGGGCGTTAATCCATTTGAGGAAGCGCAGGCATGATCAAAATGGAAAATGTCGTTAAGCGCTTTGGAGAGAACACTGTTTTGTCTGATGTATCATTTGAGGCAAAAGAAGGCGAGATATTCGGCCTGCTAGGGCCGTCAGGCGCAGGGAAAACGACGATAATTAATATTTTGACGAACCAATTGGATTCTGACGGCGGCTATCACGAAACAGGGGCTAAAATGCTTGACATAGGCTTAATGCTTGATACAGACGGTTTGTATATACGTTTAAGCTGCATTGAGAATTTAAACATATTCGCAGATATTTACGGGATACCCCGCAAAAGGGCGCTTGAAGCGCTAAAAAGCGTAGGGCTTGAAGAATCCGCAAAAAAGGCTGTAAACGCATTGTCAAAAGGCATGCGGCAGCGATTGGCATTGGCAAGGGCAATTATGCACGAGCCGAAAGTGCTGTTCCTTGACGAGCCAACAAGCGGCCTTGATCCTGCTAGCGCGCGTGGAATACACAAGCTGATACAAAGGCTGTGCGATAACGGGGCAACCGTTTTCCTGACAACGCACAATATGGAGGAAGCTGTGAAATTATGCAACTATGTTGCTCTCTTGCATAAAGGGAGAATCATCGAGCAGGGGCCTCCCGCTGAGATATGCAAGCGGCATAATGCCATCAAAACCGTACTGGACTTGGAAGCGGTTTTTATAAAACTTACTGGAGTTGAGCTGGAGTGAGAAGCACAAAAGCAATTTTTGCAAAGCAAGCAAAAGACATGTCTAAAAATCCTATGGTGCTTGTTATGTTTGTCATTTTCCCTGCTGTCGCATTGGTTATGACACAAATAATCGCAAAGCCAAATGATGACATACCAAACAACATGTTTGTAACCATGATGTCGGCGATATTCGCGGGAATGGGGCTAATAACAGCCACATCAGCGATTTTTGCCGAAGATATAGAGCGAAAAAGCCTGCGCTTTCTCATTATAGCAGGCGTTAAGCCACAGCAGTATTTGGCTGGCACAGGAGGCTTTCTCTTGCTCGCCGGTACGGCGACATCAGCGGTATTTGCTCTAATTGGCGATTTTGACATCAAAGAGGCGTTAAAATTCCTGGCTGTCATGATAACAGGCACAGCAGGCTCGATAATACTCGGCGCTGCGATCGGCATGCTGAGCAAAAACCAACAGGCAGCAACTGCATTTGGCTTGCCAGTTTCTGTAATAGTCGGGTTTACCCCTATGGTCGCCGCATTCGATGAAAAAATCGCTAAAGCCGCAGGGATTTTTTATACTCAGCAAATAAACGTGGTAGTAAACGATTTTTCTGTAAGCCTGGCAAAGCCAATGCTGGTTATAACCGCAAATATCGTTGTTTTCACTGGTTTGTTTGTATTTGCATATCTGAAAAATGGATTGAAGGGATGAGCAAGCCATCTGCATGCTTATTGCCCATCTCCTATAGAACACGGTAAATGTAAGAGTGTATGAAAGCCTGCAATAGCGCTGTGCCCTCATGCACAGGCACAGTAAGCATACGCGGCTCCTGAATGCGGCGAAAACGCTAAATACAGAGGCTGTTGCAAATTATTTACTTGCGTTTGCCACGCTTTCTGACATCAGCGCGTATCTCTTCAAAGCATTGCTCACCAATTGCACCGGCTTTCCGAAAGGATGCCACAGCCGCGCTCATAGCTTTGAAGTTGAGTTCTGTACCTTTGCTGTCGGCAAGGTAGTCAACTGCCCTGTCTGGCTTTATCCCCAATTTGCCTGCCGTTTCCACGGCATCGATATTCGCGCCAAGGAAAATGAACTCCCATCCGCACTCTGTTTTTTTGCTCTCAATTAGCGCCTTGACTTTTTGGCTGGAAAACTCGCGGCTTGAGTTTTCCTCGCCGTCAGTGATTATAACAAACACCACCTTTTCGGCTTGGCAATCGCTTTGTTCGCTCTTGTGCGCGTTGCTGATTGTATGGATCGTTTTGCCGATGGCATCCAGGAGTGCGGTCGAGCCGCTGACTTGGTACTCTTTGTCGGTAATGGGGTTTACAGAGTGAATATTGATGCGCTCGTGAAGCAGTTCATAGTTGTTGTCAAACAGCACGGTAGTGATTTGGCAGTCGCCTTCGAGCGCCTTTTGTTTTTCGAGCATCGAGTTGTAGCCGCCGATTGTGTCGCTTTCCAAGCCACTCATCGAACCGCTTTTATCGAGTATAAATACAAGTTCTGTTAAGCTTCTTTTCATTATCTGCCCTCCTCAGTTCTTAATATACTAAGGATAAAGCAACAGCAGCGAAAAAAGGTCGCTTTAAAAGCGACGCTGTAATCTACCGTGTTTATAGTTCACCCACCCAGCAACGGTTGGCCATACTCAAACAGCACATTATTTATTTCGTAGATATCATACTTCCCATGTGTGATGAAATACTCAACAATCACATCGAATTTTTGGCTTCGAGACAAGGCGAATCCCGCCCGCTCCAAAAGGTCAGAGGTTTCGTCGAGTGTAAGTTCTAGAGCGATAGATAGCGCCAGTGCTGTTTTTTTGCTTGGGCTGTAATCAGGGTTTCGGATTTTAGAAAACAGCTTGCGATCGATATTGGCTCGTTTATATATTTCAGGATCAGATTTCCCTTTGGCATCGATGAGCTGCAGGAGCCTCGTAGAAAAAGGCTCGCCGAGATTGCCTACCAAATCATTGACATCTGCTTGCATTGCCTTCGGAGCAGGCATAGAGGCATCTAGCATGTCTCCAGGAGCGCGCACTTTCTCAAACCGGATTGATTTAGCTTCGGGTTGAAAAAGCTGCCGAAAGCGGGAATTGCTTTCTTTTACGCCAATGTAATTATCTTCAATATAGCGTGCTACATCTCCGAGAAGCTCTTCATTAATCACAAACGCCTCTTTGCCAAAGATAACAAGCCATACATTAATATCATTTTCGCTTAGGAAGCTTTGAATAGCCTCAGTTGCTGCCTGCAGGGCTTCTGCTTTCGGATAGCCGTAAACTCCGCTCGAGATCAATGGAAACGCTATGCTGCTGCAGCCGTATTCAGCTGCTATCTCTAACGAGCTGGTGTAGGCTGCTCGGAGCAGTGTTTTATTCTGCTCAGCACTCCATTGGCGATAAATAGGGCCAGCAGCATGTATAATGTATTTCGCCGGTAACGCAAACCCTGGTGTTATTACTGCTTCGCCAGTTTTGATCGGGGACAGTTTGTCACACGCAGCTTGGAGCTCGAGCGATCCTGCTGCTCTAAATATTGCGCCGCACACCCCGCTGCCCATTCTAAGGCTTGTGTTTGCGGCATTTACGATCGCATCAACTTCCATTTTGGTTATATCGTTTTGGACTATATTTAGTGGCATGGCGGCGCCTTTCTTAAGCGAACTCACTTAGGCCTGCGAGAAGTTAATGAGCATATGCAGCTACCAAGATGCGCGCAATATCAGCAAAGGAACATTAAGCAATCAATAAAGCTATGGCTCATTGCCGGTGAGCCTTTGCGCATATGGTTGCATAAAGCTAAGCTACAATGATTTTTATTCTCTTTCATATACGGAAGGCATAGCTCTTTTATGCTCGCTTATGCTATGAAGCCTGTCAATAATTGCTTTGTCTTCAGCGCTTGATTTACCTGTTAGCAAGTAAGCGTCAATGCTTTCGTATGAAATGCCCATTTCTGCTTCATCTGTTTGGCCATCAAATAGCCCGCCTGAGGGAGGTTTGACTAAAACAGAATCAGGAGCGTTAAAGTAGCGTAAAAACTCATATGTTTCAGTAACAGTAAGATCGGCAATAGGATTGAAGTCAAATGCTCCATCCCCCCATTTTGTAAAGTAGCCCATATAAATCTCACTTCGGTTTCCTGTTCCTGCTACAAGCCTGTTTTCGCTAGCTGCTACAGTATATAGGGCTGTCATCCGCAAGCGCGGCATAATATTCGTTAAGCCTGCTTGGCTTATATGGGTGATTTTGCCTATAACGCTGACAAACGATGCCCTCAAGTCTGCTAAATCAATATAGCGAGAATCTATGCCATATTGTCGGGCTACTATTTCTGCATCCCGTTTGTCCGAATCATAATTTTGCTTAGATCCTCCGGGCATAATGAGCCCAACAGTGTTTTCGCACGCCATCTTGCATAGAATGCCTACGAGTGCGCTGTCTTTCCCCCCACTGTTGCCATATATTATTCCATCAGCATGCGCTGCAGAAAGTATATTCTGTATATATTGAACCCTGGCGTTTGCTTCTTCCTTATAGTCCCTCATTGTTCCTCCAGACAGGTTGGCAACTGTCTCTTTAGTGAATTTTGTAATAATTATAATAGCACATACGGGTTCACTATGATGCAGCTAGCATAAGCTAATATATATTTGCCAGCAGGGTCAATGCTAAGCTTGATTTATGCTTTCGCGGTTACTTGGCATACTTCATATTGCTGAAGTTAACGCCAGTATAATCAAGGAAGCGCTTCTGCTATCTTTGGCAGACTTCGATGATGCAATTCAAAATGTTGTGGCTAAAAGAATGGAAGTGGACCACATTATCACACGAAGCATAAAAGATTATTCGAAAAGCGATATTTCAGTCTCATCAGCTCTTGTCTTGCTAGCTAACACTTTCAGCGCTATATAATACACATCTGTAACAGCAGAAGCTGAGATATAGCTTTCAATATGATTTCTTTCAGATAGCACCATAATTTTAGCAACATTTTCAAAATATGGCTCTCTTTCAAGCAAAAAATTTTGACAGCCTTTCTGATCTGTAATTTTCAATAGACTTTCCTGAATTAGGCAGAATTCCAATAAGAGACTCTGTTATCGATCCTTCTAGCATTTCGTTTAAATCATTCATTGTGAAGGCTTGTTGAGTAGGCCTTTCATCAACTGGGAGAATTATTATCTCAACTTTCTTGCTACGAAAACTCTCTGGCAGTGCAACGATATCTATCAAAAGGCTACTATCAATTATTTTTCTTATAGCTTCCATTTCACACTTCCTTCTTCACATCATCGATGGACAGACAAATTAATTATAGTATGTATCTATGCACTATATATGCTTTATTTGCCAAAACGGCATATCAGTTTATGGACTGCACATAATCCCGATCATGCAAATATAAACCCTCGGATTTTCATTTTGGAGTCCTCAAACTGTTTGTTTATCAAAACGATGATGCTGTCTATGGGGAAACACCAACATGAAGGCTTAGCGTTTATGTATGCCCATGCAAAGCAATAATGGGATACCACCAGCGCGCATGTAAGGATACATGCTAGAGACTGCCTGAAGCAATCAGCCGAACAAAATATCAGTTATATCGGCCCTTCCGCAGAAAACCTGGACTGGGAACATTAAGGGGCAAGATCATGCTGCTGAGGTGACAAATAATATCAAAGGCGCACAAAAGCATATAAGCTTCAAAACAGCTATTGGGCGCAGGAAGAGACAATACGCGCATGAGGGCGAAATCACGACCACGATCGCCTGCACACAGAGCCGCCATGACGGTCTGAGCACCCTAGACTAACAGGGAATGCTGTAAACACGGTTGCGGGAAAGCCACCCTCCCGCTAGATTTAGAGACGAGTAGGGCATGGCGCCCCATTCAGTCCTGTATTCATATACGGCAAAAGAGGCTCTAAATGCATTTAAAGTCCTGCTCGTATGCCATATAAGCATTTGAATCTAATAGTATTTTTTGTTTATGAAAAACTATACTTTGAATAAAAGATCTAAAAATATTAATTTTTTCGGCTTATTTTTGCATATTATTCGATAAAATGACATTATATGCTAAAATACAATAGGAATTGA
>WRIY01000045.1 GCA_009782515.1 Eubacteriaceae bacterium
TTTCTCTTTTGCTGTGGACAGCCTGTGGCGCAGCTCTTGGGGCATTTCCCCTTTGCCCTTTTTGCTTGTTCTTGCCATTTAATATTGCCCTGGCTGCGGCAGAAATGCTATGATTGCTTAGGCCGCAGCTTATCCTTTATTGTTTGTATTAACCAAAGGATATCATAGTTACGGCCGTTTGTTTTCACAATCTGTCGCAAATAGGGATATTTGGCGTTTTTTAGGCGCTCTTTTCATTATTAAAACAGGCTCTAAATACTCTGTGCTTGCTGACAACGAAAACTTGCTTGCATCGAAGTACAGATTGTATCTTCCGACTGAGGAAGAACTCAAATTGGAGCTGCAACGGGAGAGAGAATTGATTGAGCGTCAAATATTAGAAAGTAAAGACGATGGGGAGAATTGAACATTTAAATTTTTTGTATATCTTTTAAGTTTTCCTAAATCCTGCTGAAAGGGGTGTGCAAACTCAGATTCTAAAAACCACGTTCGAGTCCAAAACTTCACACTCCGACATAAATCAAAAAACAAAAAAGGTTTTCCCGGTCAACCCCTAACCGTAGAAAGCTCATATATCAAGCGGTTTTCGCCCTGTCATCACACAGATGAGGACGAGAATTGCTTATTATGATTGTATCAAAGACGGTAGGAACAATGATTCACGTTAGAAGACAGTAGGGCTTTACGGCGAAACCGCTGGCCTGTGGTATATAATCCCATGGTATAACAGAGTGGCCACTGCCGAAGGGCTGTTACAGTCTTAGCCCTTTCAATATGCTCTCTAGCTAGCTGATTAGAAAATGAATATAAGCAAAGAAACTGCTTGACAAACACCTCTACATAACAGAGCATATATTGTGCCTGCCTTTTCTCCAGCCGTTCTATTAGGCTTAGCAGCTTGCCTTTCTTCTTTCATCCCCTCTTTTTATCAGCCTTTAGCTCTTCAGGGCACTCAAGCCAGCCATTGAAAGTTTTTTTGCTGAGGTGGCATTTACCGCCTTGACATAATTCTTTTGGCAAGTTAGCCTTAAAAAGGATGCAAATGCATTCATATGGAAAGGAATGCGCTATGGCAAGCGAAAGTTTGAAAAATGTGAGAATTGTCCGCCTGCCTGCAATGGATGTGGCAGCATACTGCGCTGTGAGCGAAACGCCGGAACGTGATTGCGCTGAAGTGTTCAATGCATATGTGCTCGAAAATGGCCTGCACTTGAAAGGCGCTTACCGCTGCTTTGGCTTTAACAATCCAAGCCCGAGCGAATCGAGCCCTGTATATGGCTATGAGCTATGGGCGAGCTTGCCTGAAGGTTTTGCCGTTTCAGAGCCTATGCAGATAAAGCGCTTTGGCGGTGGCCTGTTTGCTTCGATTTCATCTCAGATGGATGAGATAGGCGAGCGCTGGATGCTGCTTTACGAATGGTGCCAAAACAGCGCTGATTTCGAGTATGATCATGCCGGGCAGTGGCTTGAGGAATGCTCAATGGGGCTTGAAGATTTTATGTCTGAAGAAATAGCAGATGCTTGCAAGCAGCTTGATTTATTAGCCCCCATTAAGCGCAAGTAGATGGAAATATTTTCTGGTAGGCAAATATAACCCCCCCAGGGGCTTGCGGGCATTCAAGTTTGTATATACAATTAGCCTAGATTATTATAAGGCAGGTTGATTTTATGCATATGTCTGATGCCCTATTGTCTCCTGCTGTAGCTATTGCATTTGATGCTGTAAGCGCTGCTTCAATTGGAATTTCTGTAGCAAAAGTCAAGGGTGATGTTTTTAGCGAAAAGAAAATCCCGATAATGGGAGTAGCTGGCGCGCTTGTGTTTGCTGGCCAAATGATAAATTTTACAATTCCAGGAACAGGCTCTTCCGGCCATATAGGCGGGGGCATTATGCTCGCAGGATTATTAGGAGGCGTGCCGGCATTTTTGTCGATAGCTGCCGTGCTGATAATCCAATGCCTCTTCTTTGCCGATGGCGGGCTACTCGCTCTCGGCTGCAATATATTCAATATTGGGGTAATTCCCTGCTTAGTTGTCTACCCCCTTATATTCAAGCCTGTATTGGCAAAGGGGATTACAAGCAAGAGAATCGGCTTTGCATCAATAGCTGCATGCGTGGCAGGCCTGGAGCTGGGAGCTTTGGGAGTGATTGCCCAGACGCAGCTCTCAGGGATAGCTGCATTGCCGTTTGGAACTTTCAGCGCTTTAATGCTGCCAATCCACTTGGCTATTGGCATAATTGAGGGAATAGTGACTGCGGGCGTGCTGGGGTTTATTCATCAAATGAGGCCGGAGATAACGCAAGCAGCTTTAAATGAAACCGGCATAAAGGCAAAGGATCTGAATAGGCCAATTGCTGTGCTCGCTGCCATGGCCCTGCTAACCGGAGGGGTGCTCTCATTGTATGCATCAGCAAACCCTGATGGGCTCGAATGGTCAATTGATAAAACCACGCAAAATTCTCTTGGAGAGGCCTCAGAGCTTGAGGCTGAAGGGCTGCTTCACGAAAAAGCAGCGGATGTCCAGTCGCAAACCAGCTTTTTGCCGGACTATTCTTTTGCAAAAGATCCTCAAAACTCAGCAGCAACATCCATTTCCGGAATTGTCGGCGCGGCGATAACATTTGCCTTCGCCTCAGGAGCTGGCCTAATCGTGGCGAAAATAAAGAGGCTAAACCAGGGCAAGCCGGCTGAAAATGGCTGATCTGGTTTCAAGCCTCAAGGATTTAAGGGTGCTTGAAGGCTTAGCTGCAAAAAACAGCGTTATCCACAGGCTCCACCCTTTTGCAAAGCTATCAATGGCGCTGAGCATTATATGCTTTAGCGCCTCATTTGGCAGATATAGCTTTGCCCAGCTTTCTTTGTATCTGTTTTACCCTTTCATTATGATGGCGCTTGCTGAATTGCCGTATTCAGTGCTGCTGCCCAGGCTTGCTGCCGCATTGCCGTTTTGCCTGTTTGCCGGAATAGCGAATGTAGCGATGGAGCGAACGCCTGCTTTTTATATAGGCAGTATTGCGATAACTTTTGGCACTGTTTCACTCATGACAATAATGCTAAAAATGTATATATGCGTAATGGCTGCGCTTATTATGGTTGCAACGACACCTATATCTGATCTAAGCGCGCAGCTGCGCAGGCTTCATGTCCCCGGTTCATTTGTGCTTGTTTTTGAGATCACTTACCGGTATATAGGGCTTTTGCTGGAGCAAGCTTTATCAATGGCTACTGCATACCGGCTTAGAAGCGGTGACAGGAAGGCTCTCCTAATGAGGGACATGCCCAGCTTTTTAGGGCAGATGCTCCTAAGCGGATTCGACAGGGCGGAAAGGGTATATGCTGCAATGCAGTGCAGAGGCTATGCAATAGATCACATCCGGCAAAGCAAAAAAAAGCTAAAAACTGCTGATATAGCTGCAATAGGGCTTACGCTTGCGCTTGCAGCTTGCGGCCGGTTTTTCATTTTTTGGTAGGGCTATATGTTGACAATAAAAAATCTGCGAGTTGAATATCCAAATGGCAAGAAAGCAGTCAATGGTGTAAGCTTTGAACTGTCCCCTGGGGAAAATATAGCGCTGATTGGGGCTAATGGCGCTGGCAAAACATCGCTATTGCTTGCGCTTGTCGGCATACTTGTTTCAGAGGGCGAGATTAGCGTTGGCGGCACCGTGCTTGAGAAGAAAACCCTCAGAGAGATTAGATCGCGCCTGGGATTGGTCTTTCAAAGCCCGGACGACCAGCTGTTCATGCCGACTATATATGATGATGTTTCATTTGGGCCAAGAAGCTACGGCTATAGCGAAGAGGAAACTGCCGCTCGCACAAACAGGATTTTAACGGATCTTGGCATTATGCACCTTAGCGGCAGCTCGCCCCTTAAGCTCTCCGGAGGCGAAAAGCGCTTGTGCGCTATAGCGGCTGTACTGGCAACCGAGCCTGAATTCTTGCTCTTTGATGAGCCAACCGCTTTTCTTGACCCTCGCGCCCGCAGGCAGCTTGCGAGCACTATTCTAAGCCTTCCCCAAGGCAAAATCATTGCAACGCATGACCTGGATTTCGCCCAAAAGGTTTGCTCAAGGGCAATAGTCCTCTATGAAGGCAAAATTCTGGCCAATGGCGATATCGGGCTTCTCTCTGATGAGCAGAGCCTTATTGGGATGGGCCTTTAAACGCTGCTTTGCCATAAGCAGCAGCATAGCGCTAACCTTTTCATCATCCTTTTGCTAATGCTGCATTTCACAAATATCTACAGGCTTTATATAGTCAGCTTCCCAATCCGGCACAAAGTCCGGATCGATTGGCATAATGCCGCTTTTGTACAGCTTGCCGATGTCTTTGTCGATGAATACCTGAATTTCGGCAAGGCAGTTTTCACTTGCGAGCTGCCATGTTTCCGAGCATACAGTTAAAAGCACATGTATATCATCTTCTTCTGAGGGGTATGTTCCTTCGATGAAATATTCGCTTACAACTTGCGATCCTCTCGGATCATGGTGAGACAATTCGCTCGGAGCTTTTCCTGAAACACTGTCAACTTCCGCTATAGCAACATCATTTGGCTTTTGGGGCAGCAGGGCGTTAGGCAGCCTTTTTTCCCTGTAAAAAGACGTGAACACTTTTTGCCAGAAGAGGGCAGGGCTTTTGTCGTATCCTGCAGTTGTTTCGAGATAAAGCTCAATGCCTTCTATCCTTTGGTAATCATAGCCGAACCAAAAGGCGCCGGTATACTCTTTCGTAAAGCCCGCAAAAATGGCTGCTTGGCCATTGTTTGCATCACCGGTTTTGCCTCCAACTTCCTGGCCAATAACGCTTACTACTGCAGTGCCGCCATTTGCGGCCTGTTTTAGCGCCTCTGTTGTAATGAATGCTGCTTGTGCTGATATAACCTGAACTTCATCGTTGGAAGATTGAGCAATTGTTTTGCCATTTGCATCAGCAATCCTGGTATAAAAAGCTGGCTCATGGCGAAAGCCGCCATTAGGGAAAACGCTGTATGCGCTTGCCAGCGCAAGAGGCGTTTGGCCTTGGGCGAAATTCCCCAATGCTAAGGCATCAGCTGACTTTTCGTCTTCTGAAGAGATCTCAAATCCAAATTTTTGGCTGTAGTCTACACTGGCTTCAAATCCAACTTCATATAAAGCATGCACAGTTATGGTGTTTACCGAGTTGCGTATGCCTGCTCTGCACGAAGCCATTCCGCTGTATACATTAGGCTGGTTTAATGGGACATAGCCTGCGAAGTCAGTTTTCACATCGTTAAACGAGCTTGCAAGGCTTAGATCCTTAGTGTCAAAGCCTGGAGCATAAACTGTCAGAGGGCTTGCCGAAGTTCCTATGCAAAGCTTTTTAAGCGCCCTGTTTTGGCTATAGCTTGCCCCGCTTTCTTCTCTGCCTCCGATGATTGCGGCAACATGGCCGGTATCATTGTGGATGACGGCTCCGGCGAGCTGGACAATAAGCTCTTCCAGCTCGCCCTGGCTCTCGTAAAGCGCTTGGCTGGCTTCCTTTGCAGCTAAGTTTTGCTCAGGGAAGTTAGCTGGATTTTTGGCTTCTCTGTCAAGCGCCTCCTGTATTATCGGGTCAACAGTTGAATAAATCGTGTAGCAGCCGCTTTTAAGCTCAGCCTCAGCCTCTTGCCTGGATGCGAAATTGCCATCGCGGAGCAGATCGTTTATCACTGCCTCGTAACATGCTTCAGCAAAGCAAGAGCTCTCTTCGCTTCCGAGAGTGTGGTATAGGTCTCCGTTTATATCGAGAATTACAGTTTGCGTTGCTGGCGCGATGCTTTGATTGCACCCTGCAGCAGTGAGCGCTATTAAAATTGCAGCAATGAATTGGCGCATTTTACGGCCTGGCCTTATAGCTTGATCCATCTTGTAAATCCTGTGGTTTTTTATTATAGTATAACATTTTATATTTTATTAATAGTAATGAGAAGCATTTGCCATTCATTAGCAATACATGGTTTTGGCACCATTATCAAAACAGATTTTTAGTGTCTGACTTTTTTATGCCGTGCGGTGAACGCTTCTGGAGGCAAAAGCTGCCCGGTCGCTCTGCTGGTTTAAGCTGCCGCGACAGGCTGCGCCAGTGCGCATAGCACTTTTATTTTATACCGCAGACGAGATAGGTGGCAGCGAAGGCATTTTAATCGCCGATGAAACAGGGTTCATATAGAAAGGCGGAATCAGCTGATGCCTTGCATCTCGTTTTTAAGCTGGATTTGCCTGCTCACGCGACAAACATGATTAGCCTAGATGAAAGAAAGGAAGCTGTGCAAATATGCCTACATCCTCAAAAAAGGGCGCAAAGCTTATGCATCAGGATGTGCCCTATATACACGGAAGGAAAGCTTGGAATGAAGGGAGCGCTCATGGCAAATAGCTGTGCTGCAACGTTTTGAATAGCGCTTTTATCTATCTGCACGCAATGTTTGCCTGGCGGCTATGCTATGATTGTCTTAGGAGGGCAATTGCATGGTGCAAATAATACTTGAGATCGACGATGAAAAAAAAGCTGAGAGCCTTGTAGCCATTCTTAAAGAGCTTTCATTCGTGGCCATCATTGATTCTGAGCCCAGCTATTTCTATAGCCCGGAGAACCTGCAGGCTATAGAGCGCTCGCTTAGGCAGATAGAAGAAGGAAAGACTGTCATGAAAACTTTGGATGAGCTAAGGGCAATGGAAGAAGAATGATAGTGTCGTTTACGCAAGACGCTGCAAGTGCGTATTTATGGCGGGAGGGTGATTATGCAGATCGAAACAGAGCGTACGATTATACGACGGTTCCAATCCGGCGATTGGAAGGATTTACAGGAAATAGCAATATCAAATGAAAACTCAGGCTTTGCTGACTGCGATCATGCATGGCCTTTGGATGAAGATGGCATTAAGGGCGCTTGCAGCTACTTTGCAGGCGATAGCCAATATTGGGCTGTTGAGGCAAAAGCGCTCAAAAAGGTTGTATGCTTTGTCAGTTTCAATTATATAGATGAAAACCAGTCGCTGGACATAGGCCATGTTTCAAATAACGTGTTTTTTTTTGAAGAGTACGATTATGAGGCCTTAAAGGCGCTTTTTTATTATGCCTTCCTGGAGCTGGGCGCAGAAAGCATTCACGCAGGATGGGCGCTGGCAGACGAAAAAAAGCTGGCGCCGCTTAGAAAGCTTGGAATGAAGGTTGTTGAGACTATGGCAGCAGACAAGTTTCGCCCTGGCCCGGATGGCAAAATTGGCACGTTTGAAGGCTGCAAGCTCGCCATCGACAAAGCACAGTGGATGCAGAAGCCTGTTTTGTAGGATTTCATCCTGAAAATAAGCGCTCGACTGACTCTATCGATTCAAGGGCATTGATCTGCTCTACTGAAGGCACCTTGGCCTTCATGACCATATTGGGATAGAATTCGTACATGTCATTTCCAAGCTTTTTGAGGAAAGCCTTGAAATAGGAATCGTATATAGGGCTTGAGAGCAGCATGGCAAGCTTTTGCATGTTTATTTCTTCGAAGCCTTCTCTTGGGTATATGGCGTATATGTCCGCTGAGAAAAAATA
Organism: Eubacteriaceae bacterium; assembly: GCA_009782515.1. Lineage (GTDB taxonomy): Bacteria > Bacillota > Clostridia > Eubacteriales > Anaerofustaceae > WRIY01. The sequence goes on from WRIY01000045.1 coordinate 7,551, forward strand.
GCCATCAGGATCGTATACAAACCTGCTGCTTGCTGACTTGTAGGGAAATAGGATCTTTGGGCCTTCAAACAGGTTTTTGTTTCTGCCCCACTGCAGGGCATACCATTTTCTAGACCCCTTTTTTACTTCCCTTCGCGACGACAGCTTTTGCTTATATAGCGATAGCCTTTGAAGCGAGACAGGCATGCTGGCCGGATCGCTGTCATCATCGATGTACAAAAGCCATTTGCCTGCGTGTTCTATGGGTTCAGCCAAGTTTTTTCCCTTGATCCATTTCACGCCGCACTCATCAATAGCCTCCAGTATTTCTGGGCTTTTTCCGCTGACAACAAAAGCTCTGTCGAATCCGGTTATAATGCCTTGGTATGAATTCATCAGATCCCCTAAGCTCTGGGGGCATTGATCCTCAATGGATTTTACCAGCAGCTTTTCTTCATTCGTCGAGAATGAAAAGCTTTCATCAGTCATTTCGTCTTGGTGTATTTCTATGAGGGAGTAGCCTTCTTTTGCCGGGTCGAGCAGGTCAAAGCTCTTTTCGCTGGCTTTCTTTGCTGTGAAAACATTGCCTGAATACCTGCCCTTGCGCAAAAATATTATTAGAGGGTCTACCTCAGCTGTTTTAAACGGCCGAATGCCGTAAAAATCCACTATGCTGTGAAAGGTAAACTTTTCTAGCAAAAAGGATCTTAAGCGCTGGGCATACATGCTTTGCGTAAAGTAGCGGCTGGTAATGTATATCAGCCCGCCATCCGGCTTTAGAAGCTTTTCCCCCAGGGAGAAAAAGCAGTAAGAGATGTCGCTTTTGTTGTAAAAAACTTCAGGATACAGCTCAGACAATTCTTTTTTATACTCAGGCGCCAAGTTCTTATGGCCTATGTAGGGAGGGTTTGTCACTATCCAGTCGAAAGTGCACTCTTTTAAAATGCCTGAGCTTTCTGTCAAAGCATCAACAGCGTATATATGGGGGCACTCTATATATGTCGGGAATAAAAGCGCAAGCGATAGCTTTGAAAGGGCGACTGCAAGCGGGGATGTGTCTATGCCATAGATATTTTCAGTTAGTATGCGCTCATGCAGCTCGATTATTGGCTCTTCAGCATTCTTGCTGTAGTAGGAATTCAAAAGGGAATGGTAGAAAGCAAGCAGAAAGCACCCGCACCCACAGCATGGATCAAGCAGCAGATCGCTTGGCTCAATCTCGCTTCTTATGATGCTGGTCATATACTCCCTTATCTCGTCAGGCGTATATGTAATCCCAAGCTCTTTTTTCTCATAGATAGGTATTGTTTCTTCATATATCTGGCCTAAAGCCATTTCGGTCTCAATCTTTAGATCAATGGTTGGATCGCTCAGAAGCTCTAATATGGGCTGCCTGCTGGCCTTTGGCACATACACAGGATCTTCGTAATACAGAGATATTATTCTGCCTGCCCACAACGTCGCTATTCTGTCAAATGTAAAACAATTGAGTATTTCATTCAGGCTTGCTTTTATGTCAAAGTAGCAACCCCTGTCATGCATGAGCTTTAGCAGTACAAGCTTCACCGGCAGGCATGGATCATCAATGCCTATTTGTTCGCTTAGCTTCTTTACCTTCTGTATCACGCTTTTATCCATTTGAGATATTATAGCACAAGCCAATATGGCAGATCCCTGATCAGGATGTTGATATGAAAGCATTTTCATTCTGGTATTTATTTTGCATAACACTACGAAATTAATACATTATTCGCTCTTTTCCATAAGCATAGCCGACAAGTGAGCGCTGGTTGGCGGTACGGGGGAAGCTGCTTAACCAATATGCTGTTTAGCTTTGATATTCATATCTTGCACGTGCATGGCTAGTCTGCCTAAGCATCCTTACTGGGGGCCAAATGGTATAATTAATAACATTTCAGAAAAAAGCTGCTAAGCACAAGCAGCAATACAGCACGCCATAAATAGGATCTTGTAAAAACAGCAACAATCATATATGGCTTTATAAAGCGTATGAAATCCGATGAAAGAGTTCAGGCAAAACTCTGCTTCAAAAGTGTGAATCTCTTGACACTGATTCCAACAGGAACTGGCATGGGTGCATCAAGAAATGAATGAATAATCATTGTTGAAACTTAATAAACTACCGCTTGCGTGTTCATAGGAAAACGTTTATCCCTCGGCTCTTTTCGCTTGGGCGATCTGCCAGGGACAATCTGGACTGGGTGCATTGCAATATCAGCGCTCATTGCGTCAAGCCAAGTCTCAAGCTCCTGGCAGCTTGAGGCAGACACCAAGCCAAAATGTTCTTGTGAAGCGCCAAGCGCTTGATAATGATAATCCTGCACAGGCTGTACAGATCCCTGAATCTAAGCACTGATGATTTTACGGAGGCATCCATCAATCCGAGGTGGCTGTATGCCAGAGGAGAAAAACCAAAGATTAATCCGCAGAACAGCGGTATTTGGTTAAGTGATAGCCTTGCTACTAAAACACAGAATTATCGAATCATATCATTGTAGTGAGTGCAGAAAGGTAACAATCAGTCTACCAGTATAAGCAGATAGCCGGGAACAGCTTGAACCTTGCCAAAAAGCGATTAGGCAGATTGTAAAGTTGCCGTGTTGAAGTAAACCATTAAGCGAGTCTGATTCGGAGAAGAAGGCAGGCTACGTTATTTATATAATCGGAGGAATGAAGATGAAGAAAATCGCACAGTATGCATTGTTGGGTGCAGGGTTAATTTTGTTTTTTTATTTTTGTACGGTATTCGTTTTATTTACAGTTCCATTAGCCTTTAGCAGTTCGATTGATAATGTATGGCAAACTGCTATACCCACAACCGTGGTGGCATTAATCTTACTTCTTGCCCAATACATTTGGGAAAAGCGTAGAAAATAGCATAATGTGCTGTGGCCAAAAAATATTGCTATGATTAGATGATGATTTGCCCTCCATCCTATTTCTTTACTGTATTTCATTGATAAAAATATGATCTTGTAAAAAAAGCAACAATCATATATGATTTGTGAAGATGTGCATACAAATGAATAAAAAATGCGATGGCTGCTTAGCATACTTCAAGTTAAGCGTTACATGCAACCATATGTGAAGAAGATGCAAAAAGACGGCAAAACTCTGTCTCTTTACATTGTTTCTTACGTTGACTGGCATAGGGCATCAGCACTTTTTCCAGAAATGAATGAATAATGGGAAAATATATAATAATTGCAATGATAACGATAAGGAATACTCCGTTAATTAAAACGGATTCTTTCATGCTATCCATTGAATAGTGTTTTTCATAGTTCTTCTAGAATTGCGCTAGCACACTCCGGCCCAATTAATGCTTGCCTGTATTTTCCCATGCCGTTTTTCTTCTCAAGAATGTCTTTGTACATTTCTTGAATCTGGCTGATGCCCGAGCGAGGCGCATGCTGCATGTCGCTTGCCGCGCTAGCCAAAGAGGGCATTTGCCCTTCCTCTTTCTCCTGCTTGGCCTGCCTGTTTGCTGCCCTGTCTTTGCTGGAGCCCTTCTTTTGCGTTTTTTTTGGCTTGGCTTTCGCCTTTTTTATTCGTGTGCCAGATTTCTGGGCTTTTGCTTTTTTAGCCGCTTTCGCAGCTTCTGCTTTTTCTGTTTCGTCTGTGCATGCCAATGCCTTTCTGGCGCTTTCCGGCTCAATGCGCGCATGCCATTGCTCTATTCCTGCAATCAGGCAAAGCCCCTGCCTCATCGCCTGGCTTGCCTTGTTTGAGGCGCTTATGCCCTTTTCGTATTTCTTTTCGCTATAGCGAACAAGAAGCTTCTTGCCGTTGAACACTGCTGTTATAGCATATCCAACAGCGTCTTGCACAGTGTTCAAGAGCACCCCATTCCAATGGCACTCAAGCCTTCCCCACACGCGCTCTATTGGACTGTATTTGCTGTGGTATGGCGGATAATAGGCTAGCACTATAGCTATATTGCGCTCTGCTGAGATTTGCAGCATCCGCCTCACCCATTGGCGCCGCTTAAGGCAGCCTTCCATTCCATTGCCTGCAAAAATATACAAGGCCTTTTTTCCTTGCATATTCCCATCTATCCATTCCTCGATGCAGTCAGCCATAAAATCAGCTGTCGCCGGCCCAGCTGCCATTGTTATATGCGCCTGGCCTGATTTCATGTCGAGAATGCCAAACGGCGTTAGCTGGGTTTGCGGCTTAAAATCATGGTCTGCCCCTGCAGCGCCAGTTCGGCTTTTGCCCCCTCTGAAGTAAGGGCCTATATCCACTTTATCCTTGCAGCCTATTGATATCCAGCCAGCATTTTCGTCGGCCTCAGCTTGGCTTCGAACCCTGCCAATATTGTAAAAGATCAAATCAGTTTCAGGGATTTTCTTAAATGGCTTGGCTTTTTGCACAGGCTTTAGCCTGTAGCCAAGGGCATCCAAAGCTGTATATAGAGCCGATTTCTTTGGCAGGCTTGTGTAGCCGTATCGATCTGAAAGCTCTTCTGTTATCTCCCTTAGGCTTAGGCTTGAATACTGCCAATCGTTCTTGAACTTGGGATCGCACATGCTTTTGCTTTGCATGAGATCTCTAATGTCTTTTTCCAGGCTTGGGTACAGCTCAAGAGAGCCTTTGCGCCCTCTAAGAAGCGCGGCGACAAACGACTGCCCTCCATAGCCAAGGGCATTGGCAAGCTTTCCAGCAAGGGCCCTTTCTTGCGCATAATGCACCTTGCCTATTGCGATATGCAGCACCAAGGCAATCTCTCGCAAAACACTCCTAAACGTTATATACCATCCTGCAAAGATATTTTTAACTGCACGACAAAAATTTTATGCTGAGAGGAATTTAAGGAGGGCAGAGGAAGATATTATACGCCAGGAGTTCGAGGCTACCTCACCAGGCGACAATCCCAATAATACGCCATAGCCAGCCGACACTGATTCTGCATACGTCGCCTTCTGGTACCTGCCGCTATGCACCCGATAGCCGCATACCTTTCTGTTGCCCAAATTGCCCTGAGGATCTTTTCCCGATCTTTCGGATCAGAAACTGCCTCCAGCGAATCAGGGCTACCCTAATGCAATCCCCATGAATTCGACATTTATAGCTTGGAAGATATAGCCTTAGACTGTAAGGCCAGGCAAAGAACTTACGACTCAACAGTTACTTAATAAAGACTACCATTTCCAAACGCCAATAGGTGCTTTTTTTAGTAGTGATTTCCAAATTTGTTCTTCTGGTGGTGGCGCGCCAATTTTGACAATATCAATAAATCCGTCATGCGAAAATGCATCGCCCGACTTTGTGATTGGCCCTGCAAAAAGATTCCCATTTTCGAGTTCAATTATTGAATCGCCAAGGGAGTCAATTTTATCCCCATACCCATATGCTAAAATATTCACTTCGTCCAAATGTTCAGATAAATATTGCGATAAAATCAACCCTGTTGACTTCGATATATAGTCAGCCAAAACATCTTGAACAAGCCAAACCGTTTTTGCACCCCATGCCATTCCAACTTGCGATTTTACAATAAGCTGACTAACCATTCTCGCCCATACTTGGCGATAATTGATGCCCGGCGCAGTATGTTTATCGCCTTTCAAAATGGCATCTTCACAAGCCATTGCAATTTGTGTGCGGTTTCGTTTGTTCCCGCCTGATGTGCTTGATGTCATTACTTCAATGATGATTAAGGGGTCTGTCGGAAAATCGTCAACCCAAATGTCAGAATTTCGAGATGCTATTGTGAATCCGTTTTCGGCAGCTAACCGCCTAACCACGGGAGGGGATAAACCGACAATATGCGCTATATCTTCAAGTTTTTTCTTCTGTACGCCCGAAAGAATGTAATCGAAAGTATAGTCAAACGACCTTGCATCATTTTTCCCCACAGCGACTTGTGTTTTGATTTTCACTTCTGACCATGCGAGGTATTTTTTACCCGCTTCCAGTTCAGAAATATCTGACAAGTGCCTACGCACAAAAGATTGCTTGTCCGACAAACTACCACCTTTTAGCGAGAGCAGTCTCCGAGGGCATACAATCCACGGCTGTTCATTTTGGCGAGGCTTTAATGAACACACACCCACTTGAATGATATTCTTATTTGGAATTTTTGCTTTTAATTCGGGAGTTTTGTTCAAATCTATTGCTGATTGAAAACGATTGCCACCGCCATCACATTCGGCGTTCATAAAAGGGCACCAGACACGGCTAAGATTTTTTTCCGCTTTTTCGTCCCAACAATCGAGCCTGTGTCCGTAGAGTTCAAATATTTTACTCATGTAGATACCTCCGTATTGCGTCACCTATAACATACGCTAACGGAGGTGGAACTGAATTTGCTACTTGTCTATGCTGGTCTAGATTTTTTACTGTGCCTGTTCGAGAACGTATTGGCCCGAACAATTTATAATCATCATCATAGCCATGAATACGCATATATTCGCGTGGTGTTAAATATCTGTTCTCTGTTGGGTGGAAAAAAATTTCACCACAGCGAAGCGTGTTTGACGGCTTGCGCCTATTTAGCCTAAGGTACTTTGTCGTATCTTTAGGTTGAAGATTGCGCCGCAGCTCTTTATCTAAATGGGTTTGTGCCGCTAAATATGACCCCTCTGGCACTTGTGCTATACGTTCCTTGTCGCGAGGCGGAGTAACATCAACATGGCCATCTTCTCTATCGTAAATAGTTACACCTTTTATTTTAGTTGAGGGTTCACCAAGCCCTTCAATCACATCACCCACAGTCACATATGGCAAATGCCCGAAAAGATTTGGTGTATTTTCCTGTGGTGCATGTGTTCGTGCGGGAAATTCAAATCCATTTACTCCGCGAGTGGCTACAATAAAAACCCTATTTCTTAATTGCGGCACTCCATAATCAGCAGCACAACAAAGTTGCCATTTTGGTATGTAGCCAATTTCTTCGAGTTTAGAAATGAACTGTTCGAATATGCCACCTTTTTTTCCGTTGCTGTCTTTCGCAGTAAGCAACCCTTTCACTTGTTCGAGTAAAATAACTTTGGGCTTGAAATATTCTGCAAATCGTATAATTTCAAACAAAAGTGGCCCGCGAGTATCGGAAAGACCGTTTTTTTTGCCCGCTAATGAAAAAGGCTGACACGGAGGCCCTCCAAAAAGCAAGTCCAATTCGAGTGGTTCAATATTAAGTTCTTCCAAAATTTTTGTAGGGTCAACGGTTTGAATATCGGTTTCATAAACGACTGTATTTGTACGTTCACGCTCAACGGCAGCGCGTAATGTTTCACAGCAATATTTATCGATTTCAAACGCAGCTAGTACAGAAAAGCCTGCTTTTTTTATGCCAATATCCATCCCGCCTGCACCAGAAAAAAGGCTAATGGCTTTAAGTTCATTCATCATATTTCCTCTACAATTAACTGGTTTTACTTTTCTTTGTGTTTCGCAGCCTTGGTTCTTCCGTCAATCGGCTTTGGTGTATTATTTGGTATTAGCCATATCCGGCCCTTACGAACAGCACCGGATATTTTTCCGCTTGAACACATGGCTTGAACTTGCCGTGCTTTTATTCCCCATCTATTAGCTACTTCTTCAGGGGTTAACCACTCTATATCCATACGAACACCTCTTGTACAACGCTATATGTAGTGTTTATTATATCACGCTCGACCGCAGAATACAACTCATTAAGTGAATTGAGAAAGCATAGCTGTTATGTGCAAGGTTTATTAACTGCAGAGGCATAGCTATTAGCGAGCACTGGAAAATGCCCTTGGCGATGACGCGCTTCATGCCGCTGGCCTTATTGCCTCATGGAGTACTGCAACAGCAAGAAGGCGCCCCTAAGCGAAGGCCAGATGGGTTCGCTGAGCTACCAAACATTCATTGAGCTTTATATTCGCTTTGAGCAATAGGCTCCCAAACCAGTCGGCACGGCTTGAAGCCAGAGACAGCGAAGCGAAAGCCAACGAGGCAAAAAAGCCAAAGCGCAAAAGGCGCAAGCAAAGCCTAAAAAGGATGCAGGGCAGGAATAAAGGCGTGGCGCATATTGCATATTAGGGGAAAAATATGCTTTTGCCCAGTATGAATTTTTCGAGCCTGAAGAAGACTGCGTGGTTTTTTGAGCTGCAGTTTTTGGCAAAAAATATGTTGCTTGGATGCATATGCTGCAATTCATCAAGAGTTTATTGTTCTCAGTGCCATGCCAGCCACTTTCAGCTGTTGTGATATTCAGAGTGCCTTTTAGTGGGCAGCGCCAGAATGATTCGAATTTTGCTCTGCCAGCGCACTAAAATATCTACTCTGTTTGTGCCTGAAGTGGAGTATAGCCAGCTTCTGTAATGATATACTGCCCTTGATCTGATATAATCCAGCCAATAAATGCATCAAGGTTCGGATTATCTGATCCTGCTGTTATAGCGTAGAAACTAGAAGCTAAGGGGTAGGATCCGTCAGCAATGCTTTGCCTGCTCGGAAAAACGCCATTAATGGATAAAAGCTTGATTTCGCTGCCATCTTGCATTTCAGTAATGTAGTATAGGAATGAGAAACCAATAGCATTCTTATAATTTCTGTACTGCGAGACAGCCCTCACTATGCCATCCATCGAGCTTTGGTAGAACTCTTTCGGCGCGTTCATGAGGCGTGTGCCGGACATTAATGAAATAAGGGCTGTTTGGCTTCCTGAGCCCTCATTTCTTTGAAATGCCACTATTCTTGATCTTGTGCCTCCAAACTCTTTCCAGTTCGTTGACTTGCCTGAATAAATTCTTTTTATATCGTCAATTGACAATGAGCTAACAGGATTTTCGGAATTAACAAAGAAGACAAATGCCTCACGCCCGATAGGGGTGAGCGTAAGCTCTTTTCCAGCATCCTTAGCAGCTTGCAGCTGGCTTTCAGATGGCGCTGCTGCAATGATTATATCGACTTCTCCGTTTATTAGGCGCTCAAAAGCATGTGGGGTTGTCGAATAGAAAGCATACTCCGTCGTATTAAATACATTGGCTGCAAAGGATGTATATACTTGCTGAAGCGCCGTTGCGCCATCTAGAATAGGGATATTTTCTGTAATTAGCAGTTCAAGCGGCTCATTAAGCTTGATCGTATATGTTGTATTCTTGTCATATTCATCATGAACGCTGTAACGGCTTCGATAAACTCGGCTATATTCGGTTGAGGCAATTAGCAAGCCCATTGCGCACATTGATACCAAGATGATTCTATTGCGGCTTTTGGGCTTGAAAAACCCCCATATGCCATTTAAGACAGCGAAAGCTGTAAGGCTAATAACATAGATCGAAAGGTATACTAATGAAATAGAAGGCGCAGCCAGCATTACGATCAATAAAACGTAGAAGCCGAAGAATGCAAGGAACATTAGGCTCATTAAGAAATTCCAAAAAAAATCACTGCGTGTCATAACCGCTCCTATTTTATAACGAGATGCCTATGCGTAATCACACATGCACTGGCTTCATTCATGAAAGAAGCATTGCAGCAAATCATAAAAATGCTAAAGCGATTTATGCTGAAAAAGCTATTGCATGAATGTACGATAGTATTATACTCTCAATGAATTAACATATACAATTCGCTTCGCTTTATCGCCCACCCTATGGGGAGCTCAATTAAAGCACGCAAACCACAGTATGCTGAAAGCAGGCGGCATATGCTGTAAGCTGGTGGGCAGGAGCCTCAGCGGCGCAAATGTATATAAGGCTGCAAATAAAGCCAATAAGCATGCATTATCTGTTTGTAGGTATGCTTTGAATAGATAGGGAGCATGATGGAAAACGATATTGATGCCAGCCCAAATACTAAAATCAACCAAAGCATATTACCAGCAAGCTGAAGCGCTATACGAAGGAATGGGGCTTGGCCTTTCCACAACAATCTGGATGTTTCCTTTCAAAAGCGCTCATATAAATGGCCTTCCTTTTCAGCTTCAGGTTTTAGACTGAAGAGTCGTAAGTTTGATGGCTATGAATATGAATCGACACAATGTGTCATTAATAGCATAGATTCCAGCATTATGCATGCTATCCTTTTGTTACAACCACAAAGGAGATAGAGCAGCTGGAACCATTGCAAAACAATTGTAGCACAAACCACAGCAGCCAAAAAAGACAG
>WRIY01000046.1 GCA_009782515.1 Eubacteriaceae bacterium
TGCGCTATCCTTTTTTTGGAGTTAACAATAGGATAGCATGCATAATGCTGGAATTCATGCTATTAATGGCACATTGTGTCGATTCATAATCTTAGTCCGCGAACTCGCGACTCTTCAGATAACAGCATACTGCCCATAAATCGATCTGGGGTGTGCGTCAGAAATGTGGGCCAAAAATCGATTGCATCCTTTGAAAAGAAATCTGTAAATATCTCCTAGTGCCACTGGAACTGTTATAAAGATAGTTGCAAAATCCAAAATATAAACGGGTATCGGGATTATTTGCTGGCGAAAGCTCGCTGATTAATCGATCCGGCCTATTTTTTATATTTACTGTATTTATATTTGCTGGCATCACCGCTATTTATGCACTTATGCCAAAGCCAGAGGCTGGCTGCAGCTATTGCCCCTTATTTGCAGCGCTTAATATTGCTTTTCCTTTTATAATAAATATCAACTCGTTTATCCTTTTTGAGTTAATTTTTATATTAGTCGTAAAAAGCTACAAATTATTTAAAGCTTACCGGAATTATTCGATTTACTGATGCAAACCCTTTATAGATGTGATATAATTTGAGAAAATTCAAGTATTAATGTTAACGAGCATTTAGGAGCCTATTTCCAATAATATTTTAGCAGTTTCTTTATATTTGCTTAATCAAGAAATTCTTGCTAAGCACAACTGGCAGCTTTGGGGAATGTTATTGCATAAGCTTATCTGGAATACATATATGTGCAATTCAAAGAAATCCAATTGCTTGATGAATTTTTTGCTCTTCTTTAGCTTGTATTCCAGTTAAAGAAGCATTTCGAAAGCTTTATTAATAATAGTTCTAACGAAAACATAAAAATATACTGAGATCTATTCAATTTCATATATAAATGCCAGCAGTGCTCTTCTGCTAGCCAGGCATTATGTATATACTGCTTAGCACTCTTATACAGCAGCTTCTTGTTGCTGCATTATTTTATAGCATTCATTAGGCAGGAGGTGGTTAGCGAAACAGCAAATCTTTTCAGCAACGGATTCATTGCAGCATGATAGAAAATGAAAGCAGGAATTGTATTTAATGTTAAAACGAGTCCCATTCAGCCTACAGGAGCCTAATCCCGATAATACATACCCCCCGGTTGGGCCAGAATGCCCGGCACCAAAATGTTCAGCCTGCCAATTTCCACAAAAGAGAATTTTATTGCGCTTTATAAACCAGGCGATATGCCTTGCAGATCCCAATCAAAAGCGATAGGGCTAAATTTGCTCTGCGCGTTGGCGCTAATACTGCCATCGCTTGTTTAGGAATCTGCGCCCTTCACTTGACAGTGAGGATTTGGCAGGAGGCCCTGATATGTTCGGGATAGTCGGGAGCATTCCTGAGGCAAGAAGCTTTATGGCTGCAAAGAGCCAAAAAGCTTTGCGCATGCAGCTGAGTGGGCTAGGAAAGGCACAGCCGCCAATACGCCTTTCCTGGCAAACGGCACCAGAGCGCCGGGCTTGCTTCTGGCGCCACTATTTCACTAAAGACTTTAGATGAGGATGCAGCCGCTGCAGTTATCAGATTCGTTGCAAAGTATGGGCCCGACAATTGAGGAGAAGCCTTTCACGTGCTCAGGAGGCGAATTCTCTCTGCGAAAGCAGGAAAATGTTCAACGAACAAAAAAATAAACCAATTGAGAGGAAATTTAATGAGCGATAACAAAGCTGCTATACAAATAGAGCAGGAAGTTACGATTCCAAAGTATATCCCTTGGGTATACCTGATATATTCTATTCTTAATGGCGTATCAAGCACCATGGCGCTTGTGCACCTTCAGTTCTACTCAACAGAGTACACAGGCGTATCGGTTTCGTCCTTTGTAGCTGTCGTTACTATTGCCCGCTTCGCTGACTTGGCCGTATCGCTTATCTCCGGCGCTATTGTACAAAGGCAAGCGCGGGTTAGGCCATGGGTCATTGGATGCTATACTGTCTCGCAAATAGGGACAATAATGTGCTTTTTGAACCCACCAGTGTCAGTAGCTGCAAAGCTTGGCATAATTGTTGTGTTCTACTGCTTCATCCATTTCCCAATGAACTTCGTGACAGTTGCATCGAGCACGCTGCTTATAAAAGTTGCCGGCCCTAACCAGAACAACCGCCTGGCAATATCTGCAATGCAGCAGCGCGGCATGAGCATTATAAGAATTGCATCATCGGCAATCACTGTGCCTCTTATTACATACCTGAACACCATTCTCCCTAATGGCCGCGGGTATTTCATAGTAACATGCATCTTTGCTGCAATGACATTTGCCGGCAATATTATTCTCTTTATAGCAACTAAGCAATTTGAGCCCAAAGACTCGCCAAAGCCAACTGCGGCAATGGGAGCGCAAACAAATATCTTCAAGATGTACGCCAATGCTATGAAAAGCGTTCCAACAATGGTTCTTTTGTGCTGCTCTTTGCTAACCGGCATTGGAGGCCAGGTGCTAAGCGCCGGATTGCAGTACTACTGGAGGTTCTCAGTAGGCAACATGGCTCTGCAAGCTTTCCAAGGCACAGTTGCAGGGTTTGTTTCGCTGGGCCTTGCCATGTTCTGCCCTGCAATAGCCAAAAAGATTGGCAACAAAAATTCCTCGCTGTTTATGTACGCATGGTTTACGCTTACGTATGCAATATGCTTCTTCTTTGCAGACGGCAACCCTTGGCTTTACATGGTTGTTATGTGGGTACAGGCACTCGGCATGTCGATCGCCGGAGCCTGGGGCCAGAACCTGTGGATCAGCGCTGCTGAAGTCCAGCTCTATGAAACAGGCATAGACAATCGCCCGTTTATAATGTCGCTGAGCAACCTGCCAATAAAGTTTGGCTTTATAGCGTCAGGCCCATTCGTATCGTTCATGCTCAACAACACCGGATACGAAATCATTGATGGCGTTGGCGTTATGTCCGATACTTCCAGATTCGTTAAAATCTGGCTGATCATACCGATGCTAAGCTATATACTTGCCGGATTGCTGTTCGCCTTTGGCTATAAAGTAGATCCGATATATGCCCAGGAAGCAGCAGCAGAAAACAAAAGGATTGCTGATGAGCGCAGAGCCGCTGCGGAAGCTGCCTCTTAAGCTGCTTGCAAAGCAAGGCAAAAGATCGTATGCTTTATAATATTTTTCTGGCCAGAATAAATAATAATTTAAAACAATAAGGAGGATTTAGATGGACAGAATACCTTTTAGCCCTGATGAGCTTGTTGAAGCCGGGACTTTCCCATCAGCTACCGGCGTTATGCCCGGCGCTGTAAAGTTCAGCACCCCAATAAGCCCGAAAGACAACTACTTTGCAGCAATTAAAAAAGAAAACCCCCTTTGGATGATCAAAGGCGGAGACACTGCTATGTTTGCGCCACGGGTAGTTCCCGACAACTTTGCCCGAGTGTTTGTCGTAGAGCGCCAGATGCAGACAGACGAAGAGAAAGAATTCGTCGCAACAGTCGGCTCCCCGGATATGTTCGGGATAATGTGGGAGTATGTTCCTGTAACTGGCGGATCAATAGTAAGGCCCGGATTGCCGGCTCTTGATGACGCTAACAACTGGAAAGACGTCATCACATTCCCTGATCTTGATTCATATGACTGGGAAGGCGCAAGGGAAGCTAATATCGAGCTGTTTGGAACAGAGCAGGCTTTGAATACATGGCAGCTAAACGGGATGTTTGAGCGCTTGATCTCGTGGATGGATTTCGAAAATGCTGCTATGGCTCTCATTGATGATGAGCAAAAGGATGCTCTCCATGAAATATTCGACAAGCTGGCAGATCTGTACATAGATCTGGCTGCAAAATACAAAGAGTATTTCCGCATGGATTATTTCTACTTCCATGACGATTGGGGCAGCCAGCGCTCACCATTCTTCTCTTTGGCTACTGCCAGGGAAATGCTTGTGCCTCCACTCAAAAAGATTGTGGATGCTTGCCATGATATGGGCATGCTAGTTGAATTCCACAGCTGCGGAGCCAATGCAAAGCTGGTTCCGGCTATGATCGAGATTGGATTCGACGTATGGAACGGCATGTCGCTAATAAACGACAAAGCCGCTATATGGGAAGAATACGGCGATCAAATAGTTATAGGGTTTGGCGCAGCTGACATCGGCCTTGTTGGCATGGAAGTCACTGAAGAAGCTGCTATAGCTGCTGCGGAAGCTTTTGTTGAAAAGTACGGCCCGACATATAGCGAAAAGCCTGTAATTGTAGGCGCTCCATTTGGCCCTGCAGGAGCTGCGTTCAATAAAGTAATTTATGAGAACAGCCGCAAAATGTTTGCCGGGCTTGAAGCTGCCGAGTAAGCAAGAGCCACAAACATAAATAATGCACATACGGTTGCCTGGCAGGAAAGCTTGCCAGGCAATTTGCTTTTGCTTCGACAAAGCGCTGCCTTTATATGCTTCTAAACCGAGTTTTCCCACAATATACTCTAACAGCGGGAAATCACAAAGCATATAAGGAGGCTGCGCATGCCCTATGCATGATGGCTGCGCATATTAAAAAAATGAAACGAAAACTTGCTATTATTTGCGCACTGCTAACCATGTGCACAGCCGTTGGCTGCAAAGCCGCAGCATCAACTTTTTCAGCTGTGTATGAAACTGCCAATGCACAGGAAACCAGCCTGTTGCTAACTACCGAAAAATACCAGCTTGCAGGAGTCACAATCGAATACCCTGTTTTGTCAAACTATCCGGATGCAAAAGCGCAGGATAAGATCAATAATGCAATTGAAAAAGCTGCTCTGGGAATAATAAAATCAATAGACAAAAATGCCAGCCTTCAAGTAGGCTACAAGGTTGCCCTGGTAAACAGCAGCATTATTTCAATTGTTTTCCTTGGAGACGCTTCAAGCCCCGGATGGGCGCATCCGGCGAATATTGCATACAGCGCCAATATATCTGTTCCAAGCGGCAAAATGCTCAGGTTGGCAGATTTCTATAAAATAGACAAGGAATTTACAGATTGCGTGCTTTACAACACTTATGCAGGGGAAGCTATTGAAGCGCTGGACTACTTAAAAGCGCAGGATACAAAACAGTTGGCGAAGCTGCTAAAGAAAGCTGACAAAACCAGTTCAAGCGAAGTCCATTCCGCTATAACAGAAAACTCCCTGCTTCTGATGGTTCCGGTGCCCCATGTCTTAGGCGACTATGCCAAATTTGAAGTGCCCTACCATGCTCTTTACCCGTACGAAAAAAAATGAGCCTATATGCTTTTGCTCATAGTGCATTGGCATTCGCTCTCATATCCGAACCGGGAAAAGTAAGGCTTTGCATCATCGCATAAAATACTGATTTTACTAAACCCAAGCAACTTGGCTTGGGTTTCTGCATAGCTAAGGAGTATGCCTCCAATTCTTTGGCTTCTATAATCCGGCATCACTGCAAGGGTGTAGACAATCATTTCGTCACGGCTGCATTCTATGTCAAGAATCTGCTTTGCCAAGTCGCCAAAAGGCTTGAAAGCGTGCAGCATATTCTTTATGCCGCCTGCCCTGGCGCTTTTTAGAACTGTTGCCATAGCAGCTTTTTTTACTTCATTTCCGGGTATGCACGAGATCAGTGCAACAGGCGCTGCAGCCGCTACTTTAGCGACATAGGAGTATTTATACGAAAATAAATTGTTGCTTTCCATCCAAAGAAAGCCTAAGTAGCGCATCGCTTCATCTTCAGACTCTATGCCAAGCAGGCTGTATGCTTTCGCCCTTAGGGCCATCAATGAGAGTTGTGCAGCTGTGCTAAAACTTCCCGGCTGGCCCATCTCAATTGTTATTCCATCAACAATGCTAACTGTTGGACGCAACGCTTCTCCCTCCACCACCGGCAATAATGTTCGCTTTGATCGTATTATAGCACAAATATTACATTTTATTGCAATTTATAGCAAGTTCCTCGGCCAGTTTTTGGTAATTGAGCTCAATGCAAAACGAGTATCTGCCATGCTTCGACAAACCGATCCCAGGCGCATATAATATGCATTTATGTACTCACGGCGAGGCAGTTTTAATGGGGCCAGGCGTAGTTGCCTTAACGATACAAAATTGCAAATACTACTATACTGCAGTAATATCAAAGGACTTTTGACAGTTTTTTTACAACGCAGAATAAAACTACAATAATAAGTACGTTTAAATCAATATTATCAGTTTAAGCCAAATTTTAGGTTGGATAGGAGATGCTATGGCAGCTGCTTTTACCATATCCGTGCGAACGCTCCACCGGAGTATCGCATAAATATTCAACTTACGATGTAAATAGTTCAGGTTTTGTATCAGGAATAGGCCACGTTTCAAAATTTGTATTCACTTTCTACACAGGTACAAATTATACTGGCTCATCAACGACTCGAACTTGGTACAGGTTATTGCATAAAACCAGAAGCATTAACCAAAATATGTCAGATCTTTTTAAGAGCTGCCATGAAAACTAAAAGGAATTACTAAAGATGAACTCAAAAGATATTAAGGAAAAAGCACAGGCTATTTTATCAAACTCTCAGCACAACAGCTTATTTTATTCAACAGCAATTTTTCTCGTTGCTTATATGTTATCGTATATTATATGGACTGCATTTATACCTTATAACTCAAACATGCCACTGTTACTACGCTTTCTTTTAATAACATTGCCTCAAATACCACCTGCAATTTTTCGAATAATACTCACTGCTTATTGCTTTCAAATCATTCGTAATGATGCATTAACCAGCAATATAAGCTTTTTTAAATCGCTAAAGAGAGCATGGGTACCTGCTACTGTAATGGCTATATTGCACATAGCGCTTATAAATACTAGCGTACTGCTAAACCTTAACAACATTCTAACATCCTTTATTTTAATCGTTGCTGAAATTATATGGCAAATAAGCTTTGGCCTATCCTCTGCTATAGTTGCTGACAGCGCTTCACTAAATATCTTTGATATACTAAAAAAAGCCTATAGTATAATGAAAGGATTTAGACTTGATTACCTAGCATTTATTACAAGCTTTTTTATGCCAGCGATGCTTAGTATGATTACTTTTGGATTTGGCGCAATATACGTAATTCCTTTCATTGCTATATCACAATCCTTATATCTGGACGCGCTTAAAACAGAGCATGGCAAAGCCAGCCTTTTTAGTGCAGCTACTGTTTCCAGGCGTCGCCTGCCTTGACTGCAATCGGAACGCTTCTTTCTGCGCCGTCCGGGATGACAAGGACAGCTTCGTCCGCTGCTTCATACTATCGAACCTAAGGAATGGCAAAAACCCGCCTCAGCGAGACGGTTTTTTATTCAGTTTTGAGATATGTAGGCTTTTCCCTTTTTTAAGGTTGGCTGCTCAGCAGGCTGTTTTGATTTGCTGCCAAGGCCCCATTGAAGCTTATTATTGCAGCATATGTTGGTTTGCAGTATGAATGCAGCTATAATATAGCAAATATGCTGGAAGGCAGAGTATTTCGGAACTGCCATCCAGCATTTCGCCATTCGTATTTTTTTCCTATAAAGGGGCTTTTGCAGCCCCATTCAAATCAGGTATTGCTTCTAAAACGATAAGTACTTCTTGCGCGAATACTCATACATTTCTGATGAAAAAGCAGGGGTTAATGCCCAAGCTCCATAAAAGCCAATCATGCTGGGCTTTTTGGGCTGTACAAAGCGGTCTACGTGATCTCTGGCCCTTTGGCGCTGCTCATCTTCGCTTGTATTCTCTACATCATACATATCAGGAACTACAGATATAATAATCTGATCGCCAAAGTCTTCGTAAAGTTTTTGGGTGTTGTTCATCGTCTGGGGATCCCATTGGTCAAACCCGCCATCAATAAATACCTGAACCCTGTCTTCGATATTGCCGCATGAATGCAGCGTGCAGTAGCGGCCTTTGCTATGTATATGGCCTGTAAGCTCCTTCATATACGGCAAAAACATCTCTCTGGCAATCTCGTTTGAGAAGAAAGCATTCTTCTGCGCGCCCCAGTCATCATGGATGTTTATCCCGTCAAGTGCCGGCCAGTACTCGAGAAACTTGTCGACGACCTTTATTCCAAAGTCAGTCATCTCTTCGAAGAATTTTTTGATAGCGTCCTTTTGATCCTCATCGACAAGCGCAATAGCAGCTGGCGCAAAGTCCATGAATGAAATCAGCCTTTCGAACCAGAATCCGTTCGTGAGGCTCATTTGGCATGATCTTGCCATATCAATTGGCATACTGGAAGCTGCGCCTGCCCAATCCCAACTGTCCAGGTCAGGATAGGAGACCTTGTCTTTGAGCTCATTGGCATCTTCAACGAAAGGCGTTCCGGGCCTAACAATAGATCCCATAGCAGATTCAACGTACACCCACTCAAGGCCAAAAGCGTCTACAGTTCCGTCAGGCCCTCCCCTGCCAAGCTGGTTGTTGTATAGAGCCGGGAACAGCATTCCCTGCTCTGAGAATGTTGGCAGCCAGTAAGGCTCTCTTTCAAAGAAGAGGGCAGCCAAGTTCTCTCTTGCTGACACAGGATAGTTGCGTATAGGCGTGCCCGGGCCTCCAAAGAATCCGGGCAATTCGCTGACTATATTGTGCTCTGCAGCTTCAAACGGAATTTTCTTATACATTTTCCCTCCTTGCGCTTTCCTTAGCTAGAAAGATAAGTACTTTTTGCGTGAATACTCGTAAAGCTCATTGGCAAAAGCAGGAGCCTGCAGCGCCCAGTTCCCGTAAACTCCAAGCATGCTTGGCTTTCCTGGCTGTACAAAGCGATCAACATGATCCCTTGCTCTTTGGCGCTGCTCGTCTTCGCTGGTTGTTTCAGGATCAAACACCTCTGGAATTACAGAAATAACAATCTGATCGCCAAAGTCTTCATAGAGCTTATGCGTGTCGTTCATCGTCTGGGGATCCCACTGATCAAAGCCGCCTTCGATGAATATCTGGACTTTCTTCTCGATATTTCCGCAGGAATGCAGCGTGCAGAAACGGCCTTTGCTGTGCACATGCCCTGTCAGCTCCTTCATATACGGCAAGAAGAGCTCACGCGCTACTTCATCTGAGAAAAATGCATTTTTCTGGGCGCCCCAGTCATCATGGATGTTTATCCCGTCAAGTGCCGGCCAGTACTGCAGGAATTTATCGACAACTTTAATTGCAAAATCTGTCATGTCCTCAAAGAACGACTTTACAGCGTCTTGCTGGTCTTCGTCCACCAGCGCTACGGCAGCGGGGGCAAAGTCCATAAACGAGATCAGCCTCTCAAACCAAAAGCCGTTGACAAGGCTAATAACGCCAGCGCGAGTCATGTCAACTTTTGTTTCCTCAGCTGCTCCTGCCCAATCCCAGCTGTCAAGATCAGGATAAACAACTTTGTCTTTCAGTTCATTTGCATTTTCAACATGAGGTGTGCCCGGGTGCACAATTGAGCCCATAGCTGATTCTACATAAACCCACTCAAGGCCAAAAGCATCTACTGTTCCGTCAGGGCCTCCCCTGCCGAGCAGGTTGTTGTACAAAGGCACAGAGATTGTGCCCTGCTCAGAGCTTGATGTTGGAAGCCAATATGGCTGTTTGGATTGGTATAGCGCTTGCAGGTTCTCCCTGCCTGATACCGGCGCATTGCGCACAGGCGTAGGCGGGCCTCCGAACCTGGATGGTATTTCGCCGACGATTTTGAGCTCTGCCGGCTCATATGGTATTTTTCTTAGCATTGGTATCCTCCTTATTAATGCTTTCTCGGATGTATTTCGGGCTCTATAAACTGGAAATGAAGCAATTGCCTCATTTTTGTGAATATTATTCAAGCCATGCTTCGGTTTTTCTTCCATTCAGTAGCTTCGAATTCTTGAATTATATCGACTGTATGCTTCATTGAAACTTGCCTTGCAGCCATTAGCTCCTGCGGAGACATCGCCGGGCCGTTGGGATCGCTTGGAATGGCAGCAAAGCTCATGTATGAGCCGATAAAGCCATCCAGATGCGCATATTGCCTCAGCATGCGCATGACTTCTGCATCCCGCTCTTCCTGGGTCGCGCTTGGCTGGCCTGGAGGGCCTTGCCAGTCATAGCCGCCCATAAGCGTAAACCTGCCTTTGTAGCGCGTAAGTATGCCAACGATGTCATTTGTTGACTGAACAAGCGACCAGGCAGCAGGTCCTGCATCGACATAGTCATCAATACAGATGTCAGCTTTGCCGCATGTATGCTGGATAGGCATGATCCCCTCATTCCAGCAAGCGTCATTCAGGCGCTTGTGCTGGGGTTTTATCAGCTTGCGGTATGTGTCAGGCGACATAAACAGATTACTTACAGTAGCAATATCGTCGTGGTAGGTGAAAGTGTCAGCTTTATAGTATTGAGCCACTTTTTTCATGACCGCAATCTTATAGTCTGTTATAGCTGAAAGCAGATCATATGTTGCTTCGGGATCTGTTGCCATAGCCATTAGAGCGCCCTCAAACCCCATTAAAGCTGCAAGCCGCTCAAAAGGCGCATTTCCGCTTGCGTAGTCAATAGTCACCATTTCCCGGTTGTATGGGGCCAGGTCAGCCTGGGCTTTTGCCTCCCAGTCGATTGCTTCGACATTAGGGAATGATATTGTTTTCTCCCACTCAGTTACATCTTCTAGTATAAAATTGTTTGGCTCAGGAACCGGCCCGCTCATGCCTGTGTGGCCTGAGTACACCCAATTAACCCCGAAACCGTCCAGTCCGCCGCCTGGCGGGCCTTTTTCGAATGAATCCATATATCCAATATATGTTGAATGCACTGATCCTATTGGTATGAACTCTGTTGGCTTGTGCTCAAGAGCCAACAGATAGTTTTCTCTCGGCGAAAGCGAATAAGCCATTTTTTATCCTCCTTTATAGGAAAGCCATAAACGAAAAGCCCGATATATGCTCGTTTTATCTGCATTATAGCAGCAATATTGAATTTTTTGTATCTGATTTCGACCCTAAATGCAAATATCTTAGGAAACAGCGTGATTTGGGTAGTATATAAACATTGTGCAGAGTTTTCAGGTATTTCATCTTTGAAGCAAGATCGCTTGCTACATGATTCAGAAATATAGTTGTTTAAAAATTATACTTTGATAATATATTACCTATATTGCCATATATTGTAGATAATCCTTGTATTATCTGGATTTGGTGTTAATATAATTACATTACTGGTAATACTTGCAAATTAATGCAGATAATGATCTATCCGTTTGGGTGGAGTAATATCAAACTATATTAACTTGGAGTCTTTATATGGAGAATCAACACAAGACAGTTAGGTTTATCTCGATGAGGGCGCTTATAAACACCCCACTGCTTTGGCTTAAAATGAGATTGCCAGACAAGGAGCTTATTATTGAGAATCAAAATGGAGCCCTCGAGGAATGCACAAAAATGATTAGTAGTAATGTTGGAGTCAGAACGTGGGATAGAGATGAAGCACTTGATAAATATGAAAAAATTAAAAAGAATCTAGAACCAGTTGAAAAGCAAGATATTAAGGATTTGATACATAACAACAATATAGACGAAGTTAATAAGAGACTCGAAAAATACGCAAATAATTTGGCCGATTCGAATGTGCTAATATTTCTTTTTCAAGAAAACCTGAATCAATTCCGCCATGTTGAAATGGAGAGAATGGCTTTTACTGCTCTATTCATTGGAGCGATGATTGCTTTCTTTGCATTAGTCAATGAACTCACAGCCAAGGGATTTAATGAAATACTATATACATTTATTTTTTTAGTGCTAGCTTTAACATCATATGCTTTTTGGTTGTGCTCATTTCTTTTGTGCAAGCGCTGGAACACTGTATTTGACAATCACCGAAACCAAGCCCGAAATATGCATGATATGCTAATCGCAAACGAAATATCTAAGGGGAGAAAGATGCCTGAAGGTTTGCTTTTCCCGTTTAAGGCAAACAATGATGAGGGTGCAAAATACACCTCTACAGCGAAATTATTTGAGCAATTATACTGGGTTCTGCTCACTTTCATGAGTATTATTTGGCTATACTTCACGATAAAAGCTATTCAGCAATATAGTGGAGCTTCGTAAGTAGCGGCTTATGATTATGGTATGCAAAGAACAAGGAAGGGGCTGTTGCGAATTTATGAAAGTAGATTCCAACAGCCTCTTTCGTACAATAATTATGCAAGAAACCTCGAAATTGCCCCACTGCATGGCCTGCGCTCAATATTTGTAGTTTTCCACATCTGCATAGCCGCACGAAAACCAAGCCAGATTTAAGGCATTTTCTGGCTTGGATGAAATCCTGCGCTAAGTTTCTTCCTGCTGCTGGCTACTCCTTCAGAGGGTGAAAATGCGTGCCCACCCTTCCTGAATTCAGCTTGGCCAGGTATTTGAGGATGTTAAACGCACAGCACGCCAGATGGATCTCACATGACACCTTTGCTATCACCTTTGCCAGAAAGCGTTCAAAGCCCCAATTGCTTTTCAAAATGCCAAACGCCCCCTCTGCCTGCGCTGATCGGTTCATCCTGTATAGGGCGCCTTCATCGCTCTCGACGTTTGCCCGAGACTCTTCCCTAAGGGCCAAATACTGCTTGCTTGCTGTAATCTGCCTGTTGCCCTTTACCCTTGAGCATATCTGCTGCTTCGGCGCATTTGCCTTGCCGTCAGGCTTGCATCAGCGCCCTCGCTAATGTTGCCCCTTTGGATCGGCTCGCCCTTATATTCGCAGCCCTCGCGCAGCTCTAACAAAAAAGCCAACACCAAAGAGCTGCTTACAGGCTATCGCCTTTCATTCTCATGAATGTTGCGTCTGGATCCGTTTTTGAATAGCTGTTTCTGTTTGGCCTCATTATGGCAAGCTTTTGAGTGTAGCCGCCTATTCTTTCCGCCAGCTCTTCAAGCGCCTCAGCAGCTTTTTGCTGCGCGCACTTTCTTGAGCCTTTGCCGTGGGATTCTGACAGTAAAAAACGTTGTAATCATTTGCAGCATTGGCGAGTTTGCAGTATGAATGCAGCTATAATATAACAAATATGCTGGAAGGCAGAGTATTTTATCTCTGCCTTCCAGCATATCGTCGTTAGTATTTTTTTCTTGAAAGGGACTTTTGCAACAGCCCCTTCCTTGTTCTTGCATTAATAAAACAGACCTTTATAACACTAATGCTATCTGGCTAAAAACTTCTTTCTTGAATACTCGTACATTTCGCTTAAAAAAGCAGGAGTCATAGCAAACGCGCCGTAAAATCCAAGCATTGCCGGCTTTCCTGGCACTGAGAATTCATCGACATAGTCGCGAGCTCTTTGCCTCTGCTCATCTTCGCTTGTAGTTTCCGGATCAAACCTGTCTGGTATGACAGATATGACTATCTTGTCTCCCCAATCCTGGTACAGCTTGCGGGTGTCATTCATTGGCATCGGATCCCAGGCATCAAAGCCGCCTTCAACAAATATGTTGCAGCGTGTATCGATGTGGCCGCATGAATGCAAAGTTGCAAAGCGCCCTTTGGAATGTATGTGGCCTGTCAGCTCTTTTATGTACGGCAGGAAGAGCCTGCGCGCTACATCATCAGAGAAGAACGGGTTTTTCTGCGCTCCCCAGTCATCATGCACATTGATGCCATCCATGTACGGGTAGAACTCGCAGAACTTGTCAACTACCTTGCATGCAAGATCAGTCAGGGCTTCAAAAAGCTCTTTAATCGCATCCTCCTGGTCTTCGTCCAATAGAGCCATAGCTGCAGGGGCGAAGTCCATGAATGATATAAGCCTTTCAAACCAGAAGCCATTAATCAGGGATGTCTGAAGCGCCCTTGCCATATCAGGCGTATGCGCTTCTGCGGCTCCTGCCCAGTCCCAGCTGTCTATGTCAGGGATCTTGATCTTGTCTTTCCATTCATTTGCATTCTCAAGGTAAGGCTCGCCCGGGTGAACTGTTGCGCCGCCAGCCGACTGAACCCATTGCCACTTAAGGCCGAAGCTGTCAACAGTAATATGGCCGTCTTCAAGCCCTGCCCCCATTGGCCCCCTGCCAAGGTTTATGTTGTAGATGTCAGGAACAACCATTGTTGTTTCGCTTGATGTCGGGAACCAGTAAGGCGCTTTTTCGTAGTACATCGATTGGATGTTTTCGCGCATGGAAACAGGGTATGAGCGAATCTTTGTTGGCGGCCCTCCGAACATGCCCGGCATCTCATAAGCTGTTTTGTGCTCTTCAGGCGAAAACGGTATCTTTTTTAGCATTTCATTGCCTCCATATTATTTATTTAGTAAAAAACCAAGTGAAACGGCATATGCTATGCATCACTTTTTTAATGGGTATTGCAAAGCATTCATATCGCTAACTAATGTTAAGCGTACTTTGATGCAATGTCAACCATGTGATTAGTCCCAAACATCCATTGGCACTGCAAACCTATTTTTTATAAATATTATCAATTTTATCAAAATTATAGCATGTTTCATACAAGAAAAAAATGTATTGGGGCAAAAAGGGCAAAATTAGGCATATGGCTAAAAATACATGTTTTTACTGATTATGGCATATCTAATATCTATGATAACTAGGATTTGTAATCAAGAAGTAACCAAAATCATTAGAATAAAATTAGGCACTGCTTACATAAAATTATTTTTAAAAGGATAGGAGTTTTGTTAATGAAGCACAAAAGAAAGTTTTTGTTGTTATTCATTGCGTTTGCTCTGGCAGCGATGTCCATTCCGGCTTATGCTGCTCCAGATGTTGTTGACGTTCCAGTGTCATGGTCAAGAACAGTGGAAAACGCATCGAATGTGTACTTGAACGGTTCGGGTGTAAGGGGGGTTAATTGGGAACAGCTCAAAAATATTTCTGCAAATGAAAGAAATAACGTTTGGGATGGAGCTAACTTTAACCACTATTTCGAAGGCTATCTGGCGATTGGGACCCAGAGGCCGGACACAGCAACATGGAAGCACTTCAACCAAACCCATAGCTACTCAGTTAGAAGATTCCAGGGAACATTCACCATTCCTGATGGGTTTAGTTCAAAAGACTATTTTTCGCTTAAATCAGTGAGAGACTATTCAAGCCTGGGCTTGGGCGATATTGTTGCGATCAATGACAATATCTATGTCTTTATCTATCCAAAGGGCACTTCCCTCACAGGGCAAAATTACATGGACTACATGGCCTTTTGGACAGGCACTGTTGGAACTGCCTCCTATAACGGAGTGCAGGGCACTCGGGCTACGCATCTGCAAAATCTGCCCAGAGACCACATGCTTAAGCATGTTGACGGGTGGTATTGCCTCGCAGCCCAAGACAATGTCGGCGATATAATGGTGCAGTGCGATCCGACTGGCACTGCAAAAGATTGGATTATCGATGTCTTTGCAGAAGACTATGACACAGGCGGCGGCATGGACCGCATGTCTCTCAAGCTTCGCCGCAATGACACTGCCTTAACGGTAAAGTATTACTTAGGGGATACTACTGGCCAGCCTATAGAGACATGGGTTGACAAAAACGTAAGGGCAGGAGACCAAATTACTCTTCAAGCCGGCAATGGCGCTGGCCAGCTTAATTATGCTAAGCAGCCAGGCTATAAAGACGGAGTGCAGCAGGGCAACAAGCCATATACAGTAGTGGCTGGCGCGGACAATGTAATAGAAGTTGTCTATCCGATAGACACTGCTGCCAATGTTAAGGTTGTTTACTATAAAGACAGCCTAAGCTCAACTCCGCTTGGCGAAAGCACAATACCTGCAAATATTAACGATTCAATAACACTGCAGGCAGGCATCGGCGAAGGGCAGCTGGACAAATATAAGCCAGCTGATGGCGGTTACTTAAGTGGCATACAGCAAGGCACAGTGCCTTATGTTGTTAGCTCAGGGGCCAATACAATTGATGTTTTGTATACGAAACAGGCCCAAAACGTAACTGTAAAGTACTATAAAGACAGCGTTGGCGATGCAAACCTTCTTGGGGAAAGCACAATTGCTGCCGGTGTTGGCGACAGCATCACTTTGGCTCCCGGTACAGGCGAAGGCCAACTGGACAAGCATAAGCCGGATGCTGGTGGATACTCAAGCGGGATTCAGCAAAACCCGAAACCGTATATAGTAATAAACGGTGATAATGTTATCAACGTTGTATACGGCAAAGAAGCTG
Source organism: Eubacteriaceae bacterium (assembly GCA_009782515.1). GTDB lineage: Bacteria > Bacillota > Clostridia > Eubacteriales > Anaerofustaceae > WRIY01. Next base: position 16,115 of record WRIY01000046.1, read on the forward strand.
TTAAAGTAAAAGTCAACTACTACCAGGATGACACATCTTCAACGCCTCTGGGCACATATGAAATTGATGCATATGTCGGAGATGAAATCACAATACCGGCAGGCGCTAACAATGGCCAGCTTGACATGCACAAGCCGCAATCAGGCTACAATAGCGGCATTCAGCAAGGCTCTGTGCCATATGTAGTAGTGCCTGGCAACAGTAATGTGATTGATATCCTGTACTCAAATGCTTCAGCAAGCATAACTGTTAATTACTACAAAGACAGTGTTAGCCAAAACAACTTGCTTGGCACCGCCAATATGAATGCAAGTTTAGGCACAGCTCTAACGCTGGCTGATGGAACAGACGATGGGCAACTTGACAGGCACAAGCCAGATGCTGGCTACTCAAGCGGTGTTCAGCAGGGGACTGTGCCTTATATTGTAGTTGCAGGTGACAACACCATCAATGTTGTCTACGTAAAAGCCACTGTCAAAGTTACGATCAAGTATTTCAAGGACGACACGTCATCCACTCCTCTGGGCACATCAGTAATTGATGCCAATGTGGGAGACGAAATCACAATACCTGATGGAAACAGAAATGGCCAGCTTGACAGGTACAAGCCTCAAAACGGCTATTCAAGCGGCGTTCAGCAGGGCACTAAGCCTTACGTTGTTGTTGCAGGGGACAATGTTATCAACGTTGTCTATGCAAAGGCTGATGTAAGCATAGCTGTTAAGTACTACAAAGACAGCGTAGGACAAGGCAACCTGCTCGGAACAAGCAATATTGATGCAGGCGTTGGCGATCAGGTAACAATCGCTGCCGGCACTGATGACGGCCAGCTTGACAGGTTTAAGCCTGCTACAGGCTACGCAAGCGGCGCCCAGCAGGGCACCGTGCCTTACATCGTTGTTTCAAGAAACAACACCATCAATGTTGTCTATGTGAAATCCACTGTCAAAGTTACGATCAAGTATTTCAAAGGCGACACGTCATCCAATCCTCTGGGCACATCAGTAATTGATGCCAATGTTGGAGACGAAATCACAATACCTGATGGAAACAGAAATGGCCAGCTTGACAGGTACAAGCCTCAAAACGGCTATTCAAGCGGCGTTCAGCAGGGCACTAAGCCTTACGTTGTTGTTGCAGGGGAC
>WRIY01000047.1 GCA_009782515.1 Eubacteriaceae bacterium
AAAAGACAATTAATTAAGCTCATTAATTGTCTTTTAATTATATTCTAACAATATTTTTCTACAATATGGCTTATTCCACAGAAACAGCCATATCCTAGATGCTACCAAAGGTGCCGCCTCTTTTCCCAGACAACAGCGTTCTCAAAGCCATCCTAAAGAGATCTGTTTTATAGTAGGAAATACTGTTTATTGATTCTTCAGAGATCCCAACATTGTCACTGTAAAAGGCCAGCGCACCGCTTGCCGGCGATCTCACAAAACTATTTCCGCTCTGCCTTCGCATGCTTATATATGGGTGAGCATATCTCTGTTGCCAAAGCTAGTATCAAGAAAGCAGTGCAGTATAAGTATACCCACCGCTTAAGCTCATGTCTCTGCGGAGGTATTCGCTTAGAATCAAGCTTGGCAATTATCCCGGCTAATCGCATAGCAATCAACTATTGACATTTTTATTTTATAAAAGGAGACTCCAATGTGAAGCTTTACAACGCTCGACCTAAATATGCACATAGGTTCTATGGATTCAACGGAGAGGCGCAATATCTTCACGGGCACACAGGCATATTGGCCATCGAAGTCGAAGAAGACTCTGTGAACATGGGCGTAAACATGGTGTTCCCATGCAATGAAAAGAATACGAGCCTGGCACAGAAAAAGACCGCTGCCCCAAATGCGGATATAAAGCCTAAGTTTTCTGCATTTAAGCTGCCAGTACAAATAAGCCCAGGCGAGCCCGCTTGCAATAGGGTTCGCCTGGGCTTTGCGCTCTTGCTTCCACGCTTTCGCTGCAGCTTTGAAAATATCATCAGCGCTATAGGGTATTCACTCGCAGCCTACTGCAGCCAATATTTGCCGGCAACTACAAATTGTCGTAGAAAGCCATGCCGTATGTGCGGGCTTCATCAAGCAATATTGGAGCGTTGCCAAATCTTGGAGTAGCGCCGCTTTCCCAGAACACATACCTTGACGTTGGGGCATATTTGTCCAAAGCAAGGCGAACCGACTGCCTGACATCCTCCTCAGTAGACTCTGCAAGATTGCCGGGCCCAAATGCATCCCACCCGCCGATGCAAGTTATTCCTGCTTCAGCCTTATACTTTTCAATATCATTGAAGACTTGGAATGGCTGTATAGCCTTAATTCCCATCTCGATATAATCCTGCATGATATCTTCAACAAGCCCGTCAACATGCATCTCTGGAATAGCGCCAAGCTCAATGATTGCATCAAACATCTTCTTCTGGCCCGGCTTGATGACCTGACGATATGTCTCAGGCGACATCAGCAGCCCCTGGGCATTTGCTACATGATCCATGATCATTATCAAATCAGGCTTTAAATACTTGCACTGGTATCTAAGCGCCTCAATGTAAAAGTCTATCATGGCATTTAAAAAGTCATATGTTGCTTCCGGCTCATTGAGCAGCGCCTCGAGAGCTCCGCCCCAGCCCATCATGTAATGAAGCTGCTCCCATGAAGAGCCCGCGCTGAAATTAAGCATCTGCCCTTCTTTGACCCGTTCAGACATCATGACTTTGGCATCTGCTTCCCAATCGATGCTCTTTAGATCGATATCCGGCATGTGATCACGCCATTTGGTTATGTCTTTTAGCTCAAAATCCTGTGTTTGGGTATTCACCGGAGCAGGGCCGTCAATCGTTGATGTATACGATACGCCCCAGATATCTTTTGAATAGCCGGTCACCGGGTCTTGTGTCCTTCCCAATGAGGAGAAGCCCAAAAATGCAAAAGCATCAGTGAATAATGGCACCCAAGCAGGCCTCTTGCCCGCAAACACTAACTCTAGGTTTTCCCTTTCAGAGATTTCCTTAATAGCTGGCACAATTGCCACCGCCTTTCTTTATCCTCGTGTATATTCTGAATCTACTACGATAATGCAATATTGTCGAGGGTTTTTAGCCCACAAAGCGCTTTTGTTGAGCTTTATCTACAGTAAACAATAAGCACAGGCAAGGATTGCCGGCGCGATGCGCGATTGAAAGGGGCTTGCCGGGCGTTTTAGCGCTGCATCTGGCGCCCAATTAGCTAAAGGCCGTTCAAAGCCCGGCGCTGTATAAACGGGCGCTCCCTAATATTCGCCATTAATTTCTTATATGGTTCACAAATATATCATTTGTATAATTTTTTGCATTCCGCTGCCACTATGCTAGATGTGCAGCGCAGAGTGCATGCTATACTTAGAACAATTCGACAAAACTTTGTCGAATACAGCGTAAAAACGATACTATTACAAACATGCAAAAAGGAGCATGATATGCAAAACGAGGCAACAGCAATTAAGCCCCCAGTTGAGCTAGCTTATGAAAAGCAGCTTGCTGCGCTTAGCATATATGACAAAAACAATAAAAAGCCAAAAGGCTGGCGCCTTTCGCCAATAGCAGTGCGCGCTTTCGTAATCGGGCTGCCAAAGCCCATAGAGCTTGAAGGCGAGAAAGTCGAAATAGACAAAAAGTATTATGGCGACGATCCCATGGTTGAGCGCGCGATAATAACGCTGGCCGGGAACCGTGGCCTAATGCTCGTCGGCGAGCCCGGAACTGCAAAGACAATGCTCTCCGAGCTTTTCTCGGCAGCAATCAGCGGCACCAGCACAAATACAGTCCAGGGCACAGCAGGCACCACTGACGATGATATAAAGTATTCCTGGAATTATGCCATGCTTATAGCAAAAGGGCCTTGCGAAGAAGCGCTGGTGCCTGCGCCGCTGTATACCGGCATGAAAGAAGGCTTGATAACCCGATTTGAAGAGATAACGCGCTGCCCTTCCGAGGTGCAGGACACCCTCATTTCAGTTATGAGCGACAAGGTGCTCAACATTCCTGAATTCGGCGAAAGCGGCTTTCTGTTCGCAAGGGAAGGCTTCAATATAGTAGCAACAGCCAACACCAGGGATAAGGGCGTAAACGAGATGTCAAGCGCGCTAAAGCGCCGCTTTAATTTCGAGACCGTATCGCCTGTGCCAACCGCAAAGCTTGAAATGGAGATCATAGCCAAGCAGGCAAAGGATCTCTTAAAAAACCAAGCGCCGGAAGCAATAATTGACGAAGACATTATCGGCCTTTTGGCTACTGTTTTCCATGAGCTGAGGGAGGGCGTCTCATCTGAGGGCCAAAAGATTGAAAGCCCGGCATCAGCGCTGAGCACAGCAGAAGCAGTCAGCCTATACTGCCAATCAGCCCTTTCTTCATACTATTATGGCGAGGGCTTATCAATAGACACCCTTGTCCAAAATATCAGATCAGCAGTGCTAAAGGAATCCGATGCCGATTTGCCCAGGCTGCGCAATTACTGGAGCGCAGTTGTCAAAAAAAGGTCAAGCACGAGCCGAAACTGGAAAAAGTTTTATGAGGCAGGAAAGTGGATACGCTAGAAACAAAACCTGTATACTATTTCCCCATACGGCACCATTCGCCTGCCTGCAGCGCCCATTTAAGCAGGGCGCTTGATATGTACAAGCCTGACATTATATTAATCGAAGGCCCAGAGGACACAAATGATCTGCTTGAGCATATATCAAGCCCGAAGAATACAGCCCCAATGGCAATCTATTATGCCTATTCCGAAAAGTCAGGCGAAAAGGCTGCTTCATACTTTCCCCTGCTTGATTTTTCGCCTGAGCTTGTTGCTATTCGCTATGCATATGAAAAGGGCCTGCCTGCACGGTTTATTGATATGCCCTACTCGCTTCTTCTCCCCTATGAGAAAAGCCTTGACGAAGGCAAAAAGCAGGCATACTATGATGACTACCTCCTATTTCATTCAAGATTTACTGAGCTGCTTTGCGAGAAGCAGGGCGTAAGGGGCCATAGCGAGCTGTGGGAGAAACTGTTCGAGCTAAACGGCATATACATGGGCACCCAGGCTTTTGTTGACAGCGTCTTGGCGTGGTGCGACTACTCAAGGGAAGGCTATACAGAGCAAATGCTAAAGGCAGAAGGCTGCCTGGCAAGGGAAGAGTGGATGGCAGAGAATATCCGAAGCTCGATAGGCTTAGGCTATGAGCGCATTTTTGCGCTGACCGGCGGCTTTCACTCAAACGCCCTGCGCCTAATGGTTGAAAACCCGCCTAAAAAGCAGCCGAAAAAGCCTAAAGCCAAAGGCGAATCCAGTGCCTGGCTTATACCGTTTTCGCTTGCTGAGTCTGATCAGCTCGCAGGGTACGCAAGCGGCATGCCTTACCCTGCATTCTACCAGGCCGCTTATGAAGCTGCGCAATCAGGCAGCGGCATGCCATACCGGCAGGCAGTGCTTTCCTATGCCGCCAAAATCGGCAGCAGGCTTAGAAAAAACAAGCATTCTGTAACTTTGGCTGATGAAGCGGCAGCCTTTGCACAAGCAATAGGCCTGGCTGAGCTTCGAGGCAAGTCGCAGCCCGGCGCATATGAAATGCTTGATGCTGCCCTAAGCTCATATATAAAGAGCTCAAAGGATGCTGCCTCATTCCTGGCAATGCAGTCAGCAGGCATGGAAATGCGCGGCGACAAAACAGGCAGCATTGGAAGCGGAGCCACAATAGTCCCGCTGCTTAGCGATTTTCAGCAAAAAGCGGCAGAGCATCGGCTAAAGGCTTCAAGCGTCAGCAATGAGATAGCCCTCGACATCCTCTCATCCGCTTCGCATAGGAGAGCTAGTGCGTTCCTGCACCAGCTAAGCTTCCTGGAAACCGGATTTGCCAGCATGCTTAAAGGGCCAAATTACGCTGCGAGGGACTCTTCAAGAGTCAGGGAGACATGGCGCTATGCATTCAGCGCCAAGGTGAGCGCGTCAATAATCAGCTCTTCTTATCTTGGAGGCACTGTCGAAGAAGCAGCCTTAACGCTGCTTAAGAAAAAGTCATTGCAGACTGAATCTTGCGAAGCACTGTCTTCGCTGGCAATACACGGCGCAGTAATGGCCCTGCCCAATTCGCTGCCGTCAATTCTTGAGCTTGCGTCAAGCGCAATAGCAGAAGACAGCAGCTTTGCCTCCCTGGTTGCTGCTGCGCAGAACTTCAGCTTTATGGACAGCGCGAAGGATCTGCTCAGGCTTCCCGACAGCTTTAGCGGCAGTGAAGCTGCCGGCAGCCTTATTAATAAAGCCGTAAGCCTTATTGAGGCGCTTACAGCTTCAAGCGAGAAAGAGGACCTGGATCTGGCCGGAGCGCTTAAAAGCCTTTACAGCCTGCTTGCCGCCGCAGAAAGGGACAAAGAGCCTTTTACAGAGGCTCTTATATATTCTTCCAAAGCGCCGTCAACGCCGCCGAGCATCCACGGCGCTATAGCAGGCTTGCTGTACGCTCTGGGCGAAATTGATTCAGACGGCGCCCTGGCAATGGCTGAATCATATCTGTACGGCGCCGGAGAGGAAATGAAAAAGTCAGGAAGGTTTCTTGCCGGCCTGTTTATGGCTGCCGGGGATATTCTCTTTGAGCCGAAATCAGGCTTTATAAAAGGCATGGACAACGTTTTGGGAGAGCTCTCTGAAGCCGCCTTCCTGTCTGTGCTGCCCGAGTTGCGCATAGCCCTGAGCAATTTTGCCCCAAGCCAGATTGACAGGGCTGCAGGCATAGTGGCAAGCCTGTATTCAATCGATGCTGAAAGCCTGCTCGAGATGCCGGTGGCCGATAGCGCCCTGGCCCTTGGGATGGCTCTGGACGCCTATGCAAAGGAGAAACTGTGGAAGACAGACAAAAATTGAACAGATGGCGCCTTGCATTGGGGCGCTATAGCGAAAGCTCCCTGGGCAGCTTTACAGACAGAGAGTCTATGTCTATGGGAGAGGCGCTGGACTTTCTGTACAATAGGGAGTACACGGATGAGAGGGACATTTATGAAGGCAGGCAGGGCGGCAGGCAGGATTCCATTTTGAGCCTGCCCAAGTGGCTGGATACTGTCCATGAGCTTTTCCCAAACAGCGTGGCAGAGAAGATCGAAGCGCATGCCCTTGATCGCTACGAGCTGACAGGCCTGCTCACAGATGCGCGCGTGCTTGAAAAGCTCGAGCCGAATATGGCGCTGCTCAAGCAAGTGCTGGCGCTAAAAGGCTCAATGTCCCCTGATGTCCTTCCGATAGCGCGCAAAGCAGTTGAGCGCGTTGTCAGCGATCTCAAAAAGAAGATGGAGCAGAACGTAAGAAACGCTATCGTTGGCAAGCGCGATCCTTTGAGGGCATCCCCTCTGAAAATTGCCAAAAATTTCGACTTCAAGAAAACTGTAAAGAAAAATCTGAAAAACTACAGCGAAAGCCATAACGGCATCATTATTCAGAAAGCATACTTTTATGCAAACGTAAAGAGCTTCAACCCCTACCACATAATTATCCTGGTAGATGAAAGCGGCTCAATGCTCTCAAGCGCGATCCATTCTGCTGTAATGGCGTCAATATTCTCAAGCCTGCCATCGATTTCTGCCAAGCTGGTTATATTTGACACATCAATTGTTGATCTAAGCGGCTATATTGACGATCCGGTTGAAGCGCTTATGCGCGTCACCCTTGGCGGAGGCACCGACATAGGATTAGCTTTGGCCTACGGGGAAAGCCTGATAGAGTACCCGCAAAAAACTATCGTAATTCTCGTTAGCGATCTTTATGAAGGCTCAGGCTACCAGCGCATGTACGCTGCGGCCAAATCCATCATAGACTGCGGCGCCCGCCTGTTTGCGCTAACCTCGCTGGATTATGAAGCAAGCCAGGGATCCTATGACAAAGCCGCAGCCAAGCGCTTTGCAGGCCTGGGCGCAAAGGTGGCCGCCCTAACGCCTGATCATTTGGCTGAATGGGTGGGCTCAGTGCTCTCAGGAGGCAGGGCGTAATGGCAAGCCTGCTGGACGAGCTGAAAGCAGCTGATGATGCCTACCTGGCAGCCATTGCAAACAAGGGCCTTGCCAACCGGGCTTTGAGGGAAGCCGGTTCAGCCAGCCCCGCTTTGGAATTTGAACACGATACCCTGCTTGCAGACTTCGATACAGGGGAGCATGTCGAAATTGCTGGCAGCATAGCAAACGCGGCATGCTCCTGCCCCTCCAGAAGCGTGTGCAAGCACATTCTCATAGCTATTGTGGCCTTTAGAAGCTTTGGGGCCGAGGCCGGGCAGGATCAAAGCGCACAGCAAAAGCCGAGCTTTCAGTGGCTGGCGGATATTAGCGCAAGCGCGCTGAAGAAGGCGGCAGGCAAAGCTGTATATGAGCAAGCCGCTGAAATAGCGCTCTCAGAGCCCTCACAGATAAGCGAGCACGACATCCTGGCTATAGGCATAGCGCAAGAGCATGTAACTTTTCTTCCTGCATCGACCATTGATGCTGCTGTGTGCTCATGTAAAGCCAAAGGCATATGCAAGCATAAAATAGCAGCAGCCCTCTCTTACATCATGGCCAAGCAGGGCGCCCTCCCAAAAGAGTTTGCCCCTGAAGAAAAAAAGGAGAGCGCTGCCAAGCCTGCGGACGCAAAGGCTCTGGATCAGGCAAGGCGCCTGGCAGAAGAAATATTGGCAACGGGCTTAGCCCGAATGCCTGGCGATATAGCTTCCCGGTGCTCGGAAATCGGATCTCTGGCGCGCTCTGCCAAGCTTGCTGCGCTTGACAGGGGCTTTAGCCGCCTTGAGGGCATGTTTAGTGCATATATGAGAAAAAGCTCTGCTTTCAGCAGCCTGCTGCTTATCAATGAAGTATGCGCAATCTTGGAAAATATAGAGCAGCTTGAATCCGGCGGCATGGCTTATGCAGGGGCCTTTAGGGATGAGTACTCAGATATCGGCAGCTTGGAGGCGTATGGCCTGGGCTGCTCAGGCTGGGAATCTGATTCAGGATACGCAGGGGTAAGCGCCATATTTTATAGCCCGTCAATGCAAAAGGTATACCGCTACAGCGCAAGCATGCCGAAGACAACAGGCGCAACACCCCTTAAAATGTATAAAGGCACAGCGCCATGGGATTTGCCGACTTCGCTTGGCAGCCTTGCAAGCACAAAAGTAAGGCTCACAAATGCTAAGGCAACGCTCTCAGGCAGCTTGTCGGCATCAAAGGAAACCAAAGCCGAGATCCTGGGCAAAAGCTCTCTGGCTGGCAAAGAGCTCGCAGGGATAACCTTCAGCGAGTTTGGCGGGGCTTGCGAATATTTGTGGCCAAGCTTTGAAGCAGGCGAGAGAGCTTATCTGATACTTAAGCCTGAAAAAATCGGAGAAGCGGATTTCAATGAAATTTCCCAGACATTAACAGCGCCCCTGATCGGAAGCGACGGCGTGCGCATATGGCTGACAGCGGCGCACACATCCGGCTCCAAGCTCATAGAGAGCCTGTATGCCTTGACAGAGTCTCTAGCCGGCAAAAGCCCGGGGCTTTTTCTGGCTGAATGCTATCTGGGCGAGGGCATGGTGATGGCAAGGCCTGTTTCGCATTTCCTTACAGAGCATCTGAACATTACCCTGGATCCGCCTGTGGCTCTGGCAAAAAAATCGAAGTTCAAGTGGGGTTTCTAATGGAGCACAAACTGCTTAACGGCATTCTCACAAGCGCCCAAACGCTGCTGTGCGATATATTCGAGTCCGGCCTCAGCGCTATAGGAAGGCATGAAGCTTCCCTTTTAGAGCAAAGCGCGATCTTTAGAAAATACGCTCTGTCATATGGCGAGGAGCTGCTGAGCGCTCTTGCAGGGTTTGCAACAGCCTGCCGCCAAGACCCGTACTACGATCCGAAAGCATCGCTTGCCACTTTTGCGCAGGCTACAGCGTATATTAACAACTGCATCAGCAGAGCCAACTACCTCGCTGCCTTGTCAATAGCCGATGTTAGCGAGTGAGCATATAACAATAAAAACGAAAGGGCAGCTGCTTTAAGCAAAGCAGCAGGCAACAACAACTATGGAAGAGATGCTCAACCAGCTCCTCAGATACACAGCCAACTTTCCAAATACGACTAGCGAAGAAGCTTCAGATCTGGCTGCTGCCATAACAGGGGACAAGCCGCCAAAAATAGCAGACAGGCATATGAGCAAAACAGCATATGTTATCTACGATGCTGACATGTACAAGGAGATGCAGGCAATAAGCGATGCTGCAAAAGATGACCCGAGAATTCTTCAGCGCCTTGCGAACATGCTGCAGGCTTTCTCATACACGAACGAGCGTGTTATGTCATTTATGATTTCCAACTATGCAAAGAATTTGGGCGCTGAGAAGCTCTTCCTCGAAACAGGCCTTGGCCCTGTCTATTACCTTGACTGGGCTTTAACCCAAAGCATGAAAGAGCAGGCAGGCGGGATCTTTGAAGCAGTATATGCAATGTACCCAAACGAAACAGCCAAATACATACAGCGAAGCAGACAGGCAAGCCATACATTGCTCACAGCGTTTGTATGCGCGAAAAAAGGCATTACCCCGTTTGGGGGGGCTCTGAGCAATGCCCTCTCAGCCATGTCAAACAGCATTGGCAACGCTTTTGCCGAAAGCCTCTGCGAGGCCATAGCCAGGCTCTTCGTTGCTATAGACATCGAATCCCCAATAGTGCGCAAAAGGTCGGATATGCTCCTGGAAGCAGCCGCGGAAAGCTGCAAGGAAGCAGTTGCCATGCTCAAAGCCGCAATATCAGCAGTTAATGACAAGCCTTCAATCACATACGAAGCAACAAGGGTTGTTGGCATTGCGCTGGTAGCCGGCACAAGCCTTCCAAAGGCAAACGCCCTTATCTCATGCGCTGCCTCAATTGCGCCGGAGGCGATTTTGCCGGTTTGGCTTTGGTACCTTCTTGACACAAACTCCAGCTATTACTACAGCTATTGGAACGTGTCAAAAGACATAAATGAGGCCAGCCTTGGCATGCTTGATCAGTCTATTGGCAGTTTCGGCTTAAGCGAAGAGCACATTGTATGCTGGATATACGCATACAGCCTTAAAAGGCTTGCCAATTACCAGGAAGCCGCTGCTCTCTACAGCAGCAAAGCAGGCTTGCTTGCAGCTTCCGCCAAAGCAGCATTGCCCTCTCTGGCTGTGCCCCTGCTCTCAAAATCGGGCGCACCTCTTGAGGAAATGGAAGCTGCCTCAAAAAACGCTATTTATTATGCGCTTGAGAACTCTGAAGGATCAGCAGAAAAATTAATACAGTGCCTTTACGGCTGCAGTTCAGAGCCGTACGAATACATTAACAGCCTCCCTTCTGAAGCAATTTGGGCAATCATGCCTATTGAGCAAGCGCAAAGAAGCCTGCTGGCTATGATAATGGCCGAGGGCGCCCAAGATGCATACGACAAGGCAGTAGCCTTCATGGCAAGCTTTATGGGATACACTTCCGATAAAATAGTCGCGCTGTTCAGCGAGCTTGCGCCAACTGCAGAGCTAAGCATTAGCCATATGAAGCTTGCTATTACCTTAAGCATGTATGACGGCACGCACAAAAAGGCAGTCTCCCAGCTTGCCACACCCCTTTCAGAGCACATCATTCGCGCTGCCAAAGAGTCAAAGGAAGCAGGGTTCAGGCTGGCTGCGGCAGAGATGCTTTTTGAAAGCTGCCCTACGGCAAATGATGGCTACCTGCTCTCCCTTCTTGAAGACAGCTCAACAAAGATAAGAAAGCTTGCATTCAGCTTCCTTTCAGCCCGAAAGGACTTGATAGGGCAAATAGAGCCGTATAGAAACTCTCGAAAGAAGCCTGCCCGCGAAGCGGCAGAAAAGCTGCTCAGCTCATTTGAGCTTGGGGCTTCAGACAGCGACGCCGATTTATACTCTCGCTGCCAAAGAATCGCAGCAACGATTAAGCCAAGCTCCTTTAGCTGGGCTTTCCCAAACGGAATGCCCGAACTTTTTTGGAAGGAAGGCAAAGCCCCGGCAGGCAGCGAAACAGCCCTTGCCCTTCTCGCAGGCGTTTTGAACACGCAGGATATGTCCATAAGCCCTATAGTCAGAGAGATCGTGGGCGCACTGGACCAGGGCAGCCTATATTTAATTGCCTCGGAGGCTTACCAAGCCTGGCTGGCCCAAGGGGCGCCTGCCAAGCGCAAGAGCGTAATTCTGCTTTATAGCCTTGCTGCCAATGCTGAAGGCATACTCGAGCTCAGAAAGCAAATAGAGGCCTGGGCTGAGCGCTCACGCAGCTCGATTGCCGCTGATGCAGTAAAAGCCCTTGCAATGGGAGGCTCTGATCTGGCCCTGATGGAAGTAGACACTTTGTCCAGAAAAGCTAAAAACAAGAAAGTAAAAAATGCAGCTTTAGAAGCTATGCAGCTTGCAGCAGCTTCGCTTGGCATGAGCGCTGAGCAGCTTGCAGACCGTATTGTGCCCAACCTTGGATTTTCGCAAACAGGCGAAGTAAATATAGACTATGGCACACGAAGCTTTACTGCACAGCTTGCAACTGATCTGAGTATAAGGCTGTTTAACGAAGCAGGAAAAGAGATAAAAAGCCTTCCGAAGCCAGGGGCAAAAGACAGCCAGGATCTGGCAAGCGCGTCGCGCTCAAGCTTCATGGCACTAAAAAAGAGCCTTAAATCTGTTGCGGACAGCCAAAAGCAGCGCTTGGAAAAAGCCCTTTCTACAGAAAGGCACTGGAGCGGCCTTGACTGGCGCAAGCTGTTTATTGAGAATCCGATAATGCAGGGCTTTGCAATAAGCCTGATATGGGGCGAGTACGAAAACGGCATTTTAAAGAACTCCTTTCGGTATATGGAAGAGGGCGACTTTACAACCTGCGATGAAGGCAGCTATGAGCTGCTTGACGATGCAGCCATCGGCCTTATACATCCGGTCGAGCTTGATGAGGAAACGCTAAATGCCTGGTCCTCTCAACTGGAAGACTATGAAATAGTGCAGCCGTTTGCCCAGCTGGCCAGAAGCGTCTACTCCCCGGAAGAAAGCCAATCCAGAAAGGGCAAAGCAGTAGTCTTTTTTGGAGGCGTGCAGCTTCCTGCCATATCGCTTACAGGAAAGCTGCTTGCTAAAGGGTGGCAGAGAGGCCCATTGCTTGATCATGGCGATTATTACAGCCTCAGGCTGGAAATAGGAAATCTGACAGCAGAGCTTTTGTTTACCGGGTACTATGCCGGGTATTCTGACCCTACTGAGGCAGCTGTTATTGGCGAGCTTGGCTTTTTCAAAACAGGGCCGGGCGGATATGAGTGCGAGTATGGCATCGCACAGCTTAGCCAGCTCGAGAATACTGAAAGCTTGCCTGTTAGGGCGTATAGCGAAGCTATCTATTCCATAAGCGCAGCAGTTGCCGTAACCGGTGACAAAGAGAAAGCTTGGAGCAAGCTTCCCGGCCTAACGTTTGCATAGCTAAAGCACAAAGCCGCTTATATTTATAGCTGCAATGCTTAGAAATGGCGGTCAGCCCGCTCATTCTTGCACTGCCTGTATAAAAAATATAGCCCGGCCTGATGCTTATGCAGCTGGCCGGGCTATAGCTTGCTTTGATGCTTGCTGATCGCTAAAATGCGGCCTTACCCCCTAAAGCAACTCTGCGCTGCATAACAAAAGGCTACTCTTGATCTTCATTGCTGTCAGCAGGGGTGTCGATTGATTCTATGTACAGCGATGGCGGCTTGGCAGTCTTCTTTGCCATTTCGAGGCTCTTGTAAGAATCAGCAAACATTCTGTATCCGTTTATAAAGTGCTGCAGGTCATCTATTCTTATCCTGAATTCGTCGCTTCTGACAAAAAATATATCGCTGAGCATCCCCGGGCTGGACATGAATATAGCCTGCTGCGGCGAAAAGCATGATCTTTGCATCACATCTGCTCTGTCAAATATTGTGCCGATAAATGCTGCTGTATCAAAAAAAGGAAGGTATGAAGGGCTGATGCTTCTTTGCAGCATGCGCTCATATATGCTGTAGGAAGCCATAAGGAACTCCATGCCTGTATGGGATTCAGGAAGCGCCCTTTGCAGCTTGCCCAGATTCTCTGATATGCACCTGAGAGCAAAGTTATAGTAGGCTTCGCTGTCTATTGTTTTAGTAGCTTCATCCATGCAGTAGGCTACCCAGTGATCTCCATATACAGCATAGTCGTTTCTCATAAAGTTGCCTATTGCCGCTTTGGCAGCATCAAGCCAAATTTCTTCATTGCTCATCCTATACAAATACAGTAGCCCGAGGGTTGCTTCCCCATCATAAATAATGCTCCTTGACTCCTGCTTGACGCTGAAGTTATCGTAATCGTCGCTGCCGTAATAGAGCACATGCTCGTACACCCCGCTCTCAAGGTCCATCATAGACAAGATGCCTCTGCCCAGCGCCTGTGCATGCTCTATATAGCGCATGTCGCCAAAGCTCTCCATATAGCGCACCAGCGCGCATACAGCTATTGCAGCCCCGCCGAGTTTTATCTCGCCCGCAATGCTGTCATATACATAAGACTTTCCCGACTCTGTTGAAATTACAGACTCATGCAAAAATGCTTCAATAGCCCTCTCAATTTTAAGCTTCATGGCATAATCGCCTTGTGTGCATCCGTCTATCAAAGACCATACAGCCCCCATATGGCGAAGGATGTTATAGCCCTGAATATTGTTTCCCGTGCAAGGCCATATGCCATATTGGAACATTCCATCTTCGCCTAAGAGCGAGAGCAGGAAATCTGTATTCTTGCCAATCTGTGCGTTTATTGCATCCAGCGAATGCTCCAGCCCTGCCTTGCTGCCATAAGCGCTGCTTGCCGGGTTGGATGACAGCTCATATGCCTGGCCGTTGCTATAGAAAAACTGCTTGCAGCTAAATTTTATTACCCTCTCAGGTACATATGCAAGAGTGTCTTTGCCGAGTGCCGCTAGCAGGTTGTTTAAGCGCACAAACATGAAGGCGCTGTCGCTTTCGTCCAGGGAATATATCCTGTAAGCATACATTTCTGCCTCTGTGAGCGCATTATCAAAGGAATCGCCAAAGGAGACTCCATACCTGTAGTATCCGCTTGCTACTGACTCAAGCTCCCGCTTTATTGCAGCCTTGCTCTTTTTTTCCATGGAGTCAACAAACTCCGCCTTTATGCAAAGCCCGTTGCCGCCAATAGCATTGCAGTAGCTCTGGCTAAGGAGCATTGCCCTGCTAAAAGCGTCTTTAAGCACAAAGCCTGAACCCATAAACACCTTTGCGCGAGCTGTGCCATCTGACACAGCGACAAAGCACCTGAACGGCGCCCCTTCTCCATCGCTTTCATCCAGGCTTTCCCTTATGGAATGCTCCAGCCCTTGTATTGAGAATATGATCTTGCTCAAAGAGCTGTAAGCTTCCTCATATGGCGTTTTTGATACGCTTGTAGCTGTCAGCGGAGATATCAAAGCAACAATTGTAGCCAGCGCTACGAGGGCTGCAACGAAATAATTGAATGCTTTGAGTATGCTCTGCCTGTTTATTCTGTTTTCGGTTATCGATGATATTAAGTTGTATATTTTCAAATTATTCTTTAATGCCAAAGCCAGCCTTTGCAGCTATGGTTTATTGGCGCATAGCTATTCAAGGCCAAACGAAAAAAGCATCTTTTCATTTGTGTTTCGAGTTCCAAATAATTATACATTATTTAGTATACTACGAATACAAATATCTGCACTTTTATTTGCCGGCATATATTCTGATGGCGGATCTCTATATAAAGAAAAGAAATACAGCTGCGCTAAAATTGTTGCAGCATACCCAAGCATCTCTATAGCAAAGCTTGCAGCGCTCACGATATTTTCCCCAGAGCGTTGCCTGCATACGCCTTTAGCAAGTCTCCAATATGCTTGCGGCTTACAGCAAGCTTCTTTGTCTCCAGGTCTCCAGCCCGCTAAAAGCGTGCGAGCTGAATTTGGCTGCAGTGTTGTAAATAACGTGCGCCATGCTCAAATAAATGAGCAATTTGCAGCAATGGCAAATTACAAACAGCAACATAACGATGCTGAGGATGCATATCAAGCAGATAATGGGAATGAAAGGCTTGACAGCGTAAATAATATAAATAGCGGATGTGCAGTAAGTGCTTGCTTCAGCACAACTTGCGGCCAAACAGCCTGCATCGCAAGCTCATGCAGCCCAAGCATATGTGTTAGTTATTGCAAATAAGCTATCTCCTTAAAGCATCGTTGTCAAGGGGTAGGGAGCTTTATCCGAAGAGGATAAAGCAGGGAGAGGCCAAGCCCTTGGGGGGCTTAGGCGTAGGCCTAAGCCGTTTTTTATCCCTTTGAAAGGCTTTGTTGCTTAAGTTTGCAATTAGAAGGGTTACACACTGAACCTCTCTCTTATGGTGTGTGCATGCTTATAAAGCCATATCTAAATAAAGCTTCATTCCCCTTTTCTAGCTTCCTTGCGCATATGCTGCCTTTCTAAAACATAAGCGCAACTCAAAGCAGGCTTGATGTATAAATGCTGTTCAAAGACGTTTATGCTCTTGCGATTTAAAACAGCTTTGAACCTCATCTAATTGTATACGTTTGCTTGCTATTGCGCTTTTATTAAAGCGCACAGCCTGCCTTCTGCCTGACACTATCATGCCTCTGCGGGTCTTTGCCCTGCCATTCTCTCACCGGCAAGCCGGCACCATGGCGTTGCGGCTTTTGGTTAGTGCGGGGATCTTTTTTCTTGACAAGCGCCTCAATGGGCTAACGTTAATTATGCTGATCCCCTGCACTCGATGCTTGCGCTTTTGCGATCTTGTGCGCTAGTTTATATAAACTGCATGCTTGCAGTTTTTTATGCTTATGTATTGATCAACTCTTCTTTGTGCTTATGCTGCTGGAAATGCTGCCTCATGGCTGTATGGCTGTTTCTTTGATGCGATAGCGTGCAGTATTGACAGCAGCTTTCTCATTAGCGCTACTGCTGCCTGTTTATGCTCAAGCGGGTTGTCTGCCCGTTGGCGGTAATGCCAATATAGGCTTTCAAACCCGGGGTTCCACCTTTTTATCGACAGCACTGCCTGGTAGATCGCCTTTCTAAGCCTAGGCCTGCCTCGCTTTGAGATTCGTGTTTTGCTTTTGTGCTGGCCTGAGCTGTTTTCTACAAGGTTTATTCCAGCCAGCCTCTCAAGCTGCCTTGGGCTCTCAAAGCCCGATATGTCGCCTGCTTCGCCTAGCAGCGTTGCCAGCATTACGGTATTGATGCCTTTCATCTCAAGAATCAGGCTGCTGTATTCGCACTTATCTAATGCTTGGGACATTTTTTCCTCAGCTTCGCCTATATCGGCAAAAATGCTGGCAAGGCGTTTTGCCATCTGAGCAATCTCTAGCGCCGCATCAGCTTGCGCATACTTTACGCCTACTGAAGCTTGGGCTGCACTCACTAGCTCTTTTGCCCTTTTTTGGCCAATGCCGCTTTTCGCTGCTTTTCGTATTTCGCTTTCTATTCCTGCCTCCCCAAGCGAGAGTATTTGGCTTGGCAATGGGCATTCACAGAGAATTTGCATTGCAGCTTTGCTTTTATATGGATGAGGGAACACTTTTTCAAACTCCGGGAAGTATTCATCAAGCCGGGCTGTTATGCGGCACTCAAGAGCGCATGCGTCTTTGGCGAGCGCCTCTCGGGCTCTGCTCAAAGCCCTAAGCGATGCATATGCCTCATCTGGCCAGTGCATTTCGCTGAAGCTGCCTTCCTTGGCTAGCCTTGCTATGATGAGAGCGTCTTTTATATCGCTTTTTGTTTGGCTGTTGTCTAGCAGCTCTTTGGCCCTTTTTGTATGGTAAGGGTTAACCAATGCCGTTCTTATATTTTCATTGTGCAGCTTCCAGGCTAGGGGTTTGAAATAATGCCCAGTTGGCTCAAAAGCTACAATAACGCTGTCGAAGCCAGTCTTGAAGAGTGAATTTTTTTTCGCAGCGAAAACCGCCTGAGAAGCCATCTTCACAAAACACAAAAAAATACTTTTTCTCGCTGGTGTCTTAAGCGCACATTTTGGAGGGAACTGGCGAAATAAGAAGAAATAACAAAAAAAGCGCTCAGATAGCGCATTTATACGCTATCA
>WRIY01000048.1 GCA_009782515.1 Eubacteriaceae bacterium
GGTATTTGGTTGAGGCAGAGTTTTCTATCCCGGGATAACTATTTTGAACCTAAAAATAAATGCGAGAGTAATTGCATATTGTCTGCTGGATAACTAAAAACAACGTTTTAAAGCCAAAAAGAGCTGTATATGGGTTAATAGGCGAAAGGAAAGCAAGCGATATCTACAAAAGCCTTGCACCTGCCTGGAAAACGCCATGTATAAGAAGCAAGACAAGCAGCTCAAATTTCAAGATTTGCAGAATGCCTCTCGGCCTTACGCTTACAGCAGACAACTGATGGGTTTGAACGACCGGGCTGATCCCTCGGGTAGAAATTGAGGTAAAATACGCAAAGCTCTTCCCAAGCGGTACCGGAAGTGTTGCCAAGCCCCTCAGAATGGCTCTCGGCGCGCTTCTAATCCAAGCAGAGTATGGATATTTTGATGAGGAGAAAGCGCATCAGATTCAAGAAACGCCATGCCTTCAGTATTTCTGGGGCCATGCCGGATATGTGTACGAGCTTCCTTTTGATCCTTCTCTAATGGCTCATTTCAGAAAGCGCCTTAGCGAAGGCATTCTTACTGAAGTGAATGAGATGATCATTGCCAAGGCAGCTGAGGGCGCTGGCGAAACCAACACGGGGACAATGATGCTTGACACTATGCCTTCTATCTCGATATGAAATTTTCACTAACTCTCTCTGCTTCGAATTTTGGTCAAACTCCCACACTGCCAGTGACTAATCCAGCTTCTTTTACTTTCAAGCTAAGATTCAATATTTGTAATTTTCATTGCAGCATCCAGTGCGCCAAAACAAGGCTAGCAAGAGGCTTCTGCGCAAGCCTTGCCCCATACCTTTTTTCTCAACAGCCTGTAGCTGAAAATGCATAACCACTATTCAGCCACCATTATGAATAATTAGCGCTGGCGAACTGGCTTGGCAATTGTTAGTGAATAAAGCCTACATGGCATTATCAACTATACATTGCGGTATAATAGTATTGGAAATGATTACAGAAAGTTGAGGAATAGCTGTGAAAAACTTAAGCACACGGACAGTTGTTGCCATAGGCGTGGGTTCAGCGATCTTCTTTTTGCTCGCGCGTTTCTTGTCAATACCCGTATTTGCCAATACTTATCTTACACTTCAATATGCTGTTTTAGGCTTTTTTGCTGCTTTATACGGCCCAATAGCGGGCCTGCTAATAGGCCTTATCGGGCATGTGCTAACTGATCTCTCATACGGAGGCATTTGGTGGAGCTGGGTCATTGCCTCCACAGCAGTAGGGTTTATATCTGGCTATCTGCTTAAAGGCGTAAGAATTGATGAAGGAAGCTTTGGCTCAAAAGGAGCCGCCAGCTTTATTGGCGGGTCACTGGCAGCGCATGGCGCTGCATGGCTCCTTATCGCTCCAGGCCTTGATATCCTCATTTATAAAGAGCCTTCATCCAAAGTATTTATTCAAGGCGCCTGGGCGTTTTTTGGAGATTTTGTGACTACCGCAGTTGTAGGCACGCTTCTTTTGGCTGCATACGCAAGCACGAGGACACGCTCAAAAAGCCTTTAGATGAATGAATGGCATTGTCACATTTGAGGAATATAGCTTCTGCTATAGAATTAGAAAAGACCCTACCCTGAAGAATGTCTCACTAACAATACCAAAAGGGAAGAAAACGCTTATCGTCGGGGCTTCCGGATCCGGCAAGAGCACGCTTGCAATGTCTATAAACGGCTTGATACCGAACTCCTATAAAGGCGAAATTTCAGGCAGCTTAGACATAGACGGCCTTGGCGCAGGAAATGCAAGCATCTACAGCTTGTCAATGAAGGTAGCTACTGTGCTGCAGGATCCTGACTCCCAATTTGTCGCCCTGACTGCAGGCGAAGATATTGCCTTTGCTTTAGAGAACGATATGGCCGGCATAGACTTAATGAAATCTGAAGTTAACAGCTATGCCGGCCTTGTTGGCATGCAGGATTTTCTTGATGAGTCGCCGCATGGGCTGTCCGGAGGGCAAAAGCAAAGAGTCTCACTGGCTGGAGCTATGTCAACCGGAGCCAAGATACTGCTTTTTGATGAGCCTTTGGCTAACCTTGATCCCAAAGCAGGCGAGCTGGCAATTGCCTTGATAGATGAACTGGCAAAAACCAAGGGCGCTACAACGATCATTATCGAGCACAGGCTTGAGGATGCCCTGTTTAAAGGCATCGACTTGATTGTTGTTATGGATGAAGGGCAGGTTGTTTATGTTGGATCTGTCGAAGGCGCCATTCAATCGGGAACTCTCATTAAATACGGAATCAGGGAGCCTTTGTACATCTCTGCTTTAAGGTACAGCGGTATAGAGCTTTCTGATGGCAAAGCGCTTAGCAGCGTTAGCAGCCTTGAGCTTTGCGATGATGAAATAGCTAAGGTTGCTGCCTTTGCCGGCAAAGCCGGTGCTGTGGCAAGCATAGAAAATAAAAATGAGCTTCTGGCTTTTAGGGATGTAAGCTTTAGCTATGGCGGAAAAAAGATGGCTTTAAGCGGCGCAAACCTCAGTGTAATGGATGGTGAGGTAGTTGCCATTGTTGGCTCAAATGGCGCAGGCAAAAGCACGCTGGCAAAAATCGCATGTGGATTTGAGATCGCAAGCTCCGGGTCGGTTGTATTTAGGGGCGATGACATCACTTATATGCCAATAGCCTTAAGGTCAAGGCTCATTGGCTATGTAATGCAAAACCCTAATGAAATGATAAGCAAGCAGCTTGTCAAAGATGAAGTAGCCTTTGGGCTCAATGCTTTGGGCCTGCCGCTTGGCAATGCTGATGAGGCGCTCGAGGCTTGCGGGCTGACACCCTATTCCGAATGGCCTATAAGCGCTTTAAGCTTCGGGCAAAAAAAGCGGGTCACAATTGCTTCGATACTCTCCATGAAGCCTGAAGCAATAATTTTGGATGAGCCAACTGCCGGACAAGACTATCGGCGCTACAGCGAAATAATGGCGTATATCATGAGGCTGAATGCCATGGGAACAACTGTTATTTTAATAACCCATGACATGCACTTAATGCTTGAATACGCTGACCGCGCTATAGTAATGCATGAGGGCAAGCCGATATTTCAAGGCAAGCCGTCACAGGCCCTAAGCGATTTGGATGTGGTTGAGATGGCAAGCCTTAAGCAGACAAGCCTGCATAGGCTGGCAAGCAAATGCAATCTGGCGTCGCAAGCAGAAGCTTTCTGCGATGCGTTTATAGCCCATGAGCGCATTTTGAGGGATGGCATATGAGCAACCTTGCCAAAGCGCCCGGACAGCTTTCGTATGTAGCAAAAGACAGCTTTGTGCACAGCTTGTGCGGCGCTACAAAAATGGCGATAACCCTTTGTCTGAGCATAGCTGCCATGATCACCTACCATACTTTCTACTTGCTGTTTTTAATGCTCGCTTCAGGCATGCTGTTTGTATTGGCAAAAGCAAAGCTTTCCGACTTTGCAACTGTAGGCATATGGATTTTGGCGCTAATGGCGATTAACAACATTGCCATTTACATGCTTGCGCCTGAGTACGGGGTTGGATTGTATGAAAGCAGGACTGAGTTAGCGCATCTTTTCGGCAAATACTATATAACTGCTGAGCAGCTTTTCTACCAGTTCAATGTTACAGCAAAATACCTGGCCATTCTGCCTGCATCGCTGGTATTCTTTTATGCAACGGATCCGGCGGAATTTGCAGCTTCCCTATGCCAGCTCGGCGTGCACTATAAAGCGGCATACGCCGTTTCGCTGGCTCTTCGGTATATTCCTGACATTCAAAGGCAGTTTAGCGAGATAAGCAAAGCCCAGCAGGCAAGGGGTGTTGACCTGTCAAAAAACGCGAAACTGGCTTCGCGAATAAAAGGCGCAGTTTCTATATTACTGCCGCTGATCGTTTCGAGCATGGATAGAATCGACGCCATTGCAGATGCAATGGATCTAAGAGGTTTCGGAAAGCTAAAAAGACGGACATGGTATCGGCAAAAGCCCATGCGCCTGGCTGACTACAGCTTAATAGCCGCCAGCGTGCTTTCTATTGCTGTATCTGTCTTTTTGTCAATTGCAGCAGGCAGCAGGTTTTACAATCCATTCGCGTAAAAGTCACTGGCTGCGTGAAGCTTTATGAAGCCAATCCTTTATTGTTGGCTTGATGCCAATTATGGCAGCCAGCTGCAGAGATGAAAAAGCGATTGTCAGGTAAAAGCCGGTTATCGACGGGTCGCCGGTATTTGGGCTGCCAGTCGCCTCCACTGCAGGAGGCTGTATATAATCGCCGGCAGCTTTCTTGTTTGTAGTGTCTATAGCCGCTTCGATGTATATAGACTCTACAGCTTTGCTGCCGCAGAAGCTTGAGTATTGAAAGCCGCCCTTAAATGGCTGCCTCATGCCGTTTAGGTATATTTCCTCGCTTTTTTTATAGAGATTGCCATCTGAGAGCGCAACCTCAACAACATACTCATATTCCTTTGTATCGTATGCAATGCTGTTGTTGCTGCCTTGAATTCCACGCACAGCATAAATGTAGGTTCCTGGGGCTGTAAACTCTATTTCCCCAAAGGAGACAGCGTTTGTGCCGTTCGCGATTACTATATGGCTAAGCGCCTCTGATCCCAGCGGCATCGGGCAGTCGCCTTTTGCTTCCAGCGCAAACATAAAGGCGGAAGGCTTGCCCGTTCCCACAAGCAGGCTGTATACTTCGGGAACACCTACTTCGATGCTGGCCGTATTGGAGGGTTTTGTGATGTCCAGCAAAAAGGCGCTTTGCAGTGCAATGTTTTCGATTTCCTTATGCAGCTCGCTTATTATGCCTTCCTCGAAGTCTTCGGTGCTTGCAGTAGATATGGCACTGGCGGCATCATCTTCCTGATCGCTTGGCGGCTCATAATCAATATCGCCTGCGCTTAGCCTGCTTGCTGAGCCTTTGCGGGCAGGCGCAAACGAAAGAGCGCATTCTTCGCAATATTGGTATCTGCCGGTGTCTATACCGGCATTCTGCCTGCCGAATGAATAATCGTATCTGAAATCCCTGCCTTTGCTGTGTATATGGACTTCAGATGCGCTAACAGGCGCCATTTGCAGCAGCAAAAGAAATGCTGCGGCTAAATGCAGCCTTTTTGCATATTTATACATAGCCGCTCCTTGCGTTTAATTGAGCGATAGCAATATGGCATTTGTTTAAAAAATGCACTGTTAAACCGGACAAAATATCTAGTGATCCTAATTATAACAATTACAGTTGCATCGCAGTTACATGGCATCCACAGTTAGCCACTTTATACCCAACAATCTAAGAATTTCTTATAATTTTCAGGATTGAAGCAAAAAGGCCGAAATTTCGTAACTTTTATGGTACAATTAAAAAAACAGTTCGCTTCTGCACAAACTTGTGCCGCATTTTATCTTTTGGTTTATAGTGATAGCGAATTGCCCATAATAAGGCAGATGGTTAGGACATGAGACAAAAAGCGCAGCACGTAAGCATAGCTACGATAAGAGACGAATTCAAAAAGAAAGAACAAAAAGAAATCGAAATATCGTACAAATCTAAAAGAGGCAAGGTTACGCGGATAACTGGAATAGTATCAGCTGCTTACCCCAATATTTTCACTATCCAAGTATTTGAAAACGAATCTATGAGGAATATGTCGTTTAATTATTCAGACATAGTCTCCGGGGACGTTATGGTGATAAACTGAAATACTCTAATATTCCCAGATATATAGCTTCAGCGATTCTATCTTGGTATTGTGGATTATTAAGCAACTCCTCTTCATACTTATTGGTCAGAAAACCGCATTCTATAGTGCATGATGGCATAGTATTTCCCTTTAATATAAAGTATTCATTATTGCATACCGGCAAGCGCTTGTTCTCGAACTCTGAAACCTCAGCAAGCTTGCGCTGCAATATATCTGCCAGTATTTTGTTTTCCTCTAAACAGTCATTATAAAAAATCTGTGCACCTTTGCTGGAAGCATTTGGGTGCGCGTTTTGGTGTATCGACACCATCAAGGCTGCATTTGATCTGTCTATTATTTCCCGGCGCATACTGTTATCAACTTTTTTTACCCAATTTTTGCCTACTTCCACTAGCCCGTCCATATCTTCCCTTGTGTAGATAACAAAGAAACCTCTAAGCGAGAGCTTTTCAGCAACTTTTTGGGCGATAACAAGATTTAGCTCCGACTCATGTGCAATGCGGCCAACTTTGCCCGGATCGCCTCCTCCGTGGCCGGCATCAATTACAACAGGTATGAAGCCGACAAAGTTTGCGAACTGCTCTGTGTTTCTTTTTATTATAGCTATAGACGTGATTGTAATGATGGCAGCCAATATGGCGCATACTGCACCAAAATGCCTATTGCGCATAGAAACCTCCATATTGCTTCTCTATCTTATGCTCAAAAAAATAGCGAGATGATTTTTCTCGCCCACAAACAGAGCGTTGTGAAATTGCCTGTCTAAAATCAGCGCAGCAGGCAGTTGCCAACATGCGGCTCAGATACAGAGAAAGAAGCCTTGCTGCAAACGCCAGTATTGCAGCAAGGCATGAAAGTGCGCTAAAAGCGCCTAAGCCAAAGCATTTTGCGCGCAATTCCAACAATGCCGCCTTATTGTTGATATAGCAAATTTATTTAAGGCTGAGGCAGGCTGCGGGCTGTATAGCAAAAAAAGCCTGTTTATGCATCCGAAAGCTCCGGAGCACAGACAGGCAATTGCTTTGCAGGCTTTATGCAGTAGCCCTTCGCTCTGCTTTTCTCATCCGCCTTTTGCTGGCACCCATTTTTGCCCTGGCAACCAGCCCGTATACAGAGGCCATAATTATTCCTGCCGCAAGGATATACACGTAGAATAAAATTGCCTCAAAGCTAACAGCCTTTGCAGCAGCATATAAAAAGTCAAACTTTATGCTCATTACAGCGAACTGGGTTACAGGGGTAATGAGCAGGGAAACTATCAGCCCGAATGCGCCAATAATAATTAAGGGGGTCCCGAAATACTTCAGCACGCTTATGCGGTTATGCTTATTGATAAGCACAATAGCCAACGCTGCCAGAATATACAGAATTATTTGGCACTGCACTCCCAGCGGCGATGCGAGGAATACAACAGCCTGGCGCCACTTGGCATTGCTATTTTTTAGCGAAAGGCGCGCAAACATGCCGGAGGCCTGAAGGAATGGCTCAAACAGCTGAATTTCATTTTCAGTGATATTTATTCCAAATATTAGCTGGGTTGATGGCGAGCCTTCAAGAAGCTTTAGCGCCTCATAGGCGCTGATGCTGCCCTTGCCCGTATCTTCGAAAAAGTCATGTATAAAATCTTTCGTCTTGGCTATAAAAAAAGCTTCTGTTTCCGGCTCGGAGAGCAGGGACTTGACCCCTTCGACTGAGATAGCTATCGAATCCCCCAAAGCAGCCTGAAAAGCATCAGCTATGAATTCAGCCAAAGTCACGCTTTTGTTTGCTGTGCCGGCAATAGTTCCCAGGCGCGTTGTCGGCAAATTGATAGCCTCATAGACTCTCTCCACATGCTCATCATCGGTAGTTTTTCGTGTAATGTACAGCAATGTAGAAGCACATGCACCAAAGAACATAAGGAGCGCAAGCACTAATGACAACAGCCTTGCGAATGGGTGCCTCACATCTATTTCAGCCGGATCAAAATTTTCATACACTCTTTCACGCTTGTTGAAACGGCTTGTTTTGCCAACCTTTGCGCTTTCCACTTCAATGCTGGGATCAGGGAGCTGAACACCGCACTCTACACAAAAAACTGCCCCTTCTTCATTGACAAACCCACAATTAGAGCACTTCATATTATACCTTTCTACAATTAATTAACTATGGTAATTATACCATAATAGCCTATGCGCAAGCATAGCATCAAAAAAAAGGAAGCATCGCAGCCCCATGGTTTGCAGCAGCTGCAAAAGCTATAGCTAAAAACTGCTAATAACAAGAAAATAATTATAAATACGCGATATATATCAATATTTTTTCAGCATATTGCATAATCTCCAAAGAAGCGCCTTTGTTGTGCAAGCTCTTTTGGCAATTAGCAAAACCTTGACATTTTTGCTTGCGGACTATATAATAAATAAATTGTATAAAGTTGTCGTTCATATCAATTGTAGCATGAGGTGAAAATAGTGTACCCCCTACTGGAAGCCAACCTCGCATATATAGGCGAAAACGCTTCGAGAATGATAGAAATCTGCAAGCCCTATGGAGTTGGCATTACAGCGGTTACAAAAGTTTTCTCTGCTGATATAAATATTGCAAGAGCAATGGTTGGCGCAGGGATAAGCGCGCTTGGCGATTCCAGGCTGCAAAACCTTGAAGCAATTAAAGATATAAAGTGCGAGAAGTGGCTGATAAGAATGCCATCCCCTTCAGAGGCCCAAAGGGCGGTAGAGCTGGCTGACGCTAGCTTTAATACAGAGCTTGATACGCTAAAAGCGCTTGAAGCCGCCTGCGAAAAGGCTGGCAAAACCCATAGCGTTATCCTGATGCAGGATCTCGGAGACCTCAGGGAAGGCTACATAAACAGGGAGGACATGCTTCGCGCCGGGGAGTACATAGACAATTCCGCCTGGCTTCGGCTATATGGAGTTGGCTCAAATTTCGCATGCCTGAGCTATGCTTACGCTGATACGGAAAAGCTGGCAGGCCTTATGGCTTTAGGGCACGAAATGGGCGTAAAGCTGATAAGCGCCGGAAACTCCTCAACAATTGATCTGATGCTCAGCGGAGGCGTTCCATACGGGGTTAGCAATTTCCGCCTGGGAGAAGCTTTGCTTTTTGGCAGGGAGCGGGCCAAATATGATTACCTGGATGGAATGCACAATGACGCAATGATGCTTAGGGCTGAGATAATCGAGCTAAAGGACAAGCCCAGCATGCCTTTTGCGGATATAGGCTGCGACAGCCATGGGGCAAAGCCAACTTTTGCAGACAAAGGCATTCGCAAAAGGGCAATTCTGGCCCTGGGCAAGGTTGACACAGATATAGATGCAATGTGGCCGATAGATCCTAATATTGAGATAATTGGCGCTTCAGGCGATCATATGGCCCTTGACGTTACAGATTCTGCAAGTGAGCTCAGGGTTGGCGATACAGTGGCTTTTAGGCTGGGCTACAATGCAGTTCTAAGGTGCTGCGCGTCAAGCTACGTAAGCAGAAGCTACATACAGTGAGGCAATTTCCGCATAAGCGGTTAATGCGATATAGAAAGGGAAAATTAATGAGGAAAATTTTAGCACTTATTTTGTGTGCATTGTTCCTGTTGCCATTTGCAATGGGATGCACAAAACCGAAAGACCAGGGCGATACCCCCGGCGACGAGCCTCAGGGAGAGAATCCATGGGACGCTGCAAGAGGCAAGGAATATCTTGTAGGCACTGACACTACATTTGCCCCGTTTGAGTTTGAAGATGATGACGGCACGCATACAGGCATTGATATCGTGCTGCTTGACGCCATTGCAGAAGAGATGGGCTTCATAGTTAATTGGGACGTGCTTGGATTCACAGCTGCAGTTGCTGCGCTTGAGGCATCCCAAGTTGACGCTGTTATGGCAGGCATGTCTATAACAGATGAAAGAAAGCTTAAGTATGACTTCACGGATGCATACTACAGCGCAGGAATCGGCGTAGCAGTGAAAAATGATGCAGAATTTGCTTCTATTGAGGATCTTAGGGGCAAAAGGGTCGTTACCAAAAACTCTACTACAAGCGCCGCATATGCAGAGGATATTAAAGAAGAGTATGATTTTGAGACTATTCAGGTTGACGAATCCGCTGTTATGTACACTTACGTTGAATCAGGGCAAGCAGATGCATGCTTTGATGACAACCCTGTACTGCTCTTTGAAATCGCCAGAGGCAATATCCAGTTGAAAGTTATCCATGAGGCTGACATATCATTCCCGTCAGCTATGGCAGTTCTGAAAACAAAAAACCCTGAGCTTATAGCAGCTTTTAATGAAGGCCTTGCAAGGCTGCAGGCAAACGGCAAGTACCAGGAGATATTGGATAGGTTCTTTAAATAGATTCGTATGGCAAAGGCGGGTTTGAATCCCGCCTTTGGTTTGCATTTGAAAGTGTTGGATTACTAAGGCATACAAGTGAAATTCATTAATTTATTCATTCGCCACATGCCAACTTTTATCAAGGCTATTGGCGTTACTGTGCGGATTTCAGCGGCATCGCTGTTCTTCGCCACTATTATTGGCATCATTTTCGGGCTTTTTAAGCTGTCAAATATAAAGCCCTTGATTTTTATTGCGAATGCTTATATATCGATAATCAGGGGAACCCCTCTGCTCGTCCAGATACTGTTTATATACTTTGGCATACCTATGGTAATGGGGTTTCGCTGGAACCTCATGAGCGCAGGCATTGTTATTATGACTATAAACGCAGGCGCTTACATGACAGAGCTTGTAAGGGGTGGAATAGAAGCAGTGGATAAGGGCCAGATGGAAGCTGCGAGAAGCCTTGGGCTTTCTTATCCGAAAGCTATGGCTCAAGTCGTGCTTCCCCAGGCATTTCGCATGATGCTGCCTTCGATAATCAACCAGTTCATTGTTACTCTCAAGGATACTTCCCTGCTATCAGTTATTGGCATGAGGGAGCTTGTGCAGAATACAAAGATCATCGTGGCCAACAATATGGAAGCTTTTACGATGTATGCTATTGTCGGAATATATTATTGGGTGATAATCACTGCCCTGTCATCAGCTGCATCACTGCTGGAGCGGAGAACAACATATGGCAAGTAAAGTTATCGTGCAAAACCTTTATAAGTCTTTTGGCCAGCTCAAAGTTCTTAATGATGTTTCAATTGAAGTTGAGGACCGCGAGGTTGTTGTTATTATCGGGCCTTCCGGATCAGGCAAGTCCACTCTGCTCAGGTGCCTAAACGGCCTTGAGAAGATCGATTCCGGCAGCGTAATAGTAGACGGGTATGACATATCTGACAAGAAGACGAATTTAAATACAGTAAGAAAAAACATTGGCATGGTATTTCAGCACTTCAACCTGTTCCCGCATAAAACCGCTCTGCAAAATGTCATGCTTGCCCCTATTGCCCTTAAGATCATGCAAAAGCATGAAGCTGAGGCAAAAGCAAAAGAAATGCTTAAGCGGGTTGGTCTGCTTGAGAAAGCTGATACATATCCTGCCCAGCTCTCAGGCGGGCAGAAGCAGAGGGTTGCGATAGCGAGATCGCTGGCTATGGCCCCTGATATAATGCTCTTTGATGAGCCTACAAGCGCGCTTGACGCTGAAATGGTCGGAGAGGTGCTTGCAGTTATGAAGGAGCTTGCCAAGGGCGGAATGACAATGATCGTTGTTACCCATGAGATCGGGTTTGCAAAGGAAGTAGGAGACAGGGTCTTATTTATGGATGCAGGCATGATCATAGAGGAAGGGCCTCCGGCTGTGCTCTTTGCCAGCCCGAAAGAGAAGCGGACAATTGATTTTCTCAGCAAGGTTCTCTAAAGCGCTTTGCCTGCCGGGCTGAAATGTTTAACGACGGCTATGCTTTTGCCCTGTTTACAGCCGCATGCAGAGCTGCGCACTATATTCTCACATTCATTATCCAGTCTATAAGGTGGTTTGAGTGGAAATCAGAATTATAACAGAAAATAAAAAACAATTCATCGATTTGCTGTTGCTTGCTGATGAGTCGGAATCTATGATAGACAAATATCTTGAGCGCGCAGAGATGTTTGCCCTGTATGACAATGGCCTGAAAAGCATATGTGCCGTTACAAGAGAAAGCCCGGATATTTGCGAAATTAAGAGCATAGCAACATACGAGAAATGGCAGGGCATGGGATATGCCAGCAAGCTCATTGGCTACATATCAGCGCATTACTCAGATATATACAAAACAATGATCGTCGGAACGGGCGATGTGCCGTCCGGCAAACGATTTTATGAAAAAAATGGTTTTGTCGCCTCCCACAGGGTTCCTAACTTTTTTACAGACAACTATGACCACCCTATGTATGAAAATGGCATACAGCTTATTGACATGGTTTATTACAAAAAGAGTTTATAGGGTGCAAATAGCAGGCATTGCATTCAGGCGCTTTATTGCCGGGCGGCTCTCCCTTGCCGCCATTGCCTAACTGTTTGCCCAGCGTTTTTTTCGCCTGCCCCAGCAGGTTTTTTCTTTTTGAAAAATGCAATGCGCTTATGCCAGCCGAAAAAGCCCATTGCTTTCCTGCCGGCAGCCATGACAGCAGCAATATGCCTATTTGCGGCGAAATGTGACACATATATATTCACACTGCTACATAATTTTTGATATCATAAATATAAGCTGTTAGAGAGCAGCACAGCATATGCAGAGAGGTTTATATATGGATAAAGAAAACTCAAAGGAAAAAGCGGGCCGCAAGCTGTCATCTCTTATGAAGGACTTCAAAGATACTGACAAGAAGAAAGTCCAAAAAAAGCCTATGGCTGATATTAAGTCAAACCAAAATTTGAAGCAAAAGAAACCTTCCAGATGACAATTAGGGCTCAAGCAAAAATTGGCAGTGGGGCAGAAGCATTGTATTCTGCCTCGCTTGCATATGGACCCGATGCAAAAGCTATCGCAGCGCTATAAAAGCCAGGCAGGCGCCCGTCATAATGAGCCTATGTGCCATGGTTTCGCCATAACATTGGGCACAGGCATCTGAAAATTCCATGCCCTGACTTTCCATTCGATTTTTACACCCTTCGCGGCTCAATATCATGAAAACTTTTATCTCAGTGAAGGCATGCTTGTTTTAGCATGCAAACCCCAGGCTGTTTCATGTTATATCATTTGAGTGAACGCTATCGGCCTTTTTGAGCTGCCATTGCATTTGGCATTTGACAGCATCGGCACTTTAAGCAATACAAATATGGCCAAAGCCCAAACTTGGCTGGAAGCTGGCGCTGAGAATGCAAAAATAAACTGTTCATGCAGTATTTGCATAATGAGAATGGTGATATGCCAATAAATCCTCTATTGTCAAATTATTCAAAGATTTGCTATACTGGTGAAAACGTATACGAGGAAGCATATGGGCAACAAAAAAGGCGCAGCAGCTTTGCTGTTGATTATAATGATGTCTGCATTTACTATTCTGGCTTTAGCAGCAGCTTTGCCAACAAGCACATTGCAACTGACAAATAACCCTAACGAATCTATTACATTATCGTTAAAAGGCAATAGCCTTACCGTTAGCAATGTGCCTGCTAATGAAGCGTTTCGATATGTATCATTGCGAATGGCCGGGCAATCCTATGAGCCAGTTGATACACAGGGAATTCAGGCTGCACAATTTACAGCCTCGGGCTTAAACAGAGGAACTTTCACAGCAAGGGTGTATACCGGGCCTTCCCCTGGCGAAATGAGCGAATACATAAACCTGCCGATATACTGGAATGGCTCAGCACTGTCATTTAGCGGGTTTGATGTGCTGGAACACAACCAGGAAGCCAGAGCAGGCATAAGAGCTGACAGCGATGCCCTTAAGATATACCTGCAGCAGCGAATCGATCCTTCTATCCCGCAGCAGGCAATTGAGATCACCTCAGGCATTGGCGATGATTATTCAAAAGCCTTAGCCATCCATGACTGGATCTGCGAAAATATCTATTACAACATGGATGCTTATGAGTCAGGGCATTCCGGCCTGACTGTAACTATCGGCGACGACTATTATACCCGCTACAACCTGGCATGCAGCTATTGGGCAATGCTGGCCCTTAGGGATAAAGTAGCTGTCTGCCAAGGCTATGCTGCACTTAACACAGCCATGCTTCGGTCTATTGGAATTCCATCCTTTGTCGTCAGCGGCTATGCCCTGGGCATTGATTCTGCTACCTGGCCTGAAGGCATAGCCGATTCGGATATTTCTAACCATGCTTGGAGCGAAGCATACATCGGTGGTCGATGGATAGCTATAGATCCCACGTGGGACACAAACAATTCATTTAGGCTCGGCGAAAGAATAGACAGCAGCGGACTTCAGTCACACCGGTATTTTGATATAACGACAGAGGCATTGTCGCTGGATCACTGCTACTCCAAGGGCGTAATGATTGGCGAGCTCAAGCTGGCTGAACAGTATGATCCCAATCTTAATGCACCCAGCTCCTTTGGTGCAGCCAAAGAAACTGACACATCAGCTCGCCTAACCTGGTCAAAGGCCGATGGCGCTGACGGATACGATATATTCCGATCCGACACGCCACAAGGCCCGTTTTCCAGAAAAGCATACACAACTTCGCCTGATCGGATAACCCTCATAAATTCAGGCTTATATGAAGGGCTAGCCTACTACTATCAAATCAGGTCGTATGCTATTCGTGATGGCGTTCGCGTTACATCGCCATTTTCGGAAACATTTATGGTACAGCTTTAGTAAATAACTAACCCCTCCTGCCTTCCTCTGTGCGAGGAGGCTATATGGCCAAGAAAGATCCATTCCGCCGCCCTGATGCTAAAGTATGGCTTTATATTGGCTTCATTGCCTTCAGCGCTCACGCTTTGCCCTATACTGCATCAGGCTTTATGTATCTATCTGTTATACAGGCGGAGGCCGGCTCCCCTCATCAGCTTTGAGGCTGTCTTCCCCAAATGGCTTTGAATTGTATGCAATGCTGCTATACAGCAAGTGATGCTCGCGCTTTCTTGAAACATTGATTGAATCCATCCCCTAATCTCCCATATGCCCTCAAGCGCCAGTGCTTGAGGCGAAAGTGCATGCCTGTCTTTATGTTCATATGCGCTGTCAAATACGGCTCCAAGCTTTGGGCTAATAGACAGTGTCGGATTCTTGCTAACGCCCAGGCGCCCTTTGTGCTTGTATACGGCTGCTAAGGGCTTGCTTTCCCGCTTGGGCCAGAAAGCAAGCTTTAAAGCGCTTAGAAATGCAGTGAACGTTTTTATTGCTAACAACAGTCTTTCGATTACCAAACCCACTCTTACACCTCTCCCCGGCTGCTGCTAACCACTTAGCATGCCGCAAGCTCTTTACGAGTGCATTAAAACATTATCTCAGAGGCTTGTCAAGCAATAAAATTTGAAAAACTTAAATATTACAATTTCATTACTAGTAGCAATCCCGAATGGCGAAATAAATAGGCGTAAACAGGCGATTTGTTCCTGTTTGAATAGCTGAGGTTATCTATTGCTAAAATGCAGACGATTTTTAGCTAATATTTACAATATCTTTTGTACAGGCTTGTGTACGGGGCAACCCCGGGCAATATACCTCACATATAGCCATGTACCAACTCATGGCCATAAAAAGCAGCAAACCGGCAAATGGCTTAAGCACGAAGGCGCGGCTTGAACAACACCGGTTTGCGGCCACTATTTCATATGCCATGTGCCAATTGCAGCATTGTTCGCCAGGTATTTTGTTCTCATCGATTATTGTCGGAAAACAGTGTTTTGCGCTTACTATCGAATATAATGGTTGCAAATGATACCGAGGGGGCGCTTATGTCTATGCTAATGTACGAAACAATCGTCTTGCTTTCTATTGGTACGATTTGGGTTATGTCAAGCTATCTTTACAGCAGATCAAAGAAAAAGAGCGATCCCTACTTGGAGTTTTTGCTAAATGCGAAGACAACGGGATATGCCATAACCCTCATCTTCTCGATTGTTGGCATAGTATTGGCCTTGTGGCTGACTCATGAGGAGGCTGTTAAGGCTGACAGGGCAAATGCCGAAAAAATGCTGCATGCGCTCAGCACCAACTGCCTGGCAGTTGAGCGGAGCATTGGAAACTTTTATGTAACGATAACGCAGCAGCTCGTCGAAAGCGGAAAAGACAGCGGCTATATAATAGAAGCCTACAATGATGTTCCTCTTATTCCAATACTCGGGTTCGAAAGCGCACTTAACAGCGAGCTTGTCATTACTAATATCCATCCATATATATATGAAGCTTTAGCTGACTGCTACAGGAATTCATTCGTTAGCATTGAGAGGCTGAAGAAGGTTTCCAACACTGAAGAGCTATTAATTGAGCTTAAATCGATCAGCAACTATATGAAGCTAAGCCAAAATATTATCACAATCGAGGCGAATAACCGCAAGGCAAGCGATGTGCTCATTAAGGAAATGATCGAGGAGAGCTATAGGGCATACTTCGGCGCTATCCATAGGTTTGACTAGAGCCTGTTTTAATAATGAAAAGAGCGCCTAAAAAACGCCAAATATCCCTATTTGCGACAGATTGTGAAAACAAACGGCCGTAACTATGATATCCTTTGGTTAATACAAACAATAAAGGATAAGCTGCGGCCTAAGCAATCATAGCATTTCTGCCGCAGCCAGGGCAATATTAAATGGCAAGAACAAGCAAAAAGGGCAAAGGGGAAATGCCCCAAGAGCTGCGCCACAGGCTGTCCACAGCAAAAGAGAAA
>WRIY01000049.1 GCA_009782515.1 Eubacteriaceae bacterium
CCTGTCTGCCTCTCTGCTGATTATCAGAGCGAGCTCATCAAGCGCTTCTGGAAAATCACTGCCGGTTATACTCTTAAACGACAAAAATATAACTGGGTACTTGCCTTGGTGCTCATCGCACAAACCATGCTGCTCTTCAATTGAAAGCCCATTGAAGAGGGCCTTAGGCGATCCTATCTCCAAAAAAGCTTTGAGCATGCTCATGTTAAGGCTTTTGCCAAAGCGCCTTGGCCTCAGGATAAGCTTTGACTCGCTCATATTGTCCAAGGCTTCTGCAATAAACAACGACTTGTCTACGAAATAATATCCGCCATTTATAACAGCTATAAAGTCTTCGGTGCTTATTGGGAGTTTCTTTTTCATTTCATATATAGCCTCCAGCCTTAATATAACAGGAAAAACAGATATATCGATCAATATTGGAGAGCCGGGCAAAGGCGTCTGCACAGCGGGCATGGGACTAACTTGCCGAAGGAGCACCATGCAAAATCCATGTGGCGCTATTGAAACAAAAAGAATAATAAAAACTGCTGCTGTAGCAATAAAGCCGATATGAACGATCAGAGCATACGCAAGGCAGCTAAAAATATGGCAAAGCGCACTCTTAATTATACCGGGCTTATCTGAAGTGCTCTGAAGTGAAAAGAGCGTTAAGAATGCGCTCTTCAGCATGGGGGAATTGCTTGTTTAATGAATGGGCAAGCTGGGCAATTGCCTTCCTCTCGGATTTATCGCTATTCGGGCAATTATTCTCAAAAACAGCAAGATTGTTTAAATTGGCTTCGTGGACGATGTCCCGCTCTCGCATATAGATAAGAGGCCTGATAACGCTGATTCCGCTGCGATCAAGGTAGGTTACCGGCTTAAAGGAGCTTAGCCTGCCTTCATACAGCAGGCTGAGAAGAAAGGTTGCAATATAATCGTCTGCATGGTGGCCAAGCGCGGCTTTTGAACCGCCCAGGCCTGCAATATATTTGTAGAGAGCGCCTTTGCGCATCTTGGAGCAAAGCGCGCAAGGGTTCTTTTCGTTTCGCAATTCAAACACTATTTTAGCTATGTCAGTGCTTATGCAGTGAAATGGCGCCCCCAGGCTGCTGCAGGCGTCTGCTATGCCTTCAGCAACTGCTTTGCTGCCTTCAAAGCCCATGTCAACGTGGACAGCCTCAACAGTGAAGGGAATATGGTGAAACTTGCTAAGCCTGACAAGGCATGCAAGCATAAGCATGCTGTCTTTTCCGCCTGAAACAGCACAGTAAACAATGTCTCCGGCATTGATCATGCCATAGTCATTTACAGCCTTTCGCATTCTGCTAAGCGACATCTTCATACTGCAATTATATATCGGCTACGATTCATCGCTAAGCGTCTCAACTGAAAAAACATCGGGTTCAAATCCGCAGATAACAGCCAGAGCTGCACAGGTGCGCATTATCTCAGAGTCGCTTCTGTCTGTTTCGACCCAAAGCCCGTTAGTCAGGCGCCTTGGAAGGCCGGCTATATCCTCGATTCTATAGCTAAAAAAGGTGCTTCCATTATTCAGGCTGTCAATGCTGTCAAAAGTGCCTACTGACTGTGAGTCTTTAGAGATGAGGATTTCGCATAGCCTGATAAGGGCGTCACCCCAGCCCTTTATCGGGTATGATTTCCCAAATACGCTCAGCGATATCGGTATAGGAAGCGAGCCATTGCTGCTTGGCAGCTTTTTTTCAATACCGTTTGCAGAGCCGACTATCGTAGCAGATTCCGGCTCCTCGCGCGCTTGCTGGCTCAGCCAGCTATTGAATTTGGCAAGGGAAGACACATCCCACAAGCTGCTTACCAAGAGCCTGTTTGGGCCGAAGACAAATACTTCGGGAAAGTATGCCCCATCTTCTGCTTGGGCTTTTAAGCTCTCTTTAACATTGAAGCTTTTTGCAAATGGGTTTGGCAAGCCAAAAGCGCTGTTGCTATATGCCACATCCATTATGCTGCCCATCTGGGTTTTGCTGAATGCAAACCCTGATGATGACATTGCCCTGAGCTTGGCGAGCATTTCTGCTGCAGACTCGTTAGGGGGATCCGGCGCCTCTTTGCTGCTTGAGGAGCTAAATGGCTTGAAGCCCTCCTCAATATCAAGAAGGCTTGCTTTCATCTTCTTAATTTCGCGAATGCTCTTGGTAGCCTGGTTTGTCCAGGCTTTGGAGTTATCCTCGTCTTCAATATCGAGGGCATTAAGAACAAGCGCTTTTAACTGCCTTTCAGCTTCGTCTAAAGCGCTCTTTATAGAAATAAATGCATTTGTAATGTTATTTTGTTTATCCATGCGCTCTCAATATCTCTGTTTCGGCTATTATTATAACATTATTAAAATATATTTCTAAAGCGATAGTACTATATATTTTCGTTTATAATGAGAAGTTTATAGAATAAAATCCATATTTAGCTATATTGAAGGCAATGAAAAAAGCATGCATGCATTTAAGCGCGCATGCTTCTAGCGAGAGCGCCCTTTTAAGCTTCCTCTATTGATTCAGTTGGGCAAGTGTCAGCGCAAGTTCCGCAGTCTGTGCAAAGCTCAGGATCGATGACATATATTGGATCGCCTTCAGATATAGCGTTTGAAGGGCATTCATCGATGCAGGTGCCGCACGCGACGCAAGATTCATTTATCACATGTGCCATACAAAAAAACCTCCGTGAGTAATCTGCCCTTTAATATATCACAGGCATCTAAGGCAATCAACAAGTAAATCACCATTGTATATTTTAGATAACTGCCATATATAGGTGTTTATATTTTTTTATTGAACATGCAATTTTATAAACAATTTTAATGGTTTTCGCAGGCAAATAATTGAATTTATTTTAGGAAGGATATATGATTGGTATACCATATCAAATAGCTAAGGAGATCCTCATGCCAGATAAAAAAATTGTAGTTTACTATTCACTGTCGTCAAATACCAAAAAACTCGCGGAGGCGATTTCAGAAAAGACAGGCGCAAGCATTTTTGAGATCGAAACCGTTGAAGCATACCCGACTGAACAGCAAGCTCTAATAGCTGCAGTAAGGGAAGCAAAAGAAGCAGGCAAGCTGCCAGAGCTTAAGGCAATGCCTGATCTAAGCGAATATGATCAGATTTTTATCGGAAGCCCGAATTGGGGCAGCACAATTGCTCCTGCTATGGAGGCTTTTATTAGAGCGAACGACTTTAGCGGCAAGAGCATTGCGCCTTTCCTCACATATGGCGGAGGAGGGCTGGGCAAGTCGGAGGCAGATTTGGCTGAGTGGGCTAAGGGAGCTGATATTAAGCCGTTCTTTTCTGTATCTGGAGCCGGGGACGAAAGCACAAGCGCAAATGTCGATAAATGGCTTTCAGACAATAGCCTTTAACTGCAGCGTTTGATTGTAATTTAAGCCAAATACATGTATTCTAAAGCCATAATACATGGTAAAGGAGACAAAGATGGCCAAGATAGTAGTTTATTACTCCATGTCGTCTAATACGAAGAAAGCAGCTGAGGATGTAGCAGCAAAAATCGGAGCAGATCTGTTCGCGCTTGAGGTTGTTGAGCCATATCCTGAAGACTTCAATGAAGTAATCAAAGTTGTTCAAGACCATAAGAAGGAAGGCAAGCTTCCTGAGATTGCGCAAATGCCTGATCTAAGCGGATATGACGAAGTTATAATAGGCTCTCCGAATTGGTTTGGCACTATTTCCCCGCCAGCGGAAGCTTTTATTAAGGCTGGCGACTTTGCCGGCAAAACGGTAGCTTTATTGCTTACCCACGGCACGGGAGGCCTGGGCAAGTCAGAAAGCGATCTGCCTGCTTGGGCCAAGGGCGCAGCAATTAAGCCGGCTCTTGGCATAGCAGGGCCTGGTGACGAAGGGACAAACGATCGCATTGCTGCCTGGATAGCTGACAACGGCCTATAAGCTGCAACTTTTGGGAACCGGAACATATAGGGGCTGCGCGGGAAAGTGCTCGTGCAGCCTTTTTCATTGCAGCAAAGCAACATCGTTTTAGCAGGCTTCGCTGCACAAAGCTGTTGGCTAAAGGGGCCAATAACAGAAGAAAGCAAGGCATTGGCATGGCGCCTGCCCTGCTTTCATTGCTGCGCATTGCTTAGCAGTTTTTGCTAGATTATCTGTGGCTTAGAGTAGAAGTCCTTGCCATACTCATAAGCTTCGTCAATTATCCAGCCACTAACCATTTGGGCATACTCTTGCCTGTCAGCAGGCTGCATGAACCCTCCGCCAAAGATATAGCCGCCACCGGGAGCATATTTGTCGATGGTGTCTCTAACCTTTTGGCGAACATCCTCTTCTTTTACTTCTTCTTGCGTAGGAGGAACAAAGTCCCAGCCACCTGAGATATTGAAGTTATATTTCTTATATTTTTCCTTGATTCCAACAAGATCATTGTCTGTTTGGGCAGGGTTCCAGTACTTGACCCGCCAGTCCATCATGTCTGGAATAAAGTCTTCGCAGCGGCCGCAGTTGTGGTGGACCATTATTACGCCATGCTCTTCTGCCAGATCAGCGAATTTCTGGTATATCGGCTTAAAGAATTTCTGGTTGTGCTCAACAGAGAAGAATGTCTGGTACCTTGTCGCGGTGTCGTCTGCAATGCTCATCAGATCAGGCTTGTAGTACTCCATGCATTTTTCAACTATCGGATAGTAATACCCAACCATGTAGTCAAGCAGCTCCAGAACGCTCTCCGGCTCTTCGCACATAGCCATGAGGCCTTCATTAAATCCGGTAAATGTCATCAGCTGCTGGAACGGGAACTGTGGCGCCCACATTATTGAAACAGCTTGCTCTTCCCTGTTTACATCCTTTAGCTGGTCTTTTGTGAACGTTTCCCAGTCAAAGTCATCAGGCATTTCCGGCTTTTTTATGTATTGATCCCATTTAGTGATGTCTTTAAGTATAAACTCCCCGGGAGTAGGAAGGGCAGCGTTGTTTGTCTCAGTTGTAGGCGTGAACGGCACTCCCCACAAATCAACGTATGGCTCTGTTCTAGGCGGGCCCAGAAAGCTTCTTCCGCTTGCCATGAACAGTGGCCAGGGGCCCATTGTGGCTGTAGCAGCTTTCCTGTCTTTGTAGGGCATGCCAATAGGCACGTAATCCGGCATTTCGCCTTTGGCCATTCCTAAGTAAACTTCTTTTTCGTTTCTTGGCATTTTTGTATCCTCCTTGAAATAACAAAAATAATAAATCACGCAAAATGTCAAAACTTTATGACAATTATAGCATGCAGATTTGAATAATACCGCAGAAAGTCACAATCTGTGATAAAATAATGCTGCTAAATGGATATTGGAGGCGATATGGCAGATATTAAAAAGCTTAAGTCTGAAGGCATAATGCAGCAAACTGACGGGGCCCTGTTTACGATTCGCCTAAACATTGTTGGCGGCCATGTGGAGGCTGAGCAGCTTGATGCTATAAGAAGAGCTTCGGAGCGCTATGGCAACGGTTATGTGCATTTGACTTCAAGGCAAAATATCGAAATTCCGAATGTACGCCTTGAGGACATTGAGAGCGCTATTGCCCTGCTCAAAGAGGGGGGCATAGAAAACGGGGTATGCGGAGCCAGGGTGCGCACAGTGACTGCCTGCCAAGGCAAGAATATTTGCACAAACGGAAATATAGACTCATACAGCCTGGCTCTTGAAATCGCAGAAAGGTATGTTGGCATGCAGCTGCCCCACAAGCTGAAGATAGGCGTTTCAGGCTGCGCAAACAACTGCCTGAAAGCAGAGGAGAATGACATAGGCATAAAAGGCGGGGCTATCCCCGGCTTTGAGAGCAGCTTATGCACTGAATGCGGCTCCTGCACCCAGGCTTGCAGAAACGGGGCTATTGAGCTTGGCATAAACGGGATTGAGTATGATGCTGATAAATGCATTTTCTGCGGCCGCTGCGCAAAAGCGTGCGAGTTTGAATCTATAAACGCACAGGAGTCCTATTTGCTGTATTTCGGTGGAATGTTCGGCAACTTCCCGTCTATAGGCATTCGCCTTGGCGAGCCCTACACCAGCAAAGATGATTTATTCGGAGCTGTTAGCCTTGCTATTGGCTACTACAGTGAGAATGCACAAAAAGGCGAGAGGCTTCGCGCTATGCTTGAGCGGCTTGGGTGGAGCGGCCTTAAGAATGCACTCGCAGAAAAGCAGCTATAGCTATAAAACAAGCAATAGAGCCTCGGCTAAGAAGCAAAGGCTCTATTGCTTGTTTGCTGTTTATCGAGAGCTAAATAGCGGATTATTATCAGATATTGGTAATAAGCTTAATCTGGCTTATTATCGGAAGCTCTTGCTCTTTGCCTGTCAAGGCAAGGTATGCTCCGTAAAGAGATAAAATGCCAAGCACAAACCCTAAAAGGCCGAAAGCCATTCCAATAATGCCATGCCTGAAAAATCTTGCGCCAATACCGACCAGAGTATCAATAATCAATAAATTAAGCCCTTGGATAATATGGAACTTTACAAATGGCTTATCTTTAGCAACGAAGAACGGAACTAAGACAAGCAGCGCAAAGTAAGAAAGCGCAGCCATTATTTTGTCCTGTGAATTGTCCATTGGTTACAACCTCCCTTTCCTTTCGGCTATGCGAATCGTTAGTAAATCTGTCTAGTTATAATATAACAGATTTCGAATCCCGTTCTAGGTTATGAGTGCATTATTAGAAATAATTACAAATATGCGCTGCAAAGCTTTATAAATTGCACTATAACACAAAGCCAATGCGCTATTTGCCCGAACAGCTTTGAAAAGGCTTTAAACTGGAGCATTCATATGCAATAATGTACTGGTTGCTATAGAATGTAGGGAGGTAGCTATATGAATATAATTCGCTCACGAGCAGTAGAGCTTACAACAATACCTGCGATTGCTTATAAACAAAAGCTAAAATCAGGAGGCGCCGGGCTTAAGCTTATACACCTGGAGCTTGAAAAATCTGCTGTTGCAGAGATCGACAAAGGGACCGGCGAGCCAGTCCTCGACTCCCGGGTAGATGAGAAGATTTTCCCTTACGAGGCTTTTGAAGAGGCAAGAGAGCTTGTTGTTGGCATGCCATTTTCAGCGCGTGGCAAAATAAAGCTAGAAGTTGAAGCCACAGCTGAAGAGGATGATGTATCTGATGAGGAAGAAGATGCAATTGAAATGTACAATTCTGACGAGTACATTGCTATTCTCGACAGGTATATCGATGAGAAAGGGCGCTTGAATTACGCGCTTATAAACAAGGATTTTATCCAGTTTGCTTCAAAGAGCAAGACTGTTTCCAAAATGGTGGCAGAAGGCGAAAAAGTTGACGACATCATCGTATTCGTGGTTAAGAGCAGGGCAGCCCTAATCGCCGGCAAGAAAGATAGCTTAAGCGATGAAGAGACAAAAGCTTTGATTTCAACGCTAAACGAGATAGATCCAAGGAGCGCTTTTAGCGAGCTTAAAGCGCATTTAAACCGGCTTTTGTCAAGAGCAAAGCGCAGATAGGCGCTTTGCTGGCATTGCCGGGGCGTCTTGGCAATGCAGCCGGAATGCATTTGGCTATCGCGATGCCAGCGCACTTTGGCCACTGTAATAAAAAATAGCCCGAAGGCTAAAACCACATCAGCGGATTTTTGCGCTTTTGCTGGTTTTTTTTTATTCAAAACTAAACAGCATAGCCTGAACCTGGCGGGCTATGTCGGTATCAACGGGCGCAAAAAAGCGCGCTGAAAGGCAGCAGCCTTTCAAGGCCGGCTACCGCGCCTTTTTCTTTTGATCCGCCTCAGAGCTTTTTTCAGACCATAATGCGCTAAAAATTGCCAGAGCCATGCCTATAGCGATCCAGGGAAATGCTGATGAAAGAAATTCATATACCACGCCAGTGCTCCTTTGAAATAATTTATGCCAAACCCTGCTATAAAGAAATATGCATTGCTTTTCGCGCTGCTTTTCACATTTTTGAATATAAGCATGCATTATTCTAAAAAGCAGCATAGCCGGGCAGCCAAAAGCCAGCTTCGCCGGCTGGCTCCACCTTAACGATTTCTTTGCCAAAAAGTGAGGAGCCAAAGGCTCAAAAATCCATTCTACAAGAGAGCCCTATCCGCTCGCTGAAAAGCATAAGCTTATGCATGCACTAAGCCCTCTTAGTTATAACAACATTATAGATCATATGCTGCCGGCAAGGAAAGCCGAAAAGGATTAGTTGGCGATCCTTGCCATTAATAATGCGTTTCACGAGATTATAGCTATTTTCCCAACATTTCAGCTAAGTCGGCTTCAGGCGATGTGATTGGCTTTATCCCAAAGCTTTCGACAAGATAACTGAGCACATTTTCCGAAATAAATGCAGGAAGCGATGGCCCCAGCCTGATGTTTTTTATGCCCAGATACAAAAGTGAAAGCAAGATGCTGACTGCTTTCTGTTCAAACCATGACAAAACAAGCGTCAATGGAAGATCGTTCACGCCACAGCCAAACGCTTCTGCCAGGGCAAGGGCAACTTGAAGCGCACTGTAGGCATCATTGCATTGCCCCATGTCAAGAATTCGCGGGATGCCGCCTATAGACCCGATATCAAGGCTATTGAAGCGGTATTTGCCGCAGCCAAGCGTAAGAACAACCGTGTCGCTCGGTGTTTGCTGCACAAAATCAGTATAGTAGCTTCGCTCGGCTTTCGCGCCGTCACAGCCTCCCACCAGGAAAAAATGCTTGATAGCGCCAGATTTAACCGCATCGATTACAGTGTCGGCAATCGATAGCACAGCATTGTGCCCAAAGCCTGTTGTCAGCTCGCCACCTCCCTTAGTTTCGCTATA
This sequence comes from Eubacteriaceae bacterium, assembly GCA_009782515.1. Taxonomy (GTDB): domain Bacteria; phylum Bacillota; class Clostridia; order Eubacteriales; family Anaerofustaceae; genus WRIY01. The sequence goes on from WRIY01000049.1 coordinate 8,804, forward strand.
TCCGCCAAGCTCAAGGGCCTTGCTTATCACAGGGGAAAAATCCTTGTCCTTGCCGATATGCACAAGGCCGGCATAGCCAACAGCAGCGGTAGTAAAAGCCTGCTCAAAATAGCTTGCTCTTGGCGGCATCAGGCAATTCGTCGTAAAGAGGAATGCAGCAGGCGCTCCGCTGAATTCGCTTTGCTGGTTCTGCCATGCTGTTCCGAAATGGCCCTTTAGATTCGAATATTTTTTCAGTTCAGGGTAGGCATGCGCTGGCAGCATTTCGCCGTGGGTATATATATTAACGCCTTTGCCTTCGCTTTGCTCGAGCAGAAGCTTCAGATCGCCAAGGTCATGGCCGCTCACTACTATAAACGGCCCCGGCTCTATTGAGCAGCTGACCGATGTTGGCGAAGGGATTCCGAAAGTTTCTGTGTTTGCCCTGTCAAGCAATTCAAGCGCTGCCAGGTTTGCTCTGCCACACTCCATAACAAGCGGCAACAGCTCTTGCAGCCCATATGCCTCTTCGCCGATCGCAGACAAAGCTTTTCGTATAAACTGTGTGATTTCTTCCACGCCATAGCCAAGGGCAAGGGCGTGATATGCATACGCAGCTACGCCGCGCACCCCAAGCAGCAGAAGAGTCTTCATGCTGCGCGTGTCTTCGTCTGCGTCGCGCAGTTCAGATAGATTGTAAAACGGCTGGGCGATTTTTGAAATCAGGCTTTCCAGTGCACGATCATCAAAGTTGACGTTTGTGAGTGTAGCAAAAAGCGATTCAAGCAGCAGCTCATCCGGCAGCTGAATTCCTTTGGCTGACGCGGCGATCAATGCGCCGGTTAATTCATCTTGAAGTTTTGCCGTAGCTGCAGTCTTTCCGCAAACTCCGGCGTTTGTGCAGGCTTGGCCGCCTGCAGTTTGCTCGCATTGCATGCAAAACATTTTATCCATTGCTATATGCCTTCTTTCATTTGCTGTAATTTTTAGTTAATGGGCTTTAGCCCCTTGGTATTATTCTTTTTGTATATCGCCTTTCGTCCCGAGAACCACGGTGCGCAATTCAAATGGTTTTGCTGATTTTTTTATTGCATCAGCCACGGCTTGCTCAATGCCTTTGCAGCAAGGAACTTGCATGCGCACTACGGTAAGCGATTTAACCTCGTTGGCTTTGATTATTTCAAACAGCTTTTCGCTGTAGTCCACGCCATCCAGTTTCGGGCAGCCTATGAGCGTTGTTTTGCCGCGCATAAACTTCGAATGAAAATTGGCTGATGCGTATGCTGCGCAGTCTGCAGCAATCAGGAGATCCGCATTGTCAAAGCAAGATGCCCTCACAGGCGCCAGCTGAATCTGCACCGGCCAATTCGCCAGACAACTGTTATCGCTGCTCGCTTCAGAAAGCACTGCATCTGAGTGTTTCGACAAATTCGGGCCGGACTGGACACTTGAATTGGCTGCATTCCCCATTAGATGGCTGCGGGCTTCCTGCTCGTTATAATCATCCGCTTCCCGCTCAATGAAAGCTATTGCACCGCTCGGGCATGCCGGCAGGCAGCTGCCCAGCCCGTCGCAATAATCTTCGCGCACCAGCTTTGCTACACCGCCGATAATGCCAATCGCGCCTTCATGGCAGGCATCGGAGCAAAGCCCGCAGCCATCGCATTTTGATTCATCGATTTCTATTATTTTGCGTATCATGCTGCCACCTCCTTGATAATACGGTTCTATCGTACTACAATAAGAGTATAAAATCGGTTGGAAATACAACGGAAGTGGGCGATGAGCGAATCTAAAATGCTTAATAAGTCGCAGCTGTTCCAAGGCATTTCTGAAAGCGAGCTGGAGACGCTTATAGACTGCCTGGGCTGCTCATTTAGGGATTACCAAAAAAACGAAACGATCTATAGTGCAGGCGACTTCGTTCGTGAAATTGGAATTGTCGTTAGCGGCAAGGTTCACATCATAAATACCGACGCATGGGGCAACAGCAACATTATTTCTGAAATCCCTGAGGGAGGGATGTTTGCTGAGGCTGTGGTTTGCGGCGAAGCCGGCTTGCTGCCTTTCACTGTAATAGCCGCAGTGGATGCGAAGGTATGCATGCTCGATTTCCAGCGCATTGCCACGGCCTGCTCATCAGCTTGCGTGTTCCATTCACTGCTTATTCGCAACATGATTGGCATGTTTGCACGCAAAAATATTATGCTGGCCGAAAAAATGGAGCATATAACCAAACGAACAACCCGCGATAAATTGCTTTCCTACTTATCACAGCAATCCAAGGCCCAAAATAGCCGAAGCTTTTCAATCCCATTTGACCGGCAAGGGCTTGCCGACTATCTTTCTGTTGATCGCAGTGCGCTTTCTGCAGAAATGTCAAGATTGAAAGCCGCAGGCATCATACAATACAGAAAAAACTACTTTGAATTGTCTGAAGAGGCTATCGCTGATTTGGCTTAGAAAGAAATAAAGACAGCATAGGCACAACAGCACTGCTTTGCCTATATCATGTTTTTCCAGCAATGCATGCTTATTGCCAGAATTTTGTTGAACCAGCTATCGAGCTTTTGATAATAATAATGAAATAGTGTGGCTGGCTGCACTGGAGATTATTTCCCAGATTTACTCTGCCCTTATCAGGCATTTGCTAAAAGCTTTCCAATAATCATGTGTTGAAAAGATAATAACAGCAGAAGGGACTATGTATGGATTACAAAGCCGCATACAAAAAAAACTTGGCCGAGCACCTTGGGTTTTCATCACTGATGGCTGCCTGGCTTTCATATGCATGGTTTGGCTCTTTTGATCGCATGCCGTCTTTTATTTCGCTGCTTGCTGCAATGAGCTTAGTGCGCACTGTAGTAACAGCCTATAGGCTGTTCAGGCTGCATACAACCGATACAGATTCGAAGCCAGACTGATGGTGGTTTTGGCCCTAACTGTCATCCAATAAGAAAATGGCTGTACCTGCTATAGCAATTGCCGATACATCAAATGCCCATTTCGGGCCATTCCCGGCAGTTTTATATTTCAGTTAAACAGATATTCAAGAGAGCAGCAGACTTAGTGTTCTGGCGAAAGCGCAAAATGCTATGTCTTTTTTGAAAGAACTGCTATACTCAAATATAAAAATACATCGAAATATATCAGATCGCTCTTTTATTGATATCTTATGGCCAAAAAAATGGATACAAATGCACCTAACCCATATTCGATAGCCAGCCTGTTCTGTGGCGCCGGAGGCCTTGACATAGGCTTTCATAAAGCTGGCTTTAAAACGCTATGGGCTAATGACATTGATAAAGACTCTTGTGCAACATACCGATCATGGAGCAATGCGCATGTAGTATGCAGCAATATCTCAAAAATCAATTCGGATGAGATCCCTGATACCGATATACTGCTGGGCGGATTTCCTTGCCAGGGGTTTAGCTTATCCGGCCCGCGAAAAATCGATGACAGCAGGAATGTATTATATAAACACTATGTTCGGATTGTTAGGGAAAAGCAGCCAAAATCTTTTATTGGCGAAAATGTTAAAGGCCTCTTGACGATGGCAAACGGAGCATTTATTGATGCTATTGTTGCCGAGTTTTCAGATTGCGGCTATGACGTGTTTTACCAAAAAGTAAATGCGAAAAACTATGGAGTTCCCCAGGACAGAGAGAGGGTGCTAATTTTCGGGTTTAGAAAAGATTTAAAGATACAAAGTTTTTTGCTGCAAGAATTTGATGGCTGCAAAAAAACGATTTTGGACGCGCTGGATCATTTGCCGCCGGCAAAACCTGATGAAATCTGCACGGCGCCATTTTCTTCGCGGTATATGTCCCGCAACCGCAAGCGCGGGTGGAATGAGGTTTCATATACAATACCGGCGATGGCCAAACAAGTAACGCTGCATCCTTCTTCTCCGGACATGGTTAAGCTTGGCACTGATTTATGGCGTTTTGGGCTCGATGGCCCGACCAGGCGCTTAAGCTATAAAGAATGCGCTGCGATTCAAACATTCCCGGCTGATATTGATTTTGCCGGCAATTTAACCAGCAAGTACAAACAAATAGGAAATGCTGTTCCGGTAGACCTGGCTTATTGCGCCGCAGAAGCTGTCCGCAAGGCTCTGGATACAAGCCTGGGCAAATGATGGCCAATAAAGGGATTCAAACAACCAATGGAAAAGCTTTTGAATACGCCTGCTTGCTTTCGCTAAAAAACTCTATTTCAACAGCACAGGAAATAGCTATTGAAGATTCATCCCAAAAGCTCTCTGCACAACAATTTTTCGAGAACTCTTCCAATGATCTTAAAGACAATTTAATGAGCGCTGCAGATGCTGCTGTGCGCGCCATTGTGCAATTAGAGCCTCAGCTTATGCATCCCGGCCTGAATAGCCCGCTCGTTCTTGCCCTTCAAACTGATGCACAGGGATTAGCAGGGGATGTGCGTGATGTTATTTGCTATAGAAAGCAAAACAATTGGCAGATCGGCATATCCTGCAAGCATAACCATAGGGCTGTTAAGCATAGCCGGCTCTCAGCAACTATTGATTTCGGCGCTGAATGGTTCGGAATTCCTTGCTCAAAACAATACTTTAGTGACATCGCGCCTTTGTTTGAGGAATTAGAAAGCTTGCGCTCTTCATCTAACGGAGAGGCACTATGGTCAAGCATAGAGAATAAGAACGATAGGTTTTATATCCCATTGCTTCAAGCATTTATAGATGAGCTTCGAAGGCTTGATGAGGAAAACATCAAAACGGTTCCTAAGGCCCTCATTAGCTATTTAGTAGGCCGATACGATTTTTATAAGGTTATTACCGATGATTCCCGCCATACAACGCGAATCGAAGGCATTAATCTATTTGGCACATTAAACCGGCCATCAAATGGGTTGCGTTCAAGAGTGCATGTTTCACGGCTAAAACTTCCAAATCGATTTTACTATATTGGCTTTAAGAACGATTCCAGCACTACAGTCGAGGTCGTTTGCAATGAAGGGTGGGCGGTTTCTTTGCGTATTCACAATGCGAGCTCTCGCATTGAGCCGTCACTAAAATTTGATGTTAATCTTATATCGCTGCCGAGTAGCATTCATGCGCAAGTTGAGCCCTGGTAACAGGCAATAAGTATTGCTTCCCTATGCTATGTCACTTACCACTTACATTATATATAAATTTGCAGCTAATTCGGGTTTAGCAAATACGGACAGGATGCCTGATGACCGTTTTAGTTTTTTCCGGCGCGGTCTTTCTCGGATCATTCAGATATAGCTCATGATGGCGGCGCAAATCATTTATATCGCTATGATAGCCGGATTCTGCAATAAATTGCTCCAGTTTATTGATTGATTCCGGTTCATCGTCATATGAGCCTATATGCAGTATTTGGGCGCACAGCCCTTCCGTAAAGCGCTCAAGCCGCGCCAATGAGAGATCCAGCCCCGGCTTTTTCTTTGAGAATGCTGCTTTGGTTTCTTCGAACACTTCAGATGTGACAAAATCCGGCTGCCGAATCATCGATGTCCAGCAAAAATCATCCTTTTTCGTATAGTCAGTTGCGCTGCCGTTTGCCAGCCACCATAGGCCCTCAAGCGGTGGAACTGTAAAATCAAAGTAGCCCTCCGGCACTTTATCTCCTTTTTTGCTCATCTTAATGGTATAAGAAAGCCCATACAAGATTTCAACCGCTGTCTGGTAGCTCTCTGATGTATTTGGGTTGCCGGCGCCATCCACCATGATGAAGGCCATCTCCGGAACGTCAACTATTGATGCGGTTTTTGGTTGGTAGAGCTCCTTTTGCTCCTTCTTGAAATCAAATGCCATATTATTTTATGCCCCTTTTTGATTTGCTATTGAACGCGCATGGCAAATAGCTATTCGCGCCTGCACAGGTTTGCAGGCTGGCTTTACTGCATACATTGCCAGCAGCCTGTATCGCATATTATTATACCATTTGCCAATAACGATATGCGGCACTTCATTTTTTGAGCAAGCTTAAAGGCAGCTTCTCTGGTTATGCTGGAGTGCATTATTTCCCGTTTGTTCATGCTAAGCCTTGCTTTTTTAGGTATATAGAAACTATGGGGGACAATTATGCGTATTGCTAGATGCAAAAAGGTGTTCTTAGCGGTGGCTGTTGCTGCCTGTCTATCATCTTGCTTTGTTAATATTCAACAAAAGCAGGCAGATAATGTCGCTACAGAAAACGGGTTATATACTGTTGATACCAACCCCGATAAAAAAATGCTTTATCCTGCATACTTAAAAGTTGTTGGAAACGGTTATAGCATGAGCGGAATACCCTATTCGTATAACTCATGGTTATTTAACGCAATCCGCAAGAATTCTCCCGCTTCAAACGCCAAAGTCGTTAAGCGGCGAGACGAATTGCGGTTATTTCGAAACATTGGCGCCACCACAAGCGCGGAGTTCACCTCGAAAGCGGTGTGAAAAGCGGCTGTGTAACGCGCCGCCGCTCTTTCTCTTTTCTTTTCTGTATAAACATGGTATAATTTAGCATAAAACAGTATAAAAGGCTAAATATTGACGATACTAGAGAGCAACATCCATTCAGCATTCATGCTGCGCTGCCATCTTGTTCTTGCCGCAAAGCATAGGAAAAAAGCTATTGGCAACCAGGTTTCTGCAAGCTTGAAATCGATATTCGAGCGCTTTGCCCCACATTATACAAACGATCTTCACGAATTGGGCTTTGAAAGCGTTCATATCAACACTTTATTTGGCGCGCGCCCCAAAACTGAAACCAGCAAGCTCGGCGGGGCTCCGCCAGATCTTGTGCGCCAGCATATTGAAAGCCAGGGCGAGCGGCAATGAAATGCTATAAAGCCTTCCAGTTCAGAATGCAGCCTAACAAAGAGCAGCAGACCCTCATTTCCAAAACCTTCGGGTGCGTGCGCTTTGTCTATAACAAAATGCTTGCGGACAAGATTGCTTATTATAAACAGCACGGGGAAATGCTTCGCATCACGCCTGCCGCGTACAAAGGCGAATTTGAGTGGCTAAGGGAAGTGGACAGCCTGGCCCTTTGCAGCGAGCAGCGGTTTCTTGAAAGTGCCTTCAAAAGGTTTTTTGAAAGCAGGTCTGTAGGCTTTCCA
>WRIY01000050.1 GCA_009782515.1 Eubacteriaceae bacterium
GGGCATAGCACTCGGCAGTGTAACGCCTGAATGCATAAAGTCTCTATTTTTGCATTGTGGGTATTCTCGTTCAATTACGTGATGGCTATAATTCATTGCCTAATTATAGCCATATACTAGAGATTGCTATGCTTTCGATTTTAGTAAAGCAGCATTGAACGCAAGGCGGCGAGAAAAACTGGCATGCCAAAAGGCGCAATAAAAAAGAGGGGCTGCGAAAATCTATAGATATAGATTCGCGGCCAGCCCCGTTTTTGCAATGGCGTACAAGTTAAAATTTGGCGTAACTGGTTTATGCCCTGCTAAGGCAATTATAAAATTGATGGGCAGCAAGCGCCTACGAAGCGTAATTGTCAAAATATCCTTGTATCAATACAACCGGCGTGCCCTTGTCGCCTGAACCGCTGACGAGGTCGCATAAGCTGCCAAGCAAATCCGAATACCTTCTTGGCGTTGTGCCAAGCGATGTGCCCTGTTTTTGCTTTATTGCATCAACAACAGCTTTTTGCGCATCTTCCTGGCTTTTCCCGCTGCACTCTTCAGCAATGAGGTATTTGAGCTTAACCTCATTTGGCGAGCCTTCAAGGCCTTTTGTATATGCCGGGCAGACAACAGGATCAGCCAGCTCCCATATCTTGCCTACAGGATCCTTAAAAGCGCCGTCTCCGTATATGAGTACCTCAACATGCTTGCCGGTAGCCTGTTTAATCTTGTCTGCAACGCCGTTTATAAGCGCTTCGCCATCTCTGGGGAAAAGCTTGACGACGCCATCAGGCATCATATTTGCGCCAAGCAAGCCGTATTCTTCATTATAGCCGCTGCCATTGACCGGGCTTGAGAGAATATCGTCAAGGCCGTATACTGTTTGCGCGCCAGCTTTTGCCAGCAATCGTTTAGTAGCCTCTCTTGAATGGATATCGCAGCATAATACATTTTTTGTATAGTCGAGTATCTTGCGGGCGTCATTGGCGAAGATGATTTCAATATTGTCTGAGAATGATTGGTAATATTCGATATAGTCCACTCCGGTAAAGAGGTGCTTTGTATCGTTTCCAAATGCCTCTCTGAACGATTTTATGTCAAAAACATCCGTATAAGGGTTGGCTCCTGAGCTTTCCAGCAGCTCATCAGTGATAAGCGCATTGCCCATTTCGTCACTGGGGTAGGTGAGAAGCATATATATTTTATCGCAACCGGCAGCGATGCCCTGCAAATGGTTGCCGAAGCGGTTTCTTGAGAGTATCGGGAATACCAGCCCAAGCTCTCCGCCTGGGAATTTAGTGCGAATGTCCTGTGCAATGTGGGAAGTGTTGGCATAATTGTTTTGGGCGCGCGCAACAACAGATTCAGTTATTCCTATGACATCCCTGTCATTGAGGGCAAAATTCTCTTCTTTTGCAGCTAATAGCACGCTATCAACCACTATTTGCCCCAAATCATCGCCTTGGTTGATAAATGGCGTTCGGATTCCGCGTGCATTTGTTCCTATTGTTCGCATATATTACCTGCTTTCAATGTTGCAATTCTTTTCACTTTGCATTATATTAGCTAGTGTAGCATAAGTAAATATAATCATATTAATGATCTGGATAAGAGGCGCTAATGTTTATAAGCCTAGATTTATATCGGATTTTTCGTGAGGTGGCTAAAAGCAGCAGCATATCCAAAGCTGCTGAAAAGCTGTTTGTCTCCCAATCCGCTGTTTCCCAGGCGATCATCAAGCTGGAAGGGAAGATAGGCGGCAAGCTGTTTGACCGCAGTGTTCGCGGCGTTAAGCTGACAGCGGAAGGGGAGGTGCTTTTCTCGCATATAGATGATGCAATCACCCATATTGAAAATGCCCAGGCCCACTTTGCCCAAATGCAAAGCCTTAATTCAGGAGGCATCAAAATAGGGGCTTCTGACACTATATGCAGCATGTTTCTGCTTCCAATCCTCAACAGCTTCAATGACAAGCACCCCAACCTTCAGATTTCTGTTACCAACCGGGTAACCCAGGAGTCAATAGAGCTTTTAAAGCAGGCAGCAGTTGATATAGCGTTTATTAACCTGCCTTATGAAAATGACAGCGCTATTGATATTATGCCCCTAAATGCAATTCATGACTGTTTTATTGCAGGAGGCAAGTATATGGCTCTCGCTAATGAGCCTATTAGCCTTGGAGATCTGGCAAAGTACCCTGTGCTCATGCTTGAGAAGGCGAGCAACTCCAGAAAGCAAATGGATTTGTTTTTAAAGAGCAAAGGCATCGAGCTAAGCCCTGCTATAGAGCTCGGCAGCTTGGCGCTGTTGTCCGAGTTTGCCAAGATAGGCCTTGGCATAGCAGCAACGATAAGGGAAGAGGCCCAGGCTATGATTGACAAAGGCGAGCTCAGGGAGCTGCAGTTTCAAGAAGAATTGCCTGTTCGCCATATTGGCTTGGCCAGAATGAAGAATGTCAGCCTCTCCTATGCTGCCGATGCATTTATAGCTGAGATGCAAGCGTTCGTGGAGGGCGCAGCCAGCCAAAACGCATAGCCTGCTGCCTTGCCAGCATTTGATCAGCTGTTGCTGTTTTTAAGCCCTGCCTTATGGCTTGCTGCAAATAGAAGGCTCTATGCACAGGCATGCGGCAAATACCATATTTTTTTTATTAAAAGCTAATATAGCTGCTTTGGCCAAAAGCAGCTATATTTGGCTATGATTTAAAAAACTCCTCCAAAATAACTAAAATTTATTTACAATCAATTAGAAAACATATCAATTATTGCGACAATATATAAGATGCCTATATAATAAAATGTATATCGATTGGAGGCGGTTATGCGTATTGCCAAAAAGCTAGCAAGTGCTGCTGCTTTGCTTATATTCACTATTGGCCTAGAAAGCTGTGCAAGCAGCGCAGCATTACATGAGCAAAAAGAGGCTAAGGAACAGCCGCCTTATGTTCAGAAGATTTACAAAGGTGACGGCTTCAACCTGTACTATCCGATATACTGGGAAGAATCAAAGAACGGCCCGGGCGTGTACTTCACGAATGCAACCAACAGCGTTGAGCTCTTAATAGACAGAAGCTTTGACAGCCTTGTTGCCAACAAGCGCATGAGCGCGGGCTCAAAGGAAGCAATGGAGTCAGCTGCCTCAGACGCTTTTGCCTATTATGAGATATGGGCTCAGAGCCAGGGCCATGGGCCACCCCAGGACAAGTTCCCTTTTGAGGAAATGGCTGATGGAGTGTATATTGCATCTATCGACTTTAGCGTCGATTCGTCAACAAAGAGAGTCTCGTGCTACATTGTAGCTTTTAATGACGGAAACAGCCTGATGGGATTCATTGTGACGGAGCCTAAAAAAGTTGACTATATAGAGTCAAAGGTAGAAACGCTGTCAATATTGACATTAATAAAGCCAAGCGATTAAGCTTGGCTTTTAGTGAAACAGCAATGCTGCTTAGCTGAGGCTCGTTAATCCTAGAGCATAGATTGCTCCAATAGCTCTATTACTTTGTCTTTGTGGGTATAAAGGCATCCGCCATCCAAGTTCTCTTTGCCTTGAATGCCTGATGTATGCAGCAGCTTGAAGAATGGCGACTTAAGCGCCTCAATTATGCCCATTTCTCTGATATTTGTATCCGAGAACGGCATAAAAGGGCATGGCTCTACATCGCCAGCTGCTGATATATGAAAGAACGCTTTGCCTGCAATGCACCCCTGTGTCTTTCTTTCATCTCCAGGGAATGACAAGGCAATCATGTCGTTGCGTGCCGTCCTGCATTCCTCCATGAAAGCTGCCAGCCTGTCCCTGCCTTCATTGTCCAGAACAAGCTCCGGGTGCTCAAATGGCACATATTCAATGAATTCGATAATCCGGCCGCCTTTGCTTTGCATTTCATTGAGGAATGCGTCGCTTAATACTGTATTTATGTTGTCTCTTGTAACTGTAATTGCATTGCCGAACAACAGGCCCTTTGAGGAGAGCTTGTCCATAGCGTCTGTTACAGCTTTGTACACTCCCTTGCCCCTTCGGGCATCTGTCTCAGCTTCAAAGCCTTCGATAGACAGAAGCGGAACGAGGTTTCTATGCTCGTCAAACAGGCTCAAGTAGTAATCGTCGATAAGCGTGCTGTTAGTGAATATAAAGAACAGTATTTGCGGATATTTCGCTGCCGCCTCAATAACATCTTTACGGACCAGCGGCTCTCCGCCCAATATAAATATAGTAGCAATGCCAAGCTCTACAGACTCAGCAAAAATATCGTTCCATTTTTCAATAGAAAGCTGTGCGCGAACAGCATCATCAAGGCTGGCCCTGGCATAGCAGCCCTGGCAGTTAAGGTTGCAGAAATCTGTAATGCTGCAGTTTAAAAATGCCGGAATGTTAAGGCCGGCTTCAGCATTTTTTTTGCGGATGCTGTCAGCTTTTCTTCTATAATTCGCATACCTTGCCAAGAACGCAAGCATCTTCGGGTTATTTTTATTCGAAATTAACAATTTTGCGAACAAATTGGTTAAATCGTATTGGCCAAGAGTTATATCATTTTCAGTATTATTCATATCGCGAATATATTCTCTCTTTATGCATATTTGGCAGCTTTCAGTGCTTTTTGAGATAGATCTTAATAAAATTGAATAGCAATTAGCACCAATTACAATTTAGTTCTCATTAATTACAGTGTAATAAATATTGTACTAAATTGCAATAGATACCACACTGAAACTTAATTTTAATTTTCAGCCCGCAAAACAGGGCATTCTTTTTTATGGCATTCGCTTGCATGGTGATATAATGTTGCCAGGATCAATTTCATCGCTAAAATGGAGTTTTTTGGTATCGCCTGGCAAGCGCAAATTATCTGCGATTGCAATATCTACACTAAGGGCTGCGATCAATGCTGCTCGCTGGGATTTCGCGCAAGGCATGAAAGGCAAAGGGAATGCAGGCGATATATGAATATAAGGTATGTAAATGGTAGAATTTGTAACTGGTAATTTTTTTGATAACCAAGCAGAGGCAATTGTTAATATTGTTAACTGTGTTGGAGTGTCGGGGCGGGGCATAGCTCGAGGCTTTAGGGAGCGATACCCTGAGAATTTCGATCTGTATGAAGTAGCCTGCGGCAAAGGCGAGGTTGTGCTGGGCAAAATGTTTGTGTTCGAGACATTTCGCTTGCGAAACCCTATGTATATTATTAATTTCCCTACTAAGAACCATTGGCGGAGCTTGGTGCGCCTTGAAGACATACAGACAGGCCTTGAGGATCTGGTAGCTGTAGTCACAAGGCTGGGCGTGTCTTCTTTGGCTTTGCCGGCTGTTGGAGTAGGCGGCTTTGGCGGGCTTGAATGGGATGATGTAAGAGGGCCTATTCACTCAGCGCTTATGCAGCTTCCAAGCGAGATAAAAATAGACGTGTATGAGCCGGATGCCTAAAAGCTTTTCTCCAAATTATGTAAATCAAGCAGCTTTGCCCGGCGCTGCAAGCGCCCTCGTGGCGGCACTTTGGCAAAATGCTTTGCATATGCGCCAATCATGTGATAGAATACCAAAGCTAGCTAAGCACTATCAGGAGACGATAAAGACATGGATCTTATAAAAGCTATTGAAGAAGAGTATTTGCGCACCGATTTGCCTGATTTTAGAGTCGGCGACACTGTCAGGGTAAGCGTTAAGGTCGTTGAAGGCAAAAGGGAGAGAATTCAGGTTTTCGAAGGCGTGGTTATAAAGCGCCAAAATGGAGGCACTGGAGAGACATTCACTGTTCGCAAAGTTACTTATGGAATTGGCGTAGAGAGAAACTTTCCTCTTCATTCCCCGAGAATTGCCGGCATTGAGGTCGTTAAGCAAGGCAAAGTCAGAAGGGCCAAGCTTACTTACCTAAGAAATGCTGTTGGCAAATCTATTAAGATAAAGGAAAAGAGGCGCAGCTAACGCCCTTGCATAATGTGCAAAGCGTGCCCCTAAACCATGGGGGCTTTTTTGTGTTTCACGATTATTTGGCCAATGCCTTTTCACAGGCACGCTTTAGCAGATACAGCGATTTTGCGCCTTTGCGCTTCGCATGGCGGGGCAAAACACAAAAATCTGCATGCCTGCAGCCGATAGCAGCTTACTAGCATATGCGCAGAATAGATAGAAATATGTATAAATCTGCTAAATACCACGAATATCTTTGAAAATTATAGGATTTGCGAACTATTTATAAGTGAAATCGCCCATTTGCGAGTTCTGGCTGCGCTCGCCGGCTAACAAAACACAAAATGGTACAGTGAATTCAATATGGCTTTCAGCAAAGGCTGCGCTGAATCTGGCAATTAAAAATAGAAGACAGCTCTTGTATTTAATATTTATAGTCTTTGTATATAATAATCTGCTTCGATTACATAAGCAATCATACTGTAATATTTTAAATCATAGAAATACTCGTATTGACAAGGCATTTTATGCATGGTAGCATGTCACAAATGGCTGCCAAGTGCATAACAAAGCGCCATTAGCAGTATGCCTGGTTTGCGGCAAAGCATGCATTTGCTTTCAGCTTAGCCTTCAGGAATGCGATGCTGCCACGCCACAATTGCTGTGGCATTATTCACATGCAGTGCCAGCTTGGCATCGCATGCTTGATGCTTTGCAGACGCCGCGCTATGCGCTTCATGCTGCCCATTGCTTCTTGCTAATGGCTGCACTTGGGTACCCGTCGAAAAAATCCGCGGGAGCCACGAAATAAGAGGAATCATTATGAAAAAACTGCTATTTGTAAACTCTTGCGTCAACCGTGACTGGTCAAGAACCCAAAAACTCAGCGATGCGCTGCTGGATATTATAAAACAGGGCAGCGAGTATTCTGTGGAAGAAATCGTGCTGGAAAATGAGGGCATTAAGTTCCTCACATCTGAAGATGTAACCACAATCTTTCAGCTAATTGAGGACGAAGAATTTGAAAACGAGATATTTCACTATGCGCACCAGTTCAAGCAGGCTGATCTCGTAGTTATTGCTTCCCCATACTGGAATGCTTCGTTTCCGGCTATCGTAAAAGCATATCTTGAAATGATAAGCTGGCCGGGCATAACATTTAAATATGGCAGCAACCTGAAAATGGTTGGCTTGTGCAAGGCTGAAAAGCTCTACTTTGTGACCACCAGAGGGGGCTATATCGGCGATGGCAATGATTTGGCCTTTGCCACATTCGCTGAAATGGCAACAGGGCTTGGAGTCAGGGAAGTGAAGTGCATAAGCGCAGACGGCCTGGATATCGATACAAACGACCCGGAGGCAATAATGGCAAAAGCTATTGCAGAGCTGCCTGCCAAGCTATAGGCATAGCCACCAGCTTCCCATAGCTAGCAGCCGGCTTCATCGGCACTGTAGCAGGCAGGCGTTTCAGCAGCTCTCAGAGCGCTTTTCTCGCTGATAGCGCTAAGGACTGTTTTGATGCAGCCGTCCAGATCGGTATTGATCTCGCTGCCCCAGAACCTTATGACAGTCCAGCCCATTTCTTCAAGGAGCTTTTTGTTAGCCGCATCGCGCTCAATCGTGCGCTCGATTTTGGGTATCCAGTAATCGCGGCGGGACTTGATCTTCTCCCTTCGCTCTTGCCAATTATAGCCGTGCCAAAACTCGCCATCGCAAAAAATGGCGATTTTGTGTTTTGTTATGGCAATGTCAGGCTTGCCGGGCAGGTTTTTGGTGTTGATTTTGTACCTTACCCCATTGGCATATAGGGCTTTGCGAAGGGCAACTTCAATTGATGTGTTTACTGAGCGAATCCTGCTCATGGTATAGCTGCGCTTTGCGGCTTCAGTGCGGCTGTCGGGCTCTTTTTTTTGTGCCATAAAGCAGCTACTTTCTTACTTGGCCGGTTCCGTAGATTTTGTATTTGTAGCTGGTAAGCTCTTTTAGCGCCATTGGGCCGCGAGCGTGCAGCTTTTGTGTTGATATGCCTATCTCAGCCCCAAGGCCAAACTCCCCGCCATCGGTAAAGCGTGTAGAGGCATTCCAGTATACGCAAGCTGAGTCAACATTGTTCAGGAACAGCTCTGCCGCTTTTTCGTCTCTTGTTATTATGGCGTCAGAATGCTTTGTAGAGTGCTCATTGATATGGCTTATTGCTTCGGCTGTGCCTTCAACGACTTTTACTGCCAATATAAGATCGTCAAACTCTGTATAAAAGTCCTCAGAAGTAGCTGCCTTGCAGCCAATAATGGCAACAGCCTTCTCGCAGCCACGAAGCTCAACGCCCTTTGCTACAAGCCGCTCTGATACTTTCGGCAGAAAGCCCTCAGCAATTTTTTCGCTGACAAGCAGCGATTCAATTGCATTGCAAACGCTTGGCCTTTGCGTTTTGGCGTTGTCTGCAATCTCAAGCGCCATATCAATATCGGCTTCGCTGTCTACATACAGATGGCAGTTTCCCGCGCCTGTCTCAATAACAGGGACTTTTGCCGATTCCTTTATGTAGTTGATAAGGCCCGCCCCGCCTCTGGGAATAAGGGCATCAATCTTGCCAACAGCGTTTAGCAGCGCTGTGGCCGCTGATCTGTCTGAATCAAGCAGGATAGCAAACTTTTCTTCGTAGCCCAGCTTTTCTGCTGAGCGATCAAAGCAGGCTGCTATGGCAGCGTTTGAGTAAGCGGCTTCTTTTCCGCCCTTAAGCAGGCAGCAATTGCCGGACTTGATGCTCAGTGCTATGGAGTCGCAGGCAACGTTTGGGCGCGATTCGAAGATTATGCCCAAAACGCCAAGCGGCACGCTTGTTTTGACGATTCTAATGCCGCTTTCTGCAACATGATCTGACAAAACAATGCCAAGCGGATCGCTAAGGGCTGCAATATCGCCGATCTGGCTGGCCATAAGCTGTATTCTCTCAGAATTAAGCATAAGCCTGTCAAGCATATGGCTTGGCATGCCATTCTCTGAAGCCAGAGCCATATCTTTGCTGTTCTCCTCCAATATGGAGCCCTCATCCGCCAATATCTCATTTGAAAAGGCAGCCAGGATATCGTTTCTTTGTGCTTCAGAAAGCGCGCCCAGCACAAGGCTCGCGCTTTTGGCCAGTTCGCATGAAATGTCTATATTCATGGTCAGTCTTCCTTCTTCTTGTGAAAATGGGTTCCAGCGGGCCTGCCTTCTATGATTTCATAAAGCAGGGCAGGGTTTAGCCCATAGATAATATACGTATCAATGCCGGCAGCAGTTGCAATAGACGCTGCCCGAATCTTTGTGATCATGCCTCCTGAGCCAAGCCGTGAGCCGGCTTCCCCGGCCATCGCCCTGATGTCGTCGTTTATTTCATACACATCAGATATAAGCGTGGCATTTTCGTACTCTCTGGGGTTTTTGTCGTATAGGCCTTCTATATCCGACAAAATGATCAGCTTGTCAGCTTCTACTATAGTTGACACTACAGCAGAAAGCGTATCATTGTCTCCAAACACTATCTCTTCTGTAGCTACAGTGTCGTTTTCGTTAACTATGGCAATAGCGCCCATCTCGGAGAGCTTTGAGAAAGTGTTTTTTACGTTTTCAGCCCTGACTGCATCATCAAGCACATCGTTAGTCAGGAGCACTTGCGCTACAGTATGGTTATACTCAGAAAAATGCTGGTCATAAAGGTACATAAGGGCGCTTTGCCCTACAGCTGCAGCGGCTTGCTTTGAGGGGACGTCAGTAGGTCTCTCAGGCAAACCCAGCTTGCCTACCCCTACGCCAATAGCCCCTGATGAAACCAGTATAAGATCATAGCCCATATTCTTTATGTCTGAGAGGGCTTTTACAAGGTTCTCCAGGTTTCTCAGGTTCACAAGCCCCGTAGCATGGGCCAGCGTGCTGGTGCCAATTTTGACAACTATTCGAGCTATATGATTGTTCATCTCTTCCCTAATCCAATATCGAGTCTATTACGCTTAAAAGTTCATTTATATCGCTCACTTGCAGATCTCCCATATGCGCAATCCTCATTGTTTTTTCTGCAAGGTTTCCATACCCGTTTGATATTTCGTAGCCTCTGTCATTTAGCTTGGCGCATAAGCCGGCGACATCTATGCCTCTGGTATTCTCAATGCATGTAAGGGTGTCTGAGGCGTACTCTTCGACAGGGAATATTGCGAAGCGATCCCTTGCCCATGCGCGAACGATGTTTGCCATCTCGGTATGGCGGGCAAAGCGGTTCTCAATGCCTTCTTCTTCTATCTCATCAAGCTTATAGTCCAGTGCAAACATGTGTGATAGGCTCGGGGTTGAAGGGTACTGGTAATTTTTTAATACATTCTCGTGTATCATCTTGAGATCGAAATAATAGCCGCGGTTCTTGGCCTGTGGCGCTCTTTGGGCAGCTTTTGGGGAATAAGTGCAGTAGCTCATGCCAGGTGGAAGCGCAAGGCACTTTTGCGTTGATGAAATCAGCACATCGATGCCCCAGTCATCAGTATATATAGGCATTCCAATTGCTGATGAAACAGCGTCAACGCAATAAACGACATCAGGGTACTTTTTTAGAACTTCCCCGATAGACTTGCAGTCATTGGTTATGCCTGATGAGGTTTCATTATGGGTAACAGTAATAAGATCGTAGTTGCCGGTGGCAAGCGCTCTGTCAACTGTTTCAGCAGAGGTATACCTGCCGTCCTCAACAGCAAAAATGTCAGCTTCTACACCGTTCTGCTCAGCCATCTTATACCATCTCTCGCCGAACGAGCCTACAGAAAAGATCGCTGCCTTTTTGGCAGTCAGGCTTCTAAGGGATCCTTCCATAAGGCCTGTGCCTGATGATGTTGACAGCAGTATATCGCTTTTGGTGTTAAGGAATTTTTGCAGTTTTTCCGATATTGATTTTTGAAGCGCTGTTGCTTCTTTGGTTCTATGGCCTATCATAGGCGTTGCCATTTTTTTAAGCACGCTGTCTGATACTTGCGTAGGGCCGGGAATAAACAGTTTCCTGGGCGTCATAGAGAGCCTCCTTGTAATTATGAATAAAAGTTTTTGTATACATTTATAAATAGGCCGCTTCGAAGCTTTGGCTCAAACCAAGTAGATTTTGGCGGCATCGTTTCGCCGAGCTCTGTAATGCGGATAATATCGCCAAACGAAGGCGGGTATAGGCATATGGCTGCTTCATGCCTGCCGGAATCGACCTGATCTGCCAGGTAGCTGCTTCCCCTGATGCCTCCGACAAATGTCAGGCGCTTGTCAGCTTTAGGGTCATCTATCCCAAGCAGCTTTGAAAATACCAGGTCTTGAATTATGGAGCAGTCAAGGCTTTCTACTGCCCCCTTGGGAGCAGACTTTGGCCTTAGGGTATATGCGCTCCCTGCTATATAAAGGCCGATTGAGCCTTTTGCCTGGGCTGCCAGGCTGGTGGACGCGCTGACATCAAAGCTTTCGCGCAAGGCTTCAATAAAGCTCTCCCCGCTGTAAGGGGATATGCTTGAGAGCAGCCTATGGTAGCCCATGATTTGCTCCTGGCCCTGGGGAAAGACCACTGCAAGAATCGTGCCATCGCCGGTAGCCGCTGCGCTTTGGGTTCTGTGGTGCCCGTCTGCTATATAAAATGCAGGGGCATTTTCAAGAGCAGCTTGTATTTGCTTTATATTGTCGCTGCTTGAAACGGTCCATACAGAGTTTTCGATGCCAAAGCCGTCGACAAAGCTGAAGTCCGGCGCTGTGCCCTCGATTGCTTTTTGCATTGCTGCCTCCAGCGGCTCAGGCTCAGGGCTGATAAAAAAAACAGGCTCATCCTGGGCCTTGATTGCATCAAAGTGCCTGATGCGATCAAGCTCTTTCTCCGGCAGCGTGTGCTCATGTTTTTTAATGAGCCCGTCTTGGTAGTCTTGCACACTGCAAAGGCATGCGACCCCTGTTTGGGTGTGGCTGCCCATCGTTTGGGAATATATAATATATGCCGGCTCTGCAGTAAATGTATATAGCCCGTTGTTTACCAGGCTAAGAAGGTTTTCCCGAGCCGTTGAATATACTTGCTCGCAGTATACATCGATGCCTTCTTCCAGGCAGATTTCTGATCTTATAACTCTAAGGAATGAATGCTCATTGCCTTGTGCCATTTCTCTGGCTTCCTGCACGCTCATAGTGTCATATGGCAGGCAGCTAACATCCTTTGCGATATCTTTTCTGGGCATAAGAGCTCTAAAAGGGATTGCCTTTGGCATTGCTCGCCTCCTTTTGCTTGGACTAATTGTAGCACAAAATTTGAGCGAGGCAACCTAGAGGTGCACATAGGCGGATAAAATACAGCCTAAACGCGAAAAGCCTGCCAATCAATCAAGATTCGCAGGCTTTTCGCACGCTTTTTAATGTCAGTCAAACGTAACGGGGTCTGTGTAGCCTGGCTTAACCAGCAAGTTGTCGTTGCCTTTAATTTCCTTTTCGTATATCTGCGGCCAATCCTCGTACGTGCACTCTTCGAGTGCTATAGAGATCGTTTTTTCCCTTTTGCCAAGTTTCTGTATTAAAATCTGCTTTATCTCTTCGGCAGCTTCTTCAAGGGCTTCTTTAGAAGGGTATCCAATAGTTTTGATTACTATATGCGGCATATATCACTGCTCCTTAAATTTGAATAATATTGGTTTTTTGCGGCTTTCTTGTGCACAACTTTAAAAGCGGCGGCGGGCTTGCTGCGCCTTATTTTCTCTCTGAGGCAAGGCGCTGCGCAAACTGCAGGCAAGCAGCCTAGCGCCTATTCTTTATGGCAAGCGCATATGGCATGCACAAGATGGAAGCGCAGCAATAATACTGAATGGCTATTTCATCCTATTTTAGAATGCTTCCCGTATTTAACAGCTGCCACTGAAGTATACAATAACGCTATAAAAATGTATATCCATGCAAATAAAGAAAGTGCCCATAACAAGCACTTTTCGCTTCGTATTAGCATATCGCATCGCGCTCTGCCGGCAAGGCCAAAGAGCCTCATGGCCTTAATTTCCTGCGCGGCATTGCTATATTTAAGCGCCGCCGTCTGCCTCTTCCGGGGTTTCTTCGGCTGCAGGCACAGTTTCATCGGCCTGCCCGGCGCTGTCTTCTATAGCTTGCGCAATTTCAGTATCTGCTTCAGCTTCAGCTTCTATTTCAGCACTCGCATTGTTTGCGCTTTGCGCATCTTCCTGGCCAGCTGCTGCTCGCTCAGAATTTTGCTTTTGCAGCCTTTTCTGGGTTTGTGTTATGCTTTTTGCCCTTGCTTTTTTATCCTTTTTTTTCATTGCGGTTTTCCTATTTCCTTGTGCTAACATTATTGCTTGCAGGCTTTTGGCGGGCTTGGCCCTAATAAAAAACATTTAGCGAAATTCCCTGCATGCTTTGCCTTTTCATGCTCTCAGCGCTATGGCCCTGCAAATGTGCGCCCAATTTCCCTTTGCTACTCGCTTTGCCAGCAAGGATCTTGGCGGTTTGGCGCAAAACTGCTATAGCCCGTAGCCGCAGCAAGCATATATTTGCTTGCCTATTTGTACTAAATCAGTATAAATAGTTCAATGTATAGCTGATTGATTTAATCGACAATGCAATTGTAAATGAAAATGCCTATGCTATCAATATTTATGCAGTCTTTTTCATACAAAAACAAAAGTGTTGCTCAATGTATATATCTTCAAGTATAGCCATTTAGTCCAAAGATTGCCTTTCGCTTGTGACGGCGAGATTATTGCCGCCTAAACAAAAATGGCGAGAGAGCATTTCTGTCTCTTGCCATTTTATGCTGCTGAAGCCAAAACGGGAATGCAAATATTACAGCGTGCTTGCTGCTTCCCAGATTCCTTCTTGCTGCATTTTTCTGATTTTTAGGAACTCGTCAAGAATGTAGCTGTTGTTGACGCCCATATTAAGCGGGTCGCTTGAGTCAACCGGATTTACAATGCCTCCGCTGAAGATATAGCCCTTGTTGTACTTGCCATATGCTCTGATGCACCTGTTGACTTCTTCACGGATCATTTCCTCAGTTGCAGTCTGCTGCCCTGGAAGGCCGTTGCTATTGTAGCCGCCAATAATCGTAAATTCGTCGCCATGGCTCTCAATAATGCCTTCAATCTCATTGGTCGCCTGCACCGCGTGCCATGCTGCGCAGCCTTCTTCGATCATGTCTTCTACGAGCGAGTCTGCTTTTCCGCAGGTATGCTGGATAGGGATTATTCCAAGCTCCCTTGCTGCCTGGCACATTCTCGTGTGGTTCGGCTTGATAAGCTGCCTGTATGTATCCGGCGACATAAACAGCTTATGCTCTGTTGCAACGTCGTCATAGAAGATGAAGGTATCTGGCTGGTAATGCTTGGCGAAGTATTTCATAACTTCGATCTTCCAGTCCGCTAGAGCTGACAGCAGCTCGAAAGACGCTTCCGGCTCTTCTGCAAACGACACCAGAGTCTCTTCAAACCCCATAAAAGTCGCTATGCGCTCAAAGATGCTGTTTGAGCTGCTGACTTCAAAGACTTTCGAGTTTCTGTCAACGTTGTTCAGATCCGCTGCTGCGTTGCCTTCCCAGTCATAAACGCTCAGATCGGGCATAGTAATTACTTTCTTCCAATCCCTGATATCTGTGAGCATGAACTTGCCCGGCTCGGGAAGGGCTGCGCCTATAGCGCTCCAGGGCGCTACCCAGTTAACGCCGAACCCATCGATGCCGGATCCGCCTGGCCCGCGCTCTATTGGCAGGCCTCTGCCAAGGGGGTAGGAGTCAGCGCCGGTACCAGGAGTGTACTCGGTTGGCTTGTGGTTTAGTGCATTAAGATAGTTCTCTCTCGGGCTTAGTGAAAAAGCCATTTTATTCCTCCTATAATAAAGCTTTTGGCCTTAAGTAGATAGAAACGGGTATATTTAATTTTATTATATATGAAAATACAGCGTTTTCTGCATTTTGCAGGGAATATGGCGAATTGTTGGCAGATGCGAGCCCGATAAAATGAGATATGCTAGCCGGGGCTTTAAAGCTTTAGGGCTGCCTGGCAAAAACAGTCTTGAAGAGTGAATTTTTTTTCGCAGCGAAAACCGCCTGAGAAGCCAGCTTCACAAAACACAAAAAAATACTTTTTCTCGCTGGTGTCTTAAGCGAACATTTTGGAGGGAACTGGCGAAATAAGAAGAAATAACAAAAAAAGCGCTCAGATAGCGCATTTATACGCTATCA
>WRIY01000051.1 GCA_009782515.1 Eubacteriaceae bacterium
GTTCGGGGCCCTTAGCTCATACATATCATTGTCTGTCTTCTTCACCCATGTGAGGTAGCCTGCCATGAACATCATATCCCATACAGCCTCGCTCCCAGGGGTGTCAATGAGATCCCTGTATGTTGCCAAAACTGACACGCCCTTTTCAATTGCGCCCCCGTTAATAAGATCCTCAATCGATGACAGGGCTTCAAAGCCGTCGCGCTTAAGCATGTCTCGCACCAGGTCGTTTGTGGCAGTGTTGGCCCAATGCTTTTCCAATTCAGCGCTCCCGTCTTCCAGCATATCGCTGCACGCATTTACAACAGACCATGGGTTGTACATTTCAAAGCTTCCAATTTTATATCCGTTATAAAAATCTTTCATCTCAGCCATTCGATCCTCAAAGCCATAATAGCTGAGCATTGAAGCCACTTCATCTTCAGTAAACCCGAAATGGGCGCTGAACTTGGCATTAAGGGGCGAATAAACGCGGATATTGTTAAGATCCGAAAATATGCTGTCTTTTGATATTCGCAGCACTCCAGTCATCACAGCAAACTCTAAATATGGGTTGCCTTTCAGCGCCTGGCCCAAGAGCCATCTGAATAGGCCCACCATTTCATCATAGTAGCCCATTTGGTAAGCGTGGTTTATAGGTGCATCGTATTCGTCTATAAGCACTATTGCTTTTTTTTCATATCGGTTGTATAGCGCTTTTGTCATAAGCTGAATGCTTCTTGCTATGTCAGTTTGGTTCGCCTGCATTTCAGCCATTCTGTCAAAGGCTGCATTTTCGTTTTTATCAAGCTCTATGCAGCCATTGCCAATTCCAAGCCTTTTAGCTTCGTCGCTGATTCTTATGGAAAGCGCTTCTCGTGCTACAATAAAATCAGCAGCACTCATATCTTTAAGCGACAGGGAAATAACAGGGTGCTGGGCCTGGTGAGCTTCACACAAACCCTTTTGCTCTGATATAGCAAGCCCGTCAAAGAGCCCTTTAGGGGAGCCTATTTCCAAAAAAGCCTTGAGCATGCTCATGTTTAGGGTCTTTCCAAAGCGCCTTGGCCTCAGGATAAGCTTTGTTTCGCCTATGTTGGCCAATGCTTCAGCAATAAACATCGACTTGTCAACAAAATAGAATTCGCCGCTTATGAGTGTTTGGAAGTTGTCTATGCTAATTGGTAATTTCTTTTTCATATAAAGCCTCTATCTATACTATAACAGGCACACCTGTTTTTGTTTACCAAAACCAGCACCTTGCGATCTCTCTGTAGCTATGTCGTCAAGTATATTAATTAAGCATTTCAGCATACAGCAGCTGGGAAGGAGCATTGCTCCAAGCAGAAATGCCAGAGCATCCCTAGCCCTTCGGAACTGTATTTCTGCCTGCTTATTCGCCAAACCTAAACCTTATCGAAAGGGTGTGGCGGATGCTAAAGAAGAATTTGTCCGACAATGCAGCCAGCTTGGGCTTTGATAAGTACAGCGCTTATGCTGGCAGCTATATGGATTCAACAGGAGGCGTACGCCAGGCAGAGATAAGCAGGCTTTTGCCAGAGCGGTTTCAAATGTTTGGTGAAGCAGCGTGAAAAGCAATTGCTGGCAGAAAAAATCTAAACGTGTATGAGTATAATTCTCGCGACAGTGTTGCGAGTTTTTCGTTTTCAAAAATTGCTTCATTCGCCATATATTGGATGCGGGAAAACCGCGAATAGCGACGTAACGGCTTTGAATATAATCGGAAAAATCTTTGACGACAGATTTACCCCAACCGCCATCAGAAACGCGGCGGCTAATATATTCGCCGATGTCCCATTTGCCAAGTTTATACACCACCAAAAAGACAATCACTGACTGCCATTTTTGAAAAAGCGATTCGCCGACTAGCAATACCAAACATCTGGGTGTGCGCTTTGAGATTCTTGCAGCGTTTATCTTTTTGGCTTCAGCTCTGAATCAGTGGCAAACCGGCGGAAAGCACAAATCTTTCGGTGGTTTGCTTTTTGCCAACAGCATTCCCCTATCTAAAACAGGCCGCCTTAATTTTGTTGTGAATAACGAAATGACAGCTTAACAGCCTCACGCTCGATAGCACAAGGCTGTTAAGCGATATGTATTTCTTGAAATGGCTACTTTGGCAAGCCTGCTTTTCGAATGCTGGCAACAGCCTTCACTTGGGAAAGCAGCAGCCAGCCTGAACTAGGCGGCTTGCGCAAAGCTATGTTCGCCATGGCAGCACTTTCTAATTCTAAGTTGGCGAGCCCAGCCAGTGTTGGGAAAGCACAAAGCTTGGCGGCAAAAGCGAACGAATAATAGTGCATTTGTGGTTCGGCCAGTGCTGATATGCCCTTGATCATTACAGGCGCTGTTCAATCTCCCTTGCTGTCGAGGCTAACCCCACTGCCCCTGCAGTGCAAAGCGCTAAATATGCAAAATAAGCATATGGTGAGTCGCCGGTTGGTGGAGGGGCGGAATAGCCATAATCGATGATGTCATCAGGTGCGTCGTCGATAAACGCAAGGGCCTCGCTCTCATCCATTGCAGTTGGATCGCCCACCCAATCCGCTAATGCATATACAACAGGCATAAAGGCAGCCAGCATTAGCATAACCAGCGCCAGGCCTGCAATTGTTTTCTTCATGATTGC
The DNA here is from genome assembly GCA_009782515.1 of Eubacteriaceae bacterium. GTDB lineage: Bacteria > Bacillota > Clostridia > Eubacteriales > Anaerofustaceae > WRIY01. Next base: position 2,630 of record WRIY01000051.1, read on the forward strand.
TCAACCTTTTTGATATAGTATTGACATGCTCAGCAGCCGTAAACACTGTAAAGAGAATAAGGCTTTCGCCTTTCAGGCAAGCGGGAAGGCGGTAACTGCTTGCTGACAGTTTATTTGCCAGTCTGCACAGTGCGCAAAAAAAATATTCAAAATTCTGAAACTCGCTCTGCAAGCGGCTTTGAAGGGGCTAATGAGAGCATTCAAAATGCTAATAGAATATCTGTAAAATCAGCTGCTGCAAAGCCGCACTTAAGGGCGTGCCGGCACCTGCCAGAATATCAAGAGTTGGCCATAAATGCTTTTCTCGAAGGCGTAATATGCATTTCTGGCTAAGGATGAATTTTAGGCCAACTGCACCGGATGTGCAATTGCAGCAATATAAAAAAGAGGCTGCTTAATCTATGCAATAGACTCTTAGCAGCCTCTTTATTTCATCGCCAACTGAGCGATTTGGAGTAGCAAGTAGGCGTACGTATGCTCTAAAAATACGGGCTACTATTCGCCGACTGCGCTAGCCATTATCCAGCCAATGTCATCTATATGCACAGGGTGTGTTTGGCCGGGTTTTGGGTTGTTTACTAGATTGGTTATTCTTACTTCGGTGCCTGCTTTGATTGTCCGCGTTGACTTTCCATCAGGCCTGCCGCTTCCATAACTGTCATACTTTAAGTTTGCATCAGCCACCAAAGTAACTCTCTGGCCTACTCTCATGTTTCTTCTCCTGTTTCTCGAAGTTTGGCAAGCTTTTGCCCATATTGCAACAAAGTGCTGCTTCTCCAATTATAATGCAATATTCGCTCATCTTGCAGCACCAAAATAGCTGCTTAAGATTTTTAATATTGTTTTCATTCGTTTAGAAGCAAAAAATCAGCTTAAGTGAGGCATTCTCAAAAGGTATATAAAGCAAAACTGCCGAATCTGGGGCAGATACCGACAGCTGCTGCAAATCATGGACTAGTACTAGTTCGAGGTTGGAGTAATACTTGCATTGTTACAAAATGCTATGCATAAAACACAGCATTTGGATAGGCAGCTTCTTTTTCAATATATGCAAATAAATGAAATAAAGTTGCGCCCCCCATTTTAACGTTGCGACATCCACCATTATGCAAAAGCTAAGAGAAAGTGATGATATTTGGTGCATTTCGCATTTGCAATAATATTTTAACATTTGCGGGAACAAATGTCAAATTTGTCGGAGTAAAAAATGCGATTTTCGGGAAATCCCAAATTGGATTCGAGAAATAATAAGCATTTATTTATATAAATACCAAATTGATTTCCGGTTAATACAGTTAATTTTTAGCTACCATCATAAATGTTGTATCTTGTCTTATTATAACCGATTTGAGAAATATTTCACGCAATATTTCCGAATGGCGCAAAACAATTCATGCTTTCCAGGCTGCCGGCGATAATTGCTTTAGAGAACATGGCAGCCGGCTGCCTGAAAACACTCTTCACAGTTTTTGCTGTAGAGTGGCTGCTGGATGCTTAGAAAGCATTGCCTCAAAGACAGATTGTTCGGGGTAATCGCATGATGGCAACGCTTTGTTTTATTCAAATAGCAAAACTGCCGAATCAAAAGATATCGGCAGCCAGCTGATAAATTATGGACTAGGTAGTTGTCTGAATAATATCTGCAAGGTTATTCGCCATGTCAGGTGTCATGAATTTCAGCGCTATATGCAAAGGCACTGAATGTTGCCCTGATTGCTTAGCGGAAATTCGCATTGGCAAGTAATTGTACCTGTTGAAAGCAATCGTTACAAAGGCACCTTACTATCATATATTATCATTTACGGGAATAGTAGTCAAATTATCGCCATACAATTTTCTATTTTTCGGCACTGTTTTTAGTATAGCTTGGGAATACTATTTATTGACAATATTGTAAATATATCGTATGATCTGATAAATTGTATTGGGAGGATACTATGGATAGCATAAATTCCTTCATAAAAGATAAGCTAAAGCAAAAAAAAATGAAAGTTGACACTCTGGTTAAGATGACAGGTGCAAGCAAGTCTTCTATATACCGGGTTATCAGGGGAGAGCAAAAGCTGACAGGCGATCTTGTCGACAAGATGTCAGCTGCCCTCAACTTGAGCGACTTGGAAACAAAAGAGCTTAGGTATTATGGCAGTTTAGTCAGCACTGCTGACAGCAGTGCTATATCAGGAAGGGATGCAATCATCAACCTTCTGTATAGCCAGCGATATGAGGAGAATGTTCCGGTTGAGCTTGTATATTTTAGCGATAATGAGCGCTATTTGCGGACACTTGGTGAAATCCTTGGAAATATCGCTGAAAAAGCAGGCAAGGACTCTTTTAAGTGCAACATACGCATGCTAAATTGCTGCCAGGAGAGCGCTGTCTCATCTTTGTCAGGTTTTGTTTCTTTGATATCAGAATATACCGATGATTATTCGATAAAGCATCTTGTTAATCTCCCTTACAGCGATCTTAACGAGAGCATAGAGGTGCTTTATGAGATAATGCCATTGCTGCTGTCAAACAATTACCTTTTATATTACACGAGTTCAGAAAACAAGCCAGGCAAGGGAATTTTGTACGACTTCTTAATAATCGACTACGAGTATTCAGAGCAGGGCTATACGTTTTCTCGCCATAACTATATTGCTTTTCTAGACAAGCATTTATCTGTGTGCTATGTAAACGAAGGCAACAGCCGGCTCGATGAATTTTTTGAGCGCAGCTATGATGCACTGTTTCAAGACTATAAACTCGCTGTTGACAACAATAGAAAAAAGTTTGAGCTGATTGGGTTTTACCTGGAAGACAAAGAGCCATCCTATGACGCATACCTGTTTAAGCCGAATCCTTCCTATAGCCGTATACCTATTTCAGTTTTTTTAAGCGTGGAAGAGAGAAGCGATGCGCTGATGAAGCAAAACTTTATCAAGTCGTATTTTAAGGAAAACGCAAGTTTAGACAACACGCAAGATTTAACGGAATCGCTTTTGGGATCAATTAAGGCACGAAACGATGTATCGCGCCTTCGCAAGCAAGTGGATGTCTTCACGAAAAAAGGCTTGACAGAGTTTGCCAAAACCGGCAGGCTCACCGACCACATGTATAGCCTGCCCCATTTTAACAAAGAGGAAATAAGGGCAATTTTCGAGAACATCATACAAAAGGACCGCGATGCAAATGACAGGTACAGCTTTTATATACTCGATGACGGCTACAGCAACGACGAGATTATACTGACTGCGCTAAAGGGCCATGGAATCATAATTGAGCGCACCAACCACAAAAATGACGCCAACGACTATACTTACTGCATATTTGAGCACGAACAGCTCAGCATGGCGTTTAGCGACTTCGCCGAAAACTACATACCGGCAATGCTGGCAATTTCAAAATCTGAAGCGCTGGAGTTTATAAATACTCTGCTAAATACTTACTGCTAAGCTGCTGTTGCGCCTTAGTGCAAAGGATATATTGCTAAAGCAAAATTGCAGAAAGCAATAATGCCGGATTATTGCTTTGCTGCGCTGCAGTGCTAAAAGCCTGCTAGCTGTAGCTTCCGAGCGCCATACCTTTTAGCTTTGCTATTTCGCCTTCATTAAGCCCAACTGCTTTCAGCCAGCCAAATATCCCGCCATAGGCGGCATTCATGTGCTCAATAGCCCTTTGCATATGGATAGGCCGCGACTTTAGCATATCCTCATCAAAGTCTATTCCCTGGCTTCTAAAATTTTCAAGTGCCCGATCCATGTCCTCTTTGATGTAGCCACCGGTGGCCTGGTAGTCAATAACGATGTTTTGGTCTGCAACTCCGGCTACTTTTAGCAGCATCATTGCAAGCATTCCTGCCCGATCTTTGCCGGCAGAGCAGTTGAAGAAAACGCATTTGCCCTCATAGCCCAGGATTGCTTTGAAGACACCCAGGTAGACGGCCTTCTTGTCATCCAAAAAGCTGATGTACATGTCTCCAAGCACGCTGGGCAGCTCAATATTCTGAGATCCGGATTCGTCGGTAGAGTAGATTGCATCGATCAACTGGGGATTAATGTATTCAATATCCTTATATCCTTTTAGCGCGCAAGGCGCTTCGTCTATTTCGCTGCTGCTGCGAAAATCTATGGCAAGGCGCACTCCATACTCATAAAGCCTTTGTTTGTTTGTGTTTGTAAAGTTGCTGGGGCTGTCGCTTCTCAAAAATTGGCCATTAGCAGTATTGCCGCCTTCAAGCGTTGGATAGCCGCCTAACTCGCGAGTATTTTTTGATCCCTCCAGCTTGAGGGGAAGGTTAGCATTAACATTTCTCACAACTATGGCTCCTCTCTATGTGCTACCTTAGTATACCAGTTGCACAAAGCAATACCGGCTTAACTTATGTTTCAAATCATTGCCGGCAATGTGTCAGCGCTTTTTGTATCTGGCCACATAAAAATCATTTTCTAAGCAGAATAACTGCCAAAATTGCTTATAATGTTGCTATAGGCGGCTAAAAGGAGGTTTATAATGGCTAAAAGCCTCGAGCTTCAAAATAAGCTCGATATTTTCAATGCCTGCATCAAGTTTGAAAAGCCGGCACGCATGCCAAACCTTTCATGCTTTTACACCTGGAAGGTGCTTGATGCCGGTTATACGGTAAGCGAAGCATTGCTGGACTACTCTCTAATGGAGAAAATCGTTTGCGATTTTCATGAGGCGTATGGCTTTGACGCCTACTCAGATCTGGGAACCCGCAATTTTATCAGAATGGGCAATGCGATGGGCAAAAACCATTACGCGTTTGATGATGCTAATGGCGCCGTCAACTTCACTGACAATGTTCTAATGCAAGGCAGTGAATACAAAGAATTTACAAACAACCCAAAAGCTTTCATATGGAAGATGGTTCACAGGAAGTATCCTCAGGCAACAAAGGGCCAGTATGTTGAGGCTGTAAGCGAGCTGCTTGCTTTTGGCAAGTTTTCAGGAGAAATCGCTTCAAAATTCATAAATGAATACAATGTGCCTGGCTTATATAACAATGCAGCTATATGCCTTTGCCCGGTGGAGGACTTCTATAGCTACTATCGCGGCATTAAAGAAATATCTATCGACATGCGCAAGCGCCCAGAAGAGCTCAAAGAGGCGATTGACTTCATGTTTGAGGAAAGCTCATACCCGGCATTCAAGGCATCCTTCGGCATCAATACAAGCAGCTATGTTTTCAATACTTTCACTGCCCTGCTGGCCCACAGCATAATGAGCGTAAAGCAGTTTGAAATATTCTATTGGCCGCATCTTAAGCGCTTAATAGACGCTGCTGTAGAAAATGGCAAAACACTGTATATATTCAGCGAAAGCAGCATGATGCGCTTTGCAGACTTCTTCCAGGACATACCTAAAGGCTATGTTGTTTTGCATCCTGAGCTTGACGATGTCTTCGAGCTAAGAAAAAAGCTGCCTAATATATGCATTGCAGGCGGCATGAAGACTGAGCTGCTTGGAAGAGGCACTCCGGAGGAATGCATAAACTACGCCAAAAAGCTCATTGGAGAGATGGGTGAAGGCTATATTTTCAGCCAAGACAAAATGGTTTCATTTCGAAATGACTGCAACAGGGACAACCTGTTGGCTGTCAATGAGTTCGTCCGAAACTGCATCATATAAGAAAGGTAGTAAAAAATGGCAGAGAACCGTGAAGAAATATTACGCGAAAAGCTTGATCCCCAATACCCTAAGGGGTTTGAGGAAGTAGCCGAACTGCTGGACTTTTTGCCGGAACAGGCTCGCCTGGCAACTGCAGAGCAGCTTATCAGGCTGCTTATTTCAACGTAAAGTACTTATGATAACATATGCAAGGCAGCCTTAAGACGGCCGGCAAAGCTTAAAGAAAGGAAAACATTATGCCACAGGAAGAAAAAGAAGAAATAAACGTTAGTGATTACCCGCAAGGATGGGAAAAGTGTTTGGAGCTGCTTGAAGGCATTCCGGAAGAATCCCGTGAAAGCTTTTTAATCGGATGGATGATGATGGTTTTGAACTTTTAGGAGGGGGCAATGGATTCAAAAACAAAACTGAAAGAGAGAATAAGCACTATTCAAGATGCAGTAGCATTCAAAAAGACAGGCAGGATCCCAACATTCTCGAATTATTGGACATATATGATACTTGAGTCCGGCAACAAGCTGAGCGAAGCACTGTACGACTACAGCCTGCTGTTTAGCATTGTAACAGGCTTTCATGAAAAATACGGCTTTGATCTGTATAACTACAAGGGCGCGCGCAACCCGTTCCGGGTCACTGAAGCAATAGATGGCAATAAATATATCATCGATGACGAAAGGGAAACCTTCAACCTTGTTGACTATGAGATCATGCACGAAGACGAATACAGCGAGCTGATAAAAGATCCAATAAAGTTTTATTGGTCAGTATGCCTGCCCAGAAAGAACAAGGCGCTGGGCGCTCCGGGCAGTTTTGAAGCTTTTGTGAAATCTATTGAGGAATACAAATTGTATAATGCCTTTATTGCAAAGACAGAGAAATACTTCCTTGAAGAGCTTGAGGTTCCTGTACTGGCGCCAGCAAGCCTGCTGCTGCCTGTGGAGACGCTGTTCAACTTTCTTCGAGGAATAAAGGGGCTCTCAATTGATCTCAGAAGAAGGCCGCATGAAGTTGAAGCTGCAGTTGAAGCCATAGGAAGAGTTATGGGCCTTGATCAGGTTATTGGCGCCGTTGATGGGCCTATGCCTGAATATGCTGTCTTTGGCGGGAGAACAGTGCTTCTTGGCCATAGCGTGCTCAATCCAAAACAGTTTGAAAAACTGTACTGGCCATATATCAAGAAATGGGTTGATGCATGTGAGCGCAATGGCAAGCAGTTTCAGATTTTTTCTGAAGCCCAGGTAACGACATTCACTGACTTCTTCCAAGAGTTTCCCAAAGGCACAGTTATGCTTCAGCCGGAGCAAGACGATGTCTTTGAGCTGCGCCGCCGCCTTCCGAATGTAGCTATATGCGGCGGTATGAAAAGCTCAATTCTGGGAACAAAAAGCAAGCAGGAATGCATCGATTACGCCAAGCGCCTTATAGATACGCTTGGTGCAAATGGAGGGTTTGTCATGGGCCCGGACAAGATGATGACATATCGAAATGACGCCAAGCCGGAAAATATTCTTGCTGTTCAGGAGCTTTGCGAGACATATACCGGTTGACAAACCGCTGCTAAAATAATATAAATTGGCGAGAGCGCAGGCTGGAACGGCAAACCTGCATGCGCTCGCCTTATATAGCTTTGCCGGGCCCATAGGCTACTCGGAGCGCAGCGCCTCGACCGGAGGCTTGCGGGCAGCAGCAGAGGCTGGGAACAGCCCTGCTATAAACGACAGGAAAACACTTATTGCAACTAAAACAACAGGGACACCAAAAGGCAGCAATACAAGCTTTGCAACACCCAATTCCCTTAATATGATCCTATTTGCAATCAAGCTGATAAGCAAAGTGGAAAGCACGCCTATCACTCCTGCTATAAATCCGATAATCATTGTTTCGGAGTTGAATACCAGCCTGATATTTCCCTTGCTTGCCCCTATGGCGCGCAGGATGCCTATTTCCTTCTTGCGCTCAAGCACGGAAACAAACGTTATAACTCCAATCATGATTGATGAAACAACGAGCGATATCGCAACAAAAGCTATAAGCGCATAGCTTACAAGATCGACTATATCAGTAACAGAGGACATCAGCACACCGACGATATCTGTATAGTGTATGACTTTATCCTCCTCATCTGCTTCTTGCATTTGGTTATTGTAATCTGTTAAAACATTAATGACTTTCTTCTTTGATTCAAAATCGCGCGGGTAAATGCTTATGCTGGATGGCGTGGTGGGGTTGGCATAACCCAGGGTGCTAAGATTTTGTTCATATGTGGTTTCTGCCGGGCTCATAATTGACATCATGAGCTCCAAAACCTCCTCTTCATCCATCTCGATTTTAAATGCATCGGTAAGGCGGCTTGGGTCTATGCTGCCAATCTGAGAGGCCATATCTCCCATTGAAGACATGAGGGCCTGCTGTATTTGGCCAGAAGCCTGAGACAAAGCCTGCTGCATTTGTGCTTGCACCATGCCCATGATTTGCTGCATGTAGCCTTGCATGGCATTTGCAATATACCCCTGCATAACTTCCGTTATCTGCCCGCCGAGCTTTGACGGGTCAACAATCTGCGTGAGCTGGTTTGTTATCATTGCCTGCACATCTGAGGATGCCAGGTAGCTTGACAGGTTTGCCATGATCTTATCCGGCTCGATTATGCCTTCATCATCAATCTGGCCAACAAGGAACTCGCGCAAAATCTGAAATATAGTGTCCTGCAGCTGGCCTGAGGGAATCTGAACCTGCGATGTTATGGCGCTGACCAGTTCCCCGAGGCTGAACTCCGGCATCGAAATGCCTGCCAAATCCATATCCAGGCTCATGTTGCTAAAATCCATCTGGCCGAGATCAAAGGAAGGGGCTTTAAAATTGAAACTGAAGACATCCCTGAACACGCCTTCATCTACGGAAATAATTTTTCCAAAGTCGAAATCCGAGTTTGGTTCGTCCTTTTCCTCGGCAAAGGTTCTTCCGGAGATAACATTTACCGCTGGAAATGCCAGCTGCTCCTTGACGATGTCCGTGTTTGCAGCCTGCCTCATCAGATAATCGATAAGAACAGGGGTGTAATTGATTCCTATTGAAAGGGAAGATGACACCGCGTCCGAGGCAGGCTGCACGATGCCGACGATTTTTAGCGAAATGCCATTGTCAACCAGGGATTTCATATATGCCTTGTCACCCGATTTGTCTACCCATACGCCGTAAGTGTCATCATAACTATATAAATCAGCTTGCAGGATAACTTTAAATGAGACAGACAATAGCTCGTTGTAGGAGTAGAATCTCGCTTTTTTGTCGATTTCAACAACCTCATCTGTCTTATTCATGAACGAGTCTGCTATGGCTTTCATTTCAGCGCGATCGCGGATGCCCATCGCATACATCGCAAAATCAGAAATTTTGCCATCCGGCGCGAGGACAAGCACTGCTTCATCATAGCTTTCCGGCCATTTGCCGGTTAAAATTTCGTACTGGCCTTCATATAAACTGCGATCGCCGGGCATTTCGCTGAAAACATTCATACCGGGCATACCGGCCATGCCGCCCAGGCCCATTTGGGAGCGCATGCTTCCTGCGCCCATCCCGTAGCCGCTGAGAATGGAATCAGGGTTCACCTGCTCTGCGCCTTCTGAAGTGTCGCCCAAAAAGATCTGTGGCGTTATATTATACTTGTAGTCAATATTCTGGACATATTGATCGACTTCCTGCTTGTTTTCCTCGAAATGCGCCTTAAGAGAGGCCAGATCATTATTGTTTTGCGAGGAAAAAACCGTTTCAATGATTCTGCGCTCGCCAACAGTGTATTCGGGGCGCTCTATTGCTGCTTCTCGGGCACTTTCTATACCCGTTAGCATGCTTGCCATGTTTAAGCCTGCGCTTTGTATCGTGAGGGGATAAATGCTCAGGGTATCCTCCTCAACGCTTTTAATATAGGTGTTGATCCCGTTTGAAAGCGCGAGGATGGCAGCTATGCCTATAATGCCGATTGAGCCTGCAAAGGAGGTCATAAAGGTCCGCCCCTTTTTTGTCATCAGATTGCTAAAGGAGAGCGATATTGCAGTAGGAAAAGACATGCTTGCCTTTCGCGCTATTCGGCCCTCTCTGAATGCTTCCCAGGAAGGGTCAAAGGGGTTAGTATCTGCGGCAATTCTTCCGTCGGTGAGGTTGATGATCCGGTTGGCGTAGCGCTGCGCAAGCTCGGTATTGTGCGTAACCATGATCACGAGGCGATCTTTGGCGATCTCGGAAAGCAATTCCATAACCTGGCCGCTGGTAGTTGTATCCAGCGCCCCGGTAGGCTCGTCAGCCAGCAATATCTCAGGGTCATTGATGAGCGCGCGCGCAATGGAAACTCGCTGCATTTGGCCCCCGCTGAGCTGGTTTGGCTTTTTGTGGACGTGCTCGCCTAGCCCGACTTGCTCTAATGCCAGCTCTGCGCGGGCGCGCCGCTCAGTTTTTGGCACTCCGCTCAAGGTCAACGCGAGTTCGACATTTGAAAGCACGCTTTGGTGCGGAATAAGGTTGTAGCTTTGAAATACGAAACCGATTCGGTTATTGCGGTATATGTCCCAGTCCCGATCTTTATACTGTTTTGTAGAAATAGTGTCGATTTCCAGCTCACCGGAGTCATACTGATCAAGCCCCCCGATTATATTGAGCAAAGTAGTTTTGCCGGAACCGGAAGGCCCCAGGACCGCAGCAAATTCGTTGTCGCGGAATGCGATGGAAACGCTGTCAAGTGCGGTCTGTGTAAAGCCTGCTGTTGTATATGTTTTTGTTACATCTTTAAGCTGTAGCACAAGCTTCCATCCTTTCTATTTGATTGCTTTTATTCTGTATCTTAACCTATGAACATCAACCCAGTTTCAATTTAGCTGGCGTTTGCTTTAAGCCCAATGTGCTTTCAAGCAATAAATGCCGGGAAAAAAATTGCATCTTCTATATTTAGCCATATGCCATATGCTAAGGCAATTATAGCTGTATTTTAATATTTTAATTATGGCTTTGCAGCGAACTGTCCAGCTAAATATAACACAACAGCGCTTTTACTGCTCTATATTCGCATGCTTTTGCGCGTTAGCAGGCGCACTTATATGCCACACGGCCAGTCTAAGCAGTTTTACCCTTCCTCAAAAGGGCTAGAGTAAGTATTCCCTCTATCAGCTCTGCTTAAGTTATCCAGCAGGTAAAAGAGGATGATATTGCCAATCCCATGAGAAATGAGCATGGCTGCAAGCGCGCTCGTGATTAGCGCTGCGCTCAGATGCGCTGAGATCAAAAGCATAAAACCCAGCGCTGAGCCTAAAGCGCCAAGAGCCATCTGCCAACCCCACAGGGCAGAGTTTTCGGATTTTCGCGAAAACGATCCAAGCACCCGAGTAGCTCCAGTTGCTATCAGCCATACAGCGATGATGCCCATTGCCTTATTTTTGGTGGCAGACAGAGCCCAGCAGCCAATGAGGGCTGAAAAAATCCCGCCAGCCAATACCATGGCTGAGCCTTGGCGCTTATCCTCGCCGATGTAGGCAGCGATCTCAGAAATGCCATCAATTAGCATTGCTATGTCGATGAACCTGGCCAGTAAAGCCAGGCTGCTTAGAGGCGCGAACAGGACGATTATGCCCAATATGGCTGTCAGCGTCCCTGACATTTGCAGCAAGCATTTCAATGATTTCATTATGCTCTTCATTGCACCTGCTTTCCTGATTGTTGCTAAGCAGCATAATTGCCAACATCGCACACCTTTCCAGAGTGGGCGCTGTTGTTTCTGAGCACATGATATAATCTTTTCGTAAACTTTGCGTAAACTTTTAGAGCAGTTTTGTTTAAGCTCAGTTGAAGTTTTTTGTGTATGTTATATGCAATCGAGTAAAATTCAAAGCAAAGGCAGGGAATCGCTATGTTTAGCATACTCGTGGTCGAAGATGACGAGAATTTCAGGAAGCTGATGGAAGCAATTTTGCGCGATGAGGGATACCTTCCAATACTGGCGCAAAATGCGCAGCAGGCCCTTGATCGGTTCGAACACCACCATATTGATCTCATGATAACAGATATTATGATGCCGGGCATGGACGGCTACAGCCTGACACAGGAGTTGCGTGAAGCCGGATGAATTGCCAATTTTAATGTGACCTGCTCCCACCGCTTTCGCAAGCGCTCGCGCTTGCTTAGAAGCGGGGGCTTCCCGAATACTCTGCCAAAAGCCTTGGCCCAATACGCGGGCATATGCCGTGGGCCCCACGGCAATGGCG
>WRIY01000052.1 GCA_009782515.1 Eubacteriaceae bacterium
CAGATAGGCAACCATGTGTTTGCGCAATAGGAGAAAATATGGCTAAAAATATAATAATCGGTGTTCTAGCAGTTGCTATTGCAGCTATGGGAATAGTGGTATACAAAACGGAGACGCGCTATATAGCATCACAAAAAGCGCTTGAGGAGATGCATGATCACAGTTTTCAGGCTCTTGACAGCGCAGTGCGCGATCTTGCGCTAACGCTAGCCAAGTGCATGGTTGCTGACGGGCAGGACTATTTGGCTATGGCATTTTCACAGGCTGCCAGCCAAGCCTCAACAGCACAGGAAATGCTTGCCAGGCTGCCAATAAGCCATGCTGCAAGCACCCAAACATTCGGCTATCTTTCCAAAACTGAGGATTTCTCCAGCGCTATGCTCAGAAAGGTTCTGGATGGCGATGAAATCACAGCCGAAGACAGGGAATCTGCAAAAGCCCTGGAGAAAACAGCGCGAACGCTAAATGATTCTCTGTCGCTGTTTAAAGATGAAATGCAGGAAATGCCGGACGGCTTCAAGTGGCTTGATCACAATGTCGGCTATCTTGCCGGAGCAGAAGAAAGCGCCTTCACCAAGCAGCTCACTGCTGTTGATGAATCCCTTGAAGGCTTTCCGCCCATGGTATATGACGGCGCCCTTTCAGAGCACCTTAAGGATGCAGCGGCCAGCGGCATTAGCGGGGCTGCTATGTCAAAGGATCAGGCGCAAAGGCTAGTCAATGGCGTTGACGGAGCCGAAATAACGTTTCTTGGAGAGAGGGATTCGGCGATTCCGGCATACTGCTTTCAAGCAGGCGACGGCAAAAGCACCCGCACATTCTACTTCTCCAAACAGGGAGGCCATCTTATATCCTCATCATCAAGCGATGTGCCAACAAAAACTGTTATTTCCATAGAGCAAGCCAGGGAAAAGGCAGTCGAGTTTCTTAAAAAAGCAGGGCTTCCTGAGATGTCGCCAACAAGCTATGAGTGCTATGACAATATTGCGATGTTTTGCTTTTGCAGCTTTGAAGGAGGCGTTAAAGCGTTTACAGATGCGGTGAAAGTGCAGGTTTCGCTTGAAGACGGCAAGATCATTGGATTTGAGTCATCCGGCTTCTACATGAACAACCGCCGGCGCGCCCCCCAGAGCGCGGCCATCAGCGAAGCAGAGGCGATAAGCATGCTGGCAAGCGGGATTGACATTACAGAAATATCAATGGCGCTTGTCCCGTCAAAAGGCATGAAAGAGTCGCTTTGCTATGAGCTCAGCGGCAAAATTGGCGATGAGAGCTTCGCAATTTATGTCGATGCAATGACCGGCAAGCAAAGGCAGATAAACAGGATTAATGCCTCAGACTCCAGCCTGCTGTATGAATAGCAGGCCGGGGCCTTTTTTATCAGCAGCAGCCTGGCTGCCTATAGCTGCTTTGGCTTAAAGCTTAAAACGCCTATCAGAGCGATCGCCATAATTGCTGCAATTGCGAAATTTACCAGGTTTTGCGCATTGATCTTTAACAGCTTTTGGACAAAATTCTCGCTTTTGGCAGCAGGGTTTTCCGGCGTTGCTGCGGCAACAGAGTACTGGCCTATATCAGACACCATTGCTATAAGGCCTATGCCATACCCGTCGCCGGGGTATGCCCATCCCGTATTATTGGGGTTGTCGCCATATCCCAAGTGCTCAGCATACTCTGCTTTTCCCCTTAGCCCTTCAGACCACCTCGGATCGCACAGCTCCCGGTTCAGGGGCTCTGTGCTTGCATAGCACTTGAGGTGCTGAATAACAGCCCTAATCCCAAGCTGCATGCTCGGAAATGAAGCGCCCTTTTCCCCATTGCCGACAGCGCCCAGGCCGCCGAAGTTGTTTTGGGCAGGATCAACATCCCCTCCGTAATTCAGGTAGCCGGTTTCATGCATCATCAGCGCAAATGCAACATCCCAGTTAACGCCTTCTGCTTGGGCTTCCTCGATAACAGCCTCAGCGAAGCTCAGGGCATATTCGCTGCTGACAGGGTTTAGGCCGTCGGCTCTGTTGTATCTGGTTAAGTAAGACTGCATCTGGCTTGCGCTTAAGCTTCCTGTGCCCATTATTGCATGCAGGCCTGATTCATTTGCTGCGCTTGCTGTGCTGCAAAGCGCAATCAACAGTAAAAGAGTAAGCGAAATGACAGTTTTTTTCATGTAAACTCCTCATAATGTAAGCGGACTAACTGCTATAATGTATGCAAACTGTATTGTGATAATTCGAATAGAATAATGCCTGAAATGATTGGCGCTGCCGAAAAAAGTCTCATGTAGCCAGTGCTTTTGGCATGCATACAGCTAAGTTTAACTAAATAATGGAAGGAGCACGCTTTCCTTAATCCCATCTTAACGGAATTTTAATTTCGGGAAGCGTTTCCTGCGCTTTATGAAGAAAGCTATCAAGAGCACATTTATCGCCTCATTTATAGCCGGACTCCTGTTTCTTGCTTATATGATGGCGAGCGTGCCCAATATTTCCGCTTATTCTTATGCCCCAAGCGCAAAAACAAAAGTGACAAGCTCTGATGGCATTGAACTGGGATCTATTGAGAGAAAGAACTCCGTTTATGCAAGCCGCGATGAAATACCCGATGATCTGGTTTTTGCTGTTGTCGCTGTGGAGGACAAGCGCTTTTTCACCCACTTCGGCGTAGATATCCTGGGTATTGGCAGGGCTTTGGTTACTGATCTTTTTGCCGGCAGAATACTGGAGGGCGCAAGCACAATTACCCAGCAAACAGCAACCCTTCTTTTTTTTAACAAAGACAAAACTTATATTCGCAAAATTCGCGAGGCGCTGACCGCAGTGCTCATCGAGAGAAAGTATACCAAAGACGAAATAATTTCAATGTATCTGAATGAAGTGTATTTTGGCGCTGGCGCATACGGCATAAACAAGGCAAGCGAGATATATTTTTCCAAAAAGCCCAAAGACTTGAGCCTGGAAGAATGCGCCATGCTGGCGGGAATTATTCAAGCCCCATACGCATACGCGCCGCTTAATGAAGAAAGCTACAAATACGCTGCTGAGAGAAAGAACAAAGCTTTGCGGCTAATGTTTGAGCAGGGCTATATAACACAGGCGCAGTGCACACAGGCAACTGAGAGCAAAGTCATAATAAACCCGAGCTTTGGCTCAAGCTTTGAAGCAGGCTCATGCAAAGACGGCCTAAGCGCTTACATGAACCGATTGTACAAGCAGGCTCTGATCATGCTAAGCGAGCACTATGAGGACACTGTAGGCCTGTCAAGCAAGGAAGCCGCAGAAAAGGCCGAAGAAGCCCTGTTTAGCGGAACTTTGTCCATAACTGCAACGCTGGCATACAGCATGCAGCAAACGGCTTATGAAACTGCTATGGATCACATTGAGGGCAACAGCGGAGATCCTTCTTCAGCGTTTGTCTTTATAAACTCATCTAATGGAAATGTACTCGCGTACTACGGCTCAAATACATATGTAGACATGGCCCAAAAGCCCCGCCAGCCAGGCAGCACTATAAAGCCTTTATACTATTCATACTTAATAGAAAACGGGATCGCTACAAGAAACACTGTAGTAAATGACGAGCGTTTTGAATATAATGGCTATTCGCCAAACAATATCGGTTCATACAATGGCTATGTAACGATGAGGGAGGCATTGTCCAAATCCCTTAATGCGGCAAGCCTGAGGTTTTTTGAAATGGCGCCTCTGGCTGAGCTGGTAGATTCGGTAAAGGCATATGGCATTACAACGATATACCCGGAGGATTATACCCCGGCTTTTGCGCTAGGCGGCCTAAGCAGGGGAATTTCGCCGCTTGAGCTTGCAGGGGCATACAGCGCGTTTGCAAATGGCGGGACTATACATGCCCCGAACTATATTGACTTTATAGTTTTGCCGGATGCCACTTTGCTGTTTCCATCCAAGCAAGGCGCCCGTACAGCAATAAGCGAGCAGACTGCATCACAGATAAAAAGCTGCCTTGAGTCAGCGGTGCTTAACGGCACTGCAACAGCAGCCCAAATGCCATACTCAACCATGGGAAAAACAGGCACAACAGACAACAGCAAGGATGTTTGGTTTGCCGGCTCAACCGGAGAGATAACCGGCGCAGTCTGGTTTGGCAACATTGACACAAAGCAAGTGCCCGGAATAAGCACCGCTTGGAGCATGAAGGTGTACAAAGAAGCTGTTTTAGTGGCAACTGAGCTTAAAAACATTTCGAAAGCCAGCCTTATAGCGCCAAGAACAGAAGAGCTTGTAAACGTTAGCGTATGCATACATATGCCTGAAGCCCTAAACAGCCCGATAGACGAGTCATGCATTGCAAGCGTGGCTGTGCCGACATTTGAAAGAGGCGAGCTTAGCTCGATAGAAATAGTGGAATCGGCTATATGCCTTGCTTCCGGAGATTTGTATAACTCCAGAAACTGCCCACCATCAATGAAATCTACAAACCACTACCTGAAAGGCAGGCAGCCAAGCAGCTTTTGCAGGTCGCTAAACCATAAACTTCCTTAAAATAAATTTAACTGTTGAATATCGGCATTAAAAGTTATATACTAGAATGCCAAATGCGCTATATAAGGAGCATTTTTTTAATGAAAAAGAACGTTAAGGCAGAAAACCTGATTACTCCGTCAATAGACAGCTTGCTGGAAAAAGTTGAAAACAAATATATCCTTGCTTTGCTTTCAGCAAAGCGGGCGCGCGATCTGTTTGACGGCAAAAGGCCTCTGGTGAGGGAAGATTACCAGAACAAAGTAACCACTGCAATTTATGAAATAGAAGCTGGAAAAGTAACTTACTCCAACAGCGAAGGCGGCACGCCCTTCCTAAGCAGCGAAGATCCTTACGAAGGTGAATAAGAAGATCCTGGCAACCGCCTTTGTTGACAGTTATGCTGCAGGCCTAGACAAAGGTTTTAGCTATATAGTTCCTGATCATTTGCACGTAAAGCCTGCCATGCGCATAACTGTCCCTTTTGGGAGGGCTAACAAGCTGGTGCAGGCTTTTGTTGTGGATGTGCAAGAAGCCAGCGAAAAAGAGATTGAAGAAATCAGCGAAGGGTTTGCTGAAATCAAATCGATCCATGCTGTTATAGACGAAAACCCTATTTTGCCTGAATACATGCTTGGAGTAATATCTTTTCTCAGAGAAGAGTTCTTCTGCACATACAGGGAAGCCCTTAGCGCTATACTGCCGGGGCCGATAAGCTCTGTCTACAAAAAAAAACAGCCGATCATTGTTTATGAAGCCACAGCACCTGCTGAGAGCCTGCCAAAACGCGCAACAAAGCAGCGGGCTGCCGTCAACTTTATAGCAGGGCATGGCCCTGCCACCGCATCGGTTATAGCAAAAGAAGCTGGCGCAAGCGCGGCTGTGCTGCGCACCCTTGAAGAAAAGGGGTTTATAAAGCGTTCAGAGCTTCAAATTCCAAAAGCTGCTTTGAGCCCAAAGCCAAGCCTTAATGCCCAACAGCAAGAGGCAATAGGCGCCTTTTTGGCAGATAATGGCTTTGAGGCGCAAAAATACCTTTTGCATGGCATTACGGGAAGCGGCAAGACAAATGCCTACTTTGAAATGATGGATGCTGTGCTGGCTTTGGGCAGGCAATGCCTTATACTGGTCCCTGAAATAGCCCTCACGCCTCAGCTGGAGGAGCTGGTGAGAAACCGCTTTGGGTACAATGTGGCACTCGTGCATTCAAAGCTGGCTATTTCCGAGCGAATAGACGCATTCATGTCCGCTTTCGATGGCTCGGCAAGGATTGTCCTGGGAGCGCGCTCCGCTGCATTTTCCCCGTTTCGGGATCTTGGCCTGATTGTTGTTGATGAGGAGCACGAGCCAAGCTATAAATCCTCATCATCCCCGCGATATGAAATCATGGCTGTGGTTGAAAAAATATCCGAGCTGACAGGCGCAAGGGTCGTTATTTCAAGCGCAACGCCGTCAACAGAGTCCTACAGCGCTGCAATGTCAGGCAAATACAAGCTTTTGGAGCTTAGCGAGCGCTTTAGCAAGATCCCCCTTCCCAGTGTGGAAATAATTGACATGCGCGATGAAATAAGGAATGGAAACAGATCGCCGCTTAGCTTTAAGCTGCAGGCCAGCTTAAAGGAAAAGCTGGATAACGGCGAGCAGTCGCTGCTTTTTCTGAACCGCAGAGGCTATTCGACATATGTCTTCTGCCGCAAGTGCGGCTACAGCGTAAAATGTGAAAACTGTGATATTACCCTTACATACCATAAGGATGAGGGCAGCCTTGTCTGCCATTACTGCGGCTACAGCATGCAGCCTCCCAGCGAGTGCCCCCAGTGCTCAGATCCCGAGATAAGATACATGGGGGCCGGCACTGAGCAAATCCAGGCCGCTGTGGGAAAGCTTCTGCCTGGTGCGCGCATTTTAAGGCTTGATTCAGACACTGCAAGAGCCAGGGGAAATATGGCCAGGATTCTAAGCGAATTTAACGCGGGCAGCGCTGACATTCTCGTTGGCACCCAAATGGCGGTAAAAGGGCTTGATTATCAAAACGTTGCCCTGGTTGGCATTG
Source organism: Eubacteriaceae bacterium (assembly GCA_009782515.1). GTDB lineage: Bacteria > Bacillota > Clostridia > Eubacteriales > Anaerofustaceae > WRIY01. The sequence continues at coordinate 6,544 of WRIY01000052.1, forward strand.
TTTTGGCTGATGTGAGCCTGAACTTTCCTGACCTCAACAGCCCTGCCAGGACGTTTCAGCTCATTGAGCAGGCTTCAGGCAGAGCCGGAAGGAGGGACAAGCCGGGCCAGGCAATCCTTCAGACGTACAGCCCCGGCAATGCAACGCTGCTGTATGCTGCGATGCATGACTATAAAGGGTTTTACACATATGATATAGGGTACAGGCAGGAGAGGGGGTTTCCTCCCTACACTGAAATAATCGGCATTTTTATCGGCCATGAGGATCTGCTCGAGTGCAGAAAGGATGCTGAATATATGCACAAATATGCGCTAAGCGCAGCAAAAAAAGCGAATAGCGCGGAATCTGCCAAGATATACAGCCCTGCTCCTGCCCAGATAAAAAAGCTTAAGGGCAAGTTTATATACCATATTTTAGCATGCTATCCCCCCCACAGCGATTTCAAGGCGGTTTTCAGGCAAGGGTTTGATGCTGCCAAAGCGCCGCTTGCATCAAGCATTTTTGTTGAAATAAACCCGGCTGCGCTGCTTTAGCAAAATATGAGTATCCTCAGGCAATAAGCATAAAATACAAACACAAAGGTGGCAATATGGCAATTAGAAGTTTAAGGCTCATCGGCGACGAGCTGTTGGCTAAGAAGAGCAGGCGCGTAGATAAAATAGACGAAAGAATACTTGCTATCTTAGAGGATATGGCTGATACAATGTATGAAAGCAACGGCATCGGCCTTGCTGCCGTCCAGGTTGGCATATTAAGATCGCTCATAGTTGCTGACATTGGCGAAGGGATTATGAAGCTTATCAATGCGGAAATTATAAGCCGCGAAGGCGAAGAAAGCTCAATTGAGGCTTGCTTAAGCGTCCCCGGCTACCAAGGCGTTGTAATAAGGCCGGAAAAAATAGTCGTTAGCTACACTGATGAGAATGGCCAAAGCATTGTGCTTGAAGCGCAGGGCCCTCTTAAGCGGGTGCTTTGCCATGAAATAGACCATCTGGATGGCATCCTGTACAACCAAATAGCTGAGAGCTTTTATGAAGCAACGCTGCAGGCAGAAGGCGAGGAGCTCGATGAAAGCGAAGAGCTCGGCGAAGGCGAAGAGCCTGAAGATCTAGAAGGCCTCGAAGGCGTCGAAGCCCATGGCGGGGCCGGCGCTGCACAAGCAGAAAGCGGTGAGGCCGTCTCAAGCGCAGACGGGCCGGGCGCTGAAAATGCTTCTGATGGCGAGCTGGGCAGCGATAGCGCTGAAGCGCTATGAGAATAGCATATATAGGTACTTCAAGCTTTGCAGTTGCTCCCTTAAAGGCACTCGCAGCCAGCGGGTTTGAAATTTGCGCGGTGGTTGCACAGCCAGACAGGCCTTCATCGCGAAGGGGCTTAAAAACTCAAATAGGGCCTGTTACAGCTGAGGCGCTCTCGCTTGGCATAAGCGTGCTTCAGCCTGAGTCCATAAAAGAGTCAGCAGCCGAGCTGGCCTCGCTTGATTGCGATCTCGCTGTTGTCTGCGCGTACGGCCAGATGCTTTCATTGCCTGTTATAGGCGCATTTAAGCTGGGAGCCATAAATATACACGCCTCTTTGCTGCCAAAGTACCGGGGGGCCGCCCCGATACACAGAGCAATAATGAATGCAGAGGCTTCAACCGGCATAACAATAATGCAGCTTGAAAAAGGCCTTGACACAGGCGCCATCCTATATACTGCAAGCATGCCGATTGGCGAGGACGATACAGCCAGCAGCCTTGGCAGCGAGCTGTCGCTTCTCGGCGCAGATGCAGTGTGCGAAACAATCAATAATTATGCGGCTTTGCACCGCAGCCGAACCTTGCAGGATGGCTCTAAAGCAGTGTACGCCGAAAAAATCCAAAAGCATGAGCGCTTCGTCGGCTTTTGCGAAGGCTTAAGCCAAACCCACAACCGCATCAGGGGCCTTGACAGAGATCCGGGCGCATACGCGCTGCTTGATGGAAAGCGCATAAGCCTGTATGGCTCGCATATAGCTGCCAGTGGCGGCGTTGCGGGCGCTGACGGCGAAATGCTCGGAACGCAAGGCCAAGCGCTGCTCATAGCATGCGGCGGAGGCGCGTTAAGCATTGGAAGCGTAAAAGCGCAAGGAAAGCGCGAGCTCAGCGGCAAGGAGTTTTTCAGCGGGGCAAGGCACAAGTTTTTGCAAAACACAAACAATACAATGTAAAGAGAGGCTGTCTGCAAAAAAGCAGATAGAGTGATGATTTGAATAATAGCTATGACGCTGAATTTTACTATCTGGCCTTGATGGTGCCTGCAATGATCATATCGATTTTTGCACAAATCAGGGTGCAGTCAGCATACAGCAAATACCAGCGGCAGGCAATGCGCATGCCGATGAGCGGGCACGAAGCTGCATCGCGCATCCTGGCCGCAAACGGCATACATGACGTGCACATTGAACAGACGGGCCGCAAGCTTGGCGACCACTATGACCCGACATCAAAAACGCTGAGGCTCTCGCCTGATGTAATGAATAAGCAAAGCGTTGCAAGCGTTGCAATAGCTGCCCATGAATGCGGCCACGCGCTTCAGCACCACGATGCTTACGCTTTCCTGCAGCTTCGCAGCGCCCTGGTGTCCTATGCGAACTTTGGCAATAGCCTTTCGTATGCTTTTATAATGCTGGGAATGCTTTTTAGCATTCAGGGCCTCATGCTGATAGGCGTTTTGTTCTTTTGCGCCGTAGTGGCATTCCAGCTAATAACGCTGCCTGTTGAGTACAACGCTTCAGCAAGGGCGAAAAAAGAGCTGGTAAGGATTGGCGCTGTTTCCGGCGGCGAAGACAAGGGCATTTCAAACATGCTCAGCGCTGCTGCCCTGACTTACCTGGCCGCTGCGATCACTGCAATAGCCCAGCTGGCAAGGCTGCTTGCGATGTCAAACAACAGGAAGGCCAGGCGATGAAAATTTCGCCTGCCCGGCTCGCTGCATACAAGGCGCTATGCGAGATTTACACGCAAGGCGCATTTAGCAACCAGGCTATAGACCGCCATACAAGAAATATCGCCTCAAATGCTGATGCAAGGCTGGCTTCGCAGATCGTTTACGGCACGATTAAGAAAGCCAATAAGATTGACAAGGCAATCCTGTCGCTCTCGCGCCAAAAAAACGCCCAGGAAAACCCGTATGCAAAGATTGCCGTGTCAATGGGCATTTACCAAATGCTCTTTTTGGATAAGACGCCTGATTATGCAATAGTTAATGACGCTGTAAATATCGCAAAAACTTTTATAACAAATTCAATAGCCTCATATACTAACGCCATCCTCAGAAACTGCGCAAGAAACAGGGCAGAGCTTCGCCAGCCGGAGGCTTCTTATGAGGGGCGGCTCTTTTATGACTATGGAATAAGCCCTGAGCTTTACAGGGAATTTCGAGCCTATATGGCAAAGCCCGATGTAGAGGCGCTTGGCATCAAGCTGCAAGAGCCGCCAACCCTGTTTATCAGGGCAAACACTTTAAAAACAACTCCAAGGCAGCTTATAAACGCGCTTTCTGATATAGGCATATCCGCATATGAAACATATGCTCCCGGGACTTTGCAGGTAAGCTCAGGCCAAAGGCTGTTTAAGAGCGATTTATTTAAGCAAGGGCATTTTTTTGTTCAAGACCTTTCAGGCGCGATCTCCACATATGCCCTTGGCCCCCAGCCACGGGACAGCATCATTGACGTGTGCGCAGCGCCCGGAGCAAAAAGCTTTGGGGCCTACCTGCTCGGCAACGGCCCGAAAGTGTATTCATCCGACATAAATTCAGACAGGCTTGACATGCTTTACCGCAACTCCAAGCAGCTCGGAATAAATGTTAAAACGCTGAGAAGGGACGCAGCAGCGCCGTGCCGGGAGCAAGAGAGCTACAGTAAGGTGATATGCGATGTTCCCTGCACCGGGCTTGGCGTAATAGCGAGAAAGCCGGAAATAGCGCACAGCTTTACAAAGGAAAAGCAGCAGCCGCTTATTGAGCTGCAATCAAGCATATTGAAAAATTCATTTGATTACCTTAAGCCGGCAGGCAGGCTCCTGTACTCTACATGCACGCTTTCCAAGGCTGAGAATGAAGGGATTGTGCAAAGCTTTCTTTCACAGGCCCCGAATGTGCGCACAGCGCAAATAACTTTGCCGTTTGATCTGCAAGCGCCGCACGAGGAAATGAAAGAAGGCATGCTGCTGCTAAATCCTGCCAAAGACGGGTGCGATGGCTTCTTTATGTGCCTATTAGAGAAGGTTCCTACTTGAGTTAAGCTTTTATTAATGCAAAATTGAATGCGGTTTTGGCTGCGCTATAATATACATAAGCGCTGCTATTGCCTGTGCCCGTGGCAAGAAGCAGCTAGCATAGCTGGGAGAAACAATTGGAAAACAGGACAAGCCTTGTATCGCTGGATCGCGATGAGCTGCTAAAAATCATGAAAGATCACGCACAGCCGGCGTATAGGGCAAACCAGGCCGTCTTATGGCTCGCCAAAGGCGCGCAGATCGATGAGATGGAAAACCTGCCTTTAGCGCTGCGCGATGCGCTCTCATCCAAATTCAGATCATTTTCACTGGATATTGATTCGATAATTGGCGACAGCAAAACTGGGGCAAAAAAATACTTATATTTGTGTTATGATGATATAATAATTGAAAGTGTTAACTTGAAATACCAATATGGCAGCGCTTTGTGCGTGTCAACGCAAGCCGGCTGCCGAATGCGGTGCGTTTTTTGCGAATCTGCCAGAAATGGGCTGCTCAGGAACCTCACATGGGATGAAATGCTCTCTCAGGCTCTCCTGGCGCAGCGCGGCAGCGAAGAGCGAATAAAAAACATTGTTCTTATGGGAAGCGGCGAGCCACTTGACAATTATAGCCAGACAAAGAAATTTATTGACAAGCTGACAAGCGATGATTACGGGTATTCAAAACGCCGCATCACACTGTCAACATGCGGCATAGTGCCTGGCATAGAGCAAATGGCAAAGGACAAGCTTTTTGTAAATTTGGCAATTTCTCTGCATGCCCCATTTCACAGCATGCGCGAGAGGCTCATGCCGGTTGAGAAAGCGTATCCGCTGCCAATGCTTCTCAGCGCTGCAGAGAGTTTTGCGAAAGCGAGCGGCAGGAGAATAACCTTTGAATACAGTGTAATCGAAGGCCTAAATGACACCATAGCGTGCGCTAAAGAGCTTAAGCAGATTACAAGCGCAGTAAGCTGCTTAGTTAACCTCATCGATATAAATGAGTCCACGGGCTCATTTCGCCGCAATTCGGGGCAAGCAGTGGCTTCATTCTCCCGCAAACTGGAAAACTTAAGCATTCCCCATACTGTTCGGCGAAATCTTGGAAGCAGCATTAATGCTGCCTGCGGGCAGCTGTCTGGCTTCAGCCAAAGATCCTAGGGAGGTTTTATGCGGGCAATCGGTAAAACACATATAGGCAAACAGCGCATTATAAACCAAGACTGCTTCATTTGCCTTAATAAGGCAGCGCAGACGATTATTGCTGTTGCAGACGGCATGGGAGGCCATAATGCAGGCGAAGTCGCAAGCAAGATAGCAGCAGACAACATAGATGAATACTTTTCTGAAAGCCCAACAGCCGACTTCATGGAAAGGCCTGAGCATGTTGAGTCCCTTATTTTAGAAATAAACAAAAAAATACACGATGAAGCTGAGTTTTCCGACCATTATGCCGGAATGGGAACGACTTTGACTTTGTGCGTTGCTGACGGAAAGATTGCCAACATATACCATGTTGGCGACAGCAGGGCTTACCTTATAAACGAAAGCATAACCCAAATCACTAAAGACCATTCTTTAGTGCAGTTTTTAATTGACCAAGGCCAGTTAACACGCCAGGAAGCAGAGAACCATCCTCGCAAGAACGTGATAACCAGAGCGCTGGGAACTGATGAAGACATAGAAATTGACTGCTTTACCATAATTCTTTCTAACAATGACAAGCTGCTGCTTTGCAGCGACGGCCTTACGAACATGGTAAAGACAGATGAGATACTCGAAATTGTAAAGACCCATCCCATTTGCGATGCGGTTGACATGCTTGTCGATGCCGCCAACGAGAATGGAGGCACAGACAATATCACTGTCGTGATCGCTGAGATGGAGGCTGATGAATGAGTGGCACTATGATCGGAAAAGTGCTTGAAGACAAGTACGAGATCATTGAACTCGTTGGCCAGGGCGGCATGGCAATGGTGTATAAAGCCAAAGACATACGCTTAAACCGATTTGTTGCCATTAAGGTCCTAAAAAGCGAGTTCATGGAGAACGAAGGGTTTTTAAAGAAATTTTTGCGGGAAGCGCAATCAGACGCCAAGCTAACTCACCCGAACATAGTTAGCGTTTTTGATGTTGGATCAGAAGGCGGAATATACTTCATTGTTATGGAGTTTATTGATGGCAGCACACTTAAGGCGTATATAAAGTCAAAAAAGAGCCTCAGCGCATATGAAACAGCGGAAATGGCCTTGCCAATAGCCAATGCGCTGGCGCATGCCCACCAAAACAACATTATACATAGGGACATAAAGCCCCACAATATACTGCTTACGTCAACCAAGACGCCAAAAGTCGCTGACTTCGGCATTGCGCGCGCCATCACTTCCTCAACGGTAACAGCCACTGACGAAGCTTTGGGCAGCGTGCACTATATTTCACCGGAACAGGCCAGGGGCGGCTTTCTTGATGCAAGAAGCGATCTGTACTCTCTGGGCATCCTGATGTATGAGATGCTTACAGGCGAGCTTCCGTATGACGCCGACACCCCTGTGGCAGTTGCGCTAAAGCACGTGCAAAACAAGGTTCCGGATCCTTCGTTTGTGAACCAGAACATCCCGCCAAACATGGCGCAAATAGTACTAAACCTTACCAGGCGAAAAGCCGACGACCGATACCAGAACGCCAATGAGCTTATAAGCGATCTAAGGGCTTTTCTTGACAACCCGGACGTTGAAATCGAGCCATCCTATTCTGAGGAGAATGGCGAGGAGCCAAGGGCGCTTGTCAACGCTGAAAACAAAGCAGCATCCACAAGCAGCCCCAAAACTGTTGTCAGCGCAAAAAAGAGCAGAAAATTCGGCTATTTGTTTATAACAGCCATAATAGTGATAATTTCTACGGGGCTAATGGCCTTATTGCTTATGGACTCCCTTAAGGTGCCTGATGGCTTAATAGGCATGAACT
>WRIY01000053.1 GCA_009782515.1 Eubacteriaceae bacterium
GGAAGCCCCCGCTTCTAATCAAGCGCCAGCGCTTGCGAAAGCAGTGGGAGCAGGTCACATTAACCGAGACTTCTTTGAAGGGCCTGGCGGCGATAGCTATAAAGCCAAGTATAAAATCCCTGAAGGGTACAAAGCCTACTGCGCTTGCTACTTTGGATACAGGGACGAAAGCCAGCCAGAGCGCGACAGGGGGCCGAGAAGAGAAGGCACTGTTACTGTTTTTTAGCAGGCCTTATGGCTTTGGCTGCGTGCTGGCAGCCTGCCGGTTGCACGTGCATTTTCATTTATACTCAAGCACGGATAAAAATTCCTAACACTGATATAGACATAGACAGACAATATTGTAAATAAATAGACATAATGATATGCAAAATGTTAGCCCTCACTACATCCATGCTATCCTATTGTTGAGAAATAAAGGAGAAGCTGGCAAGCTAGGGCTAAGCACATTATAGCATGCTTGCAGCAAGCGTGGAAATGAGTGTAAAAGCCGAGGCCGTTGAAAATTCCATAGACAAGGCAATGTCCCTTCTGTGCTTAGTATTCAATAAGACTGTTGCTAAGAGAATCGTATACATTGTTCTGTATGCTTTGGACAGCCTCAGCCAGGCAGAGGCTGCCCAAAGGGCAGGCATCTGTATAAAAAGCGCTAGAAAGTATGAAAGCATGCTGGCTTCCGAGGATCCATCCTGCCTGCTTTATTGCAAAGGCAGCCGCAAAAGCTCGCTAGACAGCCACAAAGAGGGCATTGCCGTGCTAGTGGAAGGCGGATGCTATAGAACTGTGAAGCAAATCAAAGCAGCCATTGAAAGCAAATATGGCATTGGCATTTCATGCGAGCGCTTAAGGGCATGGCTGCACAGCCAGGGCTTCAGGGCGCTTAAATGCCTCAGCCTGCCTGCAAAAGCGGATCTCGCTGAGCAGCGCAGCTTTCTCAAAGGCCTGCTTGAGCCCTTGATCAGAATTGCCAACAGGGGCGAGATTCGCCTTGGCTTCATGGATGCTTCCCATTTTGTGCACGGGTGCGAGCATATTGGCTCAGTATGGTGCAAAACCCGCAAAGCTGTTAAGGCATTCAGCGGCAGGAAGCGCCACAGCATACTGGCAGCAATTGATTTCGCCAGCAAGGAATCGCACTACATAGCCACGAATGCAACAGCCAATGCGCAAACAGTTATTGCCCTGCTCGAAAAGCTCGCACAAAGCGAAGGGCCTGCATGGTGGCTTGTGCTCGACAATGCCAGATGCCAGCACTGCCATGGTGCGGCTCTGCCGCCAAGGCAGTGAAGCAGCGGGCAAAAGAGTTGGGGATAGCTTTGGTTTTTCTGCCTGCATATTCGCCAAACCTAAACCTTATCGAAAGGGTGTGGCGGATGCTAAAAAAGCATTTGTCCGACAATGCAGCCAGCTTGGGCTTTGATGAGTACAGCGCTTATGCTGACAGCTATATGGATTCAACAGGAGGCTTACGCCAGGCAGAGATAAGCAGGCTCATGTCAGAGCGGTTTCAGATGTTTGCTGAAGCAGCGTGAAAAGCAATTGCTGGCAGGGAAAATCTAAACGTGTATGAGTTTAACTAAGGCTACTTCCTTCTCGCGTTTCTAATTCCATCTATGATGCTTGCGAATATTCCAATAGCAATTAAAGCAATAGCGACAAAAATAACAAACCTGATGGTAAATATAATTTTCAGGTTGTCTTCGTGTTCTGACCAACCTGAGCTGGATTGCTCTCCATTCAGCATATTCAAAAAAAATTTCCTATTCTTTTGCTTATTATAAAAAATATAACACAATGGTTACATTAGGGTTGCCGTAATTGGCAACGCTTGATAAATATTTATATTGCCGATGAATGTGCAATACACTGCGCGCCTTGCGTGAAATGCCTATAAATGGTTTATAATCTAAGCATGTCAAATGCCAAAGGACTTTATATATATGGTTACACTGCTTTGTGTGGGGGCAATTCGGGAAGCCTGGATCAAGCAAGGCATAGCTGAGTACGAAAAGAGATGCTCTCGCTTTGGGGGCATTGCTACAATCGAAGTAGCCAAACAGCAAAGCAAGGAAAGCGAAGGCAAGCTTTTGCTTAGCCGGCAGCCGAAATCCTCATACCTGATAGCCTGTTCAGAAAACGGAGCAATGCTGGCAAGCAGGGAGCTGGCTGCAAAGCTTGGCAGCCTAAACTCCCAAGGCTACAGCAATATATGCTTTGCTGTTGGCGGCGCAGAAGGCCTGTCTGAGGAAGTCATGAAGCAAGCCGGCTTTGTTATGAGCTTTTCTGCTTTGACTTTTCCGCACCAGCTGTTTAGGCTATTATTAGCCGAACAAGTTTACAGGGCATATACGATAAATGCAAATGTGCCTTATAATAAATGAATAGCATCAAAAGAGGCTTTAAATGGGAACAATCGGATTATTAACTTCTGGTGGCGACAGCCCCGGCATGAATGCAGCACTAAGGGCGGCAACCCGCAAAGCAATATATGAAAAACAGACGGTTATAGGCATAAAAAGCGGCTTCAAAGGATTATTGGAATCAGATATGAGCCAGCTTACTGTCTATTCAGTGGCTGACATTATCCACAGAGGCGGCACTTTCTTATACACAGCAAGATCTGATGAAATGAAAACCGAGCAAGGGATTAAAAAGGCTGTTTCAGTTATAAAGGGCTCGTCAATTGACTGCCTTATCGCAATAGGCGGCGATGGCACCTATAAGGGTGCGCATGCTTTGTCTCAGCAGGGAGTCAATGTTATTGCCCTGCCAGCTACAATAGACAACGATGTAGCCTCAACTGAATACAGCATTGGCTTCGATACAGCTGTTAACACAGCATCAGACGCTCTGTCCAGAATTAGGGACTCCTCATACTCTAATGACAGAATAGATGTCATAGAGGTAATGGGCAGGGCAAGCGGAAATATCGCTTTGTTTACAGGGATCTCCGGAGGGGCTGAAGCAATTGTCGTACCGGAGGCTGAAGTTGAGCTTGAAAAGATAGCGCAAAAAATAGCCCGCGGCAAAATGCGTGGCAAGCTCCACACTATAATTGTATTTGCCGAAGGCGCCGGGGATCTTGATGAATTCTGCTCTTCAATAGAGCGAAAGGTTGCTCAGGAAATAAACGAGCAAGTGATCATAAGAACTACCCGGCTGGGCTATATTCAGCGGGGTGGAAGCCCATCCGGCTTTGACAGAGTGCTTGCATCGCGAATGGGGCACTATGCGGTTGAGGCCTACTTGGCCGGCAAATCCAACATAGCAGTTTGCTATGCCAACGGGAAGTATGCCGACATGCCGCTTGAGGCGGCAATAAATATGCCATACAGCTTTAATAGCGATCTGTATGCGCTTGCTATGGAGCTATCTATATAGAAGGAAAGGCAGCATATCTACATGAAAAGGACAAAAATAGTTGCGACAACAGGCCCGACGACAGATCCGGATGGAGTGCTTGAGGAGATTATAAAGGGCGGAGTAGATGTGCTTCGCTATAACTTCTCGCACGGCACCCAAGCCGAGCACAAAATGCGACTTGATCATGCAAGGCAAGCAGCAGCAAATGTTGGATTGCCGGTTGCCATGATGATGGATACGAAAGGGCCTGAAGTTCGAATTGGCACGTTTGCTGAAGGGCCGGCAGAGCTCATTGAGGGAGAAGAGTTCATTCTCTCTTGTACGCCTATCGACGGGGACAAACATGCAGTAAGCGTCTCATATGCAAACCTGTGGCAGGAAACAAAGCCCGGAGCAAGGATTTTAATTGACGATGGCTTGATAGAGCTCATTGCCGAGCGGATTGAAGGCACTGATATCATCTGCAGCGTTATCAATGGAGGAGAGATATCAAACAACAAATCAGTGAACCTGCCGGAAACCAACCTTAACCTTGCTACACTTAGCGAAATGGACATCTCAGACTTGAGGTTTGCTATTGAGAACGGATTTGACTATATTGCAGCCTCTTTCATTCGATCGCCTTCGGATATATATAAAATAAGAGGCATATGCGATGCATATGGCGGCCCTTCAATACCGATTATCGCTAAAATAGAGAATCGCGAAGGCGCTGACAATGCAGCGGCCATACTTAAAGCTTCTGATGGAATCATGGTAGCAAGAGGGGACTTAGGCATGGAAATCCCGTCAGAAGAAGTCCCGATTGTGCAAAAGACCCTAATCAAGCTGTGCAACGAAGCAGGAAAGCCTGTTATAACAGCAACACAGATGCTCGATTCGATGATAAGAAACCCCCGTCCGACTCGGGCTGAAGTAGCTGACGTAGCAAATGCTGTGCTTGATGGCAGCGACGCAGTAATGCTCTCAGGGGAGACCGCAGCAGGAAAATTCCCTGTTGCATCAGTTGATGTTATGCGCAAAACCATAGAAAGAGCCGAAGAGCTGTATAACTGGCAGCTTGAGCTGATGAGCGGAAAAGACAGGTCTCCGAATGTTGTAGAGACAATCGCTTTCATTTCCTGCCATGCATCGCAAGTGCTGGGAACGAAGTTTATAATTACTCCAACCGCATCGGGATATACCCCGAGGGCTATATCAAAGTACCGGCCACAAGCTCGCATCGTGGCTGTTACCGGATCGGAGGATGTCCAAAGGTCTCTGTGCCTGTATTGGGGCATAGAGCCTATGCTTGTTAAGGGAGCCCCGAACATTACAGTGGCTACAAGGGAGGCAGCAAACCGCTTATTAGCTGAGAAAAAGATTGAGCCAAGTGATTTTGTTGTAATAACCGCCGGCCTAAATGCAAATGTTTCAGGCACAACCAACACCCTTAGAATCGAAAAGGCTTCATCTATCGCTTCAGCAAGGGTTTAGCAGATTGCATGGCATTGCCGGGGAGAGGCCAAATGAAGATAGAAAAGGCTCAGCAAGAGGATTTAGAAAAAATACTGGAGCTTCAGTATTTGGCATATCAGAGCGAAGCTGTTTTGCTTGATGACTTTTCAATACCGCCGCTTACTCAAACTATTGAGAGTTTGCGAACTGAATATGGCGAAGGCATCGTTTTGAAAGCAGTAGGGGAAAAAGGGGATATTATCGGCTCTGTACGTGCCTATATACACGGCAATACCGCGTATATTGGTAAACTGATGGTGCATCCCCAATTTCAGGGCCAAGGAATCGGCACTGAACTGATGGCTGCAATAGAGCTTGAGTGCCAGGCTCAAAGATATGAATTATACACAAGCGATAAGAGCATACGAAATATAAAGCTTTATGAGCGCCTGGGGTATAAAGAGTATAAGCGTGAAGCTATTTCAGAAAAATTGGTTTTCGTTTACCTTGAGAAATTATAGCTTTAGTGCAAGTGCTTGTCCTTAAAATTTGCGAATAGCAAGCTGCGCAAAGCCGCTGAGAAAGCGGATAAGCGCAGCTTTTTCGTTAGTTGGCGCCAAAATTCTTATGCCTTGAATATGAAGCAGAATTAATTGCTTTATAGCACACAGAAGCAATCTGCTCTAGCTCTTTTACGGCTTAAAGCGCTAATGCCACGTATCTTTTCTCTACCCAAGGCGTGCGGAGCATCTTGATATTTTACGGGTGCCGTTCTTATTCGATATTATGCTTATAAGCCCCCACTCCGGCTTTTGCGAACTTCTCTCAAGTGCTGGCTTGCCCTGGTTTCAGCAATGCCTTTCCCGGCGGCTTCAAAACAACGCTGCCGACAGGCGCTTTGTCTGTCAAAACCCGATTGGCAGCAAGCTGTGCAAAAATTCTTTCGTGCATTTCTTTTTTTCCGGCATTTTGTTGCTGCGCTATATTGCCCCAAGCGTGCTGTTTCGACTATCATAGCGTTATTGAGGATTAGAAAAGCTGCAAGTAAGATCGATAAATACGCCAAAATTTAACTCTTAAAAGCCAACGAGGTGATTTATTGAAAATTGTTCTAATTAATACCCAATTTGACCATGCGCTCTGGGAAAGCGAAGCCATATACATAAACTCCGAGCGATACGACCAGGAGGATGTAGACTCTCTGGCTGAAGAAATAGCCGGCGGGCAAGGCAAGTCGGTCGTTTTGTACCAGCTATACAGCTCGCTTGACATTGGGCTTGGCAGTTTTTTTGAGAAAATAAAAGGCAATGCGCATCTAATTCCCATTGAGGCACAAGCTGCTGAGCTTGGCCTGGCTGACGCCGACCCGATCCATATAGTAAATGCCAACAAATATGCCGCTTATGGAGGCAGCGAAAACTCCAAAGCGCTCGAGCAGTATATATTGTCCAGCATTTGCGCCTTAAGCAGCGTACCTGCCCCTGAGCCAATTGAGCTGCCATTTAACGCTATATTCGAGTTAGGCAGCAGTGAAACATATTTATCGCTTGATGATTACATTACGAAAGCAAAACCGGCTTTTGAAAGGCACATTGGCATCCTGGTGCACCGGCATGACTGGCTAAGCGGGAACTATGGCGTTATAGGCCCTCTCAAAGAAGCTTTGGAGGCTGAGGGGATTGGCACAGTATTGCTGTACTCGCTTGTGGACAACAATACGCCAAATTTTAATGAGATCGCGGAGGCGTTCTTCTACCTGAACGGGGAGCTTTTCATAAGCGCGCTTATCTGCCTGACTACATACAGCATAAGGGCATCTGACGGGTTAAGCGCCTCAGAACAGGCAGTTGTTGAATTCAGCAAGCTGGGCGTTCCTGTTATTAGCCCTGTTGTTTCACACTACCTGACAGAAAGCGATTGGCTGGAACTGGAGAACCCCCTGGCTGAAGACATGCCCCATGCATTGCTCATGCCTGAGGCATCAGGCATGATAGAGCCAACTATTATTGGCCTCAGGGGCGAGGGTAGAAAGCCTATGGCGCTTAGCGGCCGAATGAAGCATTTTGCCCGCAGGGCTTTATCCTGGATAAGCCTTAGGGAAAAAAGCAACAAGGACAAGAAAATCGCTATAATGCTGCACAATGCCGTATGCTCAGGCGTTGAGGCGTCAATAGGCAGCGCATTCGGGCTTGACGCAATGCAAAGTGCCGTAGAAGCTATGAAAAAGCTTAAGTCAATCGGCTATAGCATAGACGCAATCCCGAACAGCGGCGAAGAGCTGCTGAGCCTGGTAATGCAAAAGAAGGCTTTCTCTGATTTTCGCTGGACTTCTGTCGAAGACATCGTAGAGGCCGAAGGCTGTTTATACCAAATGAGCGCAGAAGGCGAGTACAGCCGGTATTTCGACAGCCTTCCCGGGCAAAGCCGCGAAAGAATGCTGGAAGTCTGGGGCGAACCGCCAGGTGAAGGCATGGTACTGGATGGCAAAATTATAATAACAGGCGTTCAGTTCGGAAACGCTGTTGTTATGGTGCAGCCAAAGCGAGGCTGCTATGGAGCCAAATGCACAGGAGAGGTCTGCAAAATCCTGCATGACCCGTCATGCCCGCCCCCGCACCAATACCTTGCGGCATACCGCTATTTGGAGAATGCATTCGAAGCCGATGCATTAATTGATGTTGGCACATTTGGAAGCCTTGAAATGCTTCCGGGCAAGTCAAACGCCTTGAGCGATAACTGCTGGCCATCGATAGTTTTAGGAAGCTTGCCAAGCCTGTACCTTTATAATGCCGGAGCGATAAGCCTTTCGCTGCTCGCAAAGCGCAGAAACAATTCAGTTATAATTGACTATTTGCCAACTGCGAGTATGGGTGTTAGCGAAGAAACAGCATTGCTTCTTAGAAAAATCGATGAGTACTCAAAGGATCTCCAGCTAAAGAACGGCCAGGCCCCGATAATCAGAGCAGAAATAGAAAGCCTGATTGAGAAAAACCCGGCTGCAGTCAGGCTTGTGCCACATTGGAGGGAAAGCTTCGACTCATCAATACTCGAAATTCGAGAGGCCATCAATAAAGCTGAAACGGCAAAAAAAATCAGCATTGAGCAGCATGTATTCGGCCGAAACCCTTCAGAAGAGGAGATTGGCAGATATGTGCGCGAAGTTTGGAATTCTGAAGGCGAAGGCGATCAAGCCCCTCTGTGCGGCGATGACTACGAGCTTATTAAAAGCGGGCTGCTTTTATGCGAAGACGAGCTGATAATGCTGGAAAAAGCGCTCAGTGGCGAATATATTGCGGCAGGGGAGAGTGGGCTTCCTGACGAAAACGGAAGAAACATTTTGCCTACAGGGCGAAACATGTTCTCAATGAGCATCGAAAAAGTCCCAACTAAGGCGGCATGGCAGCGCGGCATTGAGCTTGCGAACCAGCTGCTTGAGCAGTTCACCAATGATGAGGGCAGCATTCCTGAGCAAGTGGCCATGAACATGATTTCAATTGACATAACGCGCGCCAGCGGGGAACAGCTCTCGGAATACTTGTATTTAATAGGAATCAGGCCTGTTTGGGACAAATTGGAGAGAGTAATGGGCCTTGAACCAATACCGCTTGATGAACTAAAAAGGCCAAGAATTGATGTTACTGTCAGAATCACAGGCGTCCTACGCGACACTTGGCCAACGATCGCGCTTATGATGGACGATGCCGCAGTTATGGCTGCAAGCCTGCAAGAGCCGGACAGCATGAACTATCTTGCTAAGCACGTCCGGCAGTACAGCGAAGAATTCGGCGTTTCATTGCAGGATGCAAAGCGGGTTATCCGGATTTTTGGCGATGCTCCAGGCTCATACGGCGCAGGCCTTGATCTTGCCCTGCTTGCATCTGCTTGGAAAGATGAAGGCGATCTTGTACAATACTTTACGCAAGCCAGCTCATATGCCTACGGAAACGGGCTTAACGGCGACCGAAAAATCCGAGAGTTTATTGATGTAGCAAAAAAAGTCGCAGTTAGCACGGATGTAACACTGACAAGCAGGGTCAATACAATATCATGCACCTTTGTAACCCAAGTGCAAGGCGGCTACAGGCTTCTTGCCAAGCGCTTAAGCGGCAGCGCTATCCGCCAGTACCAATCAGTAAACGAAAAAGGGGCAAAGCCTTTCACTGAGCCTTTAGATGCCAACCTTAAGCGCGGCCTTGAAGAGACGATTCTAAATGAATTCTGGATCGAAAGCATGAAATCACAAGGCTATAGCGGAGCGGCAGCTATAATGCACATGGTGCAAAGCCTGTTTTCAGCACAAACACTAATAGAATGCTTTGATGACAGCTTTATTGATATGGTGGCTGAGAAAACCATAAACAATGAAGAGCTCAGGGAATGGCTTGCCAACACCAACCCGTACGCCCTCGAAGAGCTCTGCCGAAGGCTTCTTGAACTTGAGTCACGAGGCAAATGGCATCCCAACGAAGAGGCTTTGCAGATTCTAAAAGAAAGCTATCTGGCAATTGAGGGCGAAATGGAAGGCCGACTTGAGCCTATTGGCGAAATTCAGGGGGGCACAATCGAGATTATAAACCATGAGGGCAATGAGCTTTGGGAAAAGCAGCTTTCAGGCATCCAATCTGAACTGTCCCGCATTGATAATGCCGAAAGCAGCCAATAGCAAAAGCAGTAAGCTGCTGAGCTTGCTCAAAGCTTTTTCTGAAAAAGTAATGCAGTCAACGCTTTGCCCATAGGATATTAAAATCATGTACATACACTCTCAAGGTATAGCTAAAGCCGGCAGGCGAAGGCGATTCCTTGAGAGTGTGCACATGTGCACATGCGGCTCCCATTTGAGAGCATGCTCTCAAAGGCCCGGGATTTGCCAACCAGCTACATTTAAATACGATGCGCGTCCTCGTATATGTTAGCCTATATTCCATTGCAAAGTCTCCCTGGCTACAATATCTGCCGAGTGGGCGGCGCAAAGCGTCGATGGCAATCGCTCAGTTCGAAACAATACAGGTTTAGAAGCGACAGCCAGATTATCACAGGTGTGTTGGCACAAGCCAACGGCTTACATATGTGCAAGAGAACGGACGATGCATTGGAACAGGAGGCATAAATATCTCTGCAAGCCATGGTGATACTTTAGCAAGAGTGCCAAAGATCGCCCAAAATGCAAATGTAGAGCCATCCGGAATATAAGAAAGCAAAGAAAAAGAAGCACTCGAAAAGCAAAGAAAAACCCAACGAAGATGAACGCAGCCAAAAAAAGAGGTAAACAGCCGAGACCTTAACTTGAATATGAAAGCTGGCACTTGCATTGCGGCAGGGCTTGTTATTGCGGCGATGGGCACTGTGATGCTTTAAGTTGATGGTTTGTGGCCTGGGCAACCTCTTGCGTGAGTTTTGTTGGCAATTGGAGGAATTGGAGAACAGCCATGGGAAAGATGAGGAACGAGCTTCAAATGCACAGGCTCTTGAGGATGAGGAATTACGAGGTTTTCAAGTTCATGGAACGCCCAGGGTTTCCAGAAGCGTTCGCATACTTGCTGATTCTCGACATGAGAAGAGCCAGCACGCTGGACGATTTCCCCTGGATCCCAAAGGAAGATGAAGACGAGAGCAGCTTTGGCAGAGGAAATCTGATCAGGTGCATAATGGTTCACCACGAGGAGTTGGACGAGCCGACCGCACAAGATATCCAGTTTGCTGCTATGTGCCTGTCGGAGCAGCCTGCAGACTGCCACTGGACTTGGCATGTGGAAAAAATAGAGTCAAAGGAAGAGTTCAGAAACATCGAATATGATAGTAATTGGCTCCACGCTTTTGACGATATCCTCGAGAAGCACCAATTCAGCATTGATGTTTCAGGGATTACGGAGGAAAGCTTCAAATACTTGTCTCAGGACTGGGATTAAGGCCAAGAATAGGCCTGTTGGCTCTATTTTGAAAATGCTTGCTTAGATCGTGTAGCTTTCTGTAAACTCTGTCTTTCTGGCAATGTGATTGAAGCATAAGCGTGAAGCGCTTAGCTTCTAAGAGGGCGAAACGCAAGCGAACCATGCCGCAGGAACTGCAATTGCATGAAGTTTTTTTGCACTTTATGCGAAAGGCAAAAAGCAGGAACAGCTTAATGTAAGGCGCTAATAGCGCAGTGCCTGCTTCCCAAACGAACAGGACGCGAAGCATGGAATATTGCCAGTGCGAAGCTTTAGTTACAGAATATCCTAAATATATTGTTGCATGCCTGAATACACTGCCGAGCCTATTGTGGCCATAGGCTTGTTAGCTATACCCTGTTGGCAATGTAAACAATGGAAATTCTTCGCACAGTATTTGATAGTAGCTGCGATTTGCTTAAATTAAGCCAATCGCCGTTCATTTGCTTTTCATTTTTCTAAATTGGGAAACTGGCAGGATCTGAAGCTTTTAAGTCGAAACGGTGATTGCCAATTTTCATATATCATGGATTTGCATTTCGCTCTCATCCTTCAACTCCCCTTGCCCCGCCAATAAGATCCCCCTCGCATGTTTAATAGCATATCAAGCGAACTCCCGTCAAACACAGAGGAAAGCGAATTACGAATCTTGCGAACGTAAAAAACGCAAAGCCAACGCTTCTTTTTCATGCTGCAAGAGCTTTAGGATTTAGCGCAGCCGAATAGCAAAGCCTCTACCTCAGCTGCCTTATGGCAATCTTGCACCTTCTGCTTTCGTATGCAATGCCAACAGCAGCAACTGTGCTGAAGCCCTCAACGCTCTTTGCATACCTTGTGCCTACTATTTGCTCTATGGCTTCCTCGGCTTGTTTTGCCAGGCTTTTGTCACCCTTTGAGCGCGAAAACTTCTCTTCGACAATGACTGCGGCATCGAGGGTTTCGTTTGTGCATATAATGTCTGCATACCCGTCGCCAGACTCGGCTTCGCTTTCAACATCCCAGCTGCTGCAGGCGAGAAGGGCGGATGTAATAAGGTGGTAGTGCCTTTCCTTGTCTATCTTAAAGTCGCCATGGACGACAACGCCATCCTTTACGCTTAGGATTTTCTCAAACAGATCGTTAATAACAGCCTCCGCCCCCTCAGCGTTGCCTGCAAGCAAAGCCATGAGCAGCTTGTCAGCATCTCCCTTGTTTATTGGCATGGCCGACTTTGCCCACGAAAGCGCGTCTTTTCGGAGTGCCTCCCTAACCTCAAGGTTAGGGGCCCTCAGCTCATACTTATCCTTGGCTGCCTTCTTCACCCATGTGAGGTAGCCAGACATGAACATCATATCCCACACAGCCTCGCTTGAAGGGGTGTCGATGAGGTCTCTGTACGTTGCGAAAATCGACAAACTCTTTTTAATTGTCCCCCCGTTGGCAAGATCTTCAATCGAAGACAGGGCTTCAAAGCCGTCACGCATAAGCATTTCACGCACCAAGTCGTTTGAGCCTGTATTAATCCAATACTTTTCCAGATCAGAGATCCTGTCAGTTAGCATGTCGTAGCACGCATTCACAACAGACCAGGGGTTGTACATTTCGTAGCTGCCAATCTTGTACCCATCATAAAACGCTTTCATTTCAGGCATGCGCTCCTCAATGCCGTAGTAGCCAAGCATTGCAGCCACTTCCCCTTCAGTAAAGCCAAAATGGGCGCTGCAGCGTTCGTCTAGAGCAGAGTAGGCGCGAATGTTGTTAAGATCTGAAAATATGCTGTCCTTCGATATGCGCAGCACTCCAGCCATCACTGCAAATGATACATATCGGTTACCTTTTAGC
>WRIY01000054.1 GCA_009782515.1 Eubacteriaceae bacterium
GCTCATGCAATGCCAGCCAATATCGTAGTTATACTAGAGTTTGTCCAAATCTGAACCAGCTTTCGCTGAAGTTGCCAAGCGCTTAAAAGGCAGCGCGATCGGTGTGCAGCGTAATTAATGTTCAGGCATGCCTTAATAATCTGGCAGCTATTACAAGCGCCTGGCGCATATTCTCTATTCTTATTTTGATTTGTAGTATTCATCAGGATCAAAGCTAAAGTCCATTTGCGCCTGGTGCTTTCTAACCGTTTTATATATGGTAGTGTTAGAAAGCTCTGTTTCCTTCCTTATTTCCCAGAGCGCCCTGCCAAGCGAGTACATCTCAAGAGCCTTAAGCTTTATCGCTTCGTCTTTAGGCTTTCTTCCCATTGGCTTGCCTCTAGCGCCTAATGTAAAGCGCTGTTTTAAAATATCAGGATTTTTGGCCAACAAATACTGCCTGTCTGCTTCTCCAAGGGCGAAAAAAATCGAGAGGTCTAAGTCATCTTCAACACTATACAGCTTAACCCCTTGGTGCAACAGTTTCTCAGCCAGAAAAAACATTTGCTTGTATGTCCTGCCTAGCTGGGAAAACCGGGGGACGTAAATAATGTCGCCACTGACAACAATGCTTAGAAGCTTATCAAGCTCCGGCCTTTTAGAATGCAGCGTATCATAATAAAACTCTGTTACTCCAAAAGGCTTCAGCTTTTCTTTGTCATCCGGCGTGCTGTACCGGCTTTCGTATAAATAGCCATATTTCATATATTTCGTTTGTGCGCAAGGGCCCGCTACACACAGCAGTTGGCAAAAGAAAATGTACAGCCATGCATAGCCAAGCAGCGATCGCACCCTCCCTTCACAAAAATAGCAGTTATTAGCCATAAACTATATACCTATAGTTTATACTGAAAGCTCGTGCTTTTGCAAAGAATACAGCGTTATGCAAATATTTCCTTGTATATTGGCGCTATATAATTGCTATAGCAGCTAGCGTTTGCGCAAAACGCAAATACCAACATATCCAGACAGCAAAATAGAATTTCGGGCAATACCAACCGGCCATGGGGCACAAATAGTATCTTAATAGAATTTAGCTTCTACGATTAATGCAGCTATAATAAGCTAGATTTATTATAGGAGCATAAAAAAAGAAAAAACAAGCTTTTCTTTTAAGCAATTCTCCTTTTTGAAAATAGATATTCCGAAACCGAATCAAAAGCAGCTATGCTCCTGGCAAGAGCAAATAGGCAATTAAGATTGAATGTAAGAGTCAAGGTCCGCCCAATAGCAGTGGGCGGATTTTTTAGTTGCAGAGTGCAATGCCCTTACCATGTAATGCCCGCTGACAAAGCAGCCTAAATCCCATCAGCCATTTACATTGCTATGAAATTTCAGCGATATAAAACCATATTTTGCTGATATCTCATAAAAGTATAACGGTGTAAACATTTTCAGTTGAATGAAACAAAATTGTAACGAACTTGTATCTCTATATGTAAACGTTACATCATTGTTTTCATTCCAATTTTCACTGATATTTACCCAATAAATATCAGATATTCTTTATACTTCCAGAAAATCAATTGAATTATTGAAAAAAAGAAATAATGCAACTAATAATCAAATGAGGGCAGGCATTCATTCTTTAACTTTCTACAATTTTCTATAAATGTCTATATATTCTAATTAATATGTAATTTTCCTCTAATCGCATGATATACTGGCATCGAAATTTCTTATTTATTCATGGACCTACTTATGCAAATGGGCGATTTAACGCATAAGCTGCAGCTTGCAAGCCCGATTCCGCCTTAGCGGGCCAATACAGGGCAGGTACAGCTGCAAACACTAATGCTAAGAGCAAAGGAGGGCACTCTGTCAGGAAAACGAATAAAACGAAGAGAATTTAAGGAATGCTCACAAAGCCTTGCTGCCTAACAGGCAATAAGGCACAAAACTGCTAGAACGCGCTCTATCAGTAAAAGCCAAGGCTTTTGCCTGATAGGCAAAACCAAAAGGAGAATTGCTAATAATGAAAAAAGGAAAACTGCTCGCAGGGATACTTGCTGCGTTGCTGCTAATGTCGATTGTGCCAGCAAGCGCATTTGCAGGCGTTGTCCTCGAAACGCCGCTAGGGCCATATACAACGCTAATACCAAAGGTAACGATTGGCACCCAGAAGCTCCCTATCGCTTTCACCTTCGACAATGAATTTGTCTGGTGGTTTGGCGAAATCTTTAGAGAGAACTTCAACTCTATAGGAACCATACTTGCCCCGATAAAAGACGGCGACAAGCTTGTTTTGATATTTGGGGGAGAACAGCCTGATGTTCTGCCTTTCACAGATGCACAGCAAAGAGCCATCAGGGACTACTTTGCAAAAGGCATAATCTCATCAGTAGACATTTACCTGACCAACCTTTCGCCAATGGATCCCAAGGCATACAAGGTGCCTTACCCTGTATTGCCAATGGGGCTTGCCAGCCTTAATAAGGTTGATGACACCCTAAGCTTTCAGTACGACTATATATACCTGAGCAACGCATTCCCTCCGAATGTAAGCTGGAATTTCCCTGACACAGACTATGAGAGAATCACAAACTTCATTGGCCTGATTGCTGATTCAACCCAAGTCAATGTAATCATGTCAGACGAGCTCGATTGGTATGTAACAAAGACAACTGATACATATAAGAGTGTCTATTTCGCTATTGACCATAGTGATGACGATGAAATTTGGTTTGTTAACTATAACAACCCGAAATTCGCCTATTTCACTGCGAAAGACTTAATACCGGGACGTTGGAATGCTGATGGCCGTTGGGAAGCACGCTATTTTGTCAGTGCAGATAATTATTTACTCGATAGCGGTGGTAGATATATCTACGTGCAAATGTCACAATGGTTTATTGACCAGAATATACCACTCCCATTTGCATTTACAACAGCTAGCACTCTTCCTAACAATAGATTTAGAATATCGCTTGATATGATAGAAAAAGGTTTGTGGATTGAGCCAGACTTAGGTGAAGTATGGGTACATTTAGATAGTGGTGATTGCATAAAGATCGGTATTCTCACATATCCTGATGTAACCTTGCATTGGATCAAAGAAGTCGACGGTGGAGACAGAATCCTTCGCTCAGACGTAACCTACCATCTTGCCAACGGCTATTACAATGACATGGCCCTTGTAGACATCACCATTGGCAAAGATACTCTCCTGTCATTCAGCGCTTCAGCTTATGTACAGGAAGTAACAGTGCAGGATGGCGGGCGCTTGAACCTTTCAAGGGTGAACTACAGCGTTCTCAACAGCCTGTTCACAAAATGGATTGGCAAGCTTAACCTCGCCCCGGGATCCAAAGTTGACTTCCCTGTTGGCACGACAAGTGAAATCGCCATGAAATGGCTTGGCAACACTGTTATTACAGGCGTCAACTTCTTTATCAACGGAAAGGCAACAACATTTTCTTCTACCCCGGTTATAGACGATCTGCCAAAAGCAGTCCTGGGAGGCAACCATGTTAGCCCAACTGCAATCAAGATATCCTGGAATGCAGTTGCCGGAGCTGAGAGCTACAACCTCTTAATGGCAACCTCACAGAGCGGAACCTACAATGCCATTGCCAGCAGCATAACAGCAACAGAATTCATTGCTGCAGGGCTGAGCACAGGAACAACTTATTACTTCAAGGTGGAAGCTGTAGCAGGCGAGAAGAAATCAATGTCAGATGTTCTTGCAGTTCGCGCCCGCCCGCTTCGCCCTGCAAGCGCAAACGCTGCCCCCGGCCCGAAGAATGGACAGATAACCCTTAACTGGGGTGCTGTGGCTGAGTGTGACGGCTACGCTATATACGTATCGCAATCACTAACAGGAACTTACTCCCTCAAGCAGGTTGTAAGCGGAAAGAACACCCTGTCAACAACTCTGTCCGGTTTTAGAAGCGGTGAAACTTGCTACTTTAAAGTAGTTTCATTCGTCCAGGTAGGGCCGGCCAAAGTTCCTTCAGTATACACAGGGGCTATTTACTCAACAGCAAAGTAAAGGCAATTAGATACGGCTTACTTATGGCAATGAGGGCGCCTAAGCCTTCATTGCCTATATAAACAGAGAAATAAGGAAATAAACGAACCAACGAAGGGATACAAAAAATGAAGAAAACATTAGCTAGCCTAGCTTTGATCTTAGCACTATTAATAGCATTTTTGCCTTCAGCTTTGGCATCAAGCTGGTCTGGAGACCCTACGCAGATAGACGAAGAGCCATACGACATTTTAGTAGACGAAGATGCGCCAGACGATATTTATGGCGATTGGGGCCATTCGCCAAAAACAGGCGACATGTCAAGCATTCTTATGTATGCAAGCATGGCATCATCTGCTCTGGCTGCGAGCGCTGTACTTAGAAAGAGGGCTAAATAGCATACTTGCTATTAAAAGAAGGCTGTTGGGCATTGCGCCCGACAGCCTTTTTTCGGTATTGTGCAGTTAAGGACATATAATGGTATATCCGAGTGATTGTTTGAGCTTGGGTTGAATTCAGTTATATCAATTGATTGATAATGTAGTTTTTTTGATCATTGATATTAAGATTGGTAGTGCTATATACAAATATGATAGTAAGATAACGTATTATAAGTTGCGCAAATAAAGTCGACACTGTTCGAATCCTGTTGTAAAATGATGGCACTACACTCATCAAATTACAGGAGAAAAGCAGTGTCTGAAAATATTGTAGCCATAAACGAAGAGGCAATCAAGAAAGAGCTTAAGGAATTAGTTAAGGAAAGCATTGAGGAAACGCTTAATGCCCTGCTTGACGCTGAAGCAGAGGAGCTGCTCAGCGCTGCCCGCTATGAAAGGAGCGAGCAGCGCCAGGGGTACAGGGCTGGCCACTACGAAAGAAATATCCTCTCAACAGCAGGCGAAATAACTGTAAAAATGCCCAAAACAAAAGGCGTAAGCTTTGAAACAGCAATCATTGAGCGCTACAGAAGAAAAGAGGCAAGCGTTGAAGAAGCCCTGATCGAAATGTATCTGGCTGGCGTTTCAGTTAGGCGGGTAGAAGACATAACTGAAGCGCTCTGGGGAGCGAAAGTTTCAGCTTCCACAGTAAGCGATCTAAACCAGAAAGCCTATGCAAACATTGAGCAATGGAGAAACAGGCCAATCGAAGGCGAGTTCCCTTATGTATACGTTGACGGGATATGGCTAAAGAGAAGCTGGGGCGGCGAATATGAAAATATAAGCGTGCTTGTGGCTATAGGCGTAGGCAAAGACGGGCATCGCCATATTCTTGGGGCTTGCGAGGGGATGAAGGAAAGCAAAGCGGACTGGGAGGCCTTCTTTACCCATCTGGCACAGAGAGGCCTAAAAGGTGTGCAGCTTGTAATTGGCGACAAAAGGGCAGGAATTGAGGAAAGCGCAGCAAGCATTCTTGGCGCCAAGTACCAAAGATGCATAGTGCACTTCGCTAGAAATATACAGCAAAACGTGCCAAGAAAGCGGATGGAAGAAGCCAGCCTGGCAATAAAAGCCATATGGGCACAGGAAAACCGGCAGGCTGCAAAGAGAAAAGCTGCCGAAGTTGCCAGCCAGCTAAGGGAGTGGAAGCTTGAAGCAGCTGCAAGCACTCTAGAAAATGGCATAGAAGACGCTCTCGCTTATTATTCTTTCCCGAGCAAGCACTGGCGGCTGATCAGAACAAACAACATGCTGGAGAGGGTTAACAGAGAGATTCGCAGGCGCACGAGGGTTGTTGGGGCATTCCCGGACGGCCAGTCTGCACTTATGCTTGTATGTGCCAGGCTGCGCTATATTGAAGGCAAGCAGTGGGGCACAAAGGCTTATATGAGCTTTGCGCTATAAACAAAATGATCACTGCTGCCAACTTAAGGAAGAATAGCATCGAAACAGTAAGCAAAGCAATAAATAGGGCGAAAATGCCAACAAGCAGAATCAGTTTCCATGATAAGCCAGGGCTTGGCAAAACAAGCTCTCCCAAAAGCCCGAAAGCATCTGTGCCCAGGCTTTATCCACAATTTCGCCGGCATTGCCGCAAAAGAGCCATGCAAGCCAACATGCAAAGGCATGGCGCCAATCGCAATAAGCGGCAGCGCAAGAGCTAAAAGCAGCCTTTAGCTGCCCAGGGCCCGAAAGAATGCAGCAACTGCTCTTGCGCCAATAGCCTATGATCCTCTAAAACAGCCAGGCTGCCCCTTGTGCAGCTAGCCAGGGAATCCTTGCGAAGCTGCATATTAGGAAGCTTTCGGCTCTGGGCCTTTGCGGATCCATGCTGCTCCCGATAGGGGCTACCCAAGCGCAGAGCCAACAGCATTTTTGAATGATAGCGGCTTCGAGTTCGTGATGAGGGTTCGCAAAAAAGTTCAATATTGAAGCAGATGAAGCAAAACATAAAAATGGATTGCCATATGGCATGAAGGGAAAAGGCATTGCGCCTGGATGCAAAAGATCAAGCTGCCGACATGCTAAAGCGAAATGTTTCTAACGCCCCTAAGGCAAAAGCGCTGCCCATAGCCCAAGCAGGAGAGCTGTTTAAGAGGCGGGCAGCCGAAACTGCCAATGATGCGCTAAATGCGAAGCTGCAGCAAGAAAGCTTCTCTGGCAAGAGCCAAACAACAGTGCTTGAGGATTTTTATGCAACGAATTATTTAGGGCGCCATGCAGCTTTCGGAGCTGAAGAGGCTGGCATGCCAATAGAGCGCTCTGATGCAGCAAAGAGCCTAAAATATGAGCGAAAGGCAAGCAGGGGCAGAACTATGGCAAAGATTCGCAAGAGCATGTTGGCTTGCCATCAGTTTCAAGCAGCAATGGGCTTGAGATCGCTCTTGGCGCAATGGCAGCAGGCATTTGCCAGGCACCCAGTTCCGATTGGTGCTGGCAGATCGCCTGAGCGAAAAGAGCCTAGGAAAAAGCGTTTTCATAAGAACACGAAAGCGGCCGTTTGCTAAATTGGCCGCAGTGAACAAATGATCTCTAAGGGAGGCTAGCCTCCCTTAGAGATACAGCAGACAGAACAGGCCGTCATTAGAACAGAATTCAACAGAAATGCCACTGAAATAAAAGTGCGCAAAATACTTGACACTACCAAATATAATCGAAAACATATGAATCCAATCTAAATTTCACAATTAGTAGAAATTTGCATATAGCATATGCTAAGATCTTTTAAAACCATATAGAGGTAGATAATGAAAAAATTACACAGGAAATATGTAGCGTTCGTATTAATTATACTCATGATCGGCTTTAGCAGTACAGTATTAGCGCATAGTGGAAATACTGACAGGTATGGAGGCCATCGCGATAACCAAAACGTTTCCGGCTTGGGCTATTACCATTACCACTGCGGTGGAAACCCGCCGCACCTTCACCCAAATGGATACTGCCCATATGGAAACAATGTCATAGCGCCAAATGATCCACAGAGCTCTGCGCCTCCAACAGATCGGAGCACTACTGAATATGAGCCTATAAGCCGCAGTCAGCCAACTAACCAAACCCAGGCTCCGGCTGTGCTGCCTATCACAATGCCGATTTATGCATTGTCGGCAAGGCAGGCTGGCCCGACTTCAATTACACTTGCATGGCCATCTATTACAGGCGCAAACAGCTTTACCGTGCTAATGTCCACATCACAATTCGGTGTATACTCACCAGTGGTATCTGGTATTACAGGTTATGAATGCACCGTAGGCGGGCTTTCAACCGGAACAATGTATTTCTTCAAGGTTGAAGCTACTGCGTTCATATCAACAGGAACTCAAGTTGAAGTAAGCGAGCCTATTGTTGTTAGAGCTAGGCCTTTGCGCCCAAGCTGGGCAAGCGCTTCGTCCGGATCAAGGCAAGGCCAGATCGAATTGAATTGGATAACTGTTAACGAATGTGACGGCTATGCAATTTATATATCTGATTCGCCATACGGAGTATTTAGCCTGATTGAGGTCCTGGAAGGCAGAGGCATAGATAAGGTTGCTATAAACGGATTGCGCAGTGGCGATCGATATTACTTCAAGATAGCTGCAGTATCGCAAGCAGGTGCAGCAAAAATCCCATCAGTGTTCACTGGGATAATATCAGCAGCAGCAAGGTAACAATGAATAGAATGAGCATATGATGCTTCATTGCCCATTCTATTCATTGTCTCATATGCAATTAAGCCTATAATTTAGAAGGGGCTGTTGCGAATCAGGGTACGTGAAATTTTCTCTGTAAACTCGATCTTCCTGACGGTGGGGGTGGAGCATGAGCGTGAAGCGTTTAGCTTCAAAGAGAGCGCAACGCTCATGCTGCCCTTGGCCCTTGGGAGGGCGCAATCTGCCTTTTGTGTCATAGCCTTCCAGGGCACATCAGGAAAGCGGCATTTGCCCTGCGCTCTTCATAAGCATCGCCAAACCATTCCTCTGGAATATAAAGCTGCATGTCAATAAGGCCGAATCCATTTTCAGATGAATAGGCTGCAAAAACGCCAGACTGGCAGTTTTCAATTTTGCCAAGCCTGCCGCAGTACTGGCGCTTAACGCCTGCTGAATGAACGCCTTTCTTTATGAACTCACTGGGATCTAGGCAAAGCATTCCGCCCCCTCCCCCGGCAGAGGCAGCCGCCATGCGCTTGTGCGCTTCCAGAAGCGCACAAGCCAGGCAAGGCGCTCTCGCTTAGCATGTGCTGCATGGGCCTAACATGCTTATCTCCAAGCAAGGCCAGTGAAATGGGCTCTACAGACTTTCTGTGAAGGCTGCTGGCAAGCCCTCGTATGTATGCCCTACTCCCACTGGCTCTCGTACCGAAAGAATTGCCTATACATTGATGTGTGCTGATCAAAGATGCTGTCTATGTCGGCCTCGCTAAAATCCTCGGCCCCTAGGCTCTCAAGCAGAGCTGGATCGTATTCAGTTTTGTCATCATGAGCTGGATCCTCCAACACAATGATGCCTTATGCTGCATATTTTGTCAATATATGTCGCGTTGTAGTACTAGTCATCACGCAATTTTAAATCAACACTTTTTGCGTATTCGAATAAATCAGGATATATATTTGACCTTTCATTTCCAACGTTTTTCATTTGCCTAGCAATTTCCTTTGGATTTACTAACCGGATCTTGCATAGCGCCTCATGGCAGTCACTAAAATCATCTAGTGCCTTTACTCTTGCTTGGGTATCAGGAAACGGAAATATCGTAAAGACTCCATGTTGCATAGCTATTCGATTACTGTGGTATGGATGCATCATTGCTATAGGAGGCATTGGCGAAGATAATTTAATACCATCACTATAAACTCGCAGTATCAAATAATAAAACAAATTAAATTCATCTATATTCAACAAATCGTATAGTCGATCTGCTGCTGTGGATCGTAAGTTTTCTAGCATCGAAAGACTTACTATAGAAGAAATTCGATTTTTTTGTAACGATAGATATTTGTTTTTCCCATCAGTACTACTTAATCTTTGGATTAGCAATTGTTGCTTTTTTAAATCAACCTCACCAAATTCACTCAGAGCATCAAAAAAAACAGTACTTGTGGAGTTCATATATTCGAAAACTGTCTCGTTAAGCTTGCATGGATTTAGCAGCCATATTGTCGGTGATATCGTTTTTTTTAAGCGTTTAAACTTATATCTGTCATCACTAATATCTGATATGAAAGGCAATAATGCGAACATTAGCGCAACATTAACATTCTCACTCCAATCAAGCAATCTTGTCGCTACTTCATAATGCTGCATTATTTCTTGCCATTCGATATTTGTATTCGGCTTTGAATCAATAACATGGTATGCTCTTGCTGCAAACTGCTGAGTTCCTATTTCTTCGGCAAGATGCGCTTCTTCGTGGTTATATGATGGTGGTGTTCTTAATAATGATGGTAATAGTTTATAATTCCAAACCTCCTGACCCCTAAACCAAATGGGATCATTGGATTCAGGGTTTATATGTTCAATGCCGGCTTGCACAGCAATATAAAATGATTGCAAATCATATGCATCTAGTTGAAGTATAGTCAATATATCACCTCTATTTAATTAATTGATTAATCTCGCTTGCTTGGTAAATACGATTTTGATAATACATTTCCATAATTAGTAGTACAGCATCTTCCAGCATAGAACGTTCGGAAAATTCACCACCGCCTCCGTTAAAATAAGCTGTAATTCTATCAAGTATGTTCTCATTCCCATCAGGCTCATATAGTATTGGTGATAGTGGAATTTTATTCTCATCAAATGTTTGATACACATACCAAATACCATCATGTAGTTTTGAGTTGTTTTTTATACTTGGCAATAGTCGTACTTCCAGGCAAAAATCAGTAAAACAAGCTAAAGCAAACAGTTCGAAAGCAATATCTGTGTATTGTGATTTCTCATTATCAGAAACGAACTTATCTACATGAAAATAATTCCATAAATCATCAACTGTTTTATGAGAATCGGCAACCTTTCCACGCACTTGGAACGCTTGTATATCACCATAAATCGCTCTTAGCAAAAAATCATATTTGAGTTTTTGCGATCTTTGCTTAAAATAATGAGTAATTGCTTTTTCATCTTTATTCACTGCATGCTTCACAGTAATCTTCGTGATTTTTTCACTGATTTCATTGATTTTAGTGCTATATAGCATTTCAAAATTATTCTGGTACTCTTTTGTATTCTGTTTCTGCATTTCTATTACCATTTGGGCTCTTCGCCAGTGGCTTGCTTGCATCTTATTGATCGGGTGCGAAATAAGAGAATAAACTAAGAAATACATATAACCTGCAGCGTTAAACTGCATTCTGATACACATAAACAGATCCGAAATAAATTCATTGTATATTTCCCATGACTCATCACATATTAAATTTATTTCTGTTTTTGACATAGCCCACCATATCGGAATAGATTCCTTATGTATTTCGAGGGCCTGCGCGATTGCTGATAGGCTATCAGTTAACCTATATGATTTAATACTGATGTTGAGTTTTTCAAAAGTATTGACGATAAATTTGTTTATACTATCGAACACAGTTTCTTTAAACGTGGTTTTTAAGTCCTGTTCTTTTGATGAAGTTTGTATGTTTCTATATCCATAAACCATTGATTTATATGATTCGTCTATCTCTTTGTTTAACCGGTTTTTAAATTGCTCACGAACTATCTCATCTTTGAAAGGTTCGAAGTATTTTTCATTTAATAGTCGTTTTAGGCTGCTAACCTCAATAAAGAATGCTGTTGGTTGGTTTTTGAATGTATCTTTTTTTATACTTGCCATAGTTCTATTTTGAAAATCATTCACTGTTGTTACAAATTCCTCGTCTTGACAAAAACTCTGAAGGGTTGCACAAAATAGCTTCAATTCATCTACGAATGCTATTGTCAGCCCTGTATCAGCCATGTCAGTGCCGATGCAAGCTGATAAATATTCTTTTAACTCTGAATTTAAATGAATAAACAGAATATGATCTATAGGCTCTTTTTTATCATCTAGATATTTAATAAAGTGAG
>WRIY01000055.1 GCA_009782515.1 Eubacteriaceae bacterium
TTCGTCTGGTGTCATAGTGGGCACCTCCTTTTAGCTTTATGATAGCACTTTGGCAAAACTTTTGCAAGCGCTTTTGCGCTTCTTTTTGCTATTTCTTTTCTCCCCATTGCGCTGCCATTGCTTTTGCAATTCCCGGAAAGGTTTTGCTTCTAGCCAAAGCCCTTTCTTCTTTAGGCATGTGCAGCGTGTCCATATGCCACGACGAATCTTTTCTTCCTGGCTTGGCTCCGCTTTTGTATACTCTAAAATCTGTCGGTTCTACGATGTTTGTAGGCACAAGCAACGGCAACCCTTTAAGCCATAAGCATGTTTTCTTTGTCGTTGGGTGCCCGTACTCCCACGGCTGTATATACTGATCAGGCTTTCGGTACAGCCTTGACACTGCCCCAACTGGATTCTCAACGCATATTTTCTCACACGGCGCATCGATGAATTTCATAAAGAATTCAAAGGCTTCCTTTTGCTTCTCAAGCCGCTCTAGCGCTTTTTCGCCATATCTTTCAACGTTAAGCCACCTGTTGCCTGCCACGCTCAGGTATGTGCAAGGCGGAAACGCCAAAATCATATCCCAGCCTTCAAGGTGCCGCAAAACATCATCTTGGATATGTCGCTCTGGATATCTCCCGCTAGTTGGCAACAAATCACAAGAGTAAACGTTCATGTATCCAAGATCGACAAATGCGTTTGTCACGGTTCCACTTTCTTCACATGCTATAAGAATCCTAGATTGTTTTTGCATATAAATTACCATTTTTTATTGCTGCAATAGTAGATTTCGATACGGAATATTCTTTCGCTAACTGTCTTTGCGATTTCCCTTCTTTTAGTTTTTTAAGGATTTCTCGTGCTTTCTGTGGATTAAGTTTTTGCTTTTTGTTAGCTTTTTCGTGTATTCGATAATTATCTAAGTTGTTTTCCGATCTTGAACCATACTTAAGATTTTCCGCTTTGTTATTATTTTTGTTCCCGTCTGTATGGCATATATCAAAACTATGCGGTCTTTCGCCTAAAAATGCATCAGCAACTAAACAATGAACTTTAACCGAATGATGTTTGTTGCCGTAGCATAGATTTACAAACGGATACCCCATGCTTAACCCTGTTTTTAGAATTTTGCTTGGATAAGTTCTGACTCTGCCATCTGAATAAGTTAATTTTCGCTCTTTGCTTCTGACACGGCCATAGTTGCTTACTTCGTACAGCTCTGCGCATTGTACGATCGGTTTCCAAGTTTCTATAGCTACAGCTTGGCTTTCTTCACAGGCTGCTAGCACTCTCATTGTTTGCATTCGATTCGCTCACTTCGCTCGACAGCTTCAGCTATTTTCTCGAGCTTCGGGCGGCTGTCGTATTTTGCGTTCGAGTGCCACTTGTTGCACTTGGCACACCGAATTTGCAGCGCGTGGTCACCTTCCATCGGATGGACACGGTACATCATGCACCCACAGGCTTTGCATTCGAAGTTTGTAGGCGCTTCAAACTCGACGGGCTCCGACTGCCAAGGCACTGGCGCTTTAATTGTTTCTGTTCTAGCCATTGGTGGCCTCCTTTTTTTGCGGTTTGAATTCAACAGGATTATTCGTCATAAATTCCCTATTAATGCCGATATCATTTTTGCATCCAAAATCAGAGTCTGGTCCTCATCAATTTCGCCAATGCTGTGTACCCACCATACTGGCACATAAACATTGCCATTAAAATGGATAACCTCTACATCGCCACTAGCTCTTGCCTCGTTTACTAAACTTTCATTTGTACGCCCAAGAAACATCGCGTTTACGTAATTGCATTGTTCACCCGCAGAATAAAGCATTGTTCGTGAGGTTTTGCCAACTTGTTCATCTTTGAAAAAATAATCTGGGAAAACCATACTGTAAAACTCCTCACTCTTGCCTGAACCCGTAATGGCCAATACACGATCAACCTTTGTTTTTTCGATGCCCTCACCATTTTGGGCATCAAACTCCCCAATAATCGCATCAATTATACATTTTGCACATTTGCCATTGCCTTGGCTCTCTCTTATCTTTAAATAAGCTTTCTTTACATCATCTATTGGCATCTCACACCTCATCTATCCCTTAATACCTCATTAAGATCTGCGACCTGTCGATCTAAGTCAACATCATCATCTGATTTTACTTTGACCCAATACACCCATCCGGGACCCTTTCGGTTATTGCCAATCCCTAAATCATTCTTTAGCCGCTTCCCAAATAAAGTTTGGCTAACTTTCACAAGCCCCAGCGTTGTACAATATTCTGCATAAACATCATACAGAATCTTAGATGGAGTAACATCTCCATACATTGTAGTTTCCTCACACATTTCCTCAATAAACATCTTTACACTATCCTCATTCTTGCGATATTCATCCGTAGACGCAATAATTGTGTTTGGAGCGTTTAACCCATACTTTATATATTTGATTGCGCCTTCTACTAACCAATTTAGCACACCTGGAAGCTCCCCCATTAAGCGCTCCGGCACTGTAGGGTCCGCTTGTTCTTCAGTTAGCGACACACTGCATTCAATAAACCTCATTCGCGTCCATATAGCCCTTGTCGTGTCAGTAATTTGTGGAGGGTGGTTTGTAAGCAGGTTTATTTTAAACTTTGGCGTAAATTCAAACGAATCCTTATGTTTAAACTGTGCATTTTCCCTATCCCCTGCACCGCTTACTATGCGCTTTAGGTCTTCACTTCTTAATTTCGACTTATCACGGCTTTCACTCGTAACTACCATTCTGGCCTCATGTATTCGCGCCATAGCATCCATAGGCGGCTCTTTGCTCTTTTGGTCCTCAAAAAAAAGCAAAGGGCTTGCTGTTTTCGCATAAGCTCCAAGCGCTGCAGAAACTGTATTAAAAATAGTTGACTTGCCATTATTCCCGCCGCCATATGCTAGCACGAAACATTTTTCGCGGTTTAATCCTGTTGTGTTATATCCGAACCATATTTGCAGAAATTCTCTTACTTCACTATCTGGCAAAAAAAGTTTAAGCGTATCATCCCATAATGGGCTTGTTGCAAAAGGGTCGAAAACAATGCCCGTGCTCATCGTAATCAAATCCCCTTTGTCGTGCGCTTTGCTTTGACCTGTCTCCAAATCGATCGTACAGTTAGCACAATTTAACAGTAACGCCCCGCTGTTAAAGCTCTCTTGCGGAATTGATATGCCTTTGCTCGATTTAAGAAGTTCTGCAACGTTATACTTCATATTGCGGCTTTGCACTTTTAACGCAGCTTCATTATGCGCTTTTTTGATATTCTCCGCTGCTTCGTCAGCATTTTCATCGGCAGAATTTTTTATGCTGTCTGCTGCCGCTTTCCCTTCGTCACGAAGCATTTTAGGCAAATTATTTATATATAGCTCGATTATTTTTTCAGGACCTGGCTGTTTGCTCCAGTATCCAGAATCCCACAAATAAAAATCCTTTTGCCCTGGCTCGTATTTAATATTGTTGCCGTACCTCCAAGTGATCCTATTAGCATAGCCTGTTTCTGTTAAGTCACGGCTCTCATATTCATATTCATCCTTATATCCGTTGATTTCGCTATTATTTGACATTTCCGTGTATTTTGCCTTATAATTGATTCCATACAAACGCGCTGGAGTCCAGCCGCCTAATTTTGCCATGGCGCAGATTGTGCCGCCTGTGATCCCCTGCTTTCTGAAAGAATCCCACTTCCTTCTTAGCTTATCTGTGCCATCGTATCGCATTGGGTCTGTTGCGCTCCAGCGATCCGCTACTTCAAAGCTAACGCCCTCATGCTTAAGCCCCATGAGTACGTGCAACCAATCCTCATAGTCAAGATCTGCACAGTTAATAAACAACAGCATATCACCAAATTTTACATCCGAGGCAATCCCATCATTATATTGCTGTCCGTTTTTTTGAGGTTTGTCTAATGCTTTTAATTGTTCATATTCGCCAATAGTCGCATTGTATAGTTCCTCAAATATTTCTGAACATTCATTAATTTCGCTATATCCCTCGAATATGTTTCCAGTTATAACTATCTGCTTATTTTCTGAATAATACTCAATTCGCTTATGCCATGGAGTTCCCTGTACCGCGTTTGAACGTGCATTTTTGAACTCTGAATGCCCCACAACATGCAGCCCCGTTCCGGATCGCGATATTTCTGTATAAGTATCGCCTTTCTTAACCCACCATAATACCGCCGGATCGATATCCCCAGTATATGCATCTCGGCAATCATCAAAATCTATTATTGTAATTCCTTCGCCATTCACTATGCGAAAGCCTATATGGCATGATCCATGCAAATTTCTAGCAACAGCCTCAACAGCATCATTAAAAATCATGCATTTATTAGATTCATAACTATTCCAATCGTCAAACAAAGTGCCGTCAATTGGGTTTAGTGGCGCTCCTTTGCCATTAGTAATTAGCCAGTTTTTCTTTTGCTTGAGTATTTGCGGAATGTTTGCTACCCAACGCCTGATAACTTCTTGGGTTTGCATCTTTTATTGTTTTATAGCCTCCTCTCTGCTTTTGCATCGTAGCCATTCCATGGCCAGCCCAATATGCTTCGGCGCTTGTACCCTGCCTTCTTTCCATCGCCAAATAGATGTAGTGCTTACTCCAAGATGATAGGCAAGCTCTAAATTCGAGTAGCCTATACTGTCGGCCAATTCATTAAATTCTCGTGCTGTAATATTCCCCATACATCCATTGTAACAGACAGTAAAACACAATGCAACGCATTTCGAAGCAAATAAGCCAGTATGTATAGTTGCGTGTATGGTTTGGCAGAATCGTGTATAGTTGTGTGTATGGTTTGCTATAGCATAAATCGCACAACCAAGCCATATTTTAGCCATCGTGTATAGTGTGTATGGTTTCCAGACATCTTATATATATATGCGTGCGTAATAGTGAATATAAATATTTTTAGTTTGTCTGGAAACTATACATACTATACACAGTGTGTATAGTAATGCCGAATAAACAGCTTAAAACCGTTGTTTTCCGGCGTGTATGGTTGAGAACAAAGCATACACAAACCATGCACAACCATACATTACCCCAAAAAAAGCCAGCATTCCGCTGGCTATTCTTCTTGCATGTCGAGCATGTCTATTCACCCTTCATCCTTATATTTGCCAATTCCTAAGCGCCCAATCCTGAAATTCAGACCAATTGGTATCTCTCGATTTTTCCCATACCTCTTGCAAGCTAGCTTTCGCAAAATTCGTCCATGTCTCCTTAGCTGGCTCTGGGGCTTCCCATAAATCGCCATGCTTGAACGTCCAGCCAAGGCTGTTGAGCGTAGCTATAGCGTTCACGCCTTCGGGTTCTTCATATGGCTCCAAGGCTTCCTTAAGGATTGCCTCGATGGCAGGTTTCAGGGTATCCGTTACGGTATCGTTTGTTGGCTCGCCTTCACTGCCAGTGCCAAGCATCCCGCTTGGATATACCGTCAGGTATACAGTCGCGTGCTCTCCGCTAATGTTGATTGGTTTGTTGTCTGAATCGGTCCCAAATAGTGCCATTATTCTTTCCCCTTCCATTTTGCTGATATCAAAGCCGCTGTCTTTCGACAGCAGCTTTTTAGATTCAATGAATTTCTGGTAGTCCATTTATAGCCCGCCTTGCTAGAACGGCAGCGCCGGTTTCGGCGGGTCGCTTTCGAACGCTCCTCCTTCGCTGCGCTCAGGATGCAAAGCTTTGCTTTGCATGTCGAGATGCGCAGCATCGAGCGGTTCGTAGTACCGATCGACGTTGGCGAACTCCTTGCCCTGGCTGCTCTTGCGCACGGCAATCTTGCACTTGCCGCTGCGCCCAATGGAACCCTGCCAATCCGGCTTGAATTTTGCCTCTCCATGGGAGCGCATGCCAAGCGCTGTGAAAAACTGCATGATTTTCCACGTCTGGCTGCTTACAAGGTAGAAATTCTCGTGCACGCGCCCGGCTAGCGCTCCGTTTGCGGAATATAGCTCTATGCCTATCGCGGCATAGTTGCAGGCAGGGATCTTTTCGCTGCCGTCATACATCCGGCGCTCGAAAGTCACCACTGTAAAATCGTAGTCTCCGGCTGCTGGGATTTTAAAGCCGGAGCCGGACGCATCCGCTTCCGCTACATCTATTTCGTCATCCCATGACAGGGCGTACACCTCATTTGTACGTTTTATGAATTCATCGTAATTTGACATTCTATTTGCTCTCCTTTTCGTTTTCTGTATAATTTGCAATATTGTCTAGTACCGCGCCCCATGTCGAGGCAAAGAGCCTCATGCCGCCGGGCGCTCTTACTTTCGACTCCAGCGTTTCGCTGTCGCCAAGCCAGCCCTCCCGCCGGTATCCGGCTTCCGCCTCTTCCAGCGTGGTATCAAGCATGATGGTATACAGCGCCCCTTCCCAAGGGTCCGCTTCACTCGCATCTCCAAACATTTCGTTTGCTGTCGATTCCGCTGCTAGCTGATCCGCTTCCGGCGGCGTTGCCTCGGCCAGCGATAGCTGGGCTTCCGGCGCAGCAGCGGCCTGCTTGTCGAAGATGTGCGCTATAGCGCCGTAGCCAAGATCCATCTTCGGCGGCAACGGCTCTCCTGTGCGGTTTTTCGCGTCCCACATAGCGCTGTGCATTGAGTGCATTACGCGCTTGCTGGTGCCGGTCGCTTTGTATTTCGCGTCCGAACCAGAGCCAGCAGTGTTGACAATCACGCTTTCATAGTTGCAAAAGAGGATAAGATCCGCCCACTCTTTGATCATTGCCGCTATTTTTTTGTACAGCTTTAGATTATACCGGCTATAGCTGCCCAGCTCATCCGGCTGGTCAAAGCTGCCGACCTCCACATGGCAGGTTAAGACAGCATTTTTCCCTGTGTTTGCGACTAGCTCAAGATAGTTGAGCATTCTAGCATAACTTTCATACATATACGTGTAGCCTTTGCCGTATCCTGGGGATTCGATGCCGTCCCAGCCTTTTAGCTTTAGAATGCTGGCAATGCACAATCGCTCTGCTGCGTCTGCCGTGTCGATTACTATTGTCTTATATTGCGGCTGGCTAGCTGCCCATCCAATTTGCGCGCTCATCTCTTCCCACGTTTTCGGCGCTGGCAGGCGCTCAAAATCGAAGTTTTTCGCGCCGTTGTCAGCATCAATGATAATCGCTGCGGGAAAGCTTGCCGCTAGCGTTGTCTTGCCCACGCCTTCAAGCCCTGTTATGAGCACCTTTTGGCCCGCGCCTATAGCGCGTGCTTTTATCGGAGTCAATAAATCGCTCATAGATCAGCCTCCGCCTGTTGAATTTGCCTGTACTCCGCTTCAAGCTCTTGGCCGAGTTCGTCCAGCGTTCTCGCCATTGCTCGATATTCCTCGCTAAGCTGGATATATTGCGCCGCCTTCGCTTCATACAGGTCCTTTAGCTGCGCTATTTGCAGCGGGCTCAATTTCTTATTTTCTGTCATCTTTTAGTGCCTCCTTTTCTGCGGCTATTTCCGATAGCCGGTTTTCAATGTCTGCCAGCTCGATTGCAACTAGCTGCTGCCATGATGTCAAGCTGTCGATTCGCGCTTGCAGGTCATCATACTGAAGCTGCTTAAAATCGCTGGCAGCTTCAAGCGCAGCCTCTTCGCTTAATCTTTGCATTTGCTGTTTGCCCATGCTATACTAGATTAACTCCTTTTTCAACTTTTTTGCTGTGCATGGTCCCTGCATGTGCAGTTTTTTTGTTCACCCATATTTGAAAATCCTGATTGCCGTCCGGCACGGCTGGCATTTAAAGCTGTGGCCTTTGTAGTCGGTCAAAACGCTTAGCTTGCACATTGTGCACCGCCGCAGCGTTAGCCCTGGCGTGTCGAGCTTTGTAATTTCCGTACGCCGCAGGGCTCGCGCCTGTTCTAACCAGTCATATTCCACCTTCATACATCCTCATCCTCATCTTCGTCTTCAAGAAGCATAGTATTACTAATAATGCGATATGCTTCGGCTCTTTGTTCTGCAGACAAATCCCCATATTTCAAGAAGCATATTAATAGTTTACGGGCTATAATAACAAAATCTTCTGGAATTTCACTGTAGCCACACTTAGTTAGCAGCAGAGATTTCTCAACGTTCAGAGCAACTGATAGTTTTTCTATCGTTGTGTGATCAGGCTTTACTGCATCCGATTCAAGTCTACTAATTGTAGAGTTAGCAACACCAGCAAGTTCTGCTAGCTTCCTTTGGCTCATAGATTTTTCATTTCGCAATCGAACCAAATATTTACCGAAAGAAATTTCATCCATTATTTTTCACCTCCTTCCTTTTCTGCTAATCTTTTCTGCTGTAGCTTAGCTCCACTTCGGCGAACATATCTTCAATGTCCATGCCAAGCACATCCTGCATCTTTACCAGTGTGCGATAATTCGGGAGCTGCCCCTTGCGCTCGATGGATCGAAGCGTGCTGGAGCTTATGTCCATAAAATCTGCCATTTGCTGCAATGACAAGTCGCGCCTGTGCCGTTCCGCTTGGATTCCTAGCATTTGCGTGTCTCCTTTCGTTTTTCACGCTTAAGTATAGCATAAATGCAGTCCACTTGTCAATTAGTAAGCGCGCTGCATTTTTCGTCATCCCCGGAATATCTCTCCCTCCAGCGCTTTGACTCCAGCTTCGAATATCTCCCGGTTCGGCACACCGAGGGACTTAGCGCGT
Source organism: Eubacteriaceae bacterium (assembly GCA_009782515.1). Classification (GTDB taxonomy): domain Bacteria; phylum Bacillota; class Clostridia; order Eubacteriales; family Anaerofustaceae; genus WRIY01. The sequence continues at coordinate 8,664 of WRIY01000055.1, forward strand.
GCCAGTGTGTCAGCGTCAATCCATGCCGATACCTGCCGTGATGGAGCCTCGGCAACATCCGGATAAGCAAGCGCGTCGATATCTATCATTTCTCGCTCTGCGATTTCCTCCACAGACTCACGCGTCAGCGGCATCACATAATCAATATCGTTGGCAAGGAAAAATTCCCCGTCCTGCTTCTTGTACAGCGCAACGCCGTTCGGCAAATATGCTAAACACTTGGCTGTGGCTGTGTCGTAAGTCCTGCCTCCAATTTTCGCCTTCATAGCGCCTCGTTCCAATCTACCGCTTGCCCACAGTACGGGCAGCAAATGAAGCGGTCAATTTCAGCGTCCATGTACTCCTGGCTGCACGCCTGGGCAATTTCGCGATACTCACCCATTCCGATAAGCTCCTTTTCATCTCGATCCCATGCTACGGCATGGGCTATGCATTCTTTATCTCTTAGCATTTGATAGCTCCCTTCTTTTCATTTGGCCGATCCAGTCCAAAGCAGCTTTCGCGCTGCTAAATTTCATCATAATATACGGGCCTGTTTCGTTGCGGACCGTTGCCAGCCATTCCCCGGCTCTTGGTGATTTAAGGTCGTAATTCATCTTTATTTTCCTCCATGTGCGGCAGCTTTAGCCGTGCCGCTCGGCTTCTTGCTTACATGCCGAACATTAGCCGATGCATGAACGCCCGGGCTCCTGCGATTGTCTTAAAGGCTCCCAGAACCTTAAGCTTGCCGGATACCCAAATTTGGCGCACAAGCCACTTGCCGCCTTGGTACACTAAATTGTACCTATACGGGTTCGCAGCGCTTGCGGTCTCGGCTGTGATTGCTAGAATAGTAAGTGCCAGCATAGCGATTGCCAGCACTCTTACAGGTTTCTTTGCCATTATATGCCTCCTTTCTCAATGGTATGCATGCAAATGTCTGTGCCATCTTGGACTCCGATTGTATATTTCTGCATTTTATCCTCCTATTTGAACTCGTATAGCGATTCTTCCACGCCTTTGTTGAGCTGGCTGCGCATGGTCGGCCATGCCGTTCCGACAGCATTTACCCAGCCTCCGGCTCTCCGGTTGTAGCGGAACGGGTATAGCATCTTTTGCGCCTGGCTGTCGTATGCGCTAAGCACAGTCCAACAGTGCTTTGAGCTGGACCATGCTAGCCGGACCTCTAGCCCTTCCCATGTGGATGCGCTTTCGTCTCCGTTGCGCCTGGCTCTCATTGGGTTTCTTTTCATATCTCGTGTGCCTCCATTTCTCCAAGCACCCACAAAAGCGTGTCGCGTATGTGGCGGTGCTTAGCTGTATATTCTGTCCAGTACGGCTCGCGTCCGGACGCTGTCCGCTCAGCGTCGGACTCTTCGTATTGTGCTATGATGATGTTTTCTACATCAATCTGCATACGGATCTGGTACTCATCCTTCATTATGGTATAATCTCCTTAGTTTTTAGATTAGCATTCAGCTATGGAGAGCCGCTTTAATCAGCGGCTCTTTGCTATAGCCTTGACGGTATCAGCTCGCCCATGTAGCCGGTGCTGCCGATGTATTCGCTGTCTATCATCAGCCCGTTCGGTATCGAAAATTTTGTGATGTAGATAGCATAAGTCGTGTAGCGCTCTGAGAAGCAGCGCTTAAAGTCTACTTGGTAAGTGGTGCCGGAAGGTGTGCCCTTAAGCACTTGGAAATTCCCGCGCTCGCTGTCTCCGCGCCCGCTGTTTACGTGCTCGTTTATCGCTCTTTGCTCTGTGGTTTTCAGTCCGTCGTTGATGAGGCTTTCAAAAGTTTTGGCTAGTTTCATTATGGTATTCTCCTTAGATAAAATAAGTTAAGCGCTCTTCGGCGTGTGGTCTCGAGAACGCTTAATCTCGCTCTATCTTGGTTCTTTCGGCTTCGTCGCATCCGCTGCTCTTATCCCGCAATGCTCAGCACGTTCCTGGCAAGGAGCCGGCCCGCCGGAGTGGTTACCTTTGGGACTTGCGGCCTGCATCGGGAGGCGTTCCGCCGGTCTGTGTTGTCGTGTGCGCTTTCTCTATCTGATACTAGTATATCATCATACTAGCATAGTGTCAACTACTTTTGCAAAACTTTTTTAAAAAATTTTATAGTGTCTGCTGTACTACGTTGATTACTAGGTCGCTGTATTTTCCGTCTAGCATGAGGTCGAATTCATCGGTCGCTTTAATTGTTTCGATTTCCTTGTCGCTCAGAACTGCGATAACTCTGAAGCCGTTTCCGCGTGCGCTGTCTGCTGCTGCTTTCTTGCTCATCCACTTGCTTGCCCAAATTTCTTCGCTTGCGTTTCTGGCTGGCCTGTAAATTACTGTGTAGTTTTTCATCTTTGCATCTCCCTTTGCGCGTCGCTCTATCTAATACTATTATATCGAAATGCTAGCGTTTGGTCAATACTTTTTTTCACTTTTTTGAAAAACTTTTTTCTATCACTCATTGGGCACTCCACCCAAACGATAGTTTCTGCGATTGCCGCCGAGGACTTCCTTTAAGATTTCGCGTGTTGCGATATCCCATTTGGATAACCCATATGCAAGAACATTCCATACTCGCTATACCACTTATATAGCGTTAAATACTCTTTGTTTTCGCTATCCCAAACGTGGTGCAG
>WRIY01000056.1 GCA_009782515.1 Eubacteriaceae bacterium
AGACGCGATGCAGCCATCAACATAAAAAACGAGGCTAAGCGAATGCTTGGCATACAAAAAGCAATATAGCGCTGGTGAGCCAGCGCCATTGCCGTGGGGCCCACGGCATATGCCCGCGTATTGAGCCAAGGCTCTGGCAGAGTATTCGGGAAGCCCCCGCTTCTAAGCAAGCGCGAGCGCTTGCGAAAGCGGTGGGAGCAGGTCACAGGAAGCTATCTGTCTCTGAGCGAGGCAAGCAGCGCTATTTCATGACTGTAGCCTTCGAGATCAGTCGGCGTCTCAAGATAAAACGGCAAATCGCTAAGCACAGCATGGTTTATGATTCGCGCAAAAGCGTCAAGCCCAATGCTCCCCTCGCCAATCTTTTCATGGCGGTCTTTTCGCGATCCAAGAGCATTTTTAGAATCGTTAAGGTGGATAGCTTTAAGCTTGCTTATGCCAATAGCATGATCAAACTCTTCAAGCACTCCATCAAGATTATTTACGATATCGTAGCCTGCATCAAATACATGGCATGTGTCAAGGCATACCGCCAGCTTCTCTGTCCAGGCAGACTCTCTGATGATCTGGCCCAGCTCTTCAAAGCTGGAGCCGATCTCGGAGCCTTTTCCGCCCATTGTTTCCAGGCAGGCTATGGTATTTGTCTCACTGGTTATCGCTTTGTCAAGAGCTGACACTACACGGCTTATGCCTACCTTTATTCCATCGCCTGTATGGGATCCCGGGTGGAAATTGTACAGGCTGCCGGGAAGCATGTCTATGCGCCTGAGGTCATCTGCAAAGCACATGTCGGCAAACTCCCTGACTTCAGGCTTTGAGGAGGCGCAGTTAAGGGTATAGGGAGCATGGGCCAATATGCGGCTTATCCCATGCTCACTGCTGTATTCCATGTAGCTTGCTATGTCTTTCTCGTTTATGGGCCTTGCTTTCGAGCCCATAGGGTTGCGGGAAAAGAACTGAAATGTATTTGCGCCAACCGAAAGGCATTCCTTTGCCGCAGCAAGGTAGCCTTTCGATATCGACAGATGGTAGCCTATTCTAAACACTAGTACAGGCTGCGCAGGCTTTCAAGCATATCTGCGCCAACACTTTCGTCCAGGCAGTAGCGCATGTCTGTAAACTGGCTTCTTAGCTTTGCTACCGCGCTTCTGACATTCTTTCCATGCAAAACGCAATCAGCCATAAGCTCTGCCAGCTCTCCAAACTGCTCCGGGCCAAAACCGAAGCGGGTCATCTCGGAGGTTCCCATTCTCAGCCCGCCGGAAGCTGAGAAGCCCTCTTCTGCAGGCGTTTGCTGGAAGTTAGTTATAATTCCGTTTGCTTCCAGCCTTTCAGCTATCTCTATGCCTTTGCTGTACCCGACGCGAACGATTGCCTGGTGCGTCTCGGTATAGCCGTCGGCAGGATCGCCTTCCACCCCAAAGCCGGCATCAGCCAGGCTTGCAGCGAAGCTGCGCGCATTGCTGATTACCGCTTTCGGATACGTGTCTTTAAATGCATTCATCTCATAGCTTGCCATCAACAGGCCCAGCATTGTGCCGAGGTGGTGGTTGCTTGTGGCTCCCGGGAAAGCTCTGCTTTGTATCTCTTCCCACAGCAGATCATCGCTCTCAAAGTTGCCTGCAAGCAGGCCTCTTTGGGTTCCATAAAACGTTTTGTGGGTTGAAGCCGTAACAAGGTTTGCCCCTTCTTTAAGCGGCTCCTGGAAATATGGCCCGTACAGCCCAAGCACGTGGGCCATATCATACATGATAAACGCATCAAGGCCAATGCTGTCGATGAACTCCCTTATCTCGCTTACAGGCTCTTTATACAAAATCATGCTCTTGCCGAATATTATCAGCTCAGGCCTGTACTGCTCAATAAGAGCCTTTGTTTGCTCAATGTCAGGCTTGTATGGATTGTCCCTGCGCACAGGTATATTTACAAGCGCGCGCCTGTCTGTATTCGGATCAAAAGCTATAAAATCTTTCAGCGCCCCCATTGGTTGGGCTGAAAGATGCCCGCCAAAAGACAAATGGTTGTTAAGCACATAGCCCAGCCTCTTTGGCTCAGCTTTGCGGTTAGCCCTGTTTTTGTATGAGGTTAGAGCTGAGAAAGCAATCGTGTTTGCCATCTGGCCGGATAGCGCCCTGCTCTCAACAGCCTTGGCGCCCAGAAAGCTTGAGAGCTCGATATTTAGCAGCTCCTCGACTTTTTGTATAAACCCTGTCCCCTGGTAGTAGAAAATGTCCTCAGAGTAGTAGCTTTTTAGCTTTCTGTGCTCTGCATACCTGAAGGAAGGATCTGTTCCACTGAGCAGCCTGACTGCCTTTGAAAGGGTCATCTCTGAAGGTATGAGGTTTATTGCTTCCTGCTGGCGGAAGTTATGGTTGGCTATGGCGTTTGAGACTAAATCACGCGCAAGCTCGGCATATTCTGCCTGCTTAGGCTGCTCTTTTTCGGCGCTCCAGCCATATACTATCGGCCTTGAATAAGGTGGGGCATCCGATCTTATATGGTAGCTGACAAGCGCTATTGGAGTGCGCTTGCCCCTGATCTCTGCTTCAAAGCGCTCTTCAGTTATGCACTCGGCGTCTATAAGCATAAGCCCGATTGAGCGCCTCTTTGTCTGCTGTGTCACTTGCGAATTGATGCCATAGCCTTCCCACTCAAAATATGGGGCTATAGTTCCGCTTGTAACAAAGCCAACGTGGCGATCGCCCAAAAAGACTTTGTCGCCGGCTCTGGCGATTCCCGAGCCGGTTGCTGTGAAAGGCCGAATAACCTGCCCAAGCGCCTCAATGCCGGCAAAGTCCTCTTTTTTTATCTTCTCATGCGCTTCAAATTGGCGCTTTAGCGCATCACGGCCTATATAGCTTCCTTTTGCTTCAGAGAAGCTTACAGAGGCTGCGGCCAGGGAAAACGCAAGCGCCGGTATTTCATTGCCGTCAGGGCCCTGGCCGTATTCATGGCCATATAGCGGCATTGATGCCTCCAGGCGAAGGGTGTCCCTTGATGCAAGCCCCGCAGGGGATGCGCCAAGCCCGCACAGCGCTTCCCAAACCTTAATTGCCCCATCTGCGGGAACAAACAGTTCAAAGCCGAGAGGCTCGCCGGTATAGCCTGTTCTTGACAGCTTCACAGGATAGCCGCATATATCGCATTCGCCTGTAGAGTTTTTAAATGGCAATAAATATAAATTCTCAGAGGCTTCAAAGAGAATGTCTTTGGATTTTGGCCCCTGCAGCGAAATCATGGCAAGATCCCCTGTAACATCATCTATTGTTGCCCCGAGTTCATCGGCAATCGGGCTTATATGGCTTAGCACGCTTTGCGTATTGGCTGCATTGACAACAAGCAGCCAGGATCCTTCTTCAAAACGGTATATAAAAGCGTCGTCTATAGCGCCGCCATTCTCATTTGGAATGATGGCATATGCAGCTCTGCCCAGGTTTACGCTGTTGATGTTAAGCGAGAGGATTTTCTGCAGAAAATCCACAGCTCCGCTGCCTGATATATTAAGCCTGCCCATATGGGAGACATCAAACAGGCCGGCTTCTGATCGCACTGCGATATGCTCTGCAATTTGCCCGCCAGGGTAGGAAAGGGGCATGTCCCATCCGGCGTATTCAACCATCTTTGCACCCAGGGCAACATGCTTGTCGTATAAAACTGTTCGGTTAGCCATTATTTTCTCCTTTCAGCTGCCAATAAGTCAGCACAGGCTTTTTCGCAGCCAAAAGGCTGTCAATTCTCTTTGCCGGCGCTTTGCCGGGAGCGCTCTTGAGCAGGCTTGGGCTTTCCACTGCCTCTTTTGCTATTGAGAGCATCGCTTCGGCAAAGTCGTCAAGGCTTTCAATGCTTTCGGTCTCAGTAGGCTCAACCATAATAGCTTCCTCTACTATAAGCGGGAAGTAAACAGTTGGAGGGTGGTAGCCGTAGTCAATTAGCCGCTTGGCAACATCATCGGTATGCACGCCCTCTGCAGCCTCCAGCAGCCCTGCAGCAGCGAATTCATGCATGCAAGGCCCGCTATGCGGCATTTTATAGGCGCTTGAGAGTTTTTCCCTCAAATAGTTGGCATTCAGGCAGGCAGCTATAGAAGCTTCGCTGAGCCCGTCGCCCCCTAAAATTGCAATGTAGGCATAGGCTTTGACGAGCACGCTCAGGCTTGAGTAATAGCCCCTAACCTGGCCTATGCTCATAGCAGGGCTCTGAAGAATATAGCTTCCTTCTTTGAAAGCTGCATTTGGCCCCGGAAGGTAGGCGGCCATCTCTTCTGACGCGCCGATAGGCCCTGCTCCCGGCCCTCCCCCGCCATGAGGGGCGGCAAAAGTTTTGTGCACGTTGACATGCATGATGTCAACGCCCATATCTGCCGGCTTGGCAATGCCCATTATGGCGTTCAGGTTTGCTCCGTCGTAGTACACGAGCCCTCCTGCCTTATGGACTATCTCGCAAGCCTCGGCTATGCCCTTTTCAAAGAGCCCGAGGGTATTTGGGTTTGTTACCATCAGTGCAGCAGTGTCGCTGCCAACAGCAGCCTGCAAGGCATCAAGGTCAATAAGGCCGTCCGGGCCGGAATCTATGCTGATTACATCAAAGCCGGCAATAGCTGCTGAAGCCGGGTTGGTTCCATGTGAGGAGTCAGGCACGATTATTTTTGTGCGGTTGGCCTGGCCTATTGTTTCAAAGCGCTTCTTTGCCATCATCAGGCCTGCAAGCTCTCCATGCGCGCCCGCAGCAGGCTGCAGGCTGAAAGCAGCCATGCCTGTGATCTCGCACAATGCTTCGGCCAGGCTGTGCATCAGCATCAGGCTCCCCTGGGCTGTCAGCTCGCTTTGGTACGGGTGCATTGCGCTGAAACCCTCCAGCGCGGCGATGTCCTCGCAAACTTTCGGGTTGTATTTCATGGTGCAGGAGCCGAGAGGGTATAAGCCTGAGTCAACCCCATAGTTTTTTTCTGACAGCTTGGTATAGTGCATAACGATATCGCGTTCGCTAACCTCAGGCAATCTTGGCTTTTCATCCCTTACAAGCGAAGCATCAATCATTTCTTCTATTGATTCCCCGTCAAAGCCGGGAAGGCTGTAGCTTGTCCTGCCTTCTTTTGATATCTCAAATATCAGCTTGCTGTAATCGCCTCTCATTTGCACACCTCTATTAACGCTTTCGCAAACGCTTGGATTTCTGCCTCTGTCCTCTTCTCAGTTGCGCAAACAAGCAGATCCCCGCCTCCTAAGCTGTAGCCTCCTATAAAGCCGAGGCTTAGCAAGCTTTCCAAAGCTTCGCTGGCAGGCACTGGAAGCTCAAGTACTGCTTCGTCGAAAAACGCTGCGCTTTTGTGCTTTAGCGTTATGCCACTCGGCTCAAGCAAGCTTATAAACAGCCTAAGCTTGGCCATGCCCTGCCGGGCTGCCTCCCTAATCCCGTCAGGGCCCAGCAGTGACATATAGCACACTGCTTTCAGGGCGTTGAGGGATTGGTTGGTGCATATATTTGAAGTAGCTTTTTCCCTTCTAATGTGCTGCTCCCTTGCCTGCAGCGTCAGTATAAAAGCTCTGTTTCCGTCTGCGTCAAGGCTTGCCCCTGCGAGCCGGCCGGGCAGTGAGCGCATAAGGGCTTTTGTTGAGGCCATTACCCCAAGGTGCGGCCCGCCAAAGTATGGCTCTATGCCAAAGCCTTGCATTTCAGCGACGCCTATATCGCAGCCGCATGAGCCAAAGCTTTTCAGCACAGCCATAGCATGCGGGTTTTCGCTGTAGCCTATCATAAGGGCCCCGGCAGAATGTGCAGCCTGGGCAATCTCTTCAATATTCTCAATAATTCCGTAAAAATTCGGGGAGGCTGCAGCAATAGCTGCATACTCGCCCAGCTCGCCTTTATCTGGCACGCATGATATCCCGCCGTCCAAGCCCATATAGCTGACTGTTATGCCGCTGAAATGCGCATACGTCTCGACAGTGCGTTTTGCTTCAGGGCTTATCGCCTGGGACAGAAGCACTGCTTTCCTCTTTTTTGCCCTGCAGGCAAGCATCACAGCTTCAGCCAAAGCGCTTGGCCCATCGTACAGGGATGCGTTGGCCACCTCAAGGCCTAACAGCTCTGCTGCCATTGACTGAAACTCAAAGATATATGAAAGAGTGCCTTGGCTTATCTCCGGCTGGTATGGAGTGTATGCTGTATAAAATTCGCTTCTTGACGCAATAGCCCCAACTGCAGTTGGTATAATGCGATCGTAAGTCCCTGCGCCCAAAAAGCACGCCAGCTCTGCAGTTGGCGAATTCATTGCCGCCATGTTTTTAAACATGGCGAGCGCTTCTTGCTCGCTTATCCCGTTGGGCAGGGCCAGCGGCTCTTTTAAGCGGAGGCTTTCAGGCACAGAGCTGAACAGGCCGTCTATGCTTTCGTAGCCGGCTCCGGCCAGAAGCTGTTTATAGTCAGATTCGCTGTGGGGCAAGTAGCTGCCCATCAGTGGGCCTCATCTATTGTCTTCAAGTATTCTATATAGCCTTCTGCTTTTAGCAAGCCCTGTGTGCTGCTTCCTTCGCTCAGCTGCACTTTGGCCAGCCATGAGCCGTAAGGATCTGTATTGATGTCGCCAGGCTCTTCTTCAAGGGCGCTGTTGACTTCAATAACGACGCCGTCGACAGGCATAAATACTTCAGCCACAGCTTTTGGGCTCTCCAGGGTGCATAGCACGCTTTCCCTTTCAAGCTTTGCGCCGATTTCCGGCATCTCTACGTATGCGATGTCCCCTAACGCATCTTGGGCGTAGTCAGTAACGCCAATATAGGCGGTGTCTGCTTCAGTTTTGATCCATTCGTGCTCCTTTGTATACAATAAGCTTTCTGGCACCTGCATTGTTTATTGCTCCTTTCAATATGCGCATTGCTGGGCATATGCCCTTATCAATAGCGCATTGATATGCTTGGTAGTGTTTTTTTTATAGTCTATCAGTCTTTCATCCGAAAAAACAGTTCAAAAGCGCAACTTATGCCTAATCTCGTGCTATAATTCCGTATGCAGTTGAAAAGATCGCTAGCACAGGCGCTAAAATACACAGCGCCAGTGGCAGCAGGCTACCTTTCCCTTGGGGCCGCATACGGCATATTCATTGCCTCCCTTGGCCTTGATCCTATATACGGGGTGCTCATGAGCGTGTTCGTTTATGCGGGATCCCTGCAATTTGCTGCTGCCTATTTATTAAAAGAGGCGGCCAGCCTGCTTGAAGCAGCCCTGCTTGCCCTTGCTATAAATTTCAGGCACATATTTTACGCTATATCAATGGCGCCCATCTATAAGGGTTTGCCATTTAGGCTATATCTTATATTTGGCCTCACAGACGAGACTTATGCATTGCTTTCATCCGGGTGCCCTGAAGGAGCTGAGATGCGCTATTATGCCATTTTTGTTACGCTGCTTAACCATATTTACTGGATTGTTGGCACGCTCATTGGCATTTGGCTGGCATTTGCGCTCCCATTTGTAAAAAGCGCTTCCGGCATTGAATATGCAATGAGCGCGCTCTTTGTAACACTGCTTTCAAGCCAGTGGGCAGGCTCATCGAAAAGCTCGCGAATTTCGTGCATAATAGGCCTAATCGGATCAATTGCTGCCACAGTTTTGGTGAGCGGGAATATGTTTGTTCCTGCAGCGCTTGCCATAATTGCCGCATCGCTTGCCGTATTTACTCTCAAAGAGGGGGAAGAAGCACAATGAAAGAGAGCCTTGGCATTATAGCCGTCTGCGCAGCTGTTACTTTCCTGACGCGTTCACTGCCCTTCTTCTTTGAATCTGTATCCCAGCCATCAGGGTTTTTAAAAAGGTATTCAGCAAAGCTGCCATACGCACTCATTGCTTTTCTGGCAGTGTTTTCGCTGAAAGGGTATTTTTCATCATGGGCAACAGCCGTTGCGGCTTGCCTTAGCGCGGTTTTGACAGCGCTGGCATATAAATACTCGAAGAGCTTTCTGGCTTGCATTATCTGTGGAACATTTTCCTATATCATCGCACTTGCTGTTTTGGCGCCATGATTGTTTGTTTGCCGCTGTATTAACATCAATTTGCATTTATTCGGATTGATTTTATTTCCTTTCTCTTTTGAATTTCGCATAGAAGCTTTGCAGGCGCAGCATTCACGGCAAAGCATCAGCATGCGCTTTATTGCTGCTTTATACGTAAAATGCAAGGCATCCCTTCTGGTTGCATTAAAGGCATTATGCTAAAACAGTATCTGTTTGCTTTGTGTTTTGTAGCACTTTAGCGCTTGGAGCAATACTATAAACCACAAGAACAACCAATATTAACTTGAATCAAAATTATTCGCTGGCTCGAGCCAGCGAATACAGAAATAAGGGGGTAACAACCATGTCAATGCCGAATTTCGCGATTGAGCCTAGCAACCTGGAAGACGCAGTTATGCAGATACTTGCGTCTATTGCTATGGAAGAGATTGGGTTCAGCCACATTCTCAATGCAGAAGGCGAAAAAATCCAATACATGATAGGAACGCTGGACGCAAACGAAACAGCTGTTAATCCAGGCGCGCAGCCAACAGTAAGTGAGCTGCTGGATATAAATGATAGCGTGGCAAACCTTTTGCAAACAGTTTCTATAAACCAGCTTCATCTATTCAACAAGATGAATGTTGCACTGAATGCCTACATAAGCGAGCTTAGAGAAGACTATGAGGCAAGCAACCCGCAACCTTAATAATTCAGCATTTCTTAACTTAGAAACACGAATCTTATCAAAACAGCCCCGGTATGGACTGCCGGGGCTGTTAATTTTTTTAATTCCAGCCGGAGACAGCATTTGCAGCATTGGTTTTTTTAAACGTGCCGGTATCAGCTTTGGCATGCAGCATAATGCCCCTAATTAGGACGGCAATACGCAAGAATAATAGATATTATGATGATTTTTATGTAGCATATATGCAATTATTTCAATATTATACAGCAAAGACATAATTTCACAATAAATAAAAAAATCCTTAAGCTATTTTAAGCTTATTGGTATAAAACAGGGGGTAATAAATTTATGTCATTGCCAAATTTTAGTTCATTGCCAGCAAATTTAGAAGATTCCGTCTATCAAATCCTTGCATCAATTGCGATGGAAGAGATAGGGATGAGCCATATAATTAATGCTGAAGGCGAAAAGCTTCAATATGTGCTGGGGACGCTGGATGGAAGTCCCGGCCCTGCGAATGCGCTACAATACGGGAAATCCACGAGATAAACGACAGCATTCAAACGGTGCTTGCGAATATTTCCATAAACCAGCTGCATACAATAAATTGAATACGGCACTCAATGCCTACAGAAAGAAAAAGCAATATACAATTATTCGAGGTGACATACAGCTCACATTCGTCAATGGCCAATTACATTTAGTCAGAAATAGCCTATACACCGCCCCAGGCAGCGAAATTGAGCTGGACGCTACTGGCACAATGGCCAATGGGATTCAATCGCCAGTTTCATTCTCTCTTATCGGCGCACCGTATGGAATAGAATTACATAATATCGAAAATGGTGCAATGCTGTCAATAGCAAATGATCCTGATCTTACAGAAACGGTATTTCAACTTGGAGCCGTGCTTGTGGATGAGCCAGGCACCAGTCAGACTTGGCAGGTTAAAGTAGATGATTGGGGCAGGATCGATTTGCTTGACGAAAGTGATAATCCTGTCGATTTTATCGGGCTTCCATTTAGATTTAGTGCCACATACAAGATTCTCACAGACTTGCCTGACGTGGCAGCTGAGGATATAACATTTGAAATACCTGGCGAAATCGGAATGTATATCTCTATAACGCAAGATAATGATCGAGGTGAGGTAACACTCACAAGCATCGGATATGTTGCAGGACCTTTCACTCTAACAGCCAGCATCAATGGTTGGGATGCTGTAACTGAGTGGAACGGTAGAGTGCTCACTATAGATTCATAAGAATAAGTGCAAGCAGCGCTTGCTTAAGCACCAAACAAGTACACAGCTTAGATATTCTACATGCGTGCATAATCGAGCTTGGAGAAGACTATAGGCAAATAACCCGCAACCCTGGTGATTCTGCATTTCCTAACTGAGAAACACGAACCTTATCATAACAGCCCCGGTATGGACTGCCGGGGCTGTTAATTGTGTGCCTGGCATGGGCAACAGCTAGGCGGCGAAAGTCCGCTACATTCTTTGCAGTGGGAATTGTTAGCCAATGGTTATGCTGAGCTGAAGCGATATACAGACGGGCGGATTAATTATTATGGCATAGCAGACGCTAACCAGATAATGAACAGCTGGATAAGCAGAAGGCTATGAATGTATATTTAAACAATGGAAAACTGTAAAGAAACGCTTCAAGAGCTTAATGGCTCTTGGAGCTAGAAGGCAGCAGGCATGGGAATGGCCAAACACGGGCAAAGCTATTGGCGAACAGCCTTAAGCTGGTTACTCTCAACGACGGATAACTAATGAGCTGCTGGAAAGAAGAGGCTATGCAGACTCCACAAGAAATATATCTCTATGCACTTACTTTAGTAACGAAACGCTGCTAGGTGGAGTGAGAGGGCGGGGAGGGCAACCTCCCCGCCTACTCGATCTCGATTGATTAATTCCAGCCAGAGACAGCATTTGCAGCGTTGGTTTCTTTTAACGTGCCGGCATCAGCTTTTGCATGCAGCACAATGCCTCTAATAAGTGCGGCAATACGCAGGCATAAACAATAAATTGCATTATTTTATATCGATAAGAAAGAACGACGATTTTTAAGTAGCATTTATGCAATTATTTCAATACTATACAGCAAAGATATAATTTCACAAAAATATAAATCTATGAGCTATTTTAGCTTATTGGTATAAAAAACAGGGGGTAACAAATATATGTCATTGCCAGATTTTATTTCAAGACCAGCGGATTTAGAACATTCAGTCTATCAGATTCTTGCATCAATTGCGATGGAAGAGATTGGGATGAGCCATATAATTAATGCTGAAGGCGAAAAGCTTCAATATGTGCTCAAAACGCTGGATGGAAGTCCCGGCCCTGCGATTAGCGCTACAACCCAGCAAATCCATGAGATAAATGAGAGCATCCAAACAGTGCTTTCGAACATCTCCATAAACCAGCTGCATATGTACAATAAA
>WRIY01000057.1 GCA_009782515.1 Eubacteriaceae bacterium
CCACCATGGCTGCGTTTGTGAAAAAAGCGGAGATAAAAAAACTGTCAATAATAAAAAGAAAACTATTTTTTTCGATATACTCATATATTCTTAAGCTCCTCAGCAAAAACCGTATCAGCTTCGACAGACGAAACTGTCTTAACTATTTTACCGTGTTTAAAAATCAATACTTTATCTCCCGCACCCGTTATGCCAATATCGGCATGTTTTGCTTCTTCTGGGCCGTTCACTTCACAGCCCATAACCGCTACAGTAATGTCCTTTTCAAGACAATATAGTTTTGGCATCCAACGGCTTGTAAATTCGTGAGTGTCAAAACCATGCCTTCCGCAACGCGGACAGGAAATAATTTTTACCCCTCCCGCCGAAAGTTTCTTATCGCCAAAAGCAATTTGTGAAGCGGCTCTCACTATTTCCCTTGCGGCAATGACCTCATTTTCCATGGTGTCAGAAAGAGACACCCTAATGGTATCGCCTATGCCATCAGCCAGCAAGCTTCCGATGCCAATTGCCGATTTGGTAAGGGCGTCCTGGCCAATGCCCGCTTCAGTAATGCCAAGGTGCAACGGGTACTCATGCCTGGAGCGAAACAGCCTATTTGCAGCAATAGTGCTTTTTATGTCAGATGATTTGAGAGAAACAACAGTATCGTAAAATGATGCCTTTTCAAGGATTGCTATGTGGGACTCAGCGCTCTCAACCATAGCCTGCGGCGTCGGGCCGCCATGCCTGGCCAGCAAATCTTTTTCAATTGATCCGGAATTAATGCCGATTCTAAGCGGCAAGCCCCGTTCAGAAAGCGCTGTTGCAACAATCTTCGCTTTTTCATAGCTGCCTATGTTGCCGGGGTTTATTCGCACTTTGGCTGCGCCTGATTCTATAGAGGCGATCGCAAGGCGGTAGTCAAAGTGTATGTCGGCAACGAGAGGAATAGGGCTTTGCGCCGCAACGGTTTTTAGCGATTTTGCGCATTCCATGCTGGGCACTGCCGCCCTTGCTATATGGCATCCTGCATTTGCCAATTCCTCTATCTCAGCAATAGCCTGCGCCTCATTTGTAAGAGGCGATGTAATCATTGACTGTATTGATACAGGCGAGCCGCCGCCTATAGGAATGCTTCCGCAATATACTTTTCTTTGCATATTTCGCACCTAAAGCAGTTTGGCTATGTCGCTATATGCTACAACAGCAGCAAATGCGAGCAGCAGGATAAGGCCTGCATAGTGTATTCGGCCTTCCCATTTGCGGCTAACGGGCTTTCCGATAGCAAGCTCAACGAGTGCAAACGCTATTCTGCTGCCATCAAGGGATGGAAGAGGCAGCAGGTTAAAAAACCCAAGGCTTACCGATATGGCGCCTGCTATGGCAATAACCGGCAGAAGCCCGTTCGAGAGCTGCCTGCCTATCTCAGCTGTTGCGCCAATCGGCCCGGCGAAAGCTTCGGAGAACGCAAATTGGCCTGTAAGGACCCCTTTGAATACGAATGATATGGCAGCTATATACTGGCCAATGGCTATGAAGCTTCTTGCCACTGCATGAAAGAAGTTAAACCCCGGCTTTGACACAACGCCGATTCTATAGGCGCCGGTGTTTTCGTCCAGGCGCGGTGTTACTATAAAAAAGAACGTTTCATGGCTGTCAGCGCTTTTGGTGACTATCCTTAGCTCGTTGCCTCCGCTCTCTGAAACTGCTTTTGAGAAATCAGCCCAGTCCTTAATTATCTCCCCGTTAACGTTGGTGATCTTCATTCCTGCGCCCATGCCGGCCGCTTGCGCGGCAGAGCCTGCTTCCACAGATTCAATAGTAGTCGTCGCATCTGTGCCTGTCAGGCAAAATGCCAGAAAAAAAATCAGGAATGCAGCAACAAAGTTGGCAAGCGCGCCGGATGCCATCACAAAGATGCGCTTTAAAGGGGAGATAAAGTTTATGCTTCCCGGCTCAGCCTCGCCGTCCTCCTCATCATCGCCCTTCATAAGGCAGTAGCCGCCTATTGGCAGCGCCCTTACGGTATATTTTGTAACCGGGCCTTGTTTTGAATACAAAACCGGCCCCATTCCAATGGCAAATTCAATAACTTCAACGCCGCTTGCGCGCGCAGCAAGAAAATGCCCCAGCTCATGGCCTATAATCAGCAAGCCAAATATTAATATCGAAACAATTATTGATAATATAATTCCCAATGATACACTCCAAATGATAGCTTTTTGCTAAGATTAGTCTATGTCGCTATCGCTTTATTTATAGCCGAAAAAGTATAGCAGGCAATATGCAGAGGCAAACGAAAACAGCAAGGAGTCTATCCTGTCCAAAACCCCTCCGTGCCCGGGCAATAGGGACGAGTAATCCTTTACGCCGTAATGCCTTTTTGCCATTGAGGCAGCAAGATCGCCAAACTCGCTCAGCAGAGCGCACATCACGCCTGCTGTTACCAGAAATGGCCAGCTGTAGTGCTTGGCAAAGAAATAGCCGCCAGCCTCAAATGCCGCAAATGAAACTGCAAAGCCGGTTATTGATCCTTCAAGCGTCTTCTTGGGGCTAATGTTGGGCGCAATTTTGTGCTTGCCGAAAGCGCTTCCCCCAAGATAGGCGAATATGTCGCATATTACTGTTGCAGCTGAAATAATCCAAAACAGATTGTAGTCAAACAAGAGCATGCTGGCTGCCAGCGATGAGAAAAGCGATACATAGCTATATCCCCATATCCCAAGCACTGTCTGCACAATGTCTGCCCTGCCCCGCAGAATGTCTTTGACAAACAGCAGCAACAGGCCGGCAGTGTAGACAGCCAGCAGATAGCGATCTGAAAAGAAAAATGGCAAAGATACAAGCAGTGCCCCTCCTATAGCGGAAAATGCGATGTCAATGGCATTCTTTTGGTATACAAGCATAGAGTACTCGCATAAAGCCACTACGCTGACCAAAACGATAAAAATGCACATCGCAGCTATGCCCAGATACGCTATCGCTGCAGCTATAGCAGCTATTATCAGCGCTGTTATTATTCGCTGCTTCACGCGAGGCCACCAAAGCGCCTTTGGCGGGAATCATAAAAGTCAAGCGCTGCTTGAAAAGACTCCTCTCCAAAGTCAGGCCACAGCTCATCCGTGAAGTATATTTCAGCATATGCTGCCTGCCACAGCATGAAGTTTGAAAGCCTCTTTTCAGCGCCTGTGCGTATTAACAGATCAAGATCCCCCATGTCAGGGGCGAACAGGTGCCTTGCTATTGCTTCTTCGCCAATGCTTGAAGGGTCAAGCTCTCCTTGTGCTGCCTGCTCTGCAAGCGCTTTGGCAGCAAGCGCCAACTCTGATCTTCCCCCGTAATTGAGGCATATAAGAACATCAAGCGCACTTTCATTCTTTGTAGCCTCTTCGGATGCTGCCATTGAATTCAGGGTCCTTGCAGGAAGGCCTTCCCTTATGCCTGCAAACCGCAGGCGCACGCCGCTTGCTTTTAGTTCCGGTGTCTCTTTTGCCAGGAACTCGACAGCCAATTCCATGATTGCTGTGACCTCATCAGTAGGCCTTTTCCAGTTCTCTGTCGAAAAAGCGAATAGGGAAAGCGCTTTTATTCCGCTTGCCCTTGCAAAGCTTATTGCAGTGCGCACATTTTCTGTGCCTTTGCGATGCCCGACAGCCCTGATAGCTTTGCGTGAAGCAGCCCACCGGCCGTTGCCGTCCATTATAATGCCAGTGTGCCTTGGTATGTTTTTTTCCATGAGACAATTGCTCCTGCTGATAGTGCTTAGTATAAGCCATGCAGCGGTATTGCTGCTTTCAGGTCTTCTATTGCTATATATAAGTTGGCTTTAGCCCTGTCGGTGTCTTTAATCTTCACAATGTCTATGTCTGTTCGCTCTTCGCCAGGGGATAGATCGCTTGACAGGCCGCTAAAATTAACAGCGTTGGCTATGCCATATGCCTTGAGGGCGCTATAGTCAAACATAAAGTCCGGGCTTGCTGCAAAGGATGCATCCTTAACAAGGCTGCTTCCTTTCTGGACTAATGCAGCAATGCACACGTATGGGTATGCATCAGGCTCTTTTAAAGAAAAAGCGGCAACATTCCTGTAAGTATACTCGAGCAGGTAGTATGAGTAGCCTTTCTCCAAAGCAAAGTTAGGGATGCTTAGCAGCTTTTCAAACCTGTTAACGCACAGCTGTATGCTCTGGCTGGATATTTCCTGGCTCAGGGCATACAGATCATAGGCTATGGGCTTTGGCTTGTAAAAGATATAGATGGCTAGAAAAAACGTGCAGGCTAAAGCGGCAAATAGGGCAGCAGCTTGCGCAATTAGGCTCCTTTTGCTCTGCTTATGCCTGCTCTTGGCCATTTCTTATTATATCAATGCCGCCTAAATAAGGCCTTAGGGCTTCGGGGACTATAACAGAGCCGTCCTCAGTCTGGTAGTTTTCCAAAAGCGCAGCGAATGTCCTTCCAACTGCAAGAGCGCTTCCGTTTAGCGTATGCGCGTAAGCAAGCTTTCCGTCCTTGCCCCTGTAGCGGATATTTGCCCGCCTTGCCTGATAGTCTTCCATGTTGGAGCAAGAGCTGATTTCGACATACCGGTTGTAGCTTGGCATCCAAACTTCGATGTCATAGGTTTTGGCTGAAGCAAACCCCATATCGCCGGTGCAGAGCTCCACTGTCCTATAGGCGATGCCTAACGTTTCCAGCACTCTCTGGGCGTCTTTCGTCAGGCTTTCAAGCTGCTCGTATGAGTCATCAGGATGAGAGAATTTCACAAGCTCGACTTTGTCGAATTGGTGGTTGCGGATAAGGCCCCGCGTATCCCTTCCTGCGCTGCCGGCTTCCGCCCTAAAGCATGGGGTAAAGGCGCAAAAAAGCTGCGGGAGGCTCTCATAAGGGATTATCTCATCAGCGTAAATGCTGGTAAGCGGCACCTCAGCTGTAGGAATCATAAAGCTGTCAACGCTGTCTATTCTGAAAGCGTCCTCCTCAAACTTGGGCAAGTGCCCTGTGCTTGTCAGAGTTTTTCTGGTCACCATAAGCGGCGGAATTATTTCGGTATATTTGTCAGAGTGCATGTCCAGCATGAATGATATCAGCGCCCTTTCAAGCTTGGCGCCCATGCCTCTCCACATGCTGAAACGCGCTCCTGATATCTTGACAGCAGTCTCAAAATCCAGTATCCCGAGGGAAGTGCCGATATCCCAGTGCGCAGCTATATCAAAGCTGAACTCTGGCGGGTCCCCCCATTCGCGGACAACAGGGTTGTCCAGCTCAGACTTGCCTATTGTTACGTTTGGGCTTGGCGTGTTTGGTATTGAGAGCAGCTCTGAGTTTATAGCTTCTGCAAGCTCGTTGATTCGGGCTTGAAGCTCCTTAGCCTCGTTTGAGATTTCTTTCATTTCGGAAAGGATGCCCTCAGTGTCCAGCCCCTCTGCCTTCATTCTGCTTACTTCCTTGGAGGCTTGGTTTTGCCTTGCTTTTATTGCTTCAGACTTTGACATAAGAGAGCGCCTCTCATCGTCATAAGCCACAACTTTCTCTAGGGAATAGCTGCCCTTTCTTTGGAGCAGCTCTGAAACTTCATTGTAATTCGATCTTATGCGCTTAATATCAAGCATTTTAAATTGCCTTTCTAGCTATATTGTTTGTCTGTTGAATAATTATAGCCCAATAAAACGTGCTTAGCTATATTATAGTCCGCAATCGGCTAGCTAAGCAGTTCTTCTACAAAATCCCTGCAGTTCTGGGCCATTTCTTCTGATTTTATTGAGAAGGGGAAAACACCGTCAAGATCATCCCTGCCAAGCTCTTTGGCGATCATTCTTAGCTGCTCTTTATGCTTGGAAACAGGCAGCTTATCCATCTTGGTAACGATAATAACAGGATAGATGCCCAGAGATGCAATATAGTTATACATTTCCTTATCGCCGGAACCGGGCGTGTGGCGGGAGTCGATTAGAAAGAAGGCAACAAAGTCTTCAGTGCGCCGCTCTAAATAGTCGCTGATAATTTTAGCGAAAACACTCTTTTGGGTTTTGGAAGCTTTGGCATAGCCATAGCCGGGCATGTCTATAAGATAGAACTCGCCGTTAATCTTAAAAATGTTGGCTGTTCTGGTCCTGCCTGGCGTATTTGATGAATGCGCAAGAGACTTTCTGTTGGCAAATTTATTAATAAAAGAGGATTTGCCAACGTTGCTCTTGCCTATAACCACTATCTCCGGCAGCCCGTCAAAAGGCAGGCGGCCGATGTCTGTCTCAGAGGATATAAACTCTGCTGAACGAATTTTCATATTATCATTTGCTATACAGGCGCAGCCCTGCCTGCATCAAAAACTTTGCCGAATACATCATGGATGTGCTCAGCATAGCAGATCTCCATTTTCCCTGTTATTTTCTCCGGTATTTCCTCGATGTCAACTTTATTGTCCCTCGGCACGATTACCCTGGTTATTTGGGCGCGGTTTGCTGCAAGAAGCTTCTCCTTGAGCCCGCCTATAGGAAGCACCCTGCCGGTAAGGGTAATTTCGCCTGTCATTGCAGTTTTTTGCGACACAGGCGATTTGGACACTGCTGAGAATATCGAAGTGGCAATCGTTATGCCTGCACTGGGCCCATCCTTTGGCACAGCTCCTTCAGGCATATGGATGTGTATGTCGTTTTTCATCCATTCGAAGCTCTCAAGGCCATATGCCTCGGCATTTGCCTTGAGAAAGCCGATAGCTGTTCTCGCTGACTCTTTCATGACATCGCCAAGGTTGCCTGTAAGCTCCATTCGGCCTGTGCCGGGAGAGAAGTTTGCCTCAATGCTCAAAGTGTCGCCGCCGGAGCCTGTCCATGCAAGGCCGTTTGCTACCCCTATTATTGACTCGTCTTTGGCAAGATCAAACGTAACCAGCTGTTTTCCCATATAGGCTGCCAGATTGTCAAGCGTGAGCTCAAGCTTTTGCTCTCCGTCAACAACTATGGCTTTTGCAGCTTTCCGGCACAGCGATGCAATTGCCCGCTCAAGCTGGCGAACACCGGTCTCTCTTGTATAGTTGTCTATGAGGGAGTAAAGCACTTCCTCTGTGAAAGATATATCTTTTTCTGTTATGCCATTTGCCTTAAGCTGCTTAGGTATCAAATGGGCATTGGCTATTTCTATTTTTTCGTCTGCCATATAGCCGCTTAGCTCAATTACCTCAAGGCGATCAAGCAAAGCAGCCGGTATAGTAGAAGTAGTATTGGCTGTTGTTACAAACATTACATCAGACAGATCAAAGGGCACCTCTATGTATGAATCAGTGAATGAAGAGTTCTGCTCAGGATCCAGCACCTCCAGCAGCGCAGCAGAAGGATCGCCCTTAATCTCCCTGGACATCTTGTCTATCTCATCCAAGAGAAAGACAGGGTTCTTGGACTGCACTTGCCGAAGCCCTGAGATAATCCTTCCGGGCATAGCCCCAACGTATGTTTTTCTATGGCCGCGAATCTCGGCTTCATCATGCATGCCCCCCAGCGACACCCTGACAAACTTCCTGTTGGTAGCGTTTGCAATCGACTTGGCAATTGAAGTCTTTCCAACGCCCGGGGGGCCGACAAGGCATAAGATAGGGGACTTTATCGAGTTTGTTTTCTTCATGACAGCGATATACTCAATGATCCTCTCCTTAACCTTTTCGAGGTGGGAATGCTCATTGTTAAGGATGCTGCATGCGTCAGCAATGTCAAAATCATTGCTGGTTTCGGCTTTCCATGGAAGGTCGACTACTGTATCAAGATAGCTTTGTATAACTGCTGATTCCTGGCTTCCCGGAGGGGTCATATCCAGCCTGTACATCTCTTTTAAAAGGCGGCTTTTAAACTCCTCTGCAAGGGGAAGCGCATCGATTTTCTCTTTGTAGGCCTCTATTTCTTCATCGCTGTCATCATCTTTTAGCTCTCTTGCAATGAGGTTCTTTTTTTCGCGAAGGTAGCGGGATCTTTGCTCGGTAGACAATTGCAGCATTAGCTTGTTGTCCAGCTCGATCTCAAGCTCAGCTGTATTGCACGCTTTAGCCACAAATGCAATTGCCTTTTCAATCCTTGTTGTAATGGCCTCTTCCTTCATTATTTCAAAGTAGTCGCTTGGCGTTGCTGTAACAATAGCCATTACAGTGTCGCACAGCCTTTCCGGCGAAAGGCTTGTATGGCTAAAGCTATCGCCAATCTCCTCGTAATTGCCTGAAAGCGCCATTAATTTTGTAAATTTCTCATACAAAATTTTGGACAAAGCCATAGCCTGGCTATCGCCTTCGCCTTCAAAGGATTTTACAATGCAAACTCTGGCTAAAGTAAACGGGGTTTCTGCTAGCAGAGCCTCTATTCTTACACGGCGAAGCCCGAAAAGGTTGACGCGCAAAACCTCATGCGATATTCTTGTTATTTCCCGCACGTCCGCAAGGCAGCAAACCTGCCCGAGCTCTTGCATCGACAGGCTGCTGTCTTCTGAGTAGCCTGTCTGCATGGCAATGGCTATGATGTTGGAAGTTTTTGGGGAATATTCTATAGCTGCAATCGAGTTGAGCTTTCCAAAGTCAAATGATGTATTAATTTCAGGGCCAAAGACAGCGCCTTTTACCGTTATAAGCGGGAGTATGTATTCATCCTCATTTGGCCTAGCCCTCTCGATGTATACAGACTTTTTGTCTGGTTTTTTTAGGAAATCTTTTAGCGACAACTGTTGCACCTTTGCTTTCTGGTAACTTTATATTTATCTGCAGCATAAACAGCAAGCAGTAGATTTTTACTTAAAATATCAATATTGCTTTGAATGGCAATGCATAGTTTTTTTCCTTATGAATACGTGCAGCACCACAATCCCATTCAACTGGGGCCTTGTGATAGCAACCGATTGCAAATGGGCGTTTTTGCTAGATATACGCATTGTAATTCACAATAATTATATCTGTTGGCTGGCTGTGTTGCAACGACCGTTCATTTCTTTAGTTTTTTTGTAGGATGATAGCAGCCAGGGCAAAGGGCAGCAAAATTTTAATATTCGGGCAGGGTTTGTATAATATTGATGTTTGAATTGGCAAATTGAATGGCTTTTGCCTACAGCGCGATGAGTGCAACAAACGATGTACAAAAGATAAACAGCGGGCATGAACAGAGTGCGCTTTAACCAGAAATAAGAGGGAAACCCCGCCAGCAGATTGCCGGGGATATCGAGGCCAAAATTATCGCACTTAGCTGCAGCGAGCGGATTAAGGGGGGGGACAGCTAGCAAGCCTGTTGAGATCAGCTTTATCGATTAGGCAGCAAGGCCCCGGTAGGCTGGATACTGAAATCAAACCCTGGGATAAAGATTTGTTGCATAGGGCAGCATCAGTGCCGTGCCAGCTACTATAACCAGCAACACTAAAATGTAAGCGAGTGTTTTAGATTTTTTATCAGGAAAGAAATTGCTAATAGTGTAGAATATTGCTATTCCTGCACCGCCTGATGCTGATGCATGCGTTACAAAGCCGAACTGGCTGGCAGCCGACATTGAATGAATGTAAACAACGGTTATAATAAACGATACTGCGAATAGTATAAGCAGCTTGGACAGATTTTTGCTCGAGGCCATTTTAGCACTCTCCTTTCTATTTGCCAATTTATAATAGTTGTTTATAAGAGCTGGTGACAGTGATTACTTGTAAAGCTTTATAGAGCCTTGGGATGGCAGCCAATACATCAGCTAACCCCTTGCGCTTGGCTGGAATCGTCTAACAATAAAAGCCTGTATATTTTTTATGCCATGGCGTGAATAGCGCGAAAGCAGCCCATAACTTGGTGTTCCCGAATAAAGCAATTCTAAAACAATTATATCAGATTATATTAGTAAAATTATGTAAATTCCCATATGAGCGCTTTGGCTGATAAAACACCATGATAATCATAAACCCAAATACGCCCATTAATGCTGTAATTATATCGCCAGCGCATAGATGACAATCAATACATATGCTTTTGCGTTGAGGCTGTTGGTCTGGCAAGGCAGAAAAGCGAGGCCATACAGCTTTATTCAATGCCGGACGGCAAAAACGCAGCTGGCCTCTCAAAGCTCTACCCGCTAAGGGGCATGGGCTACACCGCCCACGAGATTGACGCCTTCATTGACAGCCTGAACCTTTCCAGCCCTGCAAACTATAGCAATTTAAAGCGCACTAACCACCTTAACTTTGGTGTTAATTATAGAGCTGGCCAT
The DNA here is from genome assembly GCA_009782515.1 of Eubacteriaceae bacterium. Taxonomy (GTDB): domain Bacteria; phylum Bacillota; class Clostridia; order Eubacteriales; family Anaerofustaceae; genus WRIY01. Next base: position 10,188 of record WRIY01000057.1, read on the forward strand.
ACAGCCGGCAGCAGCCCAAAAAAAAATCAGAAGCATGCCGATGATGACAAAATCATCCTGGCAAGCTTTGAAGATCTCGGCGAAAGCTTCTTCACGCTAAATGGCGACAGGTATTTCCCCTATAGGCAAACTATCGAATATGAAAAAGGCGGCAGCCAGTCAATAGGCATTAAGCCGGCAGTCGAATGGAGCATTGATTCAAACTTAATGGCACTTGGCGACGCCGCCTTTAAATCCAGCCGGGCTGGCTCCCCCAAATGGGGCTTCTCGCTTAGGAACTCAAACATTGCTGTTATCGACATAGACTCAAACGATTTTAAAGAGCTGTTTGAAAAGTACAGGCACATCACTTTTTGCGGCTGGAAGATTAAGCCCGACGGCACTCTGTCCGCCCACCTGTTTTTTCTGGTCGACAAGCTGGTGCCGCGCTTCATAAAGCCTTTTGGGCTCGGCATCGACTTGCTTGGCAACGAAAAAAACTACTCCGTCAATTTTGACAGCGAAAAAACATACAACGATTTGCCGCCGGCCCCGCTCACCCAGGGCATCATCGATGAGTTTTTCGGCGTGCAGGGGCAGCACGAAAAATTCATAATAGACCCACCGGGATCAAAGCGCATTGGCGCTGATGAGGCTGTAGGCGCCATGCGCCATGGGCTTTCAAACGCCGCCATCTCGGCAATTGGCGGCGCAGGCAAAACCTATGCCGCAGCCATGGCCATGGCAGGCGGGGAGGAAATCAGGCTCCAGCTGCAAATGAAAGCCAATCCTTTT
>WRIY01000058.1 GCA_009782515.1 Eubacteriaceae bacterium
CATTGTTGGTTTCCTGCGCCGAGATCGTAGACCTTAGAACTCTGCAATCGAAATGTACACTCTCAAAAAAACTGTATAATGATCGTTTGAGCTTAAGTTTGAACAGAGTCGTAAACATCCTTCAACATCGCGATGAATCAAACTTACGTGCGTTTCTACTGGATCTATTGCTAAGGCAAGATAAATTGCAAATAGGGATATTAATCTTGACATAATTTTCTTTTTGTTTATTATAAATGCATAAGTATAGGAGCATGGATGAAAAGAGCAATTTCAAATGAACTAACTAAATGGAAAAGCAAGCCAAAGCGCATGCCTTTGCTTGTTTATGGAGCAAGGCAGGTCGGCAAAACATATACCATAAGGGAATTCGGAAATGAGCATTTTAACCGCATAGTTTATATAAATCTTGAGACAGATGCATTAGCTAACAGCTGGTTTGACGGCAGCATTGAGCCATCAAGAATCATTAAGCTTCTTGAATCACATGTGAAAATGAAAATCGATCCAAAGGACACACTCATTTTTCTTGATGAAGTTCAGTCTTGTGAAAGAGCGCTTACCTCGCTGAAATATTTCAATGAAAATGCTCCTGAGTACCCAATTATTGCTGCTGGAAGCCTTCTTGGCGTTTCGATAAAGCGCGAGAACCATTCTTTCCCGGTAGGAAATGTTGATTCTCTGACGTTATATCCATTTACTTTCGAAGAATTTTTATGGTCTCTTGATGAATCGTTGCTTTTGGATGAGATTAGGGAGTCTTTTCAGAAAAGTACTCCTATACATGCAAGCTTGCACCAAAAGGCTAATGAACTCTACAAGATATTTCTCATTGTTGGCGGAATGCCGGCAAGCATTCTAGAATACCTCAATTACGGCTCGCTGGCATCAGTGCCTGATGTGCAAAACAGAATAGTTAATGACTATATAGCTGATATGGCTAAGTATGCTTCTGATAGCGAAGCTGTTAGAATACGGCAAGCTTTCAGCTCGATTCCTTCCCAGTTAGCGAAAGACAACAAAAAATTCCAATACAAAGTTGTTCGAAAGGGAGGCAGCAGCAGGGTTTTCAGTGAAGCAATTGACTGGCTGGAAGCGTCAAAAACAGTTAATAAGTGCTATGGCTTAACAACCCCTGAAGTACCGCTTAATGCATATAAGGATTTTTCCAGCTTTAAGTTATACATGTGTGACACAGGCTTGTTGGTTATGGCCAGCCAGACGCCACAATCGATAATTTTAAGCGACATAGGTATAGACAATAGATTCATGGGAGCTATTGCTGAAAATTATGTCGCCCAGCATTTTGCTGCTAGTGGTAAAAGTTTACTTTACTGGAAAAGCGATAGCAAAAGCGGTGGCCAAGCAGAGATAGATTTTGTTTTGCAGGAAGGCGCCTCAATTATACCTGTTGAAGTAAAAGCTGGCGAGCATACAAGATCTCGCAGCCTAAGCGTTTTTGCAAGCAGATACAAACCACCTTACTCTATAAGAATTTCAAGTAAAAATTTCGGGTATGAAAACGGAATAAAATCTGTACCGCTCTATGCTGTGCACAATATATAATTCGAATTTGGCGAGGCGCCATAAGGGTAGGGCTTTTGATTTTGTCTATACCGCGTATCTATCCATTTAGCCATAGTATGAGTGAATCGCTTACTTATGCTTTTATTAAGTTCACGGGAGAGTTGTCGTTAAGCATCAGCTTAAAACTTCATAGCCAATCGAAGCTAAAATATTTTTACTGTACCTGTAAAAAACTTGTTGACATTATTAACGGTACCGTCTATAATAATATCAAAGGGTACCGTTAAAGAATAATCAGGAGGTTATTTCTATGAATAATCAACTATATGAAAAGTTGACGCAGCTTCAATGGCTATTGCAAAGGCAGCAAATACAGGGTTATCGCCAAGGCAGAAACCTTGCGGACCGCACAAGAGGTCAAGGCCGAATTTTGGCTATGCTGAAATTGCAGGATGCAATAAGCACTAAAGATTTGTCCTATCTTCTCGGCATACGGGTTTCATCTCTAAATGAATTGCTTGCAAAACTTGAAAAAAGCGGCCATGTCACGCGAGAAGCGTCTGAGCAGGACAAACGCGTCATGCTGGTCAAACTGACCGAGAAGGGCAGGGCCCAATTGGCAGAAGCAGAAAACAAGCAAGACAGCAGCAATATTTTTGATTGCCTTGATGAAGGCGAACAAGCATCATTCGGTGCGCATCTTGACAAAGTCATAGACGCCCTTGCCGCAAAGCTCGGCATTGAAAATGACGAATTTGAGTGGCTAAAATCAACTCAGGATGAACGAAGCAAGCTGTTTTCCGAGATTAAGGAACACGTTCAGCGCGATGTTCGCGACATTGGCAAGCATGTCCAGCGTGAAGTTCGCGATATAAGCGAGCATGTCCAGCGCGAAGTCCGACAGATAAGCGAGCATGTTAACCGTGATGTACACGAGCAGCTTCACAAGCATGGGCGGTATTGGGCGCATGAGAGGCGAGAAGGCGGATATGGCTTCCATTACCATGATGACGAGCACGAAGACGAGGATGAAGAATAACTAACAGCTGATTCGGCCTTAAGCTGTTGCAGCATAAAGCCAGTATAATACTGTGCAGCACACTTTTTTAGAAATTTGTTGATGTCTGATGCTTTCCGCTGAATATTCGCTGAACCAAGCGGGTTTGATGGCGGAAAAGCATTTTTTTTATTGAATTCGATAATTTCAAAAAGTATAATGAAGTTGAATAAGTACCGTTATTATCTATTAATGGGCTGTATTGGCTAATTCAGCCTGGAACGATAACTGGTATAAAAATAGGAGGATAAAAAAATGCCTACACTTACACCTAAAGAAAACTACCTTAGGCTTGGCAGGGGCATAATGCCTGAGTATGTCCCGAACCCAATGATGATGGGCGCTGACGGCCCAGTAGTATCTACCGGTTACGGTGAGCTTTATCGGGCTGAAGGCCAAGGAGGATTCCTATGGCAAGGCGAAGGCGCACCGCCTACAGAATGGACTGATATGTGGGGCGCCCCATGGGTAGCAAACTTTGAGACCAATTGGCAAGGGTTGCCGAGGCCTTTTGACTTTGTGCTTGACGATGTTACCAAATGGGATAAGGTAGTTAAGAAGCCAGACAAGGACGTAAGCAATATCGACTGGATAGCAAGATCTAAGGCGGATCTTGACAAGATCGACAGAAAGCAGTCGGCAGTTTCTATACAAGCGCCATGCGGCTCATTTACTGAGTTTATCGCTTTCACCGGCTACTCGTATGGACTTGTCGCGCTTATTGAAGAGCCAGAGTCAGTAAAGGAAATGCTTGCATATATGACCGACTGGTATAAACCCCTAGTGGACAAGCACATAGAGTACTATAATCCTGATCTGGTTGGCATTGGCGATGACACTGCTTCAAAGTATGCGCCTTTCTTTTCTCTAGACGTATACCGCGATATTTTTAAGCCACAGTATGCGCGAGTAACAGAAAAAGCCAAAAACCGCAACATAATGATTGAGTTCCATAACTGTGGAAAGTGCGAGCTGTTTATACCTGACATGATAGACTTTGGAGTGCACTATTGGAACCCTGCCCAAACTGAGAACGATTTGCTTGGCATTAAGGAAAGGCACAAAGAATTCGCTATCTGCGGTGGCTTTGATTTTGTCCCTCCGGTAGGCGAGCCTGTAACTGAAGATATGGCGCGCCAGGCTGTTCGCGACACTATAGACAAGTACGCTCCCGGCGGTGGCTACTCATTTGGCGGCGGCTTTATAAGCACAGCCGACGATGCAGATCAGGCCGCGAAAGTAAATGAATGGATACGCGATGAAGCCCGCAATTACGGCTTGAATTTCTACAAAAAGCAGGAAGCTCTTATTTAGCAGCACGCGCAATGCTTATTGCTTATCGGCCGAATCAGCAAAAAGGCAGAATGCATAACTCTGCCTTTTTGCTTTTTACAGCATTAAGGCAGAGTTATGCTCTCAATTAATAGCTGGCGGAAAACGCATTCAGCGCGCAATGCACAGCAAGTGCAAAAGCAATTGTATTTTTCAGACAATACATGTGAATACTAACAAAAAACTGAAAGAGAGTATTGTCAATGAGAAATTATCAAAATTGCCTTCTAGACCCTGAACAATCTGCGGTTATCATAGTAGACCACCAGCCTCAGATGTATTTTAGCGTTGAAAGCGCCAGCCGCCAGACAATAGAGAACAATGTAGTTGGGCTGGCAAAAGCCGCCAAGCTATTCGGCGTTCCATGCATTCTTACTACAGTTGCAGCAAAGACTTTTTCCGGCCCTATGATCAAGAAGATCCTTGATGTCTACCCTGGAGAAGAGCCGATAGACAGGACAAGCTTGAACTGCTGGGAAGATCAGAACCTTAGAAAAGCTGTTGAAGAAACAGGGCGCAAAAAAATCGTTATTGCCGGTTTATGGACAGAGGTTTGCGTATGCCTGCCGGCGATCAGCATGATTTCCGAGCAATATGAAATTTACGCAGCGCTTGACGCTTGTGGCGGCTCAACATCCGAAGCCCATGACATGGCAGTCCAAAGAATGGTTAAAGCAGGCGTTAAGCCAATGGCATGGCTTCAAGTAATGCTTGAATGGCAGCGGGATTGGAATAACAAAGAGACTTACGATGGCGTTATGTCTATATGCAAGGAGCATGCAAGCGCATACGGCCTAGGTATTGAATACTCAGAGGAAATGCTGCCAAAACAGTAGAAGCAGTTATAGTTTTGCTCCTGGCTGGCTAGCCCGGGCAACTAAATTTCCAGCGTGCTAACAGTACTTTTGCTAAGGCATAATAACAAAACAACGGTTTTATCGCCTGTTGAGGCTATAGCCTTCAACCATGCAGGCGGTATCCAATAAAACTGAAAGCCGCTTAATGCGGCTTTTATGCATTTTCGTTATATAATGCGCGCAGTTGCCTGCAGTCTGCGGCTGCCTTTCGCTTGGCCTGCTTTGCTCTCTTTTCTGCCTTTGCGGCATTTGTTCTATTGGGCTGGTGCCAGCTTTATTTCAAAGCCTCCATGCCCAACATGGGAATAAGAGCTCTTTGGGCAGGCACAATAATTAGCTTGCCGCAATTGCTTTTATGCATTTTCTTAGGGTGAAAGCATTTGTTGCTGCCACTGATGCAACTCTGCCAAGTGCAAAGCGCTATCAGGCTGCCTAGCAACAATAAATAAAGCCCCCTTTTGTTTCTGGCAGGGGGCTTTTGCTTTTTAGTCTATCTTAACTTCCTGAACGGTACATTTCATCTGATGAGTTGCCGTTTGTAAATGTGGCAAGCCTCAATTTAGCCCATTCGTTTGCAATGATAGCATTGTAGACGCTTGTTTTATGCGATTCGCCAAGCACCATAGCCATAGCTGCATTAACTGCGCCTGGCCTTCCGACGCCGAATCTGTCAGTTATCAGCTCAGTGTACTCTGCTGTTTTAGATTCGATATTTTGAATACTGTCAACAAACAGTGGGAACTCACTGCTGATAAGCGAGGACGCTTCTGAAGGCTCGATTGCTCCTTCGAATACAGGAAGGGCTTGCCCGATTTCCGTTTCAATATCTGATACTCTTTGCAAAGGCGCTGCCAATCTGCCAACAAGCTCCCTTGCACCGCTTGCCGCGTTAGGGGCAACAGCGCTAAGCACGTTTTCAGCCCTGTTAATTGGCGCGAGCAATCGCTCCCGCAACGGGCTCTGCGTTTCGCTTCTGCTCCTTAGCGCTTCTAACAGGGCGCAATTGCTGTGTGCGATCATAAACGCTATTGCATCACTGGATGTCCTAATCTGGCGGCTAACATCCACAGCGTCACGGAAGGCCTGCGATCCTTGGTATGCTTCATAAACCCCGGGCTTCTCATTATAGTTCTCCTCGCGGAACTGTTCGCTTGGGTCGTAAACAAGATCGAAGCCAAGGCGTACCTCGCTTCCGACTTTGGTTATCGGGTCATCAGTGTTTACGATATTGTATATAGGGTATGCTGTTGGGTTGCTTGCGTAGTTACGCGAAGCAACAGTTGGAGAGCCGAAGGTATAGCATATTGTTTTTTCATATAAATCGGCCCTGTTCTTAAGGCATTCACCAACAAAGGCCTGAGTTACTGCGCCTCCCTGGCTATGGCCGGTTATCCAAAATAGAGCATTGCTGTTTGGCTGCATATAGTCGCCCAAACTCACCCTGCCGTCGTTTGTCAGCTGGGACAGGCCAGTTAGCTTCATAGCGTCTATGCCGCTGTGAAAATCCTTTGCAAGTGCCAAAAAGCCTGAGTGCATGTTTGAGTCAAGCGACAGGCTGAGGTTTGACATCCAATCAGTGAGGTTTTCAGTAGCGCTAAAAGCAATGCATATCAAAGGCGTTCCATCGCTTAGAAGCCTCGTAGCTATTGCAGCCCTATTTCCGCTGTTAAGCGCGCTTGGCTCCTGCTGGGCCGATGTTAGCCTGTCAACGGCTTGGCTGCCTTCGATAAGCACAACTTCACCCCATCCATCATCAAAGAAAGCGCCGTAGGAACTATTATTGCATGCTTCTGCATACCTGAGCTGCTTTCCGGCTATGTACTGGCTAGGCTGCTGCCATGTTGCGCCGCTTCCCGAGTAGCGGTATGCGCTGCGGACCTTGTCTTCATCAAAGCCGCTTGGACCGCTGGGTGCCTCGGCGCCTAGGATCTGGCTGCTTTCCTGAGGCTCTTGCGAAAAAATGCCCAGGCCGCTTAAGTGCCTGACTGCTTCAACACCTGGAAGCAGAATTCGCTGCGCTGTATTCGGCAGGTCAGATAACGCAAAAGCGCTGCTAGCTGCAATATATACTATTGCTAAAACTAGTGGGAGTATGGCAATTGAGTTTTTTTTCTTGCCCATAACTATCTCCTGTTCTTCCTTATATGATATTATTTTACCATATACACTGAAAAAACAGAAAATTTCACATTCATTATTTTATAGCATTATTCCACTGATATACGACTTAATCTTGTGCAATACACACAAATATCGCCTTTATTTAGCTAAAACAAGCGATTTTTTTTGGCAATGGCGTTTTCAGCTAATATGCAGTTTTTGTTTAAAGATACTAAATCTTCCATTGGTGTTTTAGCGAAGAATGCACCACAAAACGCAAGCGCATATATCTGTATTGGGGCTGCTTGATTTCGTGAGAAGGCATGGCACACAAATGGCTGCGCATATTATTGTTTAGAATCAGCATGGCTTTAAGATCCTCCTACGGGTATACGCCATGCAAGTTGTGATACACTAAAGATATAACGCTATAACCGCCTCACAGCAATTTCTGCAATGTTCGTCACTAACCAAGAAACACTAAAAATACAGCGAGACCATTGCTAGCTGAGTGGATTGGCAGCCTTTGCGATAAAGCGAAGCATAGGCTGGCTGTGCTATATTTATACTGGAGGCTCTGCATGAAGAAGAATTTGCCGATAAGCACCGATGACTTCCCAACTGTCATAAATGGCGGCTACTATTTTGTTGACAAAACGATGTTTATAGCTGAGGTTTTGGGCAATATGAGCGAATCAAAGCTCATTTTGCGCCCCAGGCGATTTGGGAAAAGCCTTAACATGAGCATGCTTAAGAGCTTTCTTGAAATCGGCTCCCCTAAAGCGCTCTTTGACGGGCTGGCAATATCAAAGCAAAAAGGCTTGTGCGAGGCGCATCAAGCACAGCACCCTGTTATTTTCCTTTCGCTTAAAGATATGAATGCGAGCGATTTTCCCAAAGCTCTTGATGCACTTGCATTAAAAATAAGCAGAGAAGCAGACAGGCTTAATATTGGGAACGGCTGTCCCGAACTAAAGCCTACCGAAAACGTGGTGTTTGACAGAATGTCTGAAAAACAAGCAGATGAAAACGATGTTGAAAGCAGTATTCTGCTTATGTCAATGGCATTGCATCTGCGCTACGGCAAGAAAGCAATTGTTCTTATAGACGAATACGATTCCCCGATAAACCAGGCATACCAAATGGGCTACTATGATGAAATGGTGCGACTATTTAGAGGGCTCTTGGGCCAGGCCCTAAAGAGCAACCCTTTCGTAGAGTTTGCTGTATTGACAGGGGTGCTGAGGGTATCAAAAGAGAGCATATTTTCAGGCCTTAACAACATAACAGTATATTCTGCCTCTAATAGCAAGTTTAGCGCGCATTTTGGCTTTACCGGCAAAGAAGTTTCCGAAATGCTCAGCTATTACAGCCTTGAGGATCGCATGGCCAGTATGAAAGAGTATTATGACGGCTACAGGATGGGCAGCTTTGAAATGTACAACCCTTGGTCTGTTGTCAGGGCATGCAGTGATATGCTTGATGACAAAAGCGCTAAATTGGGAAAATACTGGGTTAATACAGCTTCAAACAGCTTAGTGAGAGACATTTTGAGGCGTGACGGACTTAAAGCCCTAGCTTTAATTGAGGATTTGGCTAATGGAGGCACAATCGAAACAGAAGTGTCTATTACGGCAACATACAGAGACCTCATAGACTCTCCCGGCAGCGATGCTTTGTGGGGCATGATGTTCATGGCTGGCTACCTTACTTGGGTGAGCGAGTTAGGCGATGACATGTATGAGCTAAGGGCCCCCAACCAAGAAATAAGGGATGCTTTGAGGCAAGACGCGCTTTCGTGGGCAAAGTCAGCAATGCCCATAGACAAAGGGAAGGCTGACAAGCTGTATGAAGCTATGCTTGCCGGCAATACCAATGAAGCAGAAGCTTTAATAAATGAGCTGCTCGAGGAAGTTTTCAGCGTCAGGGACGGCATCGTTGTGCATGGCAGCTTTAAAATAAGCCAGGAGAGGGATTACCACTTGGCAACATCAGCCCTTCTCTCCTGCAGCATTCGCTGGATTGCCAGCAGCGAAACAGAGTCAGGCGATGGGTATATCGACATTTTATGCACTAATGAGACTCTGAGCGCTGCAATTGTTATTGAAGAGAAGTTTTCTGCAAAAAGTGACGATGGAAGCCTTTCTGAGAAAGCAGAGGAGGCTATCGATCAGATTATTGCCAGAAGGTACTCCAAGGGTGTCCAGGGCTACAAAACCGTTATTGCTGTAGGCATAGCGTACGCAAGCAGAAGGTGCAAGATAGCTATAAAGCAGCTTATATAGATTTTAGCGTTCGCATTCACTTGCCATTCAAGGAAAATGCCTTCTATCAAAATTAGCGCTGCGCATACAGCCTGCCATCAGCCTAAGCGCTAGTGAGAACAGAACCAAAAATGCTTCGAAGGCAGATATACACTAACCACGAAACGCCAAAAATACAGCGAAACCATTGCTAGCTGAGTGGATGGCAGCCTTTGCGATGAAGCGAAGCATAGGCTGGCTGCGCTATACTTTATATACTGGAGGCTTTGCATGAAAAATTTGCCGATTAGCACAGACGACTTCCCAACTGTTATAAATAGGGGCTGCTATTTTGTTGACAAATCGATGTTTATAGCTGAGGTTTTGGAAAATATGAGCGAGTCAAAGCTCATTTTGCGCCCCAGGCGATTTGGCAAGAGCCTCAACATGAGCATGCTTAAGAGCTTTCTTGAAATCGGCTCCCCTAAAGCGCTCTTTGACGGGCTGGCAATTTCAAAGCAAAAAGGCTTGTGCGAGGCGCATCAAGCACAGCACCCTGTTATTTTCCTTTCGCTTAAGGATATGAATGCGAGCGAATTTCCTAAAGCGCTTGATGAGCTTGCACTAATAATTAGCAAAGAGGCAAAAAGGCTTGGAATTGGCAAAGGCTGCATTGAGCTTGACTATGACGAAAATGCAGTATTTGACAGAATGTCTGCAAAGCAGGCAGACGAAACAGATGTTGATAGCAGCGTTTGGCTCATGACAAAGGCTTTGCATCGCCGGTATGGGAAAAAAGCGATCGTATTGATAGACGAATACGATGCCCCTATAAACCAGGCTTGCCAAATGGGCTACTATGATGAAATGGCGGGGCTATTTAGAGGGCTCCTGGGCCAAGCCCTAAAGAGCAACCCTTTCGTAGAGTTTGGTGTGCTCACAGGCATTCTGCACGTTTCAATG
>WRIY01000059.1 GCA_009782515.1 Eubacteriaceae bacterium
CGGAATTTGCCCTGGAAGCCGCTCTGCCTCTGGCACGGAACGGTGTGAAAGCTTATCTCTTTGAGAGCCTTCGCCCTACGCCGGTACTTTCTTACGCTGTCCGTAAACTGCGGGCCATTGCCGGCATTGTGGTAACGGCCAGCCATAATCCCAAAATTTACAACGGTTATAAAGTCTATTGGGAAGACGGGGCGCAGTGTCCGCCCGACCAGGCCGACGAGATCCTGGCCAAAATCGAATCCCGGGAAAGCTGGCTGGGCCTGGAGCCCATGCCTGTTGAAGAAGCGAAAAAGAGCGGATTACTGCAGTTTATTAGCGAAGAAATAGACAAACCTTATGTCGGACAGGTGCTGGGTTTGGCTTTATACCCGGAATTAGACAGGACGCAAGGGAAAAACTTGCGGATCGTCTATACGCCCCTCCACGGTTCGGGAAATATTCCGGTGCGCAGGGTTTTGACCGAATTAGGCTTCACTTCTCTGACCGTAGTGCCGGAACAGGAACTGCCGGACGCGGAATTTCCCACGGTTCCTTCCCCCAATCCGGAAGATCCGGCGACTTTCTCACTTGCGGTCAGGCTGGCGGCTGAAACCGGCGCCACGGTGATTGTCGCGACCGATCCGGACTGTGATCGGGTGGGCGTGGCCGTGCCGGACGGCGAAGGGGCTTTCAAATATCTGACAGGCAATCAGATCGGCTGTCTGCTCCTGCATTATATTCTGTCTGCGAAAAAGGCGGCGGGCACGCTGCCCGGGAACGGAGCGGCCGTCAAATCTATCGTCACGACGGGGCTTGCCGATGCGATTTGCGCGCGTTACGGCGTCGCCATTTATGAGACGCTGACAGGCTTTAAGTACATCGGAGAGAAGATCCAGCAGTTTGCGGACACGGGGAGCCATACGTTCCTGTTTGGTTTTGAGGAAAGTTACGGATACCTCTCCAGCACGTTTGTCCGCGATAAAGACGGCGTTTCGGTTTGGCGCGTTACTGCCGATGATGACAGCTATGTGATGAAATGCTTTGACAGGCCGGAATACCGCCGTGAAATTGCTAACTATCAGCTTCTCAATTCGCTTGGCGTTCCTACTCTGAAAATGATCGCATATACGGATTGCTCTCTTGTGATGGAGGATATTGAGCGAAGTGATTATCGGTTGGGTACACCGGAAGATATGAATGACCCGGATACCGCCGAAAAAATCGCTCTGTGGTACAAAACCCTCCACGAAAACGGACGAGACTATGTAAATACATACGATTTCATTGATGAGTACGACAGCCTGACGCTTGATAATATGCGGTTTATTCAAGAAAAGACGGGGACAAACGGATTGCCGGTATGGCAAGTTATCGAAAAGCATTTAGATAAAATCCGGTCCGCCGTGATTGAATTGCCGCGAACCCTCGTCTATACCGATTTTTATTACACCAACCTGGCGGTGGCGCGTGATGGGTTAAGCGCATTGGTTTTCGATTACAACTTCCTTTACAAGTCATATGTGTATTCGGACATTCGCAATGTGTGCTGGAGCCTCGGCAGCGAAGAAGCAAAAGCAGCGTTCCTGTCTACATACGGCGCGTTCGATGAACGGGAAATTATTATTGACGCTGTGGCATGTGAATTATCGAGTTTGGTCATCGCTTGTCAACGCAAGGTTTTTCCAAATTGGGCTAAGGATAGCGTTGAAAAGGTAAAAAACGGTAGGTTGTTGGCGGCTGTGGAAAGGCTATTAGAGGTGATAGGGTTATGAACACACAATACAGCGCCGCCTTTTGGCCAGCTCTCGACAAGCTCGTTTCCGAATCGAAACTCGTTATTGGCCGTCCGAAAGACAGCCATCACCCGAAATACCCCACGTTCGTATACCCTGTCAATTACGGGTATCTCGAAAACACATCATCAATGGACGGCGGCGGAATCGATATTTGGAAAGGCACGGACGGCGAAGTTGTCGACGCTATCATCTGCACGGTGGATTTGATGAAAAAGGACAGCGAAATAAAAATCCTTATCAGGTGCAGCGAAGATGAGAAACAGCTTGTCTTGGATGCTCACAACAACAGCGAATACACGAAGGGCATACTGATATGGAGGGACGCGGAATGAAAAACATAATTACCATTCAGCATACACAAGCTCTGCATCACACAAACGGCATGATGGGCTCGTGGACGGATTGGGAATTGACCGATTTAGGCAAAGAATATGCGGAAAACATCGGGCGTAAGCTGTCCACCGAATTGAAAGGGCAAGCCTATAAAATCTATTCGTCCGACTTGATCCGCGCAAGGCAAACCGCCGAACCGCTTGCACGTTATATGAGTGTTGAAATCGAATACCTCGAAAAACTCCGTGAACATAACATAGGTGAAGGCGTGGGAAAAACAAGAGAATGGGCGAAAGAAAATATATTGACGACAAAATCATTCGATGATCCGCAGTTTCACGGAGCGGAAACATGGCGTGAATTTTGGAATCGGGTTGATAGTTTGTGCCGTGATATTATCGCGGACAAAGCGGATAACATTATTCTTGTTTCACACGGCGGCACATTGGCTGTCTTTCATAAGGTGTGGATTGGCGCGGATATTCAACAGTTCAGCCGCTTTGGTTCGCCCGGCGGTGTATCGTTTATGGAACTGAATAATAAAGGCGAACACATTATCCCGCGATTAAATGACATGTCATATATCCAAGGAGCAAAGATATGAGCGACATTCTATTCCACCGCGATAATTATGTGTTCAGCTACCGCGTTGCGGGACTACTGCTGCGGGGTAATAAACTCCTGTTGCAAAAACCGGCCAACGATACAGGGTTTGCCTTCCCGGCGGCCACGTTGAGCTTGGCGAAACCAGCGCAGATACTATGATCCGTGAGTTCAAAGAAGAAATCGGAGCGGATATAACGGTCGGCGCGTTGAAATGGGTTGCGGAGATATTCTTCCCGTGGGGCGATAAGCCGTGCCACCAAATATGCTTTTATTATGAAGTCGCATTAAAAGACGAAACGCAGATGCCTCTTGACGGCGTTTTTGTGGGCGACGAGCGAATCGAGGGGCGGGATTTCATATTCATAATAGAGTTCCATTGGATACCTGTTGAAACCCTTAGCCAAATTGAAGTATACCCGACGAACATCGCCGATTTTATGAAACGATATAACGAGGGAGTACAGCATTTTATGTATCGTGAGGACGAATGAGTTTGAAAAACATAATAATCGCAAGCCCGTCAAGAGCCGGTAAATCAACATTAGCGAAACGAATAAATGATGAGTTGGGGTTTTTCGCTATTGCTCTCGATAAACTTGTCGCCAAATTCGGCGGGGCGTATCCGCAGTTGGATATTAGGCTTAGTTAGGAAAGAGAAAAGGCCACGGAAAATTTAGCCCCGTTCCTCGGTCATTTTCTGGGTATGTTTTCGTCGGCTGACGGGCGCGGACTTTTGCCATACAGTCATGGATCAGTAAACGGAAACAGGTTTATGATGGAGGGCTGCTATAGCGTGCTTCTTTAGCCAAAGGCATATTTTCATTACCTGAAAAATGCATATATCAATGCAATACATTCAAGGCAGCATGAATAGATGCATTAATAAATCACTTCGTTAGATCAATAGTGAAACTGTATCCATACTCGCTTAGCATATGCAGCAAGTTAGATCCGTCGATTAGCGATATTGGCTTGTCTTTTACAAACTCTCTCGAATCATTGCCGTAATGGCTTGTTGTAACCAGTATTCCTTTGACTGCACCTTCGTTAATCATTGTTCCATACAGATCTCTGCACGCTGAAACCGGCACAACATTCTTATACCTTTTCGCTTGAATGACATATTTGCCTCCCATAATCGGGTCAGGATCAAAAGCGATCGCATCAACACCGCCGTCTCTGCTTGCTTGTGTTACGTGCACTTCAGCGCCGTCTCTTGAAAAAATCCGGCTGAAAAGCTCACGAACCAAATGTTCAAAATCATCCCAGGGCATTGTGGCGAGATTTGTATCTGAATCCATAGCGTCAAGGACATCAACCGGCGAAATAAATCTTCTGTCCTCTCGGTTTAGCTCCATGATAGGCCTAACTGGAGTTAGCTCATGCAAAGCGCCAGCAGAAAGGGCTTTAAAGCTTCTCAAGCATTCTTTTGGATCAGCTTTTTTAAGGTTTAGCCTATCGAACTCTTTTCTGCCAAACTGTACAGATATAAGGCATGCAGTGTATTCAATGCCTGTTGCTTTGTTTATGCCTGTTACCCATCCGTTGAACACAATGCTGTCTACTTGCTGATTTGTCTGGGCAAAGAGTTCGTAAACTATACGAAGTGTGATTTGGTGAATAGTGCTTTCATACAGCTCGTTTTTGTCTTTTGGCTTTATCATTATCGGATCTATTGAATTTCTGTTTGCGACGTATTTATATCCGATTACATTGGGGATATCTTCAGGAGTAGGCAAGCATACTGATACGATCAGAGATTTTGCTTGGAGATCAAATGAGCACTCGCCATTAAGCCGGATGCCAAGAGGGTATTTTGAATTGTCAAGGACAGCAAGTATATAGCGCTCGACTGCTTCGATTTCCCCTTTTTCAAAATCTGCTTTCCATTTCTCGATTGAATCATTTTGCGCTTTTTGCTTGGTTTCGTATGTATTTTTTTCTTCCAGGTATCGCCTATAGGCTTCCTCTTTTGCAGTATTATAGCTTATGCTTAGCGAATTATAGCTTTCTTCAGCAGCGGCTTCTTTGGCCATTCGTTCTTCTCTTCTCGACTTAAAAGCATTTTCGAGAAAGCTCCTCTGAGAAAGGTTTTGTGCAGCTCGGTATTCTTCCCATGAAGGAAGCTTGTTGTTATACTCAAATTCAATATATGGCTGTTTATGCTTCATGCCGCCCCATAATGGGGCATGGCTAGAATCCAGCGATGTTTTTAAAATATTGCTGTATGCTTGTTGGATACTTTTTGCTTTAGCATTCAGGCTGTCAGCTTCTCGCTTTTGCTCTGCTATATCATTAGCCTTGCGATCTCTTTCGCGTTGTGTAGCCTCTTTCTTCGCCCATGCTTCGATTTGCTTATTAGCCCTAGTATAGACATCAGACTTGTTCGTACCTGTTATTGTTTTTGTTTCTCCCAAGTATGAATTGCTTACAGTGGATGAGTATTTATACTTTGCCATGTTATTTTCCCATTTCCTCTCGCTTTTCCTATTTAAGCAAAATATGACATTTTCGTCAATAGAAGCATTCAGTCAAATTGTTTGGAATTGTGATCATGCAATAGCGAGATAGATGCTAGAAAGTGAACCAGCCTAAAAAAATAACTGATTCAAAATTATGGCGAGGGCCAGCATTCTTGTCTCCCATTCTTTATGAGAAAAGTGAAATGGCAATCATGTATTTAGCATTTGAAATAATAATTCCGGCTCGAAAAAGCTAGAAGGGTTCGAAAGAAACACCTGATAGTTGCGTATAGGTCGATGGCAATATATATAAAGATAAAGTCGATAAATAAAAGCAGCACACTGGCGGCAAGCGATGTTATTGCATGGATGAAATTAAGATCCTTTATAGACAGCACGGAGCAGAGCAATGATTAGCCATGCTCTACTCCGGGTTGTAGTCTTCTGAATAGTCGCAGCCGTCATGCTGGCAGAAAGCTTTCTTTCCCTTAATAAACAGCATGTTTCCACACTTTGGGCAGTCTTTGCCTCGAGGCTTGTACCAACTGGTCCAATCGCATTCCGGATAGCCTTTGCAACCGTAGAATATTCTGTTCTTCTTAGTTTTGCGCTCGATAATGTCCATTCCGCAGATAGGGCACTGCACTTCAATAGATTTTGTGATGGCTTTGGCATTCTTGCATTCCGGATATCCGGGGCAGGCTAAAAAGCGGCCATAGCGGCCATACTTGATAACCATCTTTTTCCCGCACTTTTCACAGATCTCATCTGTCTCTTCTTCTGGCAGGGATATTCTGGTTATATCATCAGCTTTGTCCAGATCAACTTTCAGGCCTTCATAGAAATCAGCGATCGTTTGCACCCAATTTTCCTTGCCATCTGCAATTTTATCCAGATGCTCCTCCATAGAAGCAGTAAAACCTAAGTCAACTATGCTGGCAAAGTTTTCAACCATCAGCTTGATTACAGCTTTTCCCAGATCAGTTGGCACAAACTTCCTGTCTTCCATTGAGACATAGTTCCTGTTTTGGATAGTGGAAATAGTAGGGGAATATGTTGATGGCCTTCCTATCCCCTCTTCTTCAAGCGCTTTTACCAGGCTGGCTTCTGTGAAGCGGGGTGGAGGCTGCGTGAATTTTTGCTCAACTTCCAGCTTGGACAGTTTTACAATGTCGCCTTCTGCCATTTCCGGAAGCGACGTTTCTTCCTTCTCGGCATCTACATCATATACTGCAAGGAAGCCGTCAAACTTTATCTTTGAGCCTGTAGCGTGAAATGTATAATTGCCGTCAGCCAATATATCTACGGCTATTGTGCTGTAAATCGCCGGCGCCATGCGCGATGCCAGGTAGCGCCTGTATATCAGGCTGTATAGCTTGTATTGATCGTTTGTAAGCACCTTCTTTAGCTTTTCCGGATCAAGGTTGGCATCAGTCGGGCGTATAGCCTCATGTGCGTCCTGGAGGCTTTTGGCCTTCTTGGTGGATCGTGTCTGGCCATCCCCAAGATACTTTTTGCCATATTGGCTTTCTATGGCTGCAACAGCCTGGGCTACAGCATCATCAGACAGGCGGGTGGAATCTGTTCTCATATATGTTATCAGCCCGATATGGCCCTGGCCTTCAAGATCAAGGCCCTCGTACAGCTGCTGGGCTATAGCCATTGTCCTTTTAGTAGTAAAGCCAAGTTTTGAGTATGCCTCTTGCTGAAGGGTCGAGGTAATAAAAGGCTGAAGCGGCTTTCTTGTTCTCTCAGCTTTCTTTACTGACTGAACAACATAGCTGGCGTTTTGCAGATCCTCAGAAATCCGGCTTGCATCCTGCTCGTTGTGGATTTCAGCTTTGCTGCTTCCAATTTTAGTAAGGTGGGCAGTAAACTGCGTTCGGCCCTTCTTTAAGATAGCGTCAACGATCCAGTACTCTTCAGGGACAAACGCATCGATTGCATTTTCCCTGTCCACTATCATTCTCATGGCTACAGACTGCACCCTTCCGGCTGAAAGCCCTCTCATGACTTTCTTCCATAAGACAGGGCTGATCTGGTAGCCAACAAGCCTGTCGAGCACCCTTCTGGCTTGCTGGGCGTCGACTAAGTCGAGATTCACATGCTGTTTGTTCTGCATGGCTTCAGTTATGGCTTTTGGAGTTATTTCATTAAAGATGATGCGGTTGTGCTCACTCAGGTCAATTCCAAGATAGTTGGCAAGATGGTAGGATATTGCCTCGCCTTCCCTGTCAGCATCGGTAGCAAGGATTACCTCATCAGCTTTGGCTTTAGCCTTCTTAAGCTCATTGAGGATTGGGCCCTTCCCTTTGACAGCTTGGTATATTGGCTTAAAATTGTCTTCTATGTCAATGCCCAGCTTTGATTTTGGCAGATCAATCAAATGGCCCTGCGAAGCGACAACATGGTATCCTTCCGGCAGGTATTTCTCAATTGTCTTTGCCTTAGCTGGCGATTCTACGATTACTAGCGTGTAGGGCATTTAGCGCTCCTTGAATGTAAGGTTTTTTTGATATGTAATTTACGCGAACTTACTGCAACTGGCCAAGTATATCGTGTTGGCCATGTCGTTTTAGCTCGATATCAGCAATAGCTGAGCATAATGACAAGCATGCATTATGCTTTCAGGAATTTTGCGAACAATGCCGCCACCCCGTATGTTACCCCAAACAGCGAGCATGCGCCTACGAGCACTATAAGCCTGTAGCCGACGAGGCCGAACAGCTTTTGCACAAGCTCCAGCGGAGCAGAATGGGGAGCTCTCATAATGTACATGTAGTTGCCGCCGGTTACCTTGTTTACTGCCCATGCTATCAGCAGCATCGTGGCATATACAATAATAAATATCGGCAGTATCGAAAATTGGGGGGCAAACCCCAGCAGCCGCCAGGTATATACCGGCATTACTACAAGGTTAATGTGCGAGAAGTAATATTCAATGCTGCGAAAGCGCAATCGGGGGTACTTTGCCGCTTTGTCCTCAGGAAAGAGAAGCGCTAAGGCCCCTGCCGCAGGCGCAATGCCGAAGGCAATGCTCAGCAGTGCAGGGCTCTTCGTCATGGCAGCTATAAAGCATAAAGCCACACAATAGCTGCACAGATGAAAAGGCAGCTGCTTAGCAGGATCAAAATCCTTTTGGATATATTGGTGGTTTGCTATTCTAAGAAATAGGAGGGCAAAACAAAGGCTGTAGGCTATGCGCGTTACTGCAATGCCAAAGGCGCGAATTAAAAAGTACATTGCCACTGAATAGATAGCTGCTATTGCAAGCGCAGTTATCTGGGCTATGTCAAAGAGTGCTATCTTCTTAACTGGCAAACATCCTTCTTCACTAAAGAAACGGCTGCGAATATTCATCTTTTCAAATCTTTCTAGTATTTATGTTTATGCTGGCCCAGCCAGCTAAAAACCAAATGATTTTAATGACTGGTGCACTTTTTGCACCGGAAAGCCCATAACGTTGTAATAATCGCCAATAATGCCGCTTATGTATAAAGCAGCCCTGCCCTGTATCCCATACCCTCCAGCTTTATCATATGGCTCATCGCTACTGGCATATTCAGCCATTGCAGCTTCGCTCATTTCACAAAAGGTGACTATAGTCTCTACCGAAAACGACTCTGACTTTTCATTGCTTACTATGCTCACTCCGCTTATCACATTGTGGCTTTCGCCGGAGTATGATCTGAGCATATCCATACATTCATCAAAGCTTTTCGGCTTTCCAAACACCCTTCCCTTGCACACTACGATAGTGTCAATGCCTAAGGCTGCATCGTTGCCTGCCCCCAGCAGGGCAGCTGCTGCCGCAGCTTTTCTGCCTGCAGCATTTATTGCATTCTCATATGGATTTTTTGCCGGATCAAATGTTTCATCCGCATCGACGCTTACGGCTTTGTAAGGCATGCCGAGCATTTTTATAAGCTCGCGCCTGCGGGGAGAGCCGCTAGCCAGAATTACTGTTTTTTTCTCCATGTCCCATTTATTCTAACATGGTTTATTCTTGAGGGAATGCCCCATGAAAAGGAATTTTTCAGGCACAATATCCCTGTTATCGGCATAGTTGCCAATTTCGCAAAAATATTTCGTAAGCGCTATTCTTTTGCCTGTGCTGCAAAGCGCTGCTGAGAGCTGCGTATACAGCCAATTGCCAGGCTTTTTTGCAGCAATATATAAACTGAATGGCAAGCTATTATATCAAATGGCTTCGCTGCATGCAATCAGTTTGCTGCCAGCAGTGCTGAAGAGCAAACATTCGCTCACGGGCTCCACGCCCCTTTTTTGGGCGAAGCGCCCAAATGCTTTTATTCGTATTTCTGCTGGAAGGCGCACAAAACCCTCCTGGCCCCTGCCAGCTGTTTGTTTCCCTCTTTTCTTTGTGTTTGCACTAAT
>WRIY01000060.1 GCA_009782515.1 Eubacteriaceae bacterium
GCGCATAGCTTTGTGTGTCCTCTGGCGATATGACATTGTTTCCGTATGGGCAGTATCCATTTGGGTGAAGGTGCGGCGGGTTTCCTACTCCACAGTGGTAGTGGTAATAGCCCAAGCCGGAAACGTTTTGGTTGTCGCGATGGCCTCCATACCTGTCAGTATTTCCACCATGCGCTAATACTGTACTGCTAAAACCGATCATGAGTATAATTAATAAGAACGCTACATATTTCCTGTGTAATTTTTTCATTTTCTACCTCTATATGTATTTTTAAAAGATCTTAGCATATGCTATATGCACATTTCTACTAATTATGAAATTTAGATTAGATTCATATGTTTTCGATTATATTTAGGTGAGGGATTTCTAAGTATAGATAATTTGTTAAATTCTCTTGAACAAATATTCGTAAACGCAAGTTAGTTTTAAAGACAATTTCTGATCTAACAAACCGTAACTGATTTAGCTTCCTGGTGATAATGGCAACAATATTGATTGAATAGTGTCAGTAACCAAAGGCTATGCCAGCATTGTTGGTATTACGCTGGACTGCTATGCCGACAATGCATTAACCAGCTATAGCGCAGATAGCACAATTTGCGCTTGAATGTCACAGTGCCCAATGAAAAGCAGCAGCGAATTCATCAGAGCGGGCAATCTTTAAGCTCCTCCCGTTGATATTCAAAAATAATCTCCATCATCCTCTCGGAAGCTACTTCATAATATGCCATAATGATGGAGATAGTAATAATGATGGAGATTTCAATATGAAGATCTTTGACTATAAAGAAACACCGAAGACTCTGCTTACACCGGAAATCGTCGCATTGCTCACCAGTATCCACGAACACAAGACCAAGCAGCAGATGTATGTCGAGGCAAATGCTGAGGCATTGCAGAGCCTAATGGAAATTGCGAAAATCCAAAGCACAGGCTCATCAAACGCGATCGAGGGCATTAACTCAACAGATGAACGCTTGAAAGCGCTTGTACAAGACAAATCCGCACCACGAAACCGCACAGAGGAGGAGATAGCGGGATACCGCGATGTCTTGGCTGTCATCCATGAAAGCTACGATTATATACCTGCGCGCCCGAACATCATTCTTCAGTTTCACAAGCAGTTGTACTCATTTTCACGTTCTTCCATCGGTGGCTCATATAAAAACTCAGACAACTTTATCGCCGAAACAAATGCCGAAGGAGAGCAGTTTGAGCGGTTCAAGCCTATTCCAGCATTCTTGGCAGCATCAGCAATGGACAGCCTCACCGAGGAATTTAATACAGCCTTGAACAAGGACGAATATGATTCACTGCTTCTTGTGCCGATGTTTATACTGGATTTTCTCTGCATTCATCCGTTCAACGATGGAAACGGACGCATGAGCCGCTTATTAACACTCTTGCTTTTATACCGCGCCGGGTATAACGTCGGAAAATATATAAGCATTGAGCGGCTAATTGAAAAAAGCAAAGAAACCTACTACGAAGCCCTTCAGAGCAGTTCGACAGGCTGGCACGACAATCAAAACGATTATCAACCGTTTGTAAGCTACTTCCTAGGCATTTTGATCAAGGCTTATGGCGAGTTTGAGGAAAGGGTTACTTATCTTAACCAAAAAGGAATCTCGAAGCAAGATCGCATCCGCGCCTTCATTGACGGCAAACTCGGCAAGGTCACGAAAGCCGAAATCATGGAAGCTATGCCCGATATAAGCAGGGTAACAGTTGAGAGAACCCTAACCGCTATGGTTAAGGATGGTTATCTTGTGAAAATCAGCGGCGGCAGAACCACAGCTTACGCAAAACAATGAGTTTATGCATCATGGCAGCTACCCCTTAATCCCGGATAACTGCTGAACCATTGCTTATTCGAAAAACACGAAAATATACCAATTCAGCTTGTAAAGCGCACTCCTGCTTACCACACTGTCTACACCTGCCGCTTCGGTACCAAGCATGCCATTGCGGATACATGCAGTAACACTTCATTGACAAGATAGCCTATTTGGAGTGAAACTATTTAGGGAACTTACCGGAAATAAACCCGACAGATTTACATCTTTGCTAAGCAGTACTGCTTGTACGCTTCACTCAAATGCATATAACTATCTTTTGTGCTTGCAGCCAGCATGCTTTATGTATAAAACTAGCTTTGCTGCAATGCCTGGCCCAATCCCTGAATTCGTAAAGGCGCAGCCCGCTTACGCAAGCCGAACCCTTGCAGGCGTTTCCCTGGCGCCGCTACCATATAATCCCAAATACTAACGTAATGATATGAGATTATACCATCACTTTAAAATAATCTAAACCTTTCCTTCATTATTCTAAAAATAATCACTTTTTTCAAGATAAAGTTTGCATTTTCGGGCATCCTAGCTCAGTAAGGAGGCTTGGCATGCATTTTGAGAACCTAAAGGAAAACAGCGCCAAGCTGACTTAAGCGGGCTGTACCCTAGCGCGCAGCTGCGCAACGCCTTCATAACTCGAAAGTCTTTCTGCTTGCTGAACAGCGAGTGGCAAAGCGCAATTGCCTTTTATGAGTCTGCTGCAAAGCTGAAAGGCAAAAAACAGTCTGCCATTGATATAGATTCACGGTGCGCGGCAAGCTTTTTTCTTGCCCTGCAGCAAAATGGCGCTGAAAGCTTTAAAAGCATAACAGATAAGGGTGTGGCTGCTGCATTCATTGGAGATGGTGGGCAGCCGCGCTATGGGCATTGCTACAAGCGCGCTGTTGAAACTGTTTTAAAGGAGTGCGCTGCCCTTGGCGCTGAAGCTTTCAGCACAATGGCGCTGTTCTTGCCCCAAATTCAAAAAGAGCGCAAAAACATCCAGTATTTAACGCCAGAAGAATCCGAAAAATATTTGCAGGCGCTAAACAGCGGAGAGGTTTCGCTTCGAGACAGAGCAATCGGCACGCTCGCTTATTACACAGGGCTAAGAAGCAGCGACATAGCGGGGCTCAAGCTAAGCAGCATTGACTGGGGCAATGGCCGAATAAGCCTGGTTCAGCAAAAGACAGGGATCCAGCTAGACATGCCGCTAACCGCTGTAGTGGGCAACGCTATTTTTGAGTATATATCCACTGAGCGCCCGAAAACTGGCTGCGAGTTTGTCTTCGTTTCAAAGCAAGCCCCCTATGGCGGCCTGTCGCGCTCAGGCATTTCATGGGCCTCAAATGGGAGAATGAAAAGAGCAAATATTCGCCAAAGCGCAGGCAGCCGCAAAGGCATCCACATATTTCGCCACCGCATGGCTGTTGGGCTGCTAGAGAATGAAATTCCGCAGCCAGTCATCAGCAAGCTGCTTGGGCATACAGCCCCAAGCTCTATTGAGCCCTGCCTAAGCGCTGATTTTGGGCATTTGAAGGAATGCGCGCTCAGCATAGAGCGGTTTCCAGTTCCAGAAGGGCTGTTTGGCGATGAATGAAATTTCTCCGTTTCTTGAGCCGCTCATTGGGCAGTATATAGCGTTCCAGGAAGCTTCAGGGCGCTGGCGCAGCGGCTATATTGACAGCTTGCGATCCTTTGGCAGGCACTGCCTTTTGAACTTCCCTGGCGCTTCAGAGCTTTCGCAGGAAATGGCGGACTCTTGGTTTGCCAAGCGAAGCACTGAAACAATCAATTCATGCATCTCAAGATCCTATCCGCTAGCTAGCTTTATTGCGTACCTGAAAACGCGCGGGCTTGCCGATATCGAAGTTCCAGACATGCCGCGCGCTGTGCCGAGAAAGTATATCCCGCACGCTTTTTCCCAAGAAGAGCTCGAAAATTTCTTTGCCGCCTGCGATTCCATTGAAGCGAAGACAGCCAACAAAGCGCACCATTCGCGGCGAATAACTGTGCCTGTTTTTTTTCGGCTGCTTTACAGCAGCGGGATGCGCCCATATGAAGCCCGCATGCTCATGCGCGAAGACATTGATCTCAGCAGCGGGGCTGTTAACATTCGCAAGCCAAAAGGCCATGCGCAGCATTTTGCTGTTTTGCACGAAAGCATGCTTGCCTTGCTAAGGCAGTATGGCGCTGCCATTGGCAAGATATACCCTAACAGGGCATATTTCTTTCCATACGGGGAAAGCGGGCATTTGCCGTCGAGATGGGCAGCAAGAAATTTTAAAGAAATGTGGGTGCAGGCAAATGCCGGCAATGCAGTGCCATACGCCTTGCGCCACAACTACGCTGTTGAGAATATAAACAGCTGGCAAGGCGAGTGGTTTGGGCTGCATTCAAAGCTTCTCAGCCTTAGCAAAAGCATGGGCCATAGCTCGGTTGAGAGCACAAAATACTATTACTCGCTAACCCCGCAGCTGGCATGCATTCTTGAAGAAAAGACAGACGAGGCAGAAACCATTCCGGAGGCTAGATATGAAAGCATCGAATGAGGCTGTTATGCTCGCCAAGCGCATTCATGAGTTTTTGGCGAGTATGCCCCGCTGCGCAAAAGCGCAAGCGAGCATACCCTAAAGTCATACAATGACGCCATCAGCCTGTATATAGGCTTCTTAGAGTCAGAAAAAGGGATAACTGCAGCTAGCCTAAGCGCTGGCTGCTTTAGCAGAGAGAATATAGAGCAGTGGCTGGCGTGGCTGGCTGGCGCGCGCTCGTGCAGCCCAGCGACATGCAACATTAGGCTGTCGTCGCTAAGGGCATTTCTTCAATACCTAGGAAGCAAGGACGCCTCGCTGCTTTATCTGCCTACGGAAGCTTCACAGATAAAGCGCAGGAAGCAGCCCCGAAAGCCTGTTGAAGGAATGAGCAAGAAAGCTGTGCAGGCTCTTCTTGCTGCGCCAAACCCCTCAACGAAAGCAGGCAGAAGGGACATAGCCCTGATGGTGGCACTGCCGCCCGCATAGACGAGCTGCTTTCCATGAAAATCGAGCATTTGCGCCTAGACGCAAGCAAGCCGCATGCAACAGTCATCGGAAAGGGCGGCAAAGTGCGCACGCTGTATCTGCTTCCGCTGGCAGCCTCGCACCTAAAAGCATACCTAAAAGACTTCCATGGCCCCGCGCCAAAGCCATCGTCATATGTTTTTTATTCTAGAAACAAAGGCGTTAGCGGGAAGATGAGCCAAAACGCAGTTAACAAGCAGCTCAAAAAGCATGCCAAAACTGCCTACGAAAACTGCAAAGAGGTCCCTTTGGGCATCCACGCGCATATGCTTCGGCACGCAAAAGCCTCCCATTGGCTGGAAGACGGCATAAATATAGTGCAGATATCGTTCTTGCTGGGGCACGCCCAGCTGAACACCACTATGGCATACCTTGACATAACAAGCGATCAAGAAGTGAATGCGCTGATGACGCTGGAAAGCGAAAATGAGCCGGCGCCGAATAAAATATGGCACAGCAATGAGAGCCTGGCGTCGTTTTGCGGAATTCGCGAAGTGAAAAGCTAGCCCACACCTTTTTCTGCAAAAGTTCCAAATTTATAAGCTATATTGCCAAATGTTCGGGTTTTGCAAAAGTTATGGTATAATCTCAAATACTAACGTAATGATATGGGATTATATGGTAGCGGTGCCAGGGATACGCCTGTAAGGGTTCGGCTTGCGTAAGCGGGATGAGCCTTTGCGAATTCTGGGATTGGGCCAGGCATTGCAGCAAATCGAGTTTTATACATAAAGCATGAGGCTGCAAGCACAAAAGCAGGTTATATGCATCTGAGTGAAGCGTACAAGCAGTACTGCTTAGCAAAGATGAAAATCTGTCTGGTTTATTTCCGGTAAGTTCCCTAATGGAATTAAGCTCCTTTTGATCATTGATATTGGGAATCGTGGTGATATATATAAATAAGGAGAAAAATAATGGCATCTTTGTCAGTTGAAACAGCAAAACTCATTGACATGCTACCGATAGAAGAGCAGCGTTTTGCATATGAGTTTGTGAAAAAGCTAGTGCTTGCTTGGGATCCTGATTTTACTAAAGTTACTCCTGAAGAAGCGAAAAAGCTTCAAAAAGCAGAAGATAGTGGGTTTATTTTAGACAACGATATTGATTGGGATCAGATAGGAACTTAAGCTTGTGGTAGCCTATAGACTAAATATTGCTAGCAAGTTGTGTTTGTAACACATATTTGTCGGCAACTGCAATTAGCCGCGAAGCGGTAACTGTCAGAGTGGGTCACACGCTTCCATGAAGCGGGTGACCCACTCTACCCCTGTGCATTCCTTATGTATCAATATGTCTGATCGCTTTGATTTTTCTGGCTCTATACAAAGACTCGTCTGGGATGGTAAACCCTCGTTTTTCCCAAAAGGCATGACCTGTTTCATTGTTTTTGAAAACCATAATGTAGACCTTGGCTATACCTTCATTTATCAATGCTTCAATAGCATATTCAAGCAAGGTATTTCCAATTCCTTGTTCTCTTTCAGAAACCTTAACCGCCAAATGATAAATTAGTCCTCTGCGACCATCGTGACCTCTCAGAATTACGCCTATGATTTCATTATTTTTTTCGGCAACGAAACAAGTATCGGGATTGCGAAGCAGATATTTTTTTCTCATATTGCCAACCAGGGTTTATATGACAAAATAGCTATGGAATTAAAAATGCGCTATGCTGTACTTAAGAAAACGTTTACGGAGCGTGAGCGCAATGACAGATTGGCTATATGAAATTTCCCAGCTGGGCATGGAGCTCAGCGTAGAGAACAGGCAAGAGGCATTCGACTATATAAAGGGCTTAATTGAAAAGCAAAATGCTCACGAAGCAAGCGATGCCGGCGAAAGCTTTGATGAGAGCGATATGGGCCCCGATGAAGCAAAAACAACTGCAATGGCATGCCCCCATTGCGGAGCAGCCAGCGTTCGCTATGGCTTTAAAAGAGGCAAGCAGAGGTATATGTGCAAATGCTGCCGAAAGACATTTGTTGAGACAACAAACACGATCAGAAGCAACTCCCATCAAAGCATGGGCTCATGGGAAACTGTGGCCATGGACACAACTGGCTTTGTGCCATTGGAAAAAACCGCTGAAAAGATAGGCGCGTCAGTTCGCACCGTTCATAGAATGCGCCACAAGATCCTAGTAGGCCTTAGAAGGCAGGAAGAGAAGAGCCCTACAATTCTAGGAAACACTTCCGAGATCGATGAAACATATGTTCTTGACAGCTACAAAGGAAAAGAGATTCCAGAGGATTTTTATAGAGGCCCTCGCAAGAATGGCTCTAAGGCGCGGGCTGTCAAATGAGCAAATATGCATATGCACAATTGTCGAGCGTGGAGGATGGCAGCTGGCAACGGCTGTGAACAGATCAAGGCCTTCAAGCGAAGAGGCTGTGGCAGCATATGCCCCCCATCTGGCTCCTGGCACAATCGCTGTCTGCGACGGGCTAAACAGCTATAAAGCAGTGGGAGAAGCCTCGAGCGCAGTGATTGTGGGCATTAACAAGGAAAAAGAGAAAGATCAAGGCTATCCGAACAGCCAGGCGGTTAGCGGCTTTCACAGTTTCATAAAGCATGTTTATGCCGGCTACAGGGGCGTGGCGACAAAATACATAAACCGGTACAATGCGCTGTGGCCGAAGGCATATGGCAAGCAGGCAAATGCTCTTGAGGCTGTTATGCAGCTATTGAAGCCTGAACTAGGCGGCAGCCCATTTATGCCTGTCAAATTGCTAACAAATACAATGATTTTGTCGATCTAAACCCAGGTTGGCAATATGAGAAAAAAAAATGAAAGGCAGGAAGCGCCATATCGTATCTGACACTATGGGAAACTTGCTTTCTGTGTTCGTCCACGACGCTTCGCGCCATGACACCAAAACTGGCATAATTCCAACATTAAGGGCATGTGCGAAGTATCCATCGATTAGGAGGCTATGCGGGGATGCAGGCTACCGAAAATCGTATGAAGAGGATGCTTTTTGGCCAACTGGGGCTGCTTGTTGATATATCAGAGCGCATCAAGCCTGAATTCGAAATTTTGCCGAAGAGGTGGGTTGTCGAGCGAACAATCGCCTGGTTCGGCAACTCAAGGCGATTGTCGAAAGACTATGAAATTACAATAGAATCAGAGGAAGCTTTCTGCTTATATCGCATTTGCACACATTAGTTCGCAGGCTTGGAAAACAGGCTGTATCGCAATGAATACTGCTTCTAAAGGGTAAACCATTTTGCCATCAAAAGCAGTCTGCGGAGCGCGCCGCCGCTGTTTTTTTTCTTTTCTGCATAAGCATGGTATAATATAGTATAAAATAGCATAAAAGGCTAAATATTGACGATACTAGAGAGCGCCAACCATTCAGCATTCATGCTGCGCTGCCAGCTTGTTCTTGCCGTAAAGCATATGAAAAAAGCTATAGTCAGCCGGGTTTGTGCAATATTCGAGCGCTTTGCCCCAAATTATACAAACGCTCTTCTCGAATGGGGCTTCGAAAGCGTTCATATCAGCGCTTTATTTGGCGTGCGCCCCAAAACTGAAACCAGCAAGCTCGGCGGGGCTCCGCTGGCTGTTGTGCGCAAGCATATTGAAAGCCAGGGTGAGCGGCAATGAAATGCTATAAAGCCTTCCAGTTCAGAATGCAGCCTAACAAAGAGCAGCAAACCCTCATTTCCAAGACCTTCGGGTGCGCGCGCTTAGTCTATAACAAAATGCTTGCAGACAAGATTGCTTATTATAAGCTGCACAGGGAAATGCTTCGCATTACGCCTGCCGCGTACAAAGACGAATTTGAGTGGCTAAGGGAAGTGGACAGCCTGGCCCTTTGCAGCGAGCAGCGGTTTCTTGAAAGTGCCTTC
>WRIY01000061.1 GCA_009782515.1 Eubacteriaceae bacterium
TACGGACGGCTTGATTAGCGAAGAACGGATACCCTTAAAAGGTATCCGTTTTTTCTTCGTAACAGTTTTTACGGCCTTGTCGGCCCTGTGTTAATATTACCCGGAATAGAAAATTCTGCTTCCACCAAATACTTGTCGTAATCGCCGGGACTGCGAACAAGTAAAATTTCTTTTTTGATAATATAATTGCCTCCCGGTAACTCGCCGTACAGCCAAGACCAGTCAATAAAAATTTCATCTGTTGTAGACTGTGGCGCAATATCATACCCTATACTGTCAAAACCCCAGTCATCAATAATCGGTTGTACTGTTTCCCAAGAATCATTCCCGTTCAGATACAATGTAAAATCAGAACCGTATGTAAACTCGCTAGCGGTCTTGTTTTCCAAAGTGATGGTAATACCTTCTCTCGGTATTACAGAATTAACAATCATTTTTACTCCGCTATCAGTCTTAGGCAATTGGCCGCTTGGTTGTGTGCCATCCGAATCGGCAACAAGGCCATTCGTAGGGGTTGCTTCCCCTCTTGCTTCGTCACAAGCCGTGAGCATAACGATAATAAGCAGAATTGCTATTTCTAACGCAAACATTTTTTTCATATTCCACCCCGCTTTTTTATAGTTTACTTAAAAGTACAAAGTTTTCAAAGCAATAATTGCTAGGCAGCCTTCTTTTTCAAGCTTTTATCCTGATTACGCTTGAGATAGCGCATTATTAGCAGATAGCTGCAGTTTTCGATGTCTAAAAGAATGCGCCTTCCCATATATTCTGCAACAGTTGCTGCGGCATCTAGTTTGAGCTCACATGAGTATTTCGCTCGAAGAAGCCATCTTATCAAGTCACCACTGTCACGAAGGGAAGTCCACAGTTTGATAATAGAGCTTGGGGTTCGATATAAAAAAATCGCATTTTATTCGGTAGAAACTCAAGGAGTGGTGTAAAAAAAGCTGGCTAGACAATGCTGATGTCAAGATGAGTTGCATTCCAAACGTTCAGAATTATTGGGAAAGCGATACCTTGGCTTCTCACTGCCGCAAATAGCACCGGAATAAAGACCCCAGACAACCACCCTACAGCATTCGTCAGCAACGCTCCACAGATACCACCCACCGCTTTGTTATTCGTTAAGCTTCCACAAGTTAACCTATTCCAATAAATAATAGCTGTGGAGGGGCATCTGAGACAAGTGAGCACAATATTTAAGTATTTAGAAACAACCAGACCATGGTGCAGGCTTGCCTGAAAGGATTATTCACATGACAAGTGCCCTAGAGAGCCTAAACAGCACCATAAGGCAGCTAATACAGTCTGAAGGGCTGGTGCCATGAACCCGCACCCAGCTAATCCCTAGTACAAATGAAATAAGAACATGGTGTTGAAAAATGTTATAATATGAGTCAGGAACGGCTCTTCTTGCATCGCACGGAACTAAACCAGAAATAGGCTCGTATAAACTGATACTCTGCAGGATAATGGCAGGGAGTATAGAGTGACACAAGTAATATGAAAAATATTATATGGACGCTTCAAAATTGGAGTTTTTCATAATGAAGAAACCATTCGCGGCAGTATCGGTTATCATTGGCATTATCATGCTGTTTACCGGATGTGTAGCTCATTCAGACATTAAGCCGCCTATGCAAACTCAAGTATTGGATGTAAGTATACCGGGTAGCGGAGGCGTAGTTTCAGGTGGCGCTAAAACAGAGTATACTTTCACACCAGACAACTCCGGCATTTGGATATTCGATATAACGATTGGCGGCGATGGAGGGCTTACACTGGATATCATTTATCCTGACGGCAGCTCTGTCATAGGTACAGGTTACGATAGCGCCTTTCTTATTGAGGGGAGCACATACAAAGTCATCACAGGAGTGTGGACATATACTGCCGGCCGTAAAAACAGCTACACACTTACCGTGTCACCGGCGAAGATACTCCCTGGTAGCGGCGGTGATTTTCATGTTGACAAGCGTATAATATTTTCATTCACACCCGACCAAACTTGCTTATGGACATTCCTAACATCCAATAACGGCGCCAGTATGCCATACATAAACATAAATGACCTTCTTCGGGGAGAACCGGGCCCGTATAACCATAATGGAACCGATGATAACAACGCGTACATTGTTGTCCAGCTTGAGGAAGGAATCGCCTATGAGGTCGAAGTCGGGTTTTACAATCAGCCTTTGGGAGAATGTACGCTCACCGTGGCACCCGCTGATTCTCCGGGAAATGGCAGTGAGATATTGCCGGCGCCGGAAACGATGCAGGCATCGACTGAAGCCAAGACGGGATGATTATATGTGAAGTATGGGTAATAGGACCGGCGATGATATCACACCGAAATAGCTGTTTACGGGTATGTGTTTATATTTGTAAAAAAGTGAAGATCGTATGACAATGCAATATTTATTTTATGGGGGAAAGTTCATGAAAATAATAGAAATCATTTTGCTGGTACTCACAGTCTGTATAATGGCATGTCTCTTGGGATGCGAGAAGCCCGATTTAGATGAATCTGACTTACCGAAGCTTACCTTGAAAGTAGGCGATTTGTACGAGATGGGCGGATATACGTGGCAGGTACTGGAAATAAAGGACGAAAAAGCGTTCCTTATAAGCAGGGACATAATAGACACAAGAGCATTTGACGGAGAAGGAAAAACCAACATATGGGGATCGTCCCCTCTCAGATCGTGGCTTAATAATGAATTCTATTCCGGGTTCAGTACCCAAGAGAAAAGCCGTATCACGGAAACAAATGTGGTGAACAATGACAACCCGTGGTACGGTACAGACGGTGGGCCGGACACAGTGGACAAGGTGTTCTTGCTGAGTATCGAGGAAGTGGCCATGTATTTCGGCGACAGCGGAGCGTTAGCTAACTGGAACGGCGAAGATAATGGCATACGAGACGAATATGGTGATAACCGCCAAGCGGTGCTGAACATGACGGACGAACAGCAGAAGAATGCCGCCAAGCGGATAGCTGCAAGCATTTACAGCATGAAATCAGATGGAATGATGCAGACGTATGAAGAAGCTATGGAGCATTTTGAGAGACGAAACGGCGCTGTTTACTGGTGGTGGCTCAGGTCACCAGGCGCACGAAGCGATCTCGCAGCACATGTCCACGGTGGCCTCAGCGGTGTGAATATTTTTGGCGATCTTATTGGCTATGAAACATATGGGGTACGCCCTGCTATGTGGATATTATTGTGAATAGCTCGAACTCTGCCATGACTGAAGCCACAGGATTCTTGGTTTATAGCGAAAACGAGAAAGCCAGGTGATCTCATGGAGGTTGACTGGGTTGGCGCAGCATCGCTTGTTTATGGCAGGTTCATAGAGGAAAATCTCACAGAGCATCGCTTTGGTGCTCCGGAATGCGAAGCTTGTGGATCAGAAATGCGTATTCGGGAACTGCGCACTTTAAGTCATGATACTGATTTCCGATAGCCTCGCCGACTGCCGGGATAACTTCGAAATATGCGTCATAAGTTGGTATGGCCATCTTAATTGATAGACGATGCATCCCGGTGGTTTCATATTGCAGCTGCGTAAAAATGATTCTCTCCTTTCCTTGCAGGGTCAATTCAATTCTGGAGAGTTGGCTTGTACCCTTAGCAAGTGCTGATTCAAGTTAAGCTTACGCTTATCCAAAATGGCTATTGTGGCATGCCTTTACAGAACCAATTTGATTTCATCAGTGTACAGCCCCTCTAGGCAAAATGCCTGTACTTGATGCAGTTTCACAAGCTGGTCAGCAGCATAAAGCGGTCACTTGTGAATTTTCGGTTTCTTCGGGTTTCAAAAGGCCGACTTCATTTGGATACCGAAGCGCCTTTATAGTGGTTCTGCTCCATTTTGAAAAATTCGCCGAAGCGGAGCATTAGCGCCCCCTCCTTCTTCGTACAATCGATCCTCCTGTTAGGGGAGAGCCAATAGTATCTTCTCAGCTTTTTAGCAAGGCATCAAAAGTAACTATTTCACAGCCTTGTTTTTCATAATACCGCAGCATTTCGCCAATCTTCTTTTTGTCATAACTCGTAATGCAATCAGATATGACAGTGACGCAATATTTTTCTTTACGCAAGTTATAACAGGTTGATTTAACGCAAGCCACGGCATCCGCTCCTGTTATGTAGAAATCGCATATTTCGTTCTTTGCGATAAAGTCCGCGAACGCCTCGCTGGTCAATGCGTTTCCTTTGTTTTTTGTGAAGATATTTTCTGACACCATTTTCAAATCCGAGGCTAATTCAGCCCCGTGAGTATTGGGTTTGAACGTCCTTGTGCCATCCGATAAGTTTTCATGCCGTATATAAACAACATGAATATCGTTTGCTACTGCCCAATCTATGGACTTATTGATATTGTCAATTATTTCCTTGTAATTCTTGGTTATGTCATTTTGAATGTCAATAACGACCAACGCCTTTTTCAACACAGAAATTCCCCCAGTATATTCAATTTCTTGAGGTTGCCCATTCACGACAAGTTTCAATGCGTTTACCGCCATCGCCCTGCTCTTTGTCATAGGCAAACTGATTTAGCAATTCACAGGGAAAATCGGCGCATAGACCGCAATTGTCGAGTTTTCGCCCCTCGCAACATGACTTAACCGGGCAGGATTCGCCCCAAAAGGGCTTGCTAAAATTGATACAGCCGGCACAGTTCATCAGCTCCCTGTATTCGCATTGGCTGCAAAGGCAACCGCACCTTGATTCAATCATATTCAAAATCCTCGCTATCGCTTTTTGCTTAATCGTAACACTCACAACACGACAACTGTATGTCTTGTTATGAATAGAGTGATAAAATATTTTTAGCGGTAGCCTGAATCTCCTTTGCTATTTCTGGCGGCTCTAACACCTTCACTTTATCGCCAAAACCAAGAAGCCAGCCAACCACGTAGCTGGGGTTGGCGTAGCCGATTTCAAAATACAAACCTTCGTCAGTTTCACGGAAGCAGTCCAGCCCATAGGCGTCAATCAGCATATACTTAGCGGATTTATCAAACAAGGCAAGCAGCTTTGTGCCCGTATCCTTATAGTTTGCGAATTGGCCACCCCAATCACGTTTTTCCGGTGGTATTTCACGCACAGGAAACCTTTCGCCGCACACTGCTAAATTCCATAGCCGATTTAGCTTGAACAATCGCCAGTCCATGCGTTCCAAGCAGAAAGCGAACACATACCATGAAGTCCATTGGAAAACAACGACATAAGGCTCTACCCGCCGATGGTTTTCGCCTTTGCTGTAGAAGTAGTCAAATTCTATAAGCTGACTGCTTGTGATCGCTTGCTTAACGGCTTCGATTTTGTCTGTTAATTGCCCTTTATAGTGGGAAGCGAGGTCAATGACAATAGGTTCGGACATGGAAACGACAGCATCAGAGTTTGCACCCAGCTTTTCCAAGGTTCGCTCAATGCGTGATTGCTCGGTTACGCTTCCGATACCTTTAAGCGCGGCGATGATGCCGGACAACTCCCCTGTAGTCAAAACATTTTTATCCAGCTTGAATCCGTCCGCGATTGAAATGCCGCCGCCTGTGCCTTGATGGGTAATTATAGGAATCCCCGCTTGGCAGAGAGTGTCAATATCTCGGCCGACGGTACGGCGGTTGACCTCAAATTTCTCGGCTAAGTACGGAGCGGTTACTCGTTCGTTTTGAAGCAAAACTGTAAGTATACCCAACAATCGATCAATTTTCATAGATAAAATCTCCTCTAATGGCTCTTGCCGCCTTAAATGCAATGTATCAATTATTACACGACAGAATCCTGTCTTGTTTGATTTTGAAGACAAAAGTCAAATTCATCCAAGCAAATAGTCAAATGTGCCATTTCCGAAAGGCAGACCCGCCAAGTAACCCAAAGCATACGGGAGTCGATAGGGTTTTCTCAACAGGCGGGCTTTACAAGTATCCTTTTGTAGAACAGCACGCCCAGCGTCCCGATGCCATCGACTGTGTGCGCATCGTCATTGTTGGTTTCCTGCGCCGAGATCGTAGACCTTAGAACTCTGCAATCGAAATGTACACTCTCAAAAAAACTGTATAATGGTAACTAATCAGGCCACCTAAATAAAGGCTTGAATACCATAAATAGTGTCTGCTAAAATAGCCCTAATGGATACACGATTCGACAGCATGGCATTTGAAGAGTTCCAAGCGCTTTCCCCAGAAGAAGCTTACGGCATTTATCAAGAAAGCATAGCAGCGCTGCAGGAAAGCGTAGCTGAGCTGTCAGAAAAGCTTGCCATAGCCTTAGAGCTGATAGCATCCCTTAGCTCGAATTCAACTAACTCTTCAAAGCCCCCCTCATCTGATCCCCCTTACAGCAAGCCTGCCCCAAAAAGCCTTCGGGAGAAAACAGGCAAAAAGCAAGGCGGGCAGAAAGGCCACAAGGGCCATAGCATAAGAATCCCTGAAAACGCCCTGCTTGCCAAGGCTGTGCATCTTCCGCAGCAGTGTGCCGGCTGCCCTGAGGGCAGCTCATGCCCAGACAGCTCTGTAGCTGTTCGCCGCTCAATCGAAATACCCATGCAGCCCATCGTTGTTGAGCATTCCTGCGTTTCGCGCGCTTGCCCAAAGCTTGGCGGGGCTGAGATTAGCGGGGCTTTTCCATACGGGATAAATTCAGCAATGCAGTATGGGCCTTGTGCTGAAGCTTTTGCAGTTATGCTAAACACTGTTGGCGCAGTTTCTTATTCGCGCGCCAGCATGCTCATTAGGCAGGCATTTGGGCTAAGCCTAAGCCCATCAAGCATTAAGGGGTTTGTTTCAAAGGCAGCCAAGCTTTTAAACAGCGAGTATGAAGCTATAGCTGAGGCGCTAAAGGCCCAGCCGGCGATTGCCGCAGACGAAACATCAATAAGGGCTCAAGGCAAGCTGTATTGGCTGCACAATGCTTCTACAGAAAAGCTCTCCCACTTTAGCGCCCACCCTAAGAGGGGCAGCGAGGCGATGGATGCTGCTGGCATATTGCCCAGCTGCAGCGGCATAGTGGCCCACGACTGCTTTAGCCCATATTTTCGCTATGAGGGCGCATTGCATGCGCTTTGCTGCCAGCATCTGCTAAGGGAGCTGAAATGGGCTTCAGAGCAGCCAGGGCAGGCCTGGGCAGAAAAGATGGCAAGCCTGCTCACAGAAATGAACTCCAAAAAGAAAGAGCTTATGGCGCGCGGCAAGCAGCAAGCAGGCAGCCTGCTGTATGAGGCGTATGAATGCGAATATTACTTTATTCTATCGCAAGCCAGGCTTGAATGCCCTGAAGCGCCAAAGAGTGATAAAAAGAGGGGCAGAAAGAAAAAAGGCAAGCTGCTAAGCCTAATAGATCGGCTGGAGAAAAGGCAGGCACAATATATGCTCTTCTTTGAGAATTTCAAAGCCCCGTTTACAAGCTCCCAGGCAGAGCGCGATATTCGCGTTGCCAAAGTCAAGGGCAAGGTTTCAGGCGGCATGCGCACAGCAGCTGGAGCTCAGGAGTTTGCCCAAATTCTCTCATGCATCTACACAGCCAATAAAAACGGCTTGAATATATTTGAGTTCATGGCTAGCGCTTTTAGCGGAAAAGCGCTGTCGTTAGGCGTATAGTCTGAATAGTCACTTTTCCTGAGCTGTTCTCCACTAGGTTCATTCCAGCCAGCCTTACTATTTGGCTATAGCTCTCGAAGCGCAGCAAATCGCCTGTTTCCCCCAGTATCATAGCCAGCGTTTTGCATCCAATCCCTTTGCATTCAAGGATATCTGCTGCATAGGGCACTTGTTCAAGGCATGCACACATCTCTGCCTCAACCTCTGAAGCTTGTGCATATAGAAGCTCAAGCTGCTGGAATAGCCGCTTAATTCTCCCTGATGCCGCCTGCTGACCTTGCCCGCACCCTACTGATGAGGCTGCTGCTTCAAATACTTGCGCTGCTTTCTTTTCCCCTACAGCCCTGTAGGCCCGCTTGCGTTTGGCCTCTAAAACCCCCCCTGCCCCAATTTCAATAATTTGATCAGGAAGCAGCCCCTCGCTAATAATCACCCCAGCTGCCTTGCCAATATAGATCGGAATTTGGCAACATCATGCCAGGAGATTTTTTCTATGTCAACACTTAAACCCAGCTCTGATGAGTTAAGCGCCAAAATCCAGCAGCCAAGCGCCTCCCGTGTGCGGCTTTGCAAACAATATAAGCTTTGCATCGCCAAGCGAAGAGCGCGCCGGCAACAGGCTCAGCATGGCTGAGAGACAGCAAAAGCGGCGAAC
>WRIY01000062.1 GCA_009782515.1 Eubacteriaceae bacterium
AGGCGTTCTATGGGATCGATTGCGGTTCTATGCGCTATCCAGACAAGCATTTTTGTTCACTGTGCGATTGGCAATATCTTGATCGAATAGTTGTCGAACATTTCAGAGCTGAGATAGCGAGCTGGTGGCGTGAATAGCATAAAATAGCCTGCAGCGGCAGTTGTCTCTTTTATTGCCTTGTACTACAGTTTCTGGTGATTCATGAACAGCATCACTGAGGCAGCATCAGCCCTATTCACATAAATAATCAGCTTGGCCATGTGCATGTGCCAGTAATAAGGCATGCAAGCCGTTAAATAGCAAATGAGATATGGGAATATTATACATATGTTGGTTATGGTTGTAAAAATGGCGATATTGCTTTACAATAATTGTACTAACTACTAATAGTGTCAGTAATTATATAATGAATTGCAGGTATAAAGCTGGTGTTATATCGAAATATAAAGGTTTTCACAAATAATATGGCAGTACTAGTGTTCAGTGTTGCATTTGCAGGGATGTTTTCAACAAATGCAGCAGCTATAGAAGACGTTTCTGTAGCTAATGGGAATGAAGGCTTGATAAATTTCCTGGCAGAGCAAAGCGATAGCGAAAGAGGTTTTGAGCCTGAGCGAATATGGGCAGTATATGAAGCTGGCGCAGAAGCTTCAAACAGCTCTGAGGGACTAAGCGCCGAGAATGATAGTTCCGATTGGCTAAATTCCCCGAAAGATGAAGCTGGAAGCGAAGCATATGGGCCTGGCGATTTTGATGTTCCGGCAGGCAGCCAGTATTTTAATGATATGCCGAATATACAGCCAGGAAACCAGGCAATGCCAAATTCAAGCGGCATGATGCATGATTTTTACAGCATGTTCTTTGAGAGCTTCTTTTTCGGAATAGGGGACATGCCCGGGGGCTTGCCGGCAAACGAAAGCCAAAACGGATTTCATTTTTATGAAAACAGCAGCTATAGCCCGGCTATGCAAATAGCCCCGGAGCATATCAGCCCGGACAGCCCGAAAACTGAGAAGGCCTATAGGCTTGCACTTAAGCTGGATGCAAGCGAGCCTGAATGCCTTGGCAGAAGCTTTACATTCGATGTTGAGGTAGGCGGGCAAATGAAGCCGAGCTTTGCCCTGAAAGCAGGCGAATCCTATGAGATTGGAAGCTTCAGCGCGGGAACGTCTTATCAGCTGAGCGTTGCTGACAAAGGCTTCGCTGTTGAGCTGGGCAGCCTAGGCGGCATAATCGACAAGGATACAGAACTGCTTGCATCAGTTGTTATCGAAGCACGCCTGCCGGTACCCCCGAAAACCCCTGTGGCTCCTGAGAAGCCTGTTGCCTTCCTCAGCCCAAAAAGAAAGGCTTCCCACGTGCTGGCTACTGGCTTTAGCATTCTTGCAGCTGCTCTCTACACTCTGGCAACAAGATTTGCTAAGGAAATTGCCGCCAGGCTGTAATCATCAAATAATCTTGTAATAATCTTCAATATACATAAGCGCAAATCAATATAACCCTTTTCTTCGAAATTAGCGGCGCAGTATTCTTTTCATGTGTTTATGTGCAAAAAATATAAATCCTGCTTTATGCGGCCTAACTGCTGCATAAGCTGCATATCGATGTATTTGTATATAAATTTTCTTATATTTCCCTTTTTTATGGCACAATATGCTTATTTAGCTAAACATTATGTGCAAATATACTATATATTGACAATAAAGTAAATATATGAGTATACTTATTCGTATAGCATGGTGCTTCATTTTCGAAAAAAGTTATGGGGGACAGCTTATGAATACCAGTATGCCAGCTTTTAAAATCGTGACTGCTCTTTTGATAATTGCAATTGTTTCGTCCAAAATGCCGCTAATGGCACATGCCACTCAGGGGGCATCGGTTACAGCTGTGTGCTACTCTGACCTGAACGGGAATGGCATTTGCGATCCGGGAGAAGCTGTCCCTTATGCATGCCTTGTGCTTTTTTCCGGCAAAGGCGGTGTCTATGCTTCGAACCGTTCAGACAGCACAGGCGTGTGCACTATAGGCGGGCTGGAGCTGGGCTCATATATTCTTTGCATTGCCGGCAGGCCTAAATCAGAAGGGGCGATCATTGCAGTTGAGGCTTGTGCATATGGCGGTGAGCTTGTAGCCCAGTGCAGTGAAAAAGCAAGCAACGGCTGCATCTACCTGGAGCAAGAATCCGGCAGTGGCATCCTATCTGATATTGAGGTGCAAATATGGCATGATGGCAGGGCACAGGAGGCAGTGCCGATAGAAGGGGCAGTTTTCGAGCTGCTGTGGCTTTCCGGAAAGCACTGGGCTTCATATGAGCCGAAGCGCTTTGCAGAATCCAGCCAAAGCGGCAGAGCCATTTTTGAAAGCTGTGAGCCTGGGGTATACCATATAGCCTATAGAGGCGCTGAAGAATACGTTTTTACAGAATACCCTGATGGAGTATATGCTGTTATTGAAACATCCGGCGAGAGGGCATATGTGACGTATTCAAATACGCTTTCTTTTAGGAAGTCAACAAATAAAGCCTATGTAGCTGCGCTTCCCAAAGCCGGCGGCATTGAGCCTGGCAATCTTGAAACACTTTTAGTGTTCTGTGAAGTCGAATCCTACTTCGGGGCAGACGGCCCTGATACTGCTATAGATTTTTCCTTAAGCGTCAAAGCAGGTTCAGGCAAAGAAACATTGTATGATTTCAGGCTGTATAACGGTCAGGCAAAAGAGTTTCGCCTGCAGCGCGGCTCAAGCTACGCTTTAAGGGCTGGCAGCGTTGATTATGCAGTCAGCGGCAGCGATTTGTCAGGCACTCTTGTTGAGAGCGCATATATATACGCTGTTGCAAAGGCATATAGCGAATACCAAAAAACAACCATGCCGTACCACATGGCAATAGAGGATTCTATGCTGGTGTATCCATGGCTGTCATTTGCAGGGTGTACTGCAATAGCGCTTAAGCGCCTTAAAAAGAAAAAATAATTATAGCCTATAAACCGCTCATGCCCCAGGGAGTGTCAAGGAACGCGCTTAAAATGCGCACTGACCTTAGCGCAATGTCTACAGATGCCAGTGAGGCGCAACCTGAAAAGGCAGCATCGCCGATAAAAGCTACGCTTTTAGGAATGTTTATCTCTTCAAGCTCCTCGCATCCGGCAAAAGCGCTGTGGCCGATATGGTTTAGCGTTTCAGGCAGCTTTGCTGCCTTTAGGCTTGTGCACGCCATAAATGCCGAGCCATTTATGGCCTCAACGCCTTCGTTTACTATAAGCGACTCAGCTCTTTCGCACTTTGAGAAAGATCGGTACTCAATCTTTTGCACGCTGCCCGGGATAATAATTCCCTCAAGCGAAGCGCATCCGTAAAAAGCTTCCTCGCCGATAAACTCGACAGCGCCGGGCAAAGCTGCTTTGCTTAGGCTTATACATGATGTAAAAGCCCCGTTGCCTATATAATTCAGGCTCTCAGGCAGATATACTTCCCTTAGCGCCGTGCACCTTTGGAAAGCATAGTCGCCTATTTTTTCAAGAGATTCCGGCAAGATCGCTATGCTGAGGGCAGTGCAAGCGCTAAAGGCGTTTTCGCCAATAGACTTAACTGAGCCGGGAATGCTTATGCCCACTAAAGCTGAGCAGTTTCCAAAGGCTGAATCGCTGATCATATTGATTTTTGGCGGAAGCTTAACAGATCTGAGAGCGCTGCATCCGAAAAACGCATCGCTGCCTATTTGTTCAACGCTTTCAGGTATATATATGCTTGAGAGCGCTTCGCATTGGTAGAATGCAAAATTGCCTATGTACAGCAAACCTTCCGGCAATATGGCATAACAAAGCGCAGTGCAGCCATAAAAGGCGGAATCGCCAATGATCTCAAGCGAGCTTGAAGCCTGAATGCTCCTTATGTCATCTCTTCCTGCAAACGCGCTTGGAGCTATAGCAGCTACTTCCTTGGGCAGTATTACGTCTATGCATGGCCCGCTATACTCAAGCAGCGTAGTGCCGCTAAGCTCAAAGCCATCCTTGGCGCATCCTGCTATGTATAAATCGATGCCTTCGCTGCTTGCATTTGGTGAATGGCAAGTATTGCATACAAAATAATCCGAATCGCTTTCAACGCTCATAGCTTGGCCGCATTCCAGGCATATTGCCATAACTGTAGACATTATTTCGCTCTGCCTTTCAAAATTCATATTTGTCAGATACCACTATAGTACCATAGGCGCCATCACTTGCTGTTAACAGTGCCGCACACTTTGCACTTTTTCCTGAAACTCGACAGCGCGCCGCCACACTGCCGGCACAGCCCCTGCTCTGCCCACTGCTCTTCCTGGCTCTTTTCGAATACAACAAGCATATCCCCTGAAGTCTTCCATTCCTTTAGCCAGGGGGTATCAATAAAGCGATCATAAAAGCGCATTACTATATTGTCTGAAACATCAATCTCTTCAAGCATAAAGCAGCCTGAAAAGGCATATTCCCCAACATTCTCAACGCTGTCCGGTATGTAAAGAGAGCTGAGCGCTACACAGTCTGAAAATGCTCTGGAGCCTATGGAGGTTACGCTGTATGGGATAGAGGCGGCCTTAAGCGACGTGCAGCCAAAGAAGCTGAGATCCTCTATTGCAGCAAGCCCTTCGGGAAACTGTATATGAAGCAGCGATGCGCAATGGCAAAATGCTCCGGTGCCTATATAAGAGACGTTTTCCGGAATATTTATGTCTTCCAGGCTAAAGCAGCCATAGAATGCATTGTCGCCTATATACGACACTGCCTCTGGCAGTATTGCGCGCTTAAGCTGGCTGCAGCGCGCAAATGCCGCTATGCCGATAGTTGGTATCTGCTCAGGGATAATTGCGCTCTCAAGAGATGCGCATTCATAAAATGCATAGTTGCCTATTTCTTTCACAGAATCAGGCAATGCAATATCTTCAAGCGAGATGCACCCGTAAAATGCTGAACTTCCAATGCTGCCAACACTGTCCGGAACCTCTATGTACTTCAGCGAGGAGCAGCCATAAAAAGCATAGTCGCCAATCGACTCAAGCCCTTCCGGCAGCTGCATATTAATTATGCTGCTTAAGCCCGAAAAAGCGTGCTCTTCAATGATGGCAACGCTTTGTGGCAGTATTATTTCCTCTATCTCTTTTCTGCCATAGAATGCATAGCTTCCTATAGACTTTATGCCATCCGGCACCACAACCACAGTTTCAGTTCCATAATAATTTGCCAATGTGCCTGAATCCAGCCAGATTTCGAATTCCTCTGACTTTCTCCATGCAGGAGTGGTGCGATACAGGCTGATCGCATTCTCAACGACAAAAGGGGCGCCGCAGTTCTTGCATATCATTGCGTCATTGTCATTCTCTACAACAATAATTGCCCCACAATTTGTGCATTTAGCAGTTGTTAGCGGCATATGTACCTCTCTTGCTCAGTCATTTGATATATGCAAAGTATAGCATATCAGACAGCTATTGGAGACGAACAATTTCTATAAAACCGCTGTATTTGCGAGTATATTGTCGGTTGCCGCAGCTAAAACAGGCAAATTATTATAGTGCACGGATACTTTTTGCAGCAAGCTTTACAGCTTGTTGCAAAAATGGCAGCTTGAAAGTGCAATTGCTCTCTAACATGCATTTGAATTTGGGATTTTGGGCGCCGCAGCTTCATGTAGCGAAAGGGGATTTGCATATGCAATGAAGCCCGGTGAGGCATTCGCGCCTGGCCGGGCGCGCTATGCCCCTGGAAAGCCTGAAAAATAAAAAAAATTGGCTGTGCGCCAACCTGATGAATTCTGAGCTTGTTATATTATCAGCCCACATTCATCAGGGTCTATTCGGTCAGTTTCGTACACAATCCCCTAAGCTCTTTTGTCCCTGCGCTCCCTGTTTTCTTTGGGCGCGATTGTAAAGTCGATAGACTTTTGCTCGCTTGCATCTTCAAGCGCTTTTCTGAATTGGGTCTCATAAAGCATTCGATACACCCCATTTAGCTCGAGCAGCTTTGAATGCGTTCCGCGCTCAACAAGGGCTCCTTCTGATATAACAAGTATTTCATCGCACGCCATGATAGTGCTTAGCCTGTGGGCTATTACAAGGCTCGTTTTGCCTTTCAGCAGCGGCTCTATGGCATCCTGGATCAAGCTTTCCGAGATAGAGTCAAGAGAGCTTGTAGCTTCATCAAGGATGATTAGGCCCGGATCCTTTAGGATAACCCTGGCAATAGACAGCCTTTGGCGCTCGCCGCCAGAGAGCTTAATGCCTCGGTTTCCTACCTGTGTTTCATACTTGTCTGGCAAAGAATCAATGAAATCATGAATATTTGCCTCTTTGCATGCCCTAATCAGCTCCTCGTCAGTAGCCTCAAAGTTTGCATAAAGCAGATTTTCCCTTATAGTGCCATTGAAA
Organism: Eubacteriaceae bacterium; assembly: GCA_009782515.1. Classification (GTDB taxonomy): domain Bacteria; phylum Bacillota; class Clostridia; order Eubacteriales; family Anaerofustaceae; genus WRIY01. Next base: position 6,401 of record WRIY01000062.1, read on the forward strand.
AGGTACGTATCCTGAGTGACCAGCCCAATGTTAGAGCGAAGCCATGTAAGATCAAGATCCCTTATATCATTGCCGTCAAGGCGTATCTGGCCATCTATGATGTCATACAGCCTTGGTATAAGGTTAATGATTGTGGATTTTCCAGCGCCTGACGGGCCAACGATTGCAGCTGAGTGGCCTGGCTGGACAGCAAAATCGATATTGTGCAGTATAGGCGTTTCTTCATTGTAGTGGAAGTTAACGCTGTCAAATTCGATTAAGCCCTGCATGCCCTCCGGCACTATTGCATCCGTCTTGCTTTCAATTTCTATCGGCATGTCATAGTAGTCAAAGAGCCGTGTGAAAACAGCCATAGAGCGTATGATGTCAACTTGCATGTTAAGCAGGAAGTTTGCCGGGCCATATAGCCTTCCAAGCAAAGCAACCATTACAGTTATATCGCCAACTGTCAGATCGGCAACCCCGTACTTTAGCATCAGCAGCCCGCCAACAAGGTATATTACCATAGGCCCTGCATTAGTCAGTATGCCCATAGTCGCCCTGAACCAGCGCCCCGTCATGCTCTCCTGAATGTTAAGGTCTATCATCTCTGCATTGGCTTTTTCGTACTTGTTGTACTCCATGTCTTCCCTGGCAAACAGTTTTACAAGCATCTGCCCTGATACGCTTAGTGTCTCTGAGAGTATCTGGTTAATCTCATCATTTTTTGCTTGCGCTTTGTAAGTTATCTCCCAGCGCTTTTTGCCAACCTGCTGTGTTGGTATCAGCAGCAAAGGCAGGATCAATACGCCAGCGCTGGCCAGTATCCAATTCTTTTGGTACATTGTGATTAAGGCCAGTGTCAATACGCTTATGTTATTAATCAATCCGGTCAAGGTGCCGGATATAACAGACTGCACGCTGGATATGTCTGATGTCATCCTTGTTATAACTTCACCCTGCTTGCTTGAGTTAAAAAAGCGCGTTGACATGTTGAGCAAATGGCGAAACATTTTATTGCGCATGTCGTAGGTAATGTGCTGGGCTATCCATGTATTAAGCCAGCTTTCCAAAACTCCAATCAGGTTTGACAGCGTTAAAACGCCAAACGATGCCGCGATAAGCTTAAGCAGCATATCCAGATTCTGCCCGATGAAACCTTCATCGACCATTCTGCCCATGAGTATTGATGGCATGAGCGACAGCCATGATGAAAACAGTATGCAACCTAAAACCAGCAACAGCCTCGGCCAGTAAGGCAGCAAATAGCTGAATACGCGCTTTAGCAGCGCCATTGTTATCTTTGGTTGATTTTTCTTTTCTTCTTCGGTCAGTGGCCTGCCTCTTCCGCGGCCACCACCGCCTCCTCCTACACCTCTCATATATATCCGTTTCCTTTCGTTTTTATCTTTTTTATTAGACTATGCCCGCTTTTGCCGGCTTGCTTTTTATGATCAAGCTCAGCATGTGGCTGGCAATAATATTAGGTACCTTATTATCAGGTACCTGTACTATATCCTATGCACTGGCATATTGTCAAGAAGAATTTTTGAATAAACGCAAATTCGAACACGTAATCGTAACATCAAGCTGCTTCGCAGCTATGCATATTAGAGCGTTCACAATATTTCACACGAGTAGCCACAATTCAAAAACCAGCCCTGAATATCTGA
>WRIY01000063.1 GCA_009782515.1 Eubacteriaceae bacterium
ATCGAGCGCGCCGACAGCCCCTCCATCGATGTCTTGGGAAGCTTCGCAGAGCGCTCTCACAGACTGCATCACATGGCTCTCAGCCCTCTCTTCGCGCCTTTCCAGCGAAACGCCTCAGCAAGGCCGTTATGGATTGCCAGCGACAATGGGATGCACGATCTGTAACTCAAAAGAGCATTAAGTCTATATTTTTACATTGTGGCTATGTTCGCTCAATTATGTGATTGCTATAACATCCTCAAATACCTGGCCAAGCTGAGTTCAGGAAGGCTGCTCACTGCCATGGTGATCCGGCAGCGGCTAATGTCAAGTTCTCGATATAGTTTTGATGTGTGGCAAAGCTATTCGTATTCGACAAACGTTCCGTAGATCCAGTCAGTAATTCCGTCATTTCTGGTGATTGGTGTTCTTGCGCTAGTTATAAACTTGCTTCGATTGTCAACATAAATTCCTACGGCAGTTCCCGTAGCCTCACCCTTGCCGAGTATGCAGCTTGCAGAATTGTTTTCAACTGTACCACCTGCGGTTGCGCTTATTTGGTATGCATATCCGCTTATCTTGCAATTTCCATATATTATGATAGTTGCGCAGTCGCTTGCATTGATTCCGCTTCCGCCATTATTGTCTTGTAAATCTATAGAACCGTACGCAAGCAAGCGAGTGCTGTGTGAAGCTTGGATACCGACGTTTGCAGTCGGCGTGGCATGTATAGCACTATAAAATACTACATTACCGCATGTATGAAACCACATTTGCTCTCTTGTAGACACCGGGGAACTAAAAGTTATAGTGCTGTTGGCTTGTGCAAATATTTTGCCATTATTTAGCTTTCCAATCCAATCAATAACGCCATTGTAGTAAATGTTCAAAGCGCCGCCAACGAACAATTGCGATCCGAATTCTACAAATTTATTCTGCTTGATGTTAAATTCACCAGTACAAATTATTTCTAAATTATCATCAGTTCTCAGATAAACACTTCCCATGTCTCCAATTCCTGCTGAATAAGTTATGAACGGGTTATACTCTCCACATACATGCCAATACTTTTCAAAATCAATATTTGTTGAGGGAGTTTGGCCTGTGTTGTTTCTGTAGCATATATAGGTCAATCCGTCATGTAAAACACTGTCACCCGGCCAATATGTTACAGATTCTGAAAATGTGCCCTTTGAGGGTGCTATTATATTTATGTGCTTCCACGGAGTGCTCATATTTATATCAGGGTAAGTGCTGTCGTAGCCTGCGACAACCCTTTCATAAGCATACCCCCCGTAGCTGCACCTATCCCCAACTGCATAGTTAATTGAAAAAGAATGCATGCCAATGTTTGGAATGGCTTTGTATTTGTTGATATGCACTATAGCGCTTGCACTTCTTGGCAATGAACTCAAAGCGTTATGCAATGTCCTAAAACTGTTTTCTCTTGTTGGGTAATCTGTTTGAAAAGCATAGTCATCGCCATCGCCAGTCGCTACGAAAATTTCCTTGTACATGCTTTTGGGTTCAGTCCAAGGGACATTAACGACTAGCTGGTCGTCTGTATTCTTTTGGACTGCATATGTCCTGTTCGTTGCATACAATAGTGGTTCAGGTGTCGCATTTAATGGCATATCGCTGGCTAAGCGCACCCAGCCAAGATTGCTTTCAGTCGCAGCAGCCACGACATTATTATGCTCGGCAGTAAGCAGCGTGTTCTTTAGCTGGTATTGGTTTACAGCTGTGAAGCCTGTTTCATTCCCCCTGGGAGCATTGCTTTCCATAACATGCACTATAGAGCTAACTCTGTTTGTTAGGCTGCCTTGTGAATATTCAGCAGGCGATGTATTGCTTGGCAGAGAAACGAATGTTGCTAGCGCATCTACTCTTGAGCGCTCTTGAGTGCCACCAAAATATATCGACCATGTATTGTCTGTATCTATATACAATGACGCCGCGCGCATGGCGCCGCCTTTGTTAAGCTGCTGCAGCGAGCTGCTAATTCCAAAATAGGCAAATACTAAGCATTCAATAGAAGTGTCATACATCATGTAATCGCTATTACTGCTCCAAGCCTTGAACTCAAGGCGCAATATGCCTGTTTCTTCGGATGATATATCAGTTTTAATCTTATAGCCTGCGATTTCAGAAGCCACATCATAGACTGTTGCATCAATTAAATTGCCTGAGGAAACATTAGTGCTGCTCTTTCTATCTATATAGGCGCCTGTTGGCTCTATTTTGTCATCCATTTCTACATCGGGGAAGCCATACAGGTTATACCTGAAATACTGCACCATCTTGCCTTTTATATATGTTCCTGACCTTCCAACATTAATCCCAATTGCCTGCTGGCAGCCAAGCGGATGCATTAATGTTTGCGCTGTATAGTTTTCTATTGTTGCGCCTTTGTCAACGCTGACTGCTGTTTGAAACCCCTTAAAGGTAGCAGTTGCTTGCTCCCAGTAATCGTCGTTCTCATTGCCAGTGCCAATTTTAGCATACGAGCCACTGTACACAGCAAGGCCAATCCCTTCATTGCCAGCGCCATCCCCAAAAGCTGTAGCATTTATGTTTCGCACGAATGCTACCCTTGTGCCCGCGCTTATCGTTATTGCGCTTCGTGCTTGCGAATCAGTGCAGTCAACAGTTACATTGCCTGCATAGTGCACATTGCCTGCTGATGTGTGCTCAATGAATGTGCCGGCTAAGACGTCGCCTGCTAATGATGCTTGGGCATTGTTTGACATTTTTACATGCCTGCTTACAGCCAATTCATCGGCTAGCCAAATATTCCCTATAAAGCTTAAAGACAAGCCGGCAGCAAAAAGTTTGCTTTCAAACCTTGCATTCGATAGGCTGGCAACCGAAACCTCGCCTGACACGCACAGAGGGGCTTGGCAATCCAATATACCGCATCGTTCTATGCTTATACTGCCCAAAGCGATGATAAACTGCCCGGCTGAATGCACTGCCAAACCTGAAAGGCCAGCTAGGCCAATTTCTCCATCCATGTCTAAAATCGGGTTATGTGCGCTAATCGGACACCAAAACTCGGATGGCATTACAGAAGCTAATGGCTGGGCGCCTGTATTCGCTGCAAGGCAAATATACGTAACTCTCGGGCTGAATTGGCTAATGCCTGCGATGCTGACTATGTCTCCCGGCACATAAGATGCATTTTCGTTCCAAGCAGATACCGATATACTGTGATCAACCTCATCAACGCATACAAAGCGCCAATGAACTGCAAAAAGGCTTGGAAGGTCCCACAGCGAAGGATCCATTGCCGGAGCATCGCCCTCCCCAGGTCGCAGCCTTTCGTATGTATAAAGGCATGAAACTCTATCCCCAATAGCATAGCTGTAATAATACGGGTTGTGCTCGGGAGGAACAGCTTTGGGATCGCTTACCTCTTCGGTTTTGTATTTATAAACATTAAGGGTAAGCGAGCAGCCATTTTTAGCCAGCTCATTCACCTCCCCCATTGTCTTTAGCGCCCTTGCTGGCGTGCTTCCGTCAGAAGCGTCGTTGCCGTCGGCGGTTGCGATAAAGATGCTCTTGTCTTGCATTGACTTAACGCTGTACTCAATGCCTGGCGGGCTAATAGCCTTTTTAAGGCTGAAAACGGTGTCAATGAGGTTGCCGCCAAGGCTGTCGAAATTTTTTTTGCTGGCTTCGAATTCGTTGCCAACTACATTGAAGTAGCGGGCTCCAAGAGAGTTGACTGCAACCTCATTGAGGTCAAGCGATCTCTCATGTGCGTTTAGGGCCCTTGTGACTATTTTTTCGCTTGTAGTTGGCAGAGTCCTCTGCGCAGAGGGCCCTATGCCGGTAAAGCCGGCTTCGTCAAGCTTCGTGCCCAGGACTGCAGACTGAAGGTCCTTTATTTCATCGCTATTGTAGTCAGGCATTTTGTTACCGCGCTTTCATATGAGAATTTATATTGTTAATTATCTGTTAAGAATTAAGCAACAAGGTCTGCATGTATGCTTATATGGCCAAGCATTGCATGCACTAATATAAAAATATGAAAGCAAACAGCTAAAAATGAGCTGCTTGGCAGAGTGTTTATGTAATCGAGAAAGGAAAGCGGGTGAATAAGCAACAATGCTTGCCTTATCTATTATCAAGCCTGTCCTTTATTCTTCTTAAACATATAATATTTGCGCTTTCGCAGTTACTGACTTTTTTTTTTGCATACAATTAACGAGAAAGAGCTTAATACCTCAACGTAAGCTGCCAGTACACCGTTTGTTGCGATGTTAAAGCTTTGCTTAAAAAATTCGCTTAATCATCCGCTTTTAAATGCATAGCGTTTTTAGGCGTTGTCTAGGTCATTCAGTGAATTATAAAGCTTTAATGTGCCAAAAAGCATAGCAGTGTTGTGCTTGTATTTACTCGCAAGCCAAGATAGTAAAGCTAGTTCAGTGTGATGCAATTAGCACAAGTTTTGCACAGAAATCATCGGTAACAAAAATGCAAAATTACATGATGTACACGAAAATTCCTGCTGTAATATCCGTAAAGATCAAGCTTTTTCATTAAAGGCAAATCTACCTTGAGGTATAATCACATTTTAAGGCGCCATAGAACGGCGCCCTGTGCTGAGAGGAGCATTAAAATAATGATAAGTAATCGGCGCAATGACTATATTGCATACTCACAGATTTGCGATCAAAAAAATAACTTGAACAACAATAGTAGGCTTAACCAGCAATACGGGCCATTCAATCCACGCGATAACTATGATCCCTACAACCCTTTTGGCAACTGCAGGCCAAGCATACCTATTGACCAGAATGAGCAATTCAGACAAAACGATATAGATGCCCAAAGCCAATGCAGCCAGGAGCCCAATGAGCAAAATGACTTGAATAGCAATAACCAGTACCGATCAGATGATCGCAGAAAAAACATTCAATGTGACATGAGTTGCCAAAGCCAATACTATCATGCTAGGCAGAATCCGCAGGCTCAATATAACCCGAGCCAATACCAGTTCAATCCGAATGCACAATACAACCAGTATGCATCACAGCAACCAAATGCCCAATATGCGCAGCAGGCACCATATAGCCAATATACATCAGCAGTGCCGAATCCGTATATTGAAAACAATCCTAACGCTCAACCAGCCCAAACAATAGATAATAATCCAAACACGTATAATAACATCTGTGACAATTGTACTTTAGTGTTAGCAATGAACGATTTAAAAAACAGAGTTGGAAATATGGAACACCTGCTATATACGATTGAGGGAATGCTACAGAGAGTATGAAGATTGGGATTATTGATGAGATCCAGAGAATAAAAGCTGATATTGCTGATGCTTATTCAATGGCATATGCAAAAGGTGCTCCTCCTCCGGTTAACAACAGGCTTAAATGCCTTGCTGATACAATAGCATCTATTCCAACAAGCATAGAAGTATGCCCTGATGGCACTCAAGGCGAGGCTGGCATTCAGGAGCAGGGAGATACTGGGCCAACAGGCCCTAAAGGAGATACTGGGCCAACAGGCTCTCAAGGAGATACTGGGCCAACAGGCTCTCAAGGAGATACTGGGCCAACAGGCCCACAAGGGGATATCGGGCCAACAGGGCCCCAAGGTGATATGGGGATAACAGGTCCAAAGGGTGATGATGGCGATTTCGGTCCAGCAGGACCACAAGGCACCAAGGGTGACACTGGCGATACAGGCCCTACCGGTCCACAAGGCGACACTGGCCCTGCTGGAACAGGTGTAACAATCCTTGGGAGCGCAAGTTCATACTCGGCCTTAAAAGCCATGCACCCTATTGGATCAATGGGTGATGCTTATCTTGTTGGCAGCGATCTTTATGTTTGGAGCGCTGATATTAATGACTGGGCTAATGTAGGACAAATACAAGGCCCAATCGGAGATACAGGAAGCACTGGCCCAACAGGGCCAAAAGGAGATCAAGGCCCTATAGGTCCGCAAGGAATAAAAGGCGATACCGGAAGAGATGGAACAGGCGTTAACATTATGGGAAGCAGCCCTTCCTTTGGGACACTTAAGGCTGATCATCCAATAGGCGCTGTTGGTGATGCATATTTAGTCAATGGCGATCTCTATGTTTGGAGCGATACAGCAAATGATTGGCTTAATGTTGGGCAGATACAAGGCCCAATGGGTGTTCAGGGTATACAAGGCCCCAAAGGCGACACTGGATTAGCTGGCCCTGTAGGGCCTACTGGTGCGATTGGCAATACAGGAGCAAATGGAATACAAGGCCCCAAAGGAGATACTGGAGCTGCAGGCCCTGCAGGGTTACAGGGGCCAAAGGGAGACACGGGAGCAATGGGTAAATCAGCTTATCAAGCGGCAGTAGATAGCGGTTTCTCTGGTACAGAGGCACAGTTTAGCAGCTTTCTTAGCTCGCTATCAGCTGTATCCAGCGCCTTGACAGGCCTTGATTCCAGAGTTGCAGCACTAGAATCAGGCAGCGGCAGCACTGGCCCTGCATCGCCAACTGTCGTTACTGTCGGCACAATTCCTTCTGCAGTAGTTCCTGCAAAGGACAACAGTGCACTAACTTCGTTCTCATCTGCCCAGTTTGCAGGGGCTGTAACTTGGAGCCCATCGCCAGTTGGAGGCAAATTTGCAGCTGATACTGCTTATACAGCAACAATGGCTTTATCGGCAAATCCAGGGTTTACGCTTACCGGGGTAAACCCAAGCATATTTACTTCAGGCACAGTAGGCGAAACAGCATCGTACAATAGCGCAACAAATACTCTTACACTTAGCTTCCCTAAGACTGCTGCTAATGCTGGCTCGTGGGAAATGAATTATTACTTGCCATTTACTAAAAGTATAATTAATATAAGTATACCTCTAGAAGACTTTGATGGTTGGGATGGCACGCAAATCATTACTGATGAAATCTATGATGCTGATAATGAAGCTAAAGATTTCGAGATGTGGACAAATAATCCTGGTGAATTTGGAACTGGGGCACGCTTAGCTTTCGATCCTTCTTCTGCGGAAATAGTCCCTTTCGAAGACTTAGCTGGCCCGCCATTGCCAGGAACTCTAACTTCATGGGGATTTGACTCTTCGTATGGGACATATGGCGCAATAACTCTGAAAGGAAACTCTGGAGGGCGAGATTATCCAATCAAATTCCTAAGGAAATAGCTTAAGAGCCATTGTGCCTGAATAGCTAGTGAAAACATATAGTTTCGGTGGAATCATATGAGAGCCATTATTTTGATCCTCAGCCAAGGTTAAGGTTTTCGTTATCTGATGATGTTTCAAATAGGCAGAGCATGCTGAATTATGGTGCTGCTTGACACTAGATCGTTTACAAGAGAGCCAGATCCAATATGCTCTGCTCGAATATCAACGGTTTTCATGGATTAGTATCTAGCAATGCTCTTAGTTGAACTGCCATTGCGAAGCTTATAGCAGCAATGAGAGCAAAATTGTTAGTAATATTTGTTAATATTAGCTGTTGTAAACATCATTGAAATCATAGCGTAACTGCAAAGAAACATTTGATTGTACAATACAATTGCTAAACAAAGGGAATAGCGTTTGCGTCGGAAATGCCACTTCAGTATGAGCATAGTACTGTTGTTCCGGCTAATGGCAGTAAGTATTAAGGTAATAGCAAAGTAGAAGCTGAACTGTTTCTCTAGCTTAAAAGGTGCATCAATGGGATTAATTGAAGATATACAAAAAATTAAGAATACATTCGAAAACCTAGAGCTAATTAGGGAATACATCAGCGAAATATATGAAGCACTTGAAGAAAAAGGCGCAATAATGCCTACTGACAAGCATCTCAAAAACTTAGCAGAAACAATATCTACTTTAATTGCTAGTGATAATAATGCTTCGCAAAGGAATGGAGACAGTTCCAATGCAACAGGCAGCGCAGAGCCAACAGGGAGCTCGGAGCCAACGGGGAGCTCGGAGCCAACAGGAAGCGCAGAGCCAACAGGGAGCTCGGAGCCAACGGGGAGCTTGAAGCCGACAGGAAGCGCAGAGCCGACAGGAAGCGCAGAGCCAAC
>WRIY01000064.1 GCA_009782515.1 Eubacteriaceae bacterium
GATGCTTGTTAAAGAATGCCTTATGCCAGTAGCTGCTGCAAGGGGGTGTTCGAATGGGGTGCAATAAGGCCAGTTTTCGTAGTTTTTAATCAGAAATGCGCTTAACTCATCAGAGCTGCATGAAATTAAGCTCATATGTTTTGTGTAAACCAATCTAGCTAACAGCAATTCTGCTAAAGCCAGGTCCAGGCATGCTCAACTCTCTGGCATCATAAAAAAAGTGCCATTCTGTTCTTGCGCCGCTTAACCATACATGCTTTATAAAAAAAGCAAACTGATCACAGCCTTCAGCGCTTGATAGAATCTTTCATTTTAGTGATGCGCACAGCAAATGCATAACACGCCATGTAGCCCTATGCCCTTGTTGTCGGAATACGTTTCCACCTCAATTTTACAATAAGCCCATGTTGGTTTAATGTATTCCTAACGATTATGCAAAATGCTATAATGTTCTCATCACTAGCTGGCATTTTCAGCTAAATATAATTGAAAATTTGTAGGATTTTTATGCGAATTCGAACCATATATAAAAAAACGCTTGCTGCTTTGCTGTTAGCCGCCTGTACAGCCTCTTTATACAGCTGTGGCGGCACACAAAGCCCTCCAGCAAGCAAAGCTCCGGTAAACAGCAGCAGCCTATATACAGTTGACACTAAACCCGAAGCGACAATGCTCTACCCGGTGCTCTCTAAGGCCGTCGGAGTAGAGTATGATATGAATGGCAACCCCTACTCTTACTCGTCAGCCTCGTTTAAGCTGGTAAACGAGAACTGGGAGGACGTAACAGGCTATATCAATGGATCATATGACTACATATTCGTTGACGGCAAGCCATTTGCCATCCAGACAACAGACTTCAAAAGCTACCAAAGCCGTGCATACAACTTTGACGGAAGCATAATTGAAAGCCTTGATGGATATAGCTATTTCAAGCCATGGTATCTGGATATGCCGCTTCCAGCCGGCACTATTCTGGTAACCAACCCTGTAGACCCAAACAGCGAAGACTACCAATGGAGAATTGGCGCATTTGATCTCAATAGCGGCAAGCTGATTATTCCGATTGAGTATAACCAGCTGCTATTCTTCGAAAATTCTGTTGTAGGTTTCTTCGATGGCGGCATAAGCAAGCTGGACTACAGCGGCAATGTGCTTTCAAGCCAGCAAGACTCCAGCTTTTACCCCGTTGGCACGATATTTGGCGACGAAGACTATATACTCATAGGCAACAATACATTTATTGATACTCAAGGAGACATAGCTTTTGTTATCGATAACCCGAATATAAATACCCTTTGCACATCAAACTTCACAAATGGCATCGGCTGTGCTATGGACCGCGAAAACAATACTTGCAGATTCATTGGCACTGACGGCGAAACAATAGGCGTAGGCACAAGCCACGGATATATTTACAGAGAAGGCAATTACTATATAGCCGATGGCAAGGAGATATACGATCTGGATCTTAAAAAAATTGCTACTATGCCTTGCGATTATGCCTCCGGCATTATCGGCGACATGTTCATAGGCCAGACCGGCTCTGAATCAACTGCATACAGCATGAATGGAGAAGCGCTTTTCACTATCGGCAGCTATGTCTATGAAGAAAACGGCCTGCTAAAGAATTGGGATTCCAACCAGCTTGTAAGCATATACAGCATGGAAGGCAAAGCAATCGCGGAAAAATGCCGAGTTGCAAATGTATCCCCTGACGGCAAATACATATATATCGATGATGGCAAGCAAATGGGCTATATCGATTTACAGGGCGAGTGGGTTTACCGCTTAGAATCAAAAAACTACTATCTAAACGATTAAGAGGGAAAATATGAAAAAATTTGCAATACTGCTAGCAGCCCTTATGCTTGTTGCATCCGGGTGCGGGGGCGAAAGAAGGCCTCCGAATACACAAGGAGGAAACAACAGCACTGTAGCGCCGCAATTATCGTTTACAGAGGAAAACTACCCTAGAATAGACGGCTCAACTGCTAATATACCGCTAGCCGAAGAGCTCCTGAAAATATTCCTGGGCTATACAGATGAGCAAGCGGAAGATGCAGTAGACTTCAGAACTACTCCTTATGCATACATGAACCTTGCTAATAAGGAATGCGAACTGCTCCTGGTGTACGAAGCCTCGGAGGAGACAAAATCGTATCTTGAAGGCCTGGGCGCCGACTTTGAGTACTATCCTATAGGCCTTGATGCCCTTGTGTTTATCGTTAACGAAAACAACCCTGTGAACAACCTTACGAGCGAGCAGATAAAAGCCATATATACAGGCGATATAAAAAACTGGAGTGAAGTAGGCGGGGAAGATGCTGAAATACTCGCATTCCAGCGCGATGCTACTTCAGGCTCCCAAGCCCTGATGGACAAGCTCGTCATGCAGGGAACTCCAATGGCGCAGGCGCCAATGGAGCTTATGCCTTCAGCCATGGGAATGCTTATCGAGCAGCTTGCTGAATACAGCAATGAAAGCACAGCTATTGGCTATTCTGTTTACTATTATGCCAGCCTCATGTACACAAAGCCGGAGCTCAAGTTTATTGATGTAAATGGAGTAAAGCCATCAAACGATACGATAAAATCGAATGGCTACCCCTATACAAATAGCTTCTTTGCCGTAATACGCTCTGATGAGCCGGAGGATAGCCCGGCCCGCCAAATGGCAGAGTGGCTATGCACGAGCGAAGGCAAAGCTGTTATCGAGCAATGTGGCTATGTAGCTGTTGAGTAACAGCTGCATACCGCAAAGCAGCCTGAGCATTATGCTATAATATATAGCCAGCGCCTCAACAAGCGCTGGCACTACATACAAGACTAGGAGTGGCATATTTGATTTCACGCATACTTAGGATTATCCTAGCAACATTGGCGCTGATGCTGCTGCAAGCAGCATGCTCGCCAAAAAGGGCGCCTGTGGCCAGCGAGGAAGCTTTGGCAGAAGGAGCCGACGATACTCAGGCAAGAATGGCAGCATACTGCAGTGCCATAGACAGCCTTATATCTGAGTACGGCGAGGGAACTACAGAGGTCAAGGCAAACGAAGTGACGCTTAACGGCCTTGGCTACGTAAGGCTAATAGATTTCGATGGAGATGGCAGGGATGAGCTCATTTGCGCCTATTCGAAACTTGGCAGCATTCATCTGCAAAAACTTATAGTCTATGGCTATGATGACGGGCTTGTCGTGCTGTTAAGCGAGAGAAACATGCCAAGCGAAGGCACTAGTGTGTCTCCTGTGGTAAAATTGCTTGAAAAGGGCGGGAAAACCTACCTTGTGTATGGCGCAAGAATGTTTCTTGATGTGGACTACTTCGGCTTAGTCGACGGGGAGATGGTATCCCATCTGCATTTCTATAACAATTCCGGCTATATTGGCGATGAAATGGAATACTCACTAAATGGCATTCCTACTACATTCGAAGAGCTCAGGGATGGAGTGAAGGCATTCGAAGCAGGTGGCACTGTAACGGAAACATGTTTTTATGGCAAAGTCATAGATATTGACGGTACGCCTTACGGCCTATTGCCTGAAACGCTGGAAGAAACCCGAACGACCGTAAAAAAGATACAGCAGTACAAAGACAGCATCTGAGCAGAGCTTTGCTCAGCTCTATACTAACTAAATACAATGAACGGCGAATAGAGAGGGAGGTTGTTGCTATGAGAAAAGCTACACTGCTTATATTAGCAGCTATGCTGCTTTTTAGTTCAGCTTGGGCTCCCGGGCCTGTTGCTACAGCCGCCACAGGCATCTCTTTTAATTACCTTGACCCCCTCTTTCCAGCGACAGTAACATCCCAGCAGTCTACGCTAATAATAACCGGCCTTGACAGCTCACTTGGAATGTACCTTGTTAAGATAGGCGATTACGAGAAAATCGCTTCGCTGTCATCTAACGGAACCCTTACAGTAAATATAAGCGATCTTGCGCACGGCAGGTATCCCTTTGCCATAGGGATAGAAGCAGGCCAAAAAGGGTTTGTTAAGTCATTTCTGCCGATAATAAGCATCCATCAGGATCTATTCATCTGGGATGGGAATGTCGCATATTTTAGCCTTGAAAGCGACGTTTACTACCATAACCTCATTGAGCGCTCGAAGCTTCGCTCAGACAGAGAGTCTCTTGATTACTACCTGGACAATCCCGGAGCAGACGAATCTTTGTCGCAGTTGGCAGAGGAAATAACAGAAGGCTGCACAACCCAATACGAGAAAGCCAAAGCGATACACACCTACATAGCTGATAAGCTTTATTATGACAAATCAAAAGATGCAATAACCAGTGTTTCGTACTTCGTCACTGAAGACTCATATAAAAGCATGCTCAAATCCTTATCAGAAGAAGCAGTGCGCATCTATGCAGAAAAGCGCGGAGTATGCCTCGGGTTCGCAGCGCTTGCATGCTGCCTGCTTAAAAGCGTTGGCATTCCTGCAATATTTATTGCAGGCTACACAAGCGAAGAAGGATCTGAGCTGGGCCTTGAGAGCAACCACGCCTGGGTAGAGGCATACGTAGGCAACAGATGGATTGTAATGGATCCAACATGGGATTGCGCCAATACATATACGGACAGCGAAATTGAAACAAACGGCATTAGATCATACCTTAATTTTGATCCCGACATCAAGCTCTTTTCTGTATGGCATTCGTATAACGACAGCATCTCCCAGCCTGTAGGAATAGAGCTCGAGCCTATAGCAACAACAATCATTCCAAGCACTATTGGAGAGCCAAAAGTTGTGATAGGCCATGTTTCCCCAACATCTATAAAGCTGCAGTTCAGCTCAACAGGGGCAATCTCATACGATTACTTCATCTACAGCACAGATGGCACCCTGGTAAAAGAAGGCGTGTCTTCCGGATCTGTATTGATAGAAAACCTGGAGTGCGGCAAGCAGTATACTATTAAGGCATCAGCTGTTGGCAAGTCCGGCAGCAGCCCAAAGACTCAAGGCAAAACAGTGCGAATCCGCCCGCTTCGGCCCGCTTCGGCCCGAGCTGCCATAGATCCATTGGGCATAAAAGTCTCATGGGCTGCTGTAAAGGAATGCGACGGGTATGCCATTTACAGATCCGAAAGCAAAATCGGCGAGTACAGCTTAATAAAGATCGTTAACTCCAGCCTCGAAACAGAGTATTTGGACACAGACCAAACCTCTGAGTCTGAGGAATGTTATTACAAGATTGCTGCTCTAAAGCAGGTAAACGATATAAAAGTCCCCTCAGTCTTCACAGGCAGTGTATCCCCGTAGCATATTTATGCCTCTCCAAACAATCTGGCGAATTTTGTCGAATGAAAAACCCATAAAATATCTTATAAAATGACAACATTTTGTCAGAAATTAACATTATATGTTATACTTAATACAAATTTGGATGCAATCGCATACAGCGGCTGCGAATGTAAAGAGGTTGGGGTTTTGAGCAATGAACAGCAAGCGCCTTCAGTAATAAGGCTAAGCTTTCGGATACTTGAAAAGCACTTTAAGGAGGTACTGGATGTCGAGCAGCTTACTGACGATTCCCTAAAGTGCCTGGGATTGATGGATCGCCAAGGATATAACAGCGTAGCTGAGCTGCTAAGCGATGACAACGAAATACCAAATGCAGCTTTTGAAGTCTATTCATTTGCAAAAGGTTACAAGAAGAGCATAGTTCATAGAATTTCCCTGCTGTCCCAGCTTGACATTGTTCTGGGATATTTCAATGAAGCTTACCCTATTGACGCATCAGTTAAATATGTACCATACGAAGCATTTAGGGAAGCAATCATTAATGCAATGCTATACAGGGATTACCATGTAGAAGCGCCTATAATCGTAGACATTACAAAAGATGGCGCTGTAATTAAAACACCAGGCGGCCTCCCGGAAGGGATAAGCAACGCTGATTTTATAAATGGCCAAGTATCGATAATGAGAAATATCACACTTGCTGAGATTTTTTATAAACTTAAGATAATTGGCAGGCTTGGCACAGGGATAAATGTGATAACTGACGCTTACACGGAAAGCGCTTCCAAGCCAACGATTGTGGTTGACAAATCATATATCTCATTCTTTTTGCCTGCGATAAAAAGCGATGAGGCATTAGCGATAAATTCGATCATGAACCTGCTTTATGATGGCAGGGCATATACGATTAAAGAGCTCTCAAAGAAGGTAGGCTTCCCGCAAAGCACACTTCATACTGCACTGGAGTCTCTTGAGTCCCAGAAGAAGCTGAGCAGGGTAGGCACTGGAAGGAATGCAAAGTACTTAAGGGCGTATGAACAGTCCTAAAAAGTCTTCGGCCAAACCTGATAAATAGAGATAATGGACAGCCTTTTCTAAGAATTCTGCGGCGCTGTCTGAATGAGATACTAACAAAGCAGCTAGCCCAGCGCTGTTGATTTTGTCCTTATGTTCTCCTTTGCATGAAGGGCAGTGAAGGCATTTAGCTTTGCAGGTGGCATGGGTAGCTTAGCAGTAAAAATTCGTATGCTTATAAGCTAAAAGAGATATAGGCAGAGGCAAAAGCATCAACACCAGAATGCATAGCGTTGTTTGTGTAAATGCATGCATTCGAGCTGACATTGAAATAACTATACATTATATAACTTCCTTGTTACAGGTCAAATCCTGGAAATATTCGCTTCTATATAAAGATGAATACAAAACGCATAAAGAGCGCTTATGCAGTGTTAGGAATCTCTTTTGAAGCACACAAAACAAAGGAAATATATTATACATACGCTTTCAACTCGAGCTCTTAATAATATTTTTACCGTGCATTTTTATACATCTAATGCTGTTAGCTGCGCTATGCTGACAAATATCTTGATTCATACAGCATTTGGTGTATGCTAATATAAAATGCTGATGTAAAGCGCTAAGCGAGTATCAGGAAAGTGGCATAGTTTTGCAGCTTTAATTTTTTTGCAGCATAGCTGCTGACGAAATGCCTGCTATAGCTGCAAAGCTGATAAATAGCGCTATAGGCAAGAGCTACGGCATCTTGCTGCGATACACTGTTGAGAGGTTTTATGGGAGACGAAAAAACGCCTAAGAATAGTCAGGTTGAGAACGATATAAAGAAAGCCCATATTGAATGCAAAGCTGCATGCTCTGCTGGTGATGAGGCTTTTGAGCGCGATGCCAGAGAGTGCGCGAAAGCTGCCTATATGAAAAGAATGGAAGAAATAAGCGAATATGCCTTAAAATACAGGCCAATCATGTCACGCGAAGATGAGCTTTGGCATGAAGGCTTTTATATTGGATACCAAAAAGGCTTGGAAAACGGGATGCGCGCAGCAATACGTGAGCAGTTTTCAGATGAAATCCTGCGAAGAATGGCTTATAGATCAGGCATATGCCTTGAGCGTTTGAATGAGCTGATATCAGAGGAAATGCTATCTAAGCTGTCTACTGCCAAAGACGCTGATTAACATGTATTAAAAAAGATATTGGCCAGCAGCGTTTGCGAATTGGCGCCAGGTAGGATTGCTGAGCAGCGCTCATGCAATGCCAGCCAATA
>WRIY01000065.1 GCA_009782515.1 Eubacteriaceae bacterium
GCTGCTGTTTAAAATGATTGCATGTCGGCTTTGGGCGAAGTATTATTCGACACAATGATTCGAATATCGCAAAAAAATAGAGGGGCTTTTTCCTTAGCCTCTCTATAACAATCATAGCACATTTTTTGCCGAACAACAAGTCTATATTTTTCACCTGTTTTGTGTTTATATCTATATGGACTATACCGCTTATATCAACTTTGGGAGGCTCTAATGGATTTAAATCCCTCTGAGTTTCAGCTTGAGGAAGAACGGCTTGAGCAGGTAATTATTGTAGCTCAAAGCCAGCTAGACAAAGCCAGGGAAGAAAATAACGCTAACCGCAATGAAATAATTGTGATGCAGCAGGATATGCGAGACAATGCTGCCAGAAATGAAGTTAACTTTGCTAACAGCCAGAGTTTTAACGATCTTATTGAGCTGAGCTTGTATGTCAGCCCTATATTACAGAAAACAACAGAATATGATGCTGTAGCAAGCAGAATTGCTGTGCTGCAGAATATAATAAACAATCCATACTTTGCCCGCATTGACTTCATGTTTAGCGATGAAGATGAATACGAAAAGATATACATTGGCAGGGCATCGCTACAGGAAGAGGGCACTGGGGATCTGATGGTATATGACTGGAGATCTCCAATTGCAGGCATGTTTTATCGATTTGGCACAGGGGCTGCATTCTATGAAGCCCCGATGGGAACATTTGAGGGAGAGATCGGGCTTAAGCGCCAATATGAGATAAAGTACGGAGTGCTGGAATACTACTTTGATGCAGATTTGCAGATCGTTGATGATTTTTTGAGGAAGCTGCTTTCACAGAATGCTTCTCCCAGAATGAAATCAATCGTAGAAACAATACAAAGAGACCAAGACATTGTAATAAGGGATATGGAGAGCAGCCTTTTAATGGTGCAAGGCGTAGCAGGCAGCGGAAAAACTTCAATAGCGCTGCATAGAGCTGCATATTTAATGTACCAGGGGCTGTCTGCACGCCTTGCAGCGAATAATATCATCATCATATCCCCTAACCCCCTGTTTGAGTCGTATATCTCACATGTGCTTCCTGAGCTTGGGGAAGCCAATGTATTGAGCGCTGTGCTTGATGAGATGCTTAGCGAAATACTTAATAAAGAAAAGATAGAGACGAAGAACCACTTCCTTGAGAAGCTTATTAACGATTCTGAAAGCCATGAAATTATAGCAAAGAGCATGGCTTTTAAGGGTTCTGAGGAATTCATGGAAGTGGTTCGAAAGTTTGTTGGAGACATACCGCTTAAGTTCATGGAGTATGATGATGTTTACTATGACTCTGATCTTGTTGAGAGCAAAGAAGCTGTTAGGGCAAGGGTATTAAGCGCCAATAGGGGTGTGCCGCTTGGGATCATGCTTAAATATATACAAGAGAGCATCCTGGACTCGGCAAAGCTTATACACAAGGAGCTTGATGATGAAGTAAGCTACGTAAAAACTATCAGGAGAATTAGAGAGCTTACTGAGCTTAGCGCTGAAGGCCTGTATCGAGAGCTCTTTAGCGAAAAGCAGTATTTTTTGGCTTTGGCAGATGGCAACCAGGATGATCTGGCCGAAATATTTGATTATACGAAAAACGGCTTGGAATCAAGCTACTTGCGCTTTGATGATGCCAGCGCGATGGCCTATTTGAAGCTTATGCTGTATGGCTCTGACGTTGAGGAGTATATCAACATAAAACAGGCGGTTATAGATGAAGCGCAGGATTATTACCCTATCCATTATGGCATCTTTAAGCTGTTGTTCCCGGGAGCTAAGTATACTGTACTGGGCGATATAAACCAGGCTTTGGGAAAGCATGAGAGTTTATCGTTTTATGATAACGTTGGAGCGATACTGGGCAAGGCCCAGCCATCGCTTGTTATCATGGACAAGAGTTTCCGGTGCACTAATGAGATCCTTATGTTCAGCTCAAAATTTGCTTCTGAGAAATTTGAAGTCCAGAGCTTCAATAGAAGCGGCAGGGAGCCGCAGGTATATGCAGCTGGCGATACCGGAGAGCTTAGCAGCATGATAGCTAAAGCTGCTGAGGAGTGTATAAAGGAAGGGCATAAGTCTGTAGGCATTGTCTGCAAGAGCGAGAAGAACGCTTCTTATATATATGAAGCGCTTAAAGGGCAACTTGATGTCTCGATAGTCAAAGATGAGACTATTTCAGGCCTTGAGGGAATATTCATAATTCCTGTGTATCTGGCTAAAGGGCTTGAGTTCGATGCTGTCCTCTTATGCGATGCCAGCATAGACAACTATAGCAGTGAAGAGGACAGAAAGCTGCTTTATATTTCATGCACCAGGGCGCTTCACAGGCTTGATGTTTTTTATGAAGGTGAAGCCAGCAGCTTGCTTGAGCTCGAACAATAGAAGTAATAAATTTGTACTGGCGGTGCTGCCAGGCTTTGGCATCGCACCTTGTTTCTTATTCCATGGCTGATATGCTGATTATGCAATGATGTCTTTTTGAAGAACAGCCGATAAAGCAATCCTTCCATATACATTCCAGCAGCAATGGAAGGATTTTTATTGCAGGCATAGATACAAATGGAGATGAAAGACCGGATTCGTATAGCAATATACTGAATATAGTGTATGGCTCGTAACTCGTGTTCGTGTAAGCATTGGGCTTGCATTCAAGCAGATAGGCTAGCTGGAAGAATCTTGCTTTTGGCATATATAACTATGAGCAGCGTTGATAACCTCTAAGCTTAATACAAAATCCGGTTGCAGGCAAACATCGCTTTTTCGCCCATTCCTCGTTAAAGGGCTGAAATGGAGTTTCCACTTCAAATAAATAGCTTAGAAAGGCTGAATTTGCTGCCTTCTTGCCTTTATTATACGGCTAACAGATTTAGATTTAGGGATTGGGCATGTCATAACAATCACAAAAGTATACTTTTTGAATCTTGCCAAGAGCCATCTTTACCGTTAAAATAGTAGCAATGAAGATAATATTTAGGATAACGCGTGAGGCAAAAAAATATGCGCCTCTATTGATTACCGCTGCGCTGGCAACATTGGGCTTAACCGCTCTTAACCTGACAGCTCCACGGTTTATGTCTAAAATGACAGCGCTTGTAGCTGCAGGCATTGATGAAGAAGGATTTGAGCAAATAAAAAGCCTTGCTCTCGGGTTATTGTTCATTTATTTAGCTCGGGTAGTTTGCCGCTTTCTAAGCAGCTTCATGTCTCATAAGGCTGCTTGGCATCTGGTTGAAGAGATTCGGCTTAAAGTGTATGGCACATTGCAGTCGCTGTCCATGGATTTTTATAGAAACCACCAAAGCGGCGACTTGGTAAGCCGCACTATAAGCGATACAGCAACATTTGAGAACTTATTTGCACATTTGTTGCCTGATTCATTTACGAATGTGGTCACTCTTATTGGCGTAACAACAATACTCTTTTCAATTAACGCACGCCTTGCATTGCTTACTTGCGTGCCGATACCATTCATATTGCTGCTAAGCTGGTTTTTTGCTGCGAAAGTAAGGCCTAACTTCCGGGTGATGCAAAAATCGCAAGGCGATCTGTCAGCCCAGCTTCAAGACAATTACTCCGGCATTCAGGAGATACAAGCCTTTGGGCAGCAAGAGCCGGCACGGGAGAAAGTAAGGGAGAAAGCGTCCGTGTTTACAGGCGCCATGCTCAATGCTCTTAGGCTTAGCGCTGTTTTTCATCCCGGCATTGAATTTTTTACTGCGCTTGGCACAGTTATCGTTGTTGGGTTTGGAGGGTATCTGGCATATATAGGCCAGCTGAATGTATCTGACATAGTTGCCTTTATGCTTTATTTAGCGCTATTTTATGCACCGATTACAGGCATTGCCAACTTGCTTGAAGGCATTCAGCATGCCCTGGCAGGCGCCGAGCGCGTTATTGAAGTGCTTGACACGCCTGTCGGCATTGAAGACAGGCCCGGGGCGAAGCCGCTGAAAGAAATAAAAGGCGCGCTGTCATTTGAGAATGTAGATTTTTCCTATATTGACAATGTCCCTGTCCTAAAAGACATTTCTTTTGATGTAAAGCCAGGCCAGATGGTTGCATTAGTTGGGGCAACAGGAGTCGGCAAGACCACTATTGCACAGCTAATAGCCAGATTCTACGACCCGGTTAACGGCAGCATTCAAATAGATGGCCATGATATTCGCGATATTCAGCTTTCAAGCCTGCGAAGCAATATAGCAATGGTGCTGCAGGATACCTTCTTATTTAACGGGACAATTGCAGAGAATATTGCATTCGCAAAACCAGGTTCATCTCAGGAATCAATAGAAATGGCTGCCAAGATAGCCAGAGTGCATGATGACATAGAAGAGATGCCTGATATGTATGAGACTAAGGTAGGAGAGCGAGGCATGCGCCTTTCAGGCGGCCAGAAACAGCGAATCGCTATCGCTCGCGCTGTTTTGTGCAAAGCTCCGCTACTAATACTGGACGAAGCTACAGCATCAGTTGACGTGCAGACCGAAGCTGATATTCAGCGAGCCATAGCAGATCTCACAGGTTCCCGCACAATCGTCGTTATTGCCCATAGGCTGTCTACTGTAAAAAAGGCTGACCTTATATTAGTATTTGAAGATGGCAGCATTGTTCAAAGAGGCACTCATAAAGAGCTATCATCAATGCCAGGCTTATACCGCGATATGTGTGAAGTTCAAGAAAGCGGCTCAAGAATTGCTTAAAATATTCTAGTCCAGATATAAAGCAAAGGAATTTACTGGTTCTTAGGATTTGGTTTGAATTGAATGTAAATTGAACGCTTGCATTGAATATCCAGAAACAAGCCTGACCGAAATAGGCGTGTTCGTTAAGCCCCTATTTATTCCAGATGAGCAAATGCCAACAGCAATTACTTGGGGGCATATTGTTTACGTTTAATCTGCAGGAGTTATTTGGCTTTTCAACGTTGCCATTGCATGCACTATAGATCCAGCTTAGGCTTATAATTTTTACATTAACCTAGCGCTAATTATGGATCGCAGATTTAGCGCAAAAACCGACACCAGGGTTTCCATATTATAAAATCATGTTTACAATGCGCACATTATGAGATATAATACAATCTCATAAGAGATCAAAAATTGCACGAAGTTAGCAGCTTCTGTATTTTGCCTCTCTCGCAGAAATGCAGCAAATTAAAATACAATCAAGTAAAAGAAAGTCATTCGGAAGAGCTTTCGGACAGGGGTTCGTTTACCCTCGCGTTCCCATTATTATAGTAGGCAGCACGCTTGAATTAGTTTCTGAGATGCTAATAGGCTAGGCACAGAGGCCGCTGCCAAGATACCGAATACTTCAACACAGCATCTTCCATGGCAAAAAGAAGAGGCTGTTTCTTTATGTCTGGACAAAAGCCCTGAAATGGCCTCGCTGCTGCCCGAGAAAAGGCAGTAACCCTGCTTGGCTGCATCACCTTGCCGATGTTGCCTTACACAGCAGATAAAGGAGAAAAAAAATGTCAAGAATCAAGTTTAGCCCCCAAGAGCTGGAGCCAACCGGCGAGTTTTACCCTGTCAGCCCCACATCAGTAGCAAATATGCCACCGGGTATGCCTGCCAGGCCACCTGAGCCTGTACTCAAGCTGCCTATCAGCCCAGATGCAAACCTCAAGCTTCTTGCCAGTGGGAAAAGGCCCTTCTGGATCCCGAACAGCGGATTTGGAGGCGGTGATGTTGCGAGCTTTTTCCCACGCATCTCAAGCGACAACGTTGCTAACCGCAACGTCTCCGACGGCGGCCCGGCGATGGACTTCTCCGGTTTTGGCGTAACTGCAAAGAGTGATTGGTTTGATCTTGAGTGGGACCGCACTGGCAGCACCGGTTCATCAGTGCGCCCTGGCAACCCCAAAATACCTGACATCACCCGCTGGGAAGATTTCGTCACTATGCCGGACCTGAGCGTTTTGGACTGGAATGAGATGGCTGAAATGAATAAGGATTTCCTTAACCATAACAAGCATAAGCGCTTGAATATTTACTGCGGCATATGGGAGCGCCTGATGTGCCTGATGGATGTAACCGAGGCTTGTGTAGCGTTATATGATGATGATCTAAAGCCACACACCCATCGCTTTTTAGATGCATACACTAACTTCCTGATTGAGTACATAAGCCGCTGCAAGCAAGCTTGCGACATCAACGGAGTAATGGTGACAGAAGATTGGTGCCACCAGCTTGGCCCATTCATGAGCCCTGAAGTCGCCAGTGAGATGTTGGTTCCATATATCAAACGCATCACTGACTGGCTCCACTCAAATGACATGCTCTATGATATGCATATGTGCGGCAATACTACCAAGCTGATCCCATGCATGATTGAAGCAGGAGCTGACAGCTGGTCTGCTATCCAGCCGGCCCTTTATGATATCCCTGCTCCGGATCTGGCTAAGAAGTATAAGAACGATAAAATCATATTCGGGCTTACTGCACCGCTAGTGCCTGACACTGTTAGTGATGCTGAGTTGCGCCAGGCTGCTAGCGATCTTGTTGAAGAGTTCAGTGACTGCAATGTCATGTTCTCCTACTTTATTATGAACATGGACCCCAATGCCCCAAGGATGCACCCAGACTACGCTAAGGCTGTTTATGAAGCCAGCCGCATCGCCTACCAGGACGAAGAGTAGCTCTTATGCACGCATAATAAAACTATAGTTGCAGATATGAAAACGCCAGTTATTGCAGATTGTAATGGCTGGCGTTTGCTGATTTAGCAATATCAATATTAAAGTTTTAGAAGCGCGGCGAAAAACGGCTCCCCGCCATAGCCAAGGGTATTGGCAAGCTTTCCAGCAAGCACCCTTTCTTGTGCATAATGCACATTGCTTATTGCGATATGCAGCATCAAGGCATTCTCTAGCAAAAGGCTTGCTGCCTCCTTTGAGCTATTGTCTTTGCCAAGCCCCCTCACCGTGTCGCCCAAGCCGTCCTCGGCGGTTTGGAAAATTACCGTCATAGGCTCGGCGGCGGTCACGCTTTCGGAGAGTGCCGCGCCTGTTGTCACGGCGGCGGCAATGGCGAGAACGACGGTTGTTTTTCCGTCCCCCGGATCGCCCTGAATGACCGTGATTATTCCGAGCGGGATATACGGATACCACAGCTAGTTAATAGCCGTTGCTTCGACCTCATTCATGCGGATTAGTTTCAGTTCTTCTTTTGAATTTGCCATGATAAAATCTCCTTTACGTTTGATTTTGGTTTTTGGTTTATCTATATAAAAAGCACCTCGGCGGCGACGTCTTACCGCTTCG
>WRIY01000066.1 GCA_009782515.1 Eubacteriaceae bacterium
GCCAGTTTCATAGTAGAGCTTAATAATGCTATGAACAGTTGATTCCCACAAAAGCAGCTGCTTGCTTATTGCATATGCGCTCTTGCCTTCTTTATGGAGCTTTATTATATTTTCTCTAGTTCTATTGTCAAGCTTGCTTGCCATTATTCGCCTCTGCCTTCTGTTATTTGCCATAATTATACATAACATGACAAGGCTTTGGCAACCATTTATGCTATTTATTGCTAGTGTTCAATTATATCCCCGCTATAAATGCTAAATTCGTAGCAATTATCCAATTAACCGAATGAAAAAGGCCAGCAACGAATCTGCTAGCCTTTGCATAAGAAGATATTAAGCTGTGATGCAATTTCTTATTTGTAATAAGTTGTCCTTAGCCTTTGGAACTCATCTTGAATCCATGCATTTCTCTGCTGGCTTACTGCATCTTCGCCGAAAATGCCGCCAAACCATGCATAGCCGCCACCAGGCGCCAGCTGGTCTAGCCTTGCCTTTACAAACGCGCGCACTTCCTCTTCTGTTACATCATACTGAGGCATTAAAGGCGAGCCGTCAAAAGCGCCAGACAGTGCAAGATTTCTGCCATATTTCGCCTTAAGCGCTACAGCGTCATTTGAAGACTGTACAGGCTCCCACAGCGTAACGCCCATGTCAACAAGCTCATCGCAGTAAAGCTCAAAATGCCCGCAGTTATGGTGCGCTACTGGTATGCCTGCTTCGAGGAATACTTCAGTGTATCTTCTCCATGATGGCGCAAACAGGTCCTTAAATGCTTCGAGCGATAGGAAAGGATCTCTCTCATGTGCGATATCATCGCCAAAGAACCCATAGTCAGGCTTATAGTAGGTAATATATTTCTTTGCATTTTCAACAGAGTAATCAGTCAAGTATTCCATCATTGCCTTGACTTCCTCAGGCTCTTCGAAGCATGCAATAAGCCCGTTTGTAAAGCCCATAAATGACATGAGAGCTTGGAACCATCCAACGCTTGGAGTGGTGCTTCCGCCTAATGGCAGTTCCGGATCTCTTGACTCAGCGTCTTTTGCAGCCATCATTTCCCAATCGACATCTGAGTAATCAGGCACTTTGATAATGTCGCGCCATTTTCTTATGTCGTCAAGAATGAAATCTCCCGGCTTTGGCAATGCAGCCTGGAATGCGCTGTTATCAATAACCCACTCTACGCCAAAAGAGTCTTTGCCGGTTCCGTCCGGGTTCTCGCGGCCTCTCATGAATGAGGGGGATCCGCCAATTCCCCAAAAGATCGAATAGGTAGGAATAGCTTCAGGAATTTCTTTGTTTAGTACCTTTAAAAGGTTCTCTCTGTTGCTTAGTTCAGCCATTTGATTCCTCCGATTATTGTTTTAGATGTCAAGTGCTATAGTGCTTAGTGGTAAGTGCCCCTTAATTTCTGGAACTCGTCCTGGATCCACTCGTTCCTCTGGCGGCTAACTGGATCATCACCGAACATCCCGCCAAACCATGCATAACCTCCGCCTGGAGCAAGCTCATCAAGCCTGTTTTTCACGAAAGCTCTTACTTCCTCTTCAGTAACATCATAGCTCACTGATATAGGGGTAGGATCGAATGCTCCGCCAAGTGCAAGGTTTCTGCCGAGTTTAGCCTTCAGGGCGACAGCATCATTGGATGACTGTACTGGCTCCCATAATGTAAAGCCCATATCTGCTACATCCTCAGCAAAAGCTTCAAAATGACCGCAATTGTGGTGGGTTACAGGTATGCCAGCATCAAGGAAGACTGATGCATATTTTCTCCAATACGGAGCAAACAGATCGCGGAAAGTCTCGAGCGATACGAACGGATCATGCTCATGGGCTATGTCATCGCTAAGCGTTCCGTATTGTGGTTTGTAGTACTGGATATATTTCCTTGCATTTTCGCATGCGAAATCGCAATAGACAGACATTAGCTCCTTTACTTCCTCAGGCTCTTCAAGGCATGCAACAAGCCCTTCTGTAAAGCCCATAAATGATATAAGGCTTTGGAAGAACCCTGTAAAGACAGTCCTCCCGCCTAATGGAAGCTCCGGGTCAAAACCTTCTCTGTCTTTTTTAGCCATCTCTTCCCAATCAACATTCGAAAAATCAGGCATTTTGATCACATCGCGCCACTTTCTGATGTCATCAAGAATAAAAACTCCCGGCTTTGGCAAAGCAGCAGGGAAGGCGCTATTGTCTATAACCCACTCTACGCCAAAGTAGTCTATGCCTGTTCCATCAGGATTTCCTGTTCTGTTGCGAAAGATAGATGGAGAGCCAGCCATCCCCCAAAAGATGGAGTATGTAGGTATGGCTTCAGGAATTTCTTTGTTTAACACCATTAATAGATTCTCAGTGTTTGTAAGTGCCATTTTTTTATACCTCCGTTATATTATTTTTATCACTTTTTCCCTAATTCCGCAATAGTTGAAATAATTCAAAATCGTTAATCAAGGCTAACAAAAAGATTAGAGGATAGGTAAGAAATAACTGTTATTAGGGCGTTAAAAGCCACATCGAGCAGGCTATTATCAAGAACGTGCATTATAAAACGGATATCTCTATAAAGCGCCTCGCAGCTTGATAAGTAATAAACACAGAAATTGTATACCAGGAGACGCATACTCTGCAAAAAGATACTTTTTTCAGCGATGGCGATTGGAAATATGGCAATCGAAGAAATAGGCTTAGTTGATGCAGTGAATGGTGCTATTGTTTGGGATGTGGTATGTTGGGACCCTTCTCATAACCTATATGTCTGCATTCGCTGGCTTGATAATGCCGCATACAAAGCTTCCTGAAGGGCTTCGCAGTACTCGTATTCTAAAGATTACAGTTTTTTCAGAACCCATGTAACAGTCGCTAGGCTGTCATCTAAATCTGCATACTCGTTTTCCTGATTGCGGACATAACCTTCGAAAAGCTCCTTTTTGTCAGGATACTTTTCAATCAATTCGTTTGCTCTGGCAGTTATCGCTGCAAGGCCTGTTTCGCTGTCGAGGCTGCCCTCGCTGTGGCCGGAAGCGGATTCAACCAATTCCAATCTGGCGGAATCAAATAAATCCAGCCAGTAATGCAAAGGGAAATAGTTGTCGGAATTATATCTAATATTTTCACGCCTGCCGTCATTCGGGATATAGCCTTCTTCAATTAAGATATATCCACCCTGTTTCACCGTTGCTTTCAGCTTGCTCAAAGCTTCCATTGGCCCGCCTAGTATATCAACTCCAGCTGCCCCGAAAATGACGCAATCATAATCTTTTTCAGTTTTGACTGCTTCGTTAATATCGTCAATAACAAACTCGCACAATCCTTCAACGCCAAACTCTTTCGCTTTTTTCATGCCATACTCTATAAACTCAGGCACCAGATCAATGCCCTTTACTCTGGCCTGCAGTTTTTGAGCGACTTTAACCGCTACCGCCCCCTTGCCGCAAGCCAAGTCCAGTATCCTTGTTGCGCCCGATATTATTATATATTTCTTAATCACATTCACCATTAAGTCGGGATCGCTTCCAAGCTCCCAGAAGTCTTGCAGTAGGTATGGCAAGAACGGCAATAAATCGGTTGTTTCCCATGATAATGATCGAACTAATTTTTCTGCGGTTTCTTTTGGAATATTCTTCATGTACGATTCCTCACAGCAATGATAGTAATGCTAATGCATAGGTATGAGTATTTCACCGTTGCGCTCCCCATCAGGCAAGGGGGCGATGCAAAGCGCCAATAGGAGGTGCCTGTTCGCAAATAAGAAGAAACAGGAATCACTTTCTCAAACGGCGAACTAAAGTGCAAAACAGAGGGTTCGCATTTTACTGCTTCTGTGCTTTTATACGGACACGCAATGCTTGCTATTATACAATAAACTTTATATTATTCCTTTAGTGTAATGATTATCGATTACATAATAACAGTGTACATTCATCAATCCATCAAGCCAATATCTTAATAGCAATATCTATTGTTACATATGGAGATAATCATTATTGGCAGGAAACTAAAAGCTATTCTATGTGGGCATGGAAAAATAGGCAGAGTTAGAAAAGCGGCAATAATGTGGCAAACACCATCTGATGCCGAAAGATGCCCTAAAGTATTTGATCTTGAGGTATTTTTAATGTCTGGGATAATAACATTTCAAGAAACTCACCCATCAATAGAATCATATTGGCGTTCAATAATCTTGTTTGGGAGAAATGTTGCATCATATAAATTCGCTTTGGCAGCCTCGCTTCTTGAAATTGTGCCAACAGGCAAAACGATTGTTACGCTTGATGATTTGTCAGAGCCATTTTCTCGCCATCTTTGCGAGCATCTGCTTAATGCACCAAAACAATCGACAAGCCAGACAAGCCAATTCTTGGATTCATGCAGGAGTTATAACAGAAACGAAATATCAAAAGAAGAGCTATTGGGCGTTACTGTGCAAAAAGGGTTTAACAACGTAATTGACGCTTTCCACATTGTTAATGAAGGCGCAATTCCCATTCGCTTCTTCGAGAAAGATTATTCAAAGGGAGACAAACGCATCATACTGACTGATGAGATTTTCAAGCTGCAAAGCATGCAGTTTTACGATAACTTATCAAATGAAGCGCATGCAAGATGGAATCTTGTTGAAACAGCATGGGAGCTTGGTGTATCGCGCAGTTTAATAACTGTCAATTATGACGGTCAGTCGGAAACACTTTTTGTAAATGAAGCACTGCGAAGAAAGACCGTTACGTCAGCGCGTGATGCTCTCAATGGCTACCAGAAGGGGAAATGCTTTTACTGTTTCAGAGATATAGCAGTAAACGAAAATACAGAAAATGGGTGTGATGTTGACCACTTTTACCCGCATGTCTTGAAGGCAGTGTCAAGCAAACTGAATATTGATGGCATATGGAACCTCGTTTTGGCATGCCCTCAATGCAATCGCGGCATTGAGGGGAAATTTGCTCGAGTTCCTGCAACCAAGTACTTAAGCAGGCTCCAAAAGAGAAATGAATTCCTAATTAGCAGCCATCATCCATTGCGGGAAACATTGGTGGCGCAAACTGGCGCTAGTGAGCAAGACAGGGCTTCCTACATAAGGGAAATTGACAAGCTCGCCATAAATGCATTAATACACCGATGGGAGACAAAACCTGAAGGGAAAGAGGTGTTTTAGTATGGGCGATATGACTGATATGACTATAGGCTATTACAATAAAAACGCTGCAGATTTCGCAGCGTCAACGGCAGGAGTTGACCTATCAGCACAATATGCTGCTTTCCTCCAATATCTGAGGCCGGGTGACTCTATTCTGGATCTTGGCTGTGGATCGGGGCGTGACAGCAAGTTTTTCTTGGAACATGGCTATAGAGTTGAAGCAATAGATGGCTCTTCTGAACTATGCGCAATAGCAAGCGAATACATCAAACAGCCAGTTAGGCACTTATTGTTTCAAGACCTTGATTACATCAATGCGTTCGAAGCAGTATGGGCGTGCTCGTCCTTGCTGCATGTAGAAAAAAACTCTTTGCCAACAATACTAGCAAAAATTGGCGATGCTCTGAAACCAAATGGCATTCTTTACGCTTCATTCAAATATGGCACCTTTTCAGGCGCACGCAATGGCCGGTATTTTCTTGACCTTACTGAAAATGGTTTAAATGAGCTCGCTGAGAACTCAAAAGTGTTTCATGTGCAAAAGGCTTCAATTTCTCACGATGCACGCCCAGATCGGAGTAATGAAAAATGGCTTAATGCTTTCTTAGTAAAGCGCTAAATGCTGGGTGATGCAGTCTCCAGGCAAACATTATATATAGTTTCCATTTGTAAGTTTGCTTGGCAGGTTGCACTCACTTGAGTGCACTGGGCAGCGTTATTAGCTTTCTTCACCTGCTTCAAGAAACACTACTACTAAAAGCATTTTAAAGCGCTCTTGCGCGAATACAGCATGAGGCACCTTGGCTGGCATAACAATGCTGTCACCTTCGTGAAGCAGATTATCTGTTTCACCAATAGTAATCTTGCCTGTGCCATCCAAAACATAAACCAACGCATCCCCATTGGTTTCATGAGTGCTGATCTCTTCCCCCTTATCAAAAGCAAATAATGTTATGCTGTGGTGGCGATTTTGAGCCAATGTCTTACTGGCGATCTGGCCGCTTTGGTAGTCAACTTGATCAGATAAAGGCATTATCACGTTGTGCTCAATGTTTTTTATTGTTTTATCCATGTTATTTATACTCCTAGATATAATTACAAGATCAGAATAATACAAGCCTGCTCAGCCGAACGCTGAGCGAGATATCAGCGTAAAACCTGTCTTGCCATGCAGTTATTGCTTCGATCATGTTATTGAGCTTCTTATTTCAGCAAAAGCTACGCCAAGAAAGTCAGTGAATGTTGGCAACGCTGTAAACTTAAGTTCAAGTCGCTATAGCCTTTTGCATAACAGGAGACAATGCTGTGCAGCACTGCCATGCTTAAAGCTTCAATGCCAAATACACGCTTGCCCTGGAGAGCGCCACGCGCCTATTCGCTATAGCTGCTGCTCACAGCAGCTTAGGTTTTTCCTGCTCAAGCTCATTCATCTCTTGCCATTCATGCTCACCTGCAATCCTTCTGTAAGTTAAATATTGGCTGCTAAGACGACAATAACATATTCCAACAAAATAATCCGTTGCATTTACAACAAGAATCCCTTTTGCTATGAATATTGGCATTCCATCTGCAGCTACAGCTTGAAGCTCATGCAAAGTGAATTGCCTATTATTATATTGAGGTGCAGATAGGCATGAAATTCAGCTCTGAAATGTTCGACAACTATTCGATCAAGATATTGCCAATCGCACAGTGAACAAAAATGCTTGTCTGGATAGCGCATAGAACCGCAATCGATCCCATAG
>WRIY01000067.1 GCA_009782515.1 Eubacteriaceae bacterium
GGAGCATGCCCTTTCCATCTTCTAAACGGGCCTCCTATCGGGTCCATCCCCGCGTATGCGGGGAGCATTGGTGCTCTTGCCATTATTGCCATCTCCCTGCAGGTCCATCCCCGCGTATGCGGGGAGCATTAATGGCCCTGATGATGGCATAGTAATTGCAGAGGTCCATCCCCGCGTATGCGGGGAGCATTCCGGGATAAACTTTAGCAAGGTAGCCTCCCAAGGTCCATCCCCGCGTATGCGGGGAGCATTGTGTGCCACTATGCCATGGTACCGTTATTGTTGGGTCCATCCCCGCGTATGCGGGGAGCATTATACCACAATGAGAAATATTTCCCGACAGCAATTGCAGAGCCGGAGGCGGACACGCTTATAGAGCCGGAACCAATTGCAGATAGCGGGATTGCGGCATTTATGCCAATACTTACAAACGCAATAAGCAGCTACGATGCCAAACTTGACAGCATAGCCGCTATTGTCTCCGAATTAAAGGATATCATACAAGGATTGAAGAAAGTTGTAGAAAATGGGATTGTCACTCAAGAAAATGAAGGAATTGACGCAAACGGCAGCGGACAAGGCACAGCTCGGAAGCCTGCTGCCAAAAGCAAGCGAGTGGGCGCACCAGAAGCTGATGCCGAGCCAGGTCAAAGCGGCAGTTGAGGCAATTTTCCCACAGCAGGCGCACATGATCAATTCGCACCCGATAGCGTCAAAATTCTGGGGAATAATTGACGGGAAAACCGGCAAAGAGATCGAAACGTGGACGAATAATTTAGCCGGAAGCTTTGGGATTAAAGAATCTACCAAGGCAGATGAAGCAGTAGACACCGCCGCAGCCATGCTAGAAGGCAGCGGCAATAAATAGAGCCAACCAGGAAGCGCCAAGAAACGCAAAAGCCAGTGCACGGGCGAGTAGCGATAATTGGATATAGCTATATATAGCAACCGAAAGGAGTGTACACGATGGCACTATTTTCTGATGTTGGCGCAGTTCCTGCCGTCCAGGCTTGGACAGGCGGGAGAGATGACGAAGAAAGGGAAGAATTTTGGATTTTTGCGATTTTGTTCCTGTTCGTTGTCTTAATCCTAGCTTTTTTCTTTTGGGGCAAGGATGATCGCCGCAAAAACGAAGGATACGGAGCTGACGCGCTTTTGCCATTGGCAGCGATGCAAATGGCGAACCAGCCGAAGCATTATGACGATGGATACGGAAAAGCGGAGCTCGAACGCTGGGATATCAATCGGGATGTGCTAAAAGGCTTTGGGGATCAGCGGTACGAATTTGCCAAAGGCGAATGGGAGCTATCCCGCCAAATTGGCGAAACGCGCTACGACACCCTGAAGCAGACCTATGAAGCGTCAAAGCAGATTGGAGAGGTCAAGTATGACCTGAGCAAAGAGCATACAGCGCAATACTATGCGCTCGAAAAAGGGCAGGATACCATTAAAGCGGAGATTGCCCGGGAAATTGCTTGCTTAAGGTCGGAAATTGACCGCAACCGCATAGCAGACCTCGAACGCCAGCTTACGGTAGCACAGCTAAAAGACCATACCGGCGATAGCTATCCGTACAGGCCTGCATACGTATGCGAGCCTGCGCCATATTGCTAGCGCAATATAGCGCAACATCCAAGCTAACGCTTGGATACGCCAGAAAACGACACTTGAAGAGAATTTATTGAGGAATTGAGGATTACGATGCCAGGAATATACACAGAACCCGATATTTATGATTGCAAAATAGAGGGCGAGCTTGACGCTGTCAGAATATACCGCGACGGCGTTAAGTACCAGCGCGGAATCATTGAAGTGCTTGCCAGCCAAGTTTTCCCGTTTAGAAACTATATCCTGAAAATTCGACAGCCTATACCTATAGACGTGCAGGGATTGCCGCTGTTTATCAAGGTAATCGACGGGCGCGGAATGTTTGCGCCTGATGTATCTGTCGGATACGGCTACGAATTTGGCGAGGAAATGGAAGACAACTTTGCAGCGGGTGGCGTGTCAAACTTTGACGGCGGATGCCATGACTGCGAAGGCTTTGAAGCGGACGGCATGGGCGTAGCTGTTGCCGAAAAATGCGAGACTGAGATCATCGAAAAAGTGATAGAAGCTAGGATTTTCCCGGTTATTGCGCCGCCTAACGGCAACCAGGCTTTCGGCGATGAGCTTGTCAATTTGCATTGCGGGAACGTGCTGGAGCCGAAACCGTATATTAAGCTGTACAGAAATGATCGAGGTGATTTTGTGCTAAAGAGGCATGTTGAAAGAGCTTGCTGCCGTCCGAAGCGCGTCGTATTGCGCGAAAAGCGCCTAACGATTGAGCCTAAGACATACAACGCGATCGGCATTGGGACGAAGATAGTGCCGTACGCTTATCCACAGCGCTATGAGAGTTTTGATTATTTAGTCGAGGGTTCGACAGCGTGCGCTCCGGCGGGGCGCTACGGGGGCTATGGAGGTTACGGCGGACGCTGGTAGCAAAGATCGAACGATAGGAGGCCCGTTTAGAAGATGGAAAGGGCTTACGATTTTGTGGAGGATCTTGCCGAAGAGATCCTCCAGTTCATGGAGAAAGAAGTAAACAAGCTGCACCCGTATGAGCTTGATCTGCTTGTCGGACTGTGCAAAGCGCATGAAGGCGTATGCGAATTTATCGAACTGCAAGAAAAATTCGACGAAAAACCGCCGATGGACGGCGAACGCGCAGAGCCAAGGGAGCGCAAAAGCAAGAAGCGCAGCCGGTACTAGCCTATGGACAAGCTTATAGACGAGCTTGAAAAGTTTGTCGAAAGCGCCAAAGGCGAACTTGCGAAGATGGCGCGGAAAGCTAGCTTAGCTGATATTGCGGAGATTGCGGACGCTGTCGTATCGCTGCGGGATATTGAGGGCTATTGCGATAAGCATGTGCCAGAGATGGCGCCCATGGATGAAAGCGAGCACGCGCACAGCGGATGGATCGGCGAAAATATTGGCGAAGAATTAGCAGACGCGCAAAAGTATTGGAAGCTGTACGCACAGCATAAAATTGAGCTTTTCCGGCAGCTTGCACGCGAAGAGCTGGCTCATGCGGAGAGGCTTATAGCCTTGGCTGCGGAGCGGGGAGAAGACGCAAAAGCGATAGCAGCGTACAAGCAAACCGCTGCCGGGCTAAAGCAAAGGTTCGGATAGCAAATCATGAAGCGTTAGGAATCAGATAATTGGCAAAAAGAGCCGCTACAAAGCGGCTCTTTTTTTATTGCATTAGAAAAGCATTAGAAAGCATAAAAGCATTGACACTATGCTAGCATGTCGATATAATAGTAGTAGATAGACGGAGGGAACAGCCAAAATGAAGATTGAATACAACTGGCACAAAAAAATTTAAAAAAAAGTTTGTGAAAACGGTTGACACTATGCTAGCACAGTGGTATACTAGCACTAGAAAGAGCGATACGAAAAAGGAGAAACGAAATGAAAACCTCAAACCTTGATAGGATGATAGCAGACGGCATCGTAAAAGCATGGACGCAGCCAAGGACCGGCGCAACGCGCTACTACTTCAACGGCGTACTGGCCGACACGCTGGAAGCGCTAAAGGCAGATGACTACAAAGAGCTTCACGGCTACGGGCTCAACGGCAAGGCAGACAGAAGCCGCTTCGACTGTGCAAAAGTATGGGCGGACACAGACGGCAACATCACCATCGAGATAGCACAGCAAGGGCGTGCCGCCGATGTAATGGGCGCTGTAGTAGCCAGGATAATCGCAAGCTACGAAGCCCAGGAAGCAAGCGAAACGGACGGCTCAGAAGATGAGCCATCCGCCGCCGCAGCAACGGAGACCGCCACAGAAGAAAAAACAGCAGGATTCGACAAAGCGGCAATCATGAGGCGTGCATGGCAGCTTTACAAAGAAGCCGGATGCACATGCAGAGCGGAGTTTGCAGCAGCGCTAAAGGAAGCATGGGCTGAAGCCAAAGGGCTAGTAGCACAAAATACAAGGGTAGCTGCCCACTTTGAAGCAATAGCGCAAAGGCCAGCACGCAAATTTGAAATCGAAATTTGGGATGATGACCGCAGGCCAACAAGAACATGGGCAGAGCTTAATAGAGCTTAAAGGAGGAGCCAGAATGTACACACACACAAATAAAAGCCTGGAAAATGTATACAAAACAATGTGGCCAAAGGAGAAACGCAAAGTGGTCGAATGGTGCGGAGTATCCTGCACACTTATAAAGTGGACAACAGCCGAGGGAAAGCCTCACTATGGGCTGCACCACGTTTGGGATAGCGAAAACAAAAAGTATTTAACGCTATATAAGTGGTATAGCGAGTATGGAATGTTCCTCCATATGGGTTATCCGAAATGGGATATCGCAACACGCGAGATCTTAAAAGAAGTCCTTGGCGGCAATCGCAGAAACTATCGTTTGGGGGGAGTGCCCAATGAGTAATAGAAAAAGTTTGCAGCTATGAACCAAAAAGACAAAGATATTATAGCATGGGTGAGCGCATTCTTGGTTGTAGGGTTTGGATTCTATGAGGCTCCAAACCTTGTTATAGGATCAGCCATGCTGATAATATGTTTAGGCAACCTTTTCGTAAACGCATTGGGAGACTAATGAGAAGCCAAAAGAAGATAAGGAAAGAAGAGTCGGCGATCATGAAAGCTTTAGGGCTTAGGCCTGTTAGCGGTTCGGGCAACGGATGGATTCATAAGCAAGACGGAGTTTCCGAAAGCATTCTTTGCCAGCTAAAGAGCACTGAAAAGAACTGGATAAGAATCCACAGCTATGATCTGGCAAAACTTGAGGGAGAGGCCGCGATAGAGCATAAGCGGCCTGTCTTTGCCATAGATATAGCCGGAGAGCTGTATTTGGTTGTAAGGCCTGAAGCAGCTATCATACAAGCCTTGAACGAGCCGATGAGGTATATAGATCTTGGATAACGAAAACACAAACAAAGCAGAGTTTGTAGCAGAGTTTGCTGGGCTTCAAACAAAAAAAGGCAAAGTTGTTCTTGACTTTGAGATGGATTCCAGCCAATTGCCGGAACTTATGAAAATGCTTACGGGCTTAGGAACTGTTATGACGCTTAGAGCCAATCTAATTGAGCCGATCCAAAACGCTTATGTAATGCTTTTGGGCCAAGCAAAGATTCATGATGTTAAGATAAATGAGCACGGAGGGTTTAAGGCAAAATTTATAAGCGTTCCCGCTCTTGTGGAAGACAAAGAGGCCCTTGCTTTATCGAAATGGGATGGGGCTGTGTATTTGCAAGCAAAGTGGGATGAGCCAGAATGGGAGGAAATTTAATGCAATCTACTGTAAAGCCGCCTAAATATACGTATGAAAGGTTGTTTAAGATAGATGCAGGAGACGGCTATAGCCTTTACGGGAGCCGCAGAAGCGATAGCAAAATAGTGCTTCGAAAAGGCAAACAAATAGACAGCGAAAATATTATGTGGCAAACATCGGCTATTGTGATGGATGATCAATTGGGCCTAGATCTGGGCTACTGCTTAATTGACATAATTGGCACAGATGGTAATATGTAAGGAGTGAACGACCAGGGCTTGAAAGCCAGCAGCGGAAGCTTACAGAAGCAGATGCAAAACTTCTTAAGGAGCAATAAAGATGGCAGACGAGCCAAGGGCACAGCCGCCTAGGAGAACAGCATGTTGCGCAAATTGCAAAAGGATTGCTGATAAGATTGATGAGGCTGTAGCCAAGGAAAACGCAGCGCTAAATGGCCATATTGCAGCGCAAGCAGCGCAAATAGCTGATCTGACAAGCCAGATAGCCGCTCTTGCAGCTCAGCTTGGGCAGAACGAAACCGACATAGCAGCGAACACAACAGATATTAGTGACAACAAGGCAGCTATAGCAGCTAACGAGGGCGCTATTGCAGCCAATGCAGCAAATATTGCGGCAAACGCAGCAGCTATTGCAGCATTGTAGACGTTATGCTATAATCAATTAAACGAGACTATACAAAGCAAGATTTCCTATTGTCATAAAAAATTCAGACGATGAACGAAAGAAAAGCGCCTTAAAAAAGCGCTTTTTCCTTTTGTATTTACTCTAGATCATCATCATCTTCGAATTCGCCGTCTACAATTTCAGCGTTTTCGCTCCACACTCCAAGGGCTGCTGCTTTAAGGGCTGCAACTATAGAGCTGCCCATATCTGCTT
>WRIY01000068.1 GCA_009782515.1 Eubacteriaceae bacterium
TGGGCCCATTCCGCAGAGGACTCTGCCAACAACAAGCGAAAAAATTATCACAAGGGCCCTAAACGCACATGAGAACTCGCTTGATCTCAACGAGACTGCAGTCAACTCTCTTGGAGCCCGCTACTTCAAAGTTGTTGGCAACGAATCCGATGCAAGCAAAAAAAATTTTGACAGCCTTGGCGGCAACCTCATCGACACTGTTGCCAGCCTTAAAAAATCACTGCAGCCCCCCGGGATTGACTATGCAGTAAAAGCAATGCAGGACAAAACGCTTTACATAGCATCTTCTGACGGCAGCGACTCTTTTGACGGAAGCTCGCGGGAGCGCGCCCTTAAAACTATTGGGGAGGCTAAAGGGCTTGCCAAAAACGGCTGCTCTCTAAGGCTTCTGCTATACAAGTACAAAACTGAAGGCGCCGGCGATCCCAAAGCGCTTCCCCCTGAGTACAGCCCTGATATCAGCTACGCGCCCGGCGACAGGGTGTCATGCCAGTATACCTACGAGTGCATTGCTGCAAGCTCCGGCGCTGCGCCGGGCCTTGGTTCAAATGCATGGCGCTTTGTGTGCATCGACGAAGCCGATGATTCGGCTGCAGTTCCTGCCTGGAGCGCATCAGCAGCGTATGAAGCAGGCGATTTTGCCAGCATGGAAACTGGCAGCGCATACAGCCCCAGGCTTACCTTTGTATGCCTTTGCGCCAATACAGGCGCTAAGCCGCAGGCCTCTGAGGCCCCAACCGGGTTTTGGTGCCTAATTGGCGCGCACAACCCGATCCTGGCTATTGAAGGCGGGCTAAGGCTAGAAAGCCTTTCTGGCATTGCTATCGACTCTGCAGGCCAGCTTGTTGCTGCCCTGGGAAGCCTAAGCATTTCTGAGTGCGGCTTTTTGGATTGCGCTTCGCCTGTCGCAGCAGCGGGGGATTTTTCGCTTAGCCGCCTTTCAAGCGCAAGCTTTCAGGGGCCGGTATATGCAGCAAGCCTGTCAGCAAGCTACATAGGGACGGTTCGCTTTGCCATGGGCGCTGCTGCAGCCCGCGATATGTATTTAGGCTACAACGGGCAGGCGGCATTTGGCGGCAGCGTTTCAGCAGGAAGCTGCATTGAGCTTGTATCCTCAGGCAATGTGCACTTCTCAGGCCCTGTGGCAGTGGCGCAGACAGACTCCCCTTCGCGGACAGCCGTTAGCGTAAGCGGGGGCACTATAGCAACCTTTATGCTTGGAATTAGCGCATTCGCATACGATAGTGGCACTGGAAATGCCGCATATGGCTTATTAGTAGAAAGCGGTTCGCGAGTAGTGCTTGGCCTGTCATCCGAAAACATCATTGCAGGCTTTCTCGCTGCAATTCGCGTTGAAGTCGGCGCTACAGTGCATTGCAATAGCGCTCTAACAGTGATGCAAGCGCTTAACTGCAATGCCGGTACCGTATATGGAATTTACGTTGGTATTGCCGGATCTTTTGTTAGCAGCAAAAGCGCGGAATACATCAGAGAAAATGCCCCTGGCTATCCTTTAAAGCAAACGGTAGACAAGACTGAAGACGGCGGCGCATTCATCGATCTTAAAAGCCTATCTTCTGAACCAGAAGACGAAGCTTCGGACGTAGCAGACTCAGGATCTGGAGATGCTACAGCATATATAGGCAGCAACTATTCAGGCATTAAAATTAAAACAGATATTGCTGGCGAGTTGTCCGGCATAATTCGCCTTGAGTTCAAGGCCTGGGGATACAAGCAGCCTTATATGATGTTTGATACTATTGCCGAATGCTATGTATCTTCTTTAAGCTTGGATTTCGACTCATTCCAACAACTTAACAAGGGGAATGCTTTGCCTCCCTCAATAGTATATATTGATAGTGAGAACAAATGGGCTATATACTTAATCGATACACCGCTGTTAGCAAGAATAGATGCAACAGTGACTTTTTTGCCTATAGATAAAAATCCCAGTGATATGTCTGATTCAGAATATGATAGATTCGCTTTAGGATTGCCTAATAGGGTAATGAATATTGAATCTTTTGACGGCATAGAAGAATCAATCGGCTATGTAGGCGATTATTATCCCGTAATTGATAGTGGCATACAAAACACCATGCAGGCTACTGATATGGCAAAGACAATATATATATCTACAGAGGATGGGGATGAGAAAACATTTGCATTCTCAAGGTATAGTCCATACCATAGTTCCAAAAATTTAAATGTTGCTATGCATGGAATACCACGAAACGCAGATATCAATCTGGTGATCACCAGAAACAAACCGCTTGATCACGCATTGAAGGAATACCAGCCATTTTATGAATATAATGTAAAACAATATTATAGCAATGGAGACATAGTTACATTTGAAGGGCATGTATTTGAAAAGATTGGAGCTGGATCAGGGATAGCACCTATATTGGGAGCAGAAACAGGCTGGAAGCATGTGAATGTAGAACCTCCAAGCAGAGGTGTATATTCAGACTATGAATCTTATAATCCTGGCGACACAGTTCTTTATGGCAACCTAACCTATGTGACCGTCGTATATGTATCCAGCATTGCGCCAACAAGCACTGATGATCACGATTATTGGCGAATTTGCGGTAAGTATAACCCTGTAGTTACAGGTAAATTTATTATTACAAACCAAGGTAATGTTACTATAACAAATGGATATGGCAATATAGAAATAATTATTGTAAGCGATATAGTTCTTTCTCAAAACAAATGGGTGACAATTTCTGCACCAGTGTTTGCCCTTGGTGCGCTTGATGTTAAATATAATGGCGGCCTGACGTGCAATGGAGCTCTTAAAGTTACTATGGTAACGACAATGCAATCAGGGACAGTGTGTTTTGACAAACCAGTTTTCGTAAAAGGGCAAATTACTCACGCATCATGCAGTTTGGTGCTTTACAGGGAAGCTGTCATCGTTGAGGCATTATCTTTATATGATTCCGGTATACAGGCTTCTGATAATACTCGTTTGGCTTTGTATGGAACAGTCAGCTTAAACGCTTCTGAATCCTATAGTAGGGGAAGCGGCATCGAAGCGAACATTCTATCAACTATATCTACATACGGCATTGTTACAATAAATGGCTATGAGCGGCAGATTTATGCCACAAGCGGTGGTACTATCGAAAACAATTCATCTGCATATATTCTTAGCAAGGATAGCAACGTATTTTCGCCTTTATCAGCAATAAAAGTTGACCAAGGCAGCAAATTTATTGTATGCAAAGGATCGCAAATCACTCGCAATGGCGGCATTACTGACAGTATTGATGTGAATGGTGTGTATTTTGCCTATAGTTAATATTTACTCAAAATAGTGATTTTATTAGAGAACAATTTCAGCCCAAGGGACATTAATACTACATGCAACGCGAGTAGTTCAGATAATAACAAAAGCCATTATCAGTGATTCGTATCAATGTCATCAGTCAGCAAACCATTTGCTTCCAAATTGGCTAACTGTACTTATTGTTAGCTTATGCATGCTGCAGCGCAACCGTTTACTTAGGCAGCACTCACCCAGCGAGAGCATTCGAGCAAAATTGCTTATAGCTTGCAGGCTATCTGAGCTTGATTGATTCGTAAGCTAAAAAAGCTTGGGGAAAATCACGGGCCTAAGCAAAAAAACGCCATTGTTTCTGTTTCATTTTTTGAATTATAACATTTTACCTATTTCAGAATAGCGTTCCCATAGGTAGCTAATGCCTAGTAAAAAGTGCAATAAAAATAGTCTGTTGCGAATATATTAAAATAGATTTCTATAGCCTCTTTTTTATTTGCTATTGGCAGTTCGTGGGCATGAACAAGTGCCTTAGCTCAGTTGTTATTGGAAATTGCACGTCTCTAGATAATGTAAAAGGCATGCTTTTTAAGTTCCTAATGCCCCACAGAGTTTAGAAACAAATGCAACAGCCATATTAATTGAGCAGACTCGTGTTCAGGCAAATGAAAAAGATCATCGCCTAACGCTAGCTTCAGAAACTTCTCGGTGGCGCATTATAGCATGAGGTTAGATGAGGAAGAGAGTGAATTGAAAAGGAGCTACTATTGTATCAGCAACTGAGTGGGATTCCATAAGCAATGCTTAGACATTTATATGAATAGGCAATTTTAGGTATTATTGTCTTTATTAATGCAAATGATTTAAATCCTGTTGGTAATAGAATAACAATATTGGGTGTTCGGAACTTAGTTCGAAGCAGAGTGATGTAAAAATAAAGAATTTATTGAGACGCTTAAGATGGCGAAAATGAGTGCACGATTAAGGCATTATGGTGATCGCCCTTATGGATTCTTGAGGATATTTGATGGAATGAATAACTAGAAGTGGGAATTTCCTAATAATATGAAAGAAAGGTAGTTAATACAAATGGCTGATTTTACAGCAGATGATCTTAATTTCCTAAAAGTTCAAATTTTAGGCACGGAAATCGATGATGAAGGTTTTATCAATACTGGTAATCGTTTAAACCAAACTGTATTAAGAACTGATGA
Source organism: Eubacteriaceae bacterium (assembly GCA_009782515.1). Taxonomy (GTDB): domain Bacteria; phylum Bacillota; class Clostridia; order Eubacteriales; family Anaerofustaceae; genus WRIY01. The sequence goes on from WRIY01000068.1 coordinate 4,504, forward strand.
GAAAATCATAACAAGAGCACTTAATCTCCTAAGCGATGATCTTCGAAATGCAAATACGGCTATCACGGCTTTTGCAGGCAGGCTTACTACTTTGGCTGGCGATGAAATGCATGGTGAAAGGTATATTTACGAAACCTTTGGCACCAATCTAGCACAAGTAGTGTATATGTTGAATACAAAGATAGTCGAAATGGAGGAGAGCATCTCCGAAGTGACTACCATCAGCGGAGATGTTGGAGAGACAGGCCCTCAGGGGCCAAAGGGAGATACAGGAGAAAAAGGTGATGTCGGAGCAGGCTTTAACCTAAAAGGCATATCATCCTCAAACGAACTTTTAGCGACATACCCAACAGGGGCTGCTGGTGATGCCTTCTTAACTGATTCTGGTGAGCTGTTCGTATGGGCAGAAAAAAGCGCCAGCTGGGCAAGCGCAGGCAACATTAAAGGTCCAGTCGGCCCTGCTGGCCCAGCTGGCAAAGACGGTACCGGAGTTGATATAAAGGGTGAGTTTCCATCATATGAGCAGTTGTATTCTGACAACCCGAAAGGCCATGATGGTGATGCATACCTCATAGCCGGTGATTTGTATGTATGGGCAGCTAATGAAAGTGATTGGGTCAACGTTGGCAGGATCCAAGGGCCAGCCGGCCCGGCTGGCCCTAAGGGGTCCACAGGGCCGGCCGGAAAGGACGGCACAGGCGTCGATATAAAGGGTGAAAGCGACTCTTACGAGAGCCTGGCCGCCGAGTATCCAACCGGCCAGGATGGAGATGCGTACCTTGTAAATGGAGATTTGTACGTTTGGGCAGCCAATGAGAACGATTGGGTCAATGTAGGTAGGATCCAAGGGCCAGCCGGGCCGGCTGGCGCAAAGGGCGCCACGGGCGCAAAGGGCGCTGACGGGGCGAGCTTTAGCCTAAATAGCATTGCATCCTATTCAGATCTTATTGAACACTATCCAGCAGGGTCTGCCGGAGAGGCATTCATAACTGATGCAGGGGAGTTATACGCTTGGTCAGCAGCTGATGGCATGTGGGCCAGTGCGGGCAGCATCTTGGGGCCAAAAGGCGATGCAGGGCCAGTTGGCCCTAGAGGCCCTGCAGGGCCAGCTGGCAAGGACGGCACAGGCGTTGACATAAAGGGTGAAAGCGACTCTTACGAGAGCCTGGCCGCTGAGCATCCAACCGGCCAGGAGGGCGATGCATACCTAATAAATGGGGATTTGTACGTTTGGGCA
>WRIY01000069.1 GCA_009782515.1 Eubacteriaceae bacterium
TGAGTTCAGCCCGGCTTACAGCTATGCTGCCGGCGACTTAGTGTCCTTTAGCTACACCTATGAAAACGTGGTCCCTGGCGCAGGCTTTAGGCCTGGCCTTGATATGTACGCATATGGGTGGCGATTTGTGTGCATTGACGAAGTTGATGATTCGGCTCCAGTAGAGGCATGGAGCGCTTCAGAGGCATATGAAGTCGGCGATATAGTCAGCATGGACAGCGCAAACTACTTTAGCCCAAGGATAACCTATATATGCCTTGGAGCAAATACCGACTCCCCCCCGCCGGCATCAGACTACACAGAGGATCCGACAGAGTTTTGGTGCCCAATAAGCGCGCACAACCCTGTGTTGGCTATTGAGGAAGGGGATCTGAAGCTTGAGAGGCTCTCAGGCATAGAGATTAACTCTGATGGGCAGCTTGTAATAGCCCTGGGAGGCTTGGGCATAAGCCAGTGCAGCTTTTTAGACTGCGCAGCACCGCTTGTTTCAACAGGGGCTGTGTCGATAGGCCGCCTTTCAAGCGCGCGCTTTCAAAAGCGGCTTTATGCATCAAGCATATCAATGAGGCATGTAGGCACGTCGCGCTTTGCAGGGGAAGTTGGAGCCAGCAGCCATATTTACCTGGCTTATAACGGCCAGGCAGCTTTTGAGGGAAATGCCTCGGCAGGAGCCTATATAGCACACAAGTCATCAGGCAACGTGCATTATTCAGGCACTGTTTCTATTGGCCCCACAGACACTGGAAGCCGCACAGCCATAAGCGTAAGCGGGGGAACTGTGGCCATATTCGATCTTGGCATAACGGCGGTTGCATATGCGGAAGGCGAAGGAAACTATGCAAGCGGGCTGCTAGTTGACAGCGGATCGCGCGCAGTGCTTGGCCCGTCAGCAGAGAACACTTTTGGTGGCTTTAACTATGCCATCTATGTTGAGGGGGGCGCAACAGTTCTATGCAACAGCTGGCAAACGTATATGCAGGCGCTCAACAACTACAATTACCCTGTATACGGGGTTTATGTTGGCGAAGGCGGCATGTTTGTAAGCGGCAAAGGAACTGAGTACGATTGGGAAAACTCATACGAATACCCGTACAACAAAACCAAAGACAGGACAGAGCCAAGAGGGGTCTACGTTGATCTAAAGAAAGGCGCTTCTGAAGGTTCTGGTGGAGGTGGTTCGAATGCAGTAACGGCATATTTCACAAACACACCTGGCGTAATAATAAGAACGCAATTGGAAAGCTGGTGGGCTGGAATTACACGCCTTGAATTCAAAGGCTGTGGGTGTTATCAACCATCATACTCAATGGTTGATACTGTTATTGAAGGGCATATGTATGGGGACGTTATTGAAACCTTCCATCAGATAAACTTAGGCTTGGCATTGCCACCAGCAATGGTATTCTTCGATTCAGATGGCTTCCTAGCGATATATATAGGAGGTCTTCCTGGGACAATACGAATTGATGCTGTATTAACTTTCCTGCTTTCAGGCGAGTCAACTGACGCGATGGGCGAAGCCCCAGAGGAAAGATATGTGATCGGTCTTGAAAACTCCATTACTGCCATAGAAGCTTGCGATGATTATGAAACAGCGTTGGGCTATGCACAATACTCTGGTATGATCTCAGAGGAGCTCGTCCAAAATTCACTATACGCTCCAGATATGTCAAAGACAGTATTTATAGCTACAGGAAACGGAGATGATTTCCTATTTACTCTCCAAAACAATAGTCCGCTATTTACTAGCAGAACTGTTGCAAGAGCATTGAAAGATGTTCCCAGAAATGCTGATGTAACCTTGGTTATCGTTAAACACAGAATTGAAGGCAATTTTTGGTACAACGGTATTTGGACTGATTATTTTCATAAGTTTGAAGAGTACGACAATGATAGAAATTATTGGTGCTATGGGTACGGATATGACAACCCTAGGGTAACGTATCAAGGGCATGTTTTTGAGAGGGTTGAATCGGGGGCAGGTGTAGTTCCTAGCCTTGGAATGACAACTCCGTGGAGGCATGTGAACATCGAAGAGCCGACAAGAGGCGAATATTCTCCATCTGATAACTATTACTTGGGAGATACAGTATCGTATGGAAGCCTAACTTATGTCTGCGTACAAGAAGGTTCAGGCCAAACTCCAACAATATCAGTTATCGCAAATCCATATTGGCGCGTTTGTGGTGAGTATAACCCTATAGTCATGGAAGACCCATATTCATGGCATGACGCAACTCAGGATTGCACGAAAATTAATAACCTAGGATCTGTGACTATCGAGAGTGGTATGGGTGATGTTGAGATAATCTTTATTGGCGATCTTGATGTTGCAAGCAATAAATGGCTTACAGTAAATGCCGATATATGTGTCACCGGTAAGCTTATCGCCGACTATATTGGGGGGGTTACATGGAATACTGCCCTTAATGTTGGCTCAATAAGCATGGTTCAAGCTGGATCTTGCAGTTTTTTAGGCCCTGTAAATGCTAGAGGGGAAATTAGCCATGAAGCATGCAGCTGTATAGTATACAATGAAGCTGTTACCATACTAAAAACAGATTCCCTTTCAGCAAACGGCATCAAAGCATATAACAATACGCGCTTGAGTTTTTTAGGCGAGGTAAATATAACTGGCCTTGACGGATTGAACACAGGCAGTGGTATACAAGCAGGTATGTTATCGACGATTTCCACGTATGGCAACTGTACTGTAAATGGCTTTGCAAGGCAAATCCATTCTACAAGCGGTGGGACCATTGAAAACAACTCATCATCTTATGTGCTTGGCAAGGGTGGAAACACTGGTGCAACAGTAACAGCAATTCAAGCGGATCCAGGAAGCAAGGTCATCGTAAATAAAGGGTCTATTATAACTAGAAATAATAGCATTGCTGATAGTGTAAATGCAAAAGCAGTGCTTTACACCTATACTTGATTGGCATTCCATTTCGAAATTATAAAAATATTAGGAAGATTTGCTGCTATTATAGCATCGACAAGTTTGAGTGGACCAGCATAATTATGCCAAAATAATTGCCATACAATGTCGAATATGGTAATATACAGTCAAATGTATAGCCAATATTGGAGGCAGAGCTATGGCAGCAGATCTCGACTCTAGGACAAGAAACAACATCATAGAGTACCATAAAGAAGGCCTAAACCCTTCACAGATCGCAAAAACGCTAAAGCTGGCAGTAACCTCAGTCAGAAGGATAATTGATCTTTTCAATGAAACAGGCTCGGTTGAGCCCCGGCCGCGAACATATGGGCCAAAGCCTGTTGTTAGCGATGAGAAGCTGGATGAAGCAGTTTTATTGCTTAAAGCGAACCCAAGCATGTCTATAAAGAAACTGCTTATCGAACTCGGCCTTAGCATAAGCGAAACTACAATGCGGGAAGCCTTGCGAAGCAGAAGAGGCATAACATACAAAAAAAAAACTGGCAGGTGCACAAGGCAAAAGGATGAGGATGTTGCCCAAAAGCGTGCGGATATGATAAATGCAATGCCGCTGCTTGATGCGGGGAAGCTAAAGTTTTTGGATGAAACAACGGTAAATGCATCAATGGCCAAAGAGTATGGCTGGGGGGCAGGAAGGGTTGAAGAGCACGCGCCGGATCCAAGGGGCACAGGGCAAACGCTGGTTTCAGCTGTAGGCCTGGAAGGGATCATCGCCCCTTTTATGTTTAAAGGCGCGATGAACAAAAGCATTTTTCTCCAGTATCTTGAGCAAAGCCTGATACCCTTGCTGCCTAGAGGAAGCATTCTTGTTATGGACAATTTAAGCTCGCATGCTTCACTGGAAAGTGAAGCCTTGCTGCTAGGCAATGGCATAGTCCCCTTGCGCTTGCCTCCTTACTCTCCAGAGTTCAATGTGATTGAGTTTGTTTGGCAGATTGTGAAAGATCATGTGAAAAATATAAAGCCAAGAGACAGTGAATCACTATGCGATGCTGTTGGCGCTGCCTTGGGCTCTGTAACTCAAAAGAGTATTAAGTCTATATTTTTGCATTGTGGATATGTTCGCTCAATTATGTGATTGCTATAAAGGCGAAAACGGTTTTACTGACCGTTTTCGAGGCGTTTTAATGTTTTGCGCTAACAAGATGCCTACGTTCACTGGAGACAAAGGGAAGCATGTATATGAGAGAATCATTCCGATAAAATGCTGCAACCCCACAATAGAAAGCGAGCAAGACAAGCACCTTCTGGAAAAGATGTACGCTGAGAAGGAAAGCATCGTATTTTTGTCAATGCAAGAAGCGCGGAAAGTAGTCTTAAATGGCTATAGGTACGACCTGCCAAACCAAGCGCTAATCCACAGAGCGGAATATGAGATGTCAAACTCCATTGTCAGGCAGTTTATTAGCGAATGCTGTGAAGAATTTCCCATCGGACAAAATGGAAAACCGATTAGAAAAGGCTTTTCTACAGTGAGCAAAGTATACGAAGCATTTTCAGCCTGGTCAAAAAGAGCAGGAGAGATTGCTGTGAGCAAGTCTGCTTTTAAGAAAGAGGCATCTGAAATTTTGAACGTTGACGAAACAAGCCTTTTGGCACACAAAGAAGCTGGATCCTTCTTTCCGTTTAGGCTAACACTAAAAGCTCAGGCAGCTTACTTCAGCATGCATCCAGGGGTTGATAAGGAATGAGATCTGGCTGACCATTCCGAAACTTCAGAATAGTCAGGAATATTGCTTGTATTTATTCAGCATAAATACAATGAAATACCTATGATAAGCAAAATAACGCAATATGCCTTATACAATCTCATAGAATGACGGACTGATGAAACAAAAACTATACCACAATCTCACTCATGAAAGGCAATTTCTATATGTCTAAGAAAAAAAACGCAAATGGGATGGGTACGATAAAGCATAGGAGTGATGGGCGGTGGGAGGCACAATATTCCGTTGGAACTGACGCTAAAACTGGCAAGGCTATTCGCAGATCAGTATATGGCAAAACACAAGGAGAAACTCGTATGAAGCTCCTAACGGCTTTAAATGAAGCAAGCACAGACGAGCTGGCAATAGCGGCAAGCTTCACACTGGAGGAATGGCTTCGTATATGGCTTGATGAGTATTGTGGAAGCATTAAGTTTGGAACACTCGTTACATATAAAGCATCTGTTGAGAACCATATAATCCCCCATTTAGGGGCGATGCAGCTTCATAAGCTCACAAATATGCAGATACAAAGGATGTACAATAGCATCGATCTATCGCCAAAAACTGTTAAAAACGTGCACGGAGTGCTTCACAAAGCTTTGCTTCAAGCAAAAATCTGTGGCTACATAAAGCAAAACCCTTCTGATGGAGTGGTGTTGCCTAGAATTGAGAAAACAGAGGTTAAGCCCCTAAACAGCAGAGAAATTGCTATGTTTATGGATTTCTTTAAAGGCAGCGAATACGAGGCTCCAATGCTTTTTGCAGTTTTTACAGGCCTTAGGGTATCAGAGCTTATAGGGCTTGACTGGAGCTGCATTGACTTTGATAGAGGCCTTATACGAGTATACCGGCAGCTGCTGAGAGTAAAAGAGAAGGGTGTTCCTGTAAGATACGAGTTTAGCTCGACTAAGAACAGCAAAGCCCGTATTGTACCAGCTGCGCCTTTCGTGCTTGAGCTGCTAAGATCGGTAAAAGAAAAGCAGAATGAGAATGAAGCTA
>WRIY01000070.1 GCA_009782515.1 Eubacteriaceae bacterium
GCTGGATGCATGCTATAATTATTTCAGCCCTTGGCTTCCAGCTTTCCTTTATGTTGTTAACAATAGGATAACATGCCATGGTCCAGGCATGCCTGGGGATTTGTCTAGGGCTAACATTTTATGTTTGTTTGTCTAATGATTTACAATATGGTCGTCTTTGCATGCATGTTGTCGAAGGAACTTTCATCCGTGCATGAGTATAAACAATGTAGGCAGCAGCTTGCAGAGATGCATCAGGCATTGGCTACAAGTGCTGCTTTTTGAAGGCATTGAAGGCCGATTTACGGGTTGGCATTAGCACAAGAATATGGCTGCCTCAATATACTCTTTGTACGGTGGCAAGTAAACTCTAGGCTCTCTCCAGCGTGTTTGCTGCCTCTGGCTTTCGTCCCCTAATTGGATCCTGCCAGGTGCGCTTCTCAATGTTCGCTGGTTAATACAATTAAGCTTATAGAATGCATTAGAAACGTAAAAAGCAGAGGGTACAGTGACAATATTAACTGCTTAATCATTCAAAACACTATTTTATTTATTGATTATGCAATATATGATATCTAAGGCATATTTAGTTTCAAACTGTATACAATGTTACGCTTATAGTATATACTAAATTTAGTTAAGCAAACAGGCAAATAAGGGAGAGCGTGCAATGAAATTTTCAGCTAGCGCTTCGCATATTGCATGCAAGAGCTGGATTCTATTCGAATTTTTTTAAGGTGGGCGAATTAGTGGCTAATACAAAAAAAGGCTTTAAAACATCAGAAGAAGCTGCCAAAGCTGGCAGTCTTGGAGGCAAAGCAAGCTGGGTAGGCAGGCGCCCGCATCCAGATGACGCTCGAAGCCATGCTATTTCCCTTAAGCTCTCCAGCAACGAGCTTAGCCTTATAGATCGAAAATGCAAAGAGCTTGGGATATCAAGGCCAGAGCTGATTATTCGGGCTGTGAAAGCCTATAAGCATAAAGAAAAAAAATGATATGGATGGTTCTTTCGCATGCGAATGGATTAGATCAGCTTTAGCAATTTAGCCCACTAAAGGCTTGTTATTAATAGATTTAATATGAGCAGGAAATACCCCATCCCTGCAATCTGCGGCATACGATGGCAGTCTTGGCCACGAATGCAATCAGGGGCTGTAAAACAATATGCTATAATTAGCCTTAATCATTGTGACAGATAATAAACTTGTAATATAGTTATGAATGTGCATATAAAGATATGAAATTTCGTTACTGCAATCTTTACATGTTGGTTTATAGGAAACGCAGTTAAAGCTAGTTTGGCCTGCTATACCCTAATCCATTACAGGAGAATAGATAGTGAGTACTATTGGTTATAAAACATCATACGGTACATGCCTTTGCGGAGACTCCCTTGAATTATTGGAAAGCTTCCATGATGATAGTATAAACCTCGTCATGACAAGCCCTCCGTTCGCATTGCAGCGCAAAAAAACATATGGAAATGAAGATCAAGAACAGTATGTTGACTGGCTATGCCGTTTTGGAGAAATAGTCTACTCAAAGCTCCGAACGGATGGAAGCTTTGTTCTCGATATCGGAGGGGCTTACGAAAGCGGTTCTCCTTCTTTCAGCTTATATCAATTTAGGGTTCTGCTAAAGCTTTGCGACGAGATTGGATTCAAGTTGGCACAGCCATTCTATTGGCATAATCCATCAGCCCTGCCCGCCCCTATTGAATGGGTGAACAAAAGAAAGCTAAGGGCAAAATCGTCAGTGAACACCATCTGGTGGCTATGCAAAGAGCCAATGCAGTGCAAAGCCAATGTTTCAAATGTTCTTGTTCCGTATTCGCCGCGCATGAAAAAATTAATGTCGGAGCCAGAAAGCTTTATCAAAGAAGAGGGAACTGTCCGTCCATCAGGCCATGTCATGGGAAAGGCTTCATGGAGCAAAGACAATGGCGGAGCAATACCTCCCAATATCCTGCAATACCCAAATAGCGAAAGCAATAGCCAATACCTACGGTATTGCAAATCAATAGGCGTAAAGGGGCATCCAGCACGTTTTCCGCCTTCATTGCCAGAATTTTTTATCAAATTCCTAACAGATGAAAATGATATGGTTGTTGATATCTTTAGTGGCAGCAACACGACTGGCATGGTTGCAGAATCATTGCGCCGACAATGGTGCAGTTTCGACCTTTCCCAAGAGTATGTCGCAAGTTCTGTTTTTAGGTTCGCAGGCAATGAGCAAGAAGCCAAACGACTCTATGAGAGCATTTTGGATGGAAGTTTCGTTGAAATTACCACCGATCAAATGACTATATTCGATTTATGCTGTCAGGATCAAAAGGCGCATCCATATTGATAGGGAACGCCATAAGCCCATTCGTGCGAACGAAACTGACGGGGATTTTTGGATTATTTAAGTGGTTCATCGTTTTCAATTTCTCTTCCCACTTACTGTAGATCGGCTCCATCATTTCTGGTTTCATTATGTATATCTCTGAAAGAGTTATTCCATAGTATATCGAGAATGTCCATGGAACTTTTCTGTATTTTGAAATGATGTAATGATTCGTATGGTGATTTGTACTAAAGCCTTTAGCTGATGTTTCCAGATTTATTGATTTCATCTCCCATTCTGTACCACTTTCAGAAATACTATCATTACCCTCTCTACCTGGCAAGAGTTTCATATTTAAATAAATAAGTTGCTGAAGCGTTTTAGCTCCGTTATCCTGGAAGATATCAGAAATTCCATGTTCTTTTGCCAATGCTGCCATCTCTTGAAGGCTGCTCCATAGTTCTTCGACTCGAGCAATCTGCTTCTTATGTTCATCATCTAAATAAGTGATATTACTGCCTCCAAAGATACTGGACTATTTTTTACCTTACATTACACCAATATCCAACAATGTAATAATATATCATTTTATTTGATTTTCAAGTTCCATGCACGCCTTTTTTTCTTTGTGTGGCAGTTCTGATTTCTTGGGCGCATTTATAACAACCCTCCCATGAAACGTCTGCGTTATATATATCATTGCAAAAGCCAATCAAGTTGGTGCTTTCGGCGATTATTTTGCAACGGCCTCAATATCCGACATCTGTTCTGTTGTGCCACGTTTTTCAACCTGTTTTTTTCGGAAACTGAATTCTTTCTCCCTTGGCACTTGGCGTAACGAAATCATGTTGTTGTATCTACTTTGAGAGTTTGGCGTGTTTTATCCAGAACGGCTTCGATCGAGGCGGAAAAGCTATCAAACGCGAATTCGACGGTTGCATATGACAAAATAAGCTAAATATGTATAGAAAAAGCCCTCCTTATATGGCAAAATATATGTATATATAAACTATTTGCCAGGAGGGCTATTTCATGGATGACATGATTATACCATTATTCGTTGACATAGACAACTTTTGCCTCAATTTGGAAGAATATTTAAAATCGATAGCATTAGGCCAAACTGAAAATTTTCGGCTTCTTCCAAGCCCTAAGATAAGCTTAAGCGAAGTTATGACAATTGTGGTTTTGTTCCAATTGTCCCATTTCAGAGACTTTAAGAGCTATTATTTAATATGCATCAAAGGGCACTATTCATCATACTTAAAGTGGCTGCCAAGCTATAGCCGATTCGTTGAGCTTATGCAGTACACCCTTCTTCCCCTATTATTTATGCAAACAAGGAAAGGCTGGGCGAATGCACTGGCATCAGCTTTGTTGACTCGATGGCCATAGAAGTGTGCCATATTAAAAGGGAGCGCCAAAACAAAGTCTTTGGAGGCATAGCAAGGAAAGGCAAAGGCACCATGGGCTGGCACTTTAGCTTCAAGCTTCATTTGGCTGTCAACGACAGAGGGGAGATCCTTAATTTTTGGATTGCAACAGGCAATGTTGACGATAGGAACAAAGACGTTATGGGGCATTTGTGCAAAGGGTTATGGGGCAAACTTTTTGGAGACAGAGGCTATATTTCAAAAGGGCTTGCTGAAATGCTGTATTATGAATATGGCGTTGAGCTAATTACAAAAGCAAGGAAAAACATGAAGCAGCTGCCGCCTAAATATGAGGATGCAGTTTTGCTCAGAAAGAGGGCCTTAATAGAGAGCGTAAATGATTTCCTTCAAAATGTCAGTCTTGAAGAGTGAATTTTTTTTCGCAGCGAAAACCGCCTGAGAAGCCAGCTTCACAAAACACAAAAAAATACTTTTTCTCGCTGGTGTCTTAAGCGCACATTTTGGAGGGAACTGGCGAAATAAGAAGAAATA
>WRIY01000071.1 GCA_009782515.1 Eubacteriaceae bacterium
CATGCTTATGCAGAAAAGAAAAAAAAACAGCGGCGGCGCGCTCCGCAGCCACTTTTTCGCACCGCTTTCGCGGTGAACTCCGCGCTTGTGGTGTGCGCCAATGTTCCGAAATAACCGCAATTCATCTCGCCGCTTAACGCCTTTGGCGTTTGAAGCGGGAGAATTCTTGCGGATTGCGTTAAAATAGGGGTTTTGGCCGCTTGGCAGGTAAACCGTTTTCCATTTGTATTTCCGTTTTTGCTGCTTGTCAGCCTGTTTACCGGCACAGTGCTCACACTGTTTATTGGCGAGCGTTTATTGCGCCCTTTTCGCCACCTGACACAGGCAACTGATGAAATTGCCAGCGGGAATTTCGATGTCAGGCTTGAGGGCAGTGGCAGGGTAAGGGAAGTAGTTCAGCTAAATCGAAGCTTTAATGAAATGGCTAGGGAGCTTGGCAGCATCGAATCTCTGCGGGCTGATTTTATCAATAGCATTTTCCATGAGTTCAGAACTCCAATCGCTTCTATTAGCGGTTTCGCAAAACGGCTCAAGCGGGACAGCATAACCGAAGAGCAGCGAAACGAATATCTTGATATCATTATTTCTGAATGCGAGCGCTTAACCAAGCTTTCAGGCAACATACTTCTGCTCTCAAGCCTTGAGAATACTGAAAGGGTAACAGAGCGAGCAAAGTATTCTCTTGACGAACAGTTGCGCAGAGCTTTATTGCTCTTTGAGCCGCTGTTTCAGAAAAAAGGCCTTGAAGTTGCTGTCAGCCTCAAGGCCGTGAACATTTTTGCCAATGAAGAAATGCTGCACCACCTTTGGATCAACCTTTTGAGCAATGCAGTGAAATTCACTCCGGACGGCGGCAAGGTTGAGGTTACGCTTGCCTCAGACTATCAGAGAGCGGTTGTAAGCATTTCTGATACGGGCATCGGAATGGATGAGGGCGTTAAGAGGCATATTTTCGACAAATTGTACCAAAACGATAAATCAAGAGCCACTGAGGGAAATGGTTTGGGGCTGTCTCTTGTACAAAGGATCCTGGAGCTCGAAAACGGCAGCATAGAGGTTGAAAGCGAATTGGGCAAAGGATCCTCTTTCACAGTTTCTTTGCCCATTCGCATTTAAGTTTTAAAGCTTCGCAGCAATCGCACGCTGTTTCATATGGGCTATAGCAAAATGCAGCCTGCCTACCCTGATGCGAACACGAAAAATAAGCCAAAATAATATTGACATGATAACACTCGTTATCTATAATGATAACGAGTGTTATCATAAAGGTGCAGCAATGAATACAAAAGAAAAGATACTTGCATCAGCGCTTGAGCTTTTCTCACAAAGAGGGTACTCCTCAGTATCAGTGAGGGATTTGGCAGCACATGTCGGAGTCAGGGAGAGCGCAATGTACAGGCACTTTCGAAATAAGCAGGCAGTCTTTGATCAACTGCTCGACAATTATATGCACGCAAGCGATCAGTTTATGGCAACAATAAGCGCAAACCCATCAGCCGAAGGCTTTGACATGAGCAAGAGCGCCCAGTTGTACAGCCAGCTTTCTGATGCCAGCTTCATTGAGGTAGGGGAGAGCGTTTTTCGGGAATTTCTCATGCTGCCTGACATTAGAAAGTTCTGGAAGATGATATCTATTGAAAGGCTCAGCAATGAAAAGCTTGCTTTGTTCTGGAAAGAGCAGCTTTTTGACTTGCCAATTGCTTTTCAGCGAAGCCTCTTTGAGCGGCTCATTGATCTGGGCCAGCTTAAGCCATATGATCCTGAGATGCTGGCAATTGAATTCTTTGCGCCTTTGCTAATGCTCTACATTCACGCGCTGGGTTTTGAGCCGGAATCAAAAGAGTTTGACAGCTTTTTGTCATATGCCAACCGCCATATGGCTCACTTCAGAAGCGTATATTCTGCATAAAGGAGTAAAAATGAATATTGCTGTTATTATTGGCACCGAGGCCAAAGGCTGTACATACAGCATCAAGGAGGCATTTCTTAAGCCTCTTAGAGGTGGCAACGAAATTGTTGAGTACACTCTTCCAAAAGACATGCCACATGCTTGCATCGGATGCAAGGCGTGCTTTATGAAAGGCACAGAAAAGTGCCCGCATGCGCCTTTAGTTATGCCCATATGGGACAGCATTGCAAAAGCAGATCTTTTGGTAATTGCAGCTCCTGTATATGGCCTTGGCATCCCTTCAGCCCTAAAGGCCCTTCTTGATCATTTCTGTGTACGGTGGATGGTTCACAGGCCGGAATTAATAATGAACAGCAAGCGTGCAGTTGTGCTTACTAACTGCGTTGGCCCGTTCTTTATTGCCAGGGCGGCCCAGAGGGACATTATGAATTCTCTTTCATGGATGGGGATTTCGAAAATATCGCGAAACAGCGTTGGCCTAATTGAAGGCATCGTCTGGGAAGAGCTCTCTGAAAAGCGCCGTACAAAGATAGTTAGCAAAGTCCAGTCGCTTGCAGCGCGCTGCAGCGCCAACAATCCTCCCAGAAAGAATCTAAAAACGCGAGCTGCCTTTTTTGCCTGCAAGCTTATGCACAAAGCAGCTCTCAAAAGCGAAGAGATTCCCAGCCTTGACAACCGGCACTGGATCGACAATGGCTGGATTAAGCTGCCAGAAGAAAAAATGCCGCGCAGCGCTTCTTAAAAAAGGCATTGCATTACAAAAGGCATGGCATTGCTATGCAGCTAATGCTTTTGTCCAAACGCTGCTTTAGTTTTGCACAGTAGCATTGGTTGGCAGAATTGCATGCAATGCCTATGTGCACAGCGGCTTGCGCCAAATGCTTGTGAACAATTCAAGTGGCAGCATTTGCTGCCTTCATGCTAATATGCGTTGCCATGAGCGCGCACTAGCGGAGCATATCGATAATGCCTGCTGCTGTTGGCGGGCAGCCGGGTGCACACTTCCCAAAGCCGCTGGCGCAATTGCCAACGCCTATACCTGCACCTTGTTTTCCTTTAAACCCTTGGCCGATATGGATCTTCTCAGAAGGCATGCGCCGGCCCATCTTATGAAGAGCAAATATCAGCGATGAATAGCACGCAGAGCAGGCACTGTCTTCATTAATGTATCTTTTGTACGATTCGAACCCTTTGCTTGCTTTTGCATCCCATATCGGCTTTTCATCAGTGTTAAGCTCTGTTATTCGGGTGGCGCTTGAGTACAGCTCCCCAAGCCCGAGCTCTTCGCCTATAGCAAGATAGCCTATTTCGTCCGGCGTGTAGCCTATGAGACCAGCGCAGTACGAATCTATGAGCAGCGGATTTGCGCCGGCGATTATCCTGTTCGCTTCAATAGGGTTGCCGCCTTCTTCAAATGACAGATCGCCGCAAATGCCATCGACAATGCAATAGCCTGTTTTCAAAACAGCGTTCAGCAGCGCAACTTGCCTGTGAAGCCCCTTGCGGTGAAACTTCCTTTTTTCGCTATCAGGAATGCACCCTTTCAGGTTCTTCATGCAGCACGTCATAAGCGTCTGGCAGTGAGCTTTCAGCACCGGCACATTAATGAGGAAATCAGCATGCAAAGCTTCATTGCACACGAGAATTTTCTCACCCTCAATGCTGGCCTGTGTAGCTGTGCTGCCTTTGAGATCAACCAGTGCAACGCCGTACTGGCTTGAGAGCCTTTCATAGCCACACGCTTCAAAAGCATCTTTTGTTGACGCACCTACCCATGAGCTCTCTATGATTGATATCTTCTCTACTCCTGCTTCACGCAGGAATACAATTATTCCCTCAACGACTTCCGGATGCGTTGTCGCGCCATAGCTGGCCGGTTTGGGCACAACAAGGTTTGGCTTTATAGCAACAGCCATGCCAGGATCTAAATGCTGCAATATATCGGAAGCCTTGAGCGCCTCATACACTGTCTGCAAATAGTTTTTTCCATAATTCACAGTAATGCTATCCATATTGCTGCCAGTATAGCATGTTTGCCAAGCATGTACACAAGCGCTGTACATTTATAAGCAAGCATATAAGCCTCATCGCCCGCATCATGCAGAGCGCTATTGATCATTGCCTAGAGCCTGTTTTAAATACCTCTGTGCCTTGTGCCTAACTATGGATGAACTAAAAATAATACACGCAGCTTAGCAGGAAAAACCCCTCAAATACCCGAGCTAGTTTGTCATATCTTGT
>WRIY01000072.1 GCA_009782515.1 Eubacteriaceae bacterium
TCGAAGCTGTTCCATGTCTCTCCATATAAAAGAAAGAGAGAGTATGCAGCTGGCTTGTGCTGTTTGAAATCCCGCCGCTTGCCAGCAAGTCTGCTCCGTCATCGTAAAGGCTCCATGAGACTCGCTTTGGGGTTTCATATACTTCATTTTTGGAAGAGTCAGCTGATACAACGTCAACTTCTACAGTACCGTCGGCGAAATTTATTTTGCCCCCAACAGCTGTGTGGCCCCCTCCAATATCAAGAACAAGACTTCCATCGATATAGACCCATAAGTCATCGTCGCCGAGAAACTCAAAGATCATGTCCTCGCCATTAATTTTGCCATCCTCAGGTATATAAAATGGCAGGTCCATTCGCATGCCAAAGTAGTTCGTTAGCTCTTCATGCCCATTGCTAAACTTAAAAGTCTCTGGCTTTGTAGAATCGAATCCTTCATATGCGTTATTTGCATTATAGTCACTATCGTTAAATGGGAACCATCCATTCCCATAAAACTCTTGGCAATCGAAAATGCCGCCATTCTGTGATTGTTTGCCTTGATATAGTTTCAGAAACCCATTGCTTTGGCTATTGGCATGCACGTGGTAGTTTTCGCTGTCAAAAGAGTAGTACCCCTGCCCATCAAGCAAAAAAGGAAACTCCAGGCCATAATAGGGTGTTATAAGATTGGGCTTGCCGGGATCAGATATGGGGTATAAGCTTTCGTTCTCAAATGTTGTTATTCCGCTTCTCAGCTTAAAGTCATAAATTCCATTTACTAAAGGCAAATTTTGAGAGGCTATTCCTAAAGTCGCCCCTTTGTACCCCATGTTATGCGAAGCAAGGCTTGCCCCCCCTTGAGGCTTTAGCCAAAAACCATTTGAATATACATTAAGGGTATTGTAGAGCTTTGAGTATAGCCCAAAATAAAAGCGGGCATTATCATACTCTGATACAATGCCGTCATTAAATGTTCCGTCAGTGCTGCTCTTAACAAGATCATCATTGCGCTTGTCAAAGTCATCTTCTGTCACAAACCCAGGCTGCATTCCCATGTAGTTAAAGAATGAAACAGGGAGATATTCTGCTTTCCCTTCAAGCTGCTGGTTGGCAGCGTCAAGCAGAGGAATTCTTATTGCATCTTGGTTCCAGTTTGGATAATTTACATGATCGATTCCATATAATAAGCCTTCAAAAACCTCATCGCCTGCTGTATGGGGTGTTGCTGCAGCATATGCAATACCGCTAGTTGTTGGAGCCCTGCTTGAAATTAATGCAGCAATAACAAGTAGAATGGCTACCTTTTTCATTGAAGCTTTGTTTATTTTAAAGCCAAATAATAAATGCATTATAGTTTTGTTTGCCAAATGGCATTTGATGCCTTATTTTTATATACAATCAAGACTTAGCCCAATGGCAATGCTGCCTCCTTTTATTTTTTTCGTTATAGATACATTTTGAAATAGCGGGCAAACAGCAATGATTTCTTGCAGAATAGCTGCTTGCATATTAAAATCGAAAGATCATGTATGTTGAGCGCAATTGCTTGCCCCATACTGAAGAAATGCATGCATGACAAAGAAGAGCTGGATTTGCTGATGCTTGTATCTATAAAGAAAAGGGCAAATGCTTATGTTGCATCTGCCCCTATTGCTCTTGCTTGTTCGAGCTTAATTTATTTTGCGTTCCTCTTCTTAAGCAGCACTCCTGCTGCCATAAGAGCAGACCCGCTCATTCCCATGTATGCCATTGCCATTGAAGCGTCTCCGGTCTTTGGCGACGGAACGTCATATATGTCGTCTGGAGCGTCGTCGTCTACAATTATCGGGCTGTCCTCGTCTGGCGCTGTTGGGTCTCCGCTCCATTCGCCTGACACTGAGGCCAGTGCTGCAGGCATGAACGCTGCCAGCATCATTATCATCAAAGCCAGTATGGCAAGTGATTTCTTCATATAATTATCCCTTTCTTTGCTTGTTCTTTCTAAGTAATGCCTTGTTCTTGCTATACAGGCCAATGGGAATTTCTTGCCATTGGCCCACTTATATTTACAGTATTAGCTTATCTAGCTTTCGCAGATACAGGGCCTGAGTATACAGACGGTATCTTAGCAGCGCTAGTCTGGGTGTAGCTCACAACCTTGAAGTAGTAAGTGTCACCGCTCCTTAGGCCAGTTACAACGCCTGAGGTATTGTTTTTGCCGGCAATAAGGGTCTTAAGCACATAAGTGCCATTCTGTGATGTTGAGTAGTAGATTGCATATCCATCGCACTGTGCGACTGCATCCCAGGTCACAACTACCTGGCCAGCTTTTGAGCCTGTGGCAGCCTTAATGAATGCCGGGCGAAGCGGTCGGGCGCGGACTGCAATTGGCAGTGCCTCTATCTTCTCAGAGCCGACTACTGCTTCAGCCTTGAAGTAGTAGTAGCTTCCTGTGCTCAGCCCAGTTACTATAAAGCTGTTTCCTGTCAGCCCTGTCTGTATCTGCGTGAATGCGCCAGTGGCTGATGAGGACTGGTACAGGTTGTATGAGGCAGCCCCTGGGACAGATGTCCATGAAACCTTAACTGAAGTTGGGCTGTCGTGGTTCACTGACATTATTGGCTTGACTGTATCGACTATTGGCCCTGGGTCAAGCGTTGAGGCTTTGCCATTGATGAAGAAGAGCACTCCAGTTATGACGGTGTTTCCAAGCCACTTCTTTATGTCAGCTGATGTTGAGCCAACCGGGAAGTCAACTTTGGCGCCTGGGTTAAGGTTGAGCTTGCCAATCCATTTTGTGAACAGGCTGTTAAGGACATTGTAGTTGACCCTTGAAAGGTTGAGGCGGCCACCGTCAAGAACGGTTACTTCCTGTACATAAGCTGAAGCGCTGATTGAAAGCAGGGTGTCTTCGCCAACAATGATGTCAACAAGTGCTAGGTCGTTGTAGTAGCCATTGGCAATGTGGTAGCTAACATCTGAGCGAAGGACTCTGTCTCCGCCTTTTTTGGATGGAACCCAATGGACTTTCGAATCCTTATTGATCATAGCCCCTGTAACAAGAACGCCAATATCAATATCATCGCCATTGTAATGAACATAGATTCTGTTGTTGGCGCCGTTTATCCACATTCCCTTTTCTATCGTTTCAACGGAAACTTGGAAGTTATTGTCGTTTACAGAGAAAATTTTCTTTGCAAGGTCGAGATACTTAGGATCAATCTGTGCGTAGATATACCTGCCAGTGCTGTCTAGAAGCCAGTCTTCTTCACTGACAAAATATATTCCTGTCCATGTATGGAATGTTAGGCCTTCAGTATTTTTTCCAGGTTGGAGCTTGGATGCTATTGTATATATCTCATCCTTTTCGAAAACCCAACTTCCTTTTAATATGGTTCCTAAGTCAGGACCAATCGTATGCTTAAATACGTTGTCATTATTAGGATCTTCAAATCTATATGGGATATCATTCCATGTGCCTATTGGCCAAATGCGACATTCAATAGGTTTGCCATCCTCAACATTATCGGCAACTTTAAGTGTAACTTTTAGAGTGCCAGTTTTCCCTTTTTGTAGGTCATCAGCTGCAAATGTGTAAGTATCGCCAACTATTTTAGTCTCTTCAGCATTATCAGTAACATAAATCGCCCAATCTGGGAGTTTTAGCTCGAAATCAAGATAACCTTCATTTGGACCACCATTATGATCCCAATTCACAGTAGTAGAATTCTGGTAATTGATTATGTAAGTAATTGTGTCTCCTGCTTTAACAGTTTTCAGCTTGAGGAAATCGTCTTTTTCTGTGTTTAGCCAATCAATTGCGTTAGGAACTACTTGAAGATTTAGACCCTTAAAATCATATCCGACTTTAAGTTCATATTTTTTGGGATCCTGTG
>WRIY01000073.1 GCA_009782515.1 Eubacteriaceae bacterium
TGATAGCGTATAAATGCGCTATCTGAGCGCTTTTTTTGTTATTTCTTCTTATTTCGCCAGTTCCCTCCAAAATGTTCGCTTAAGACACCAGCGAGAAAAAGTATTTTTTTGTGTTTTGTGAAGATGGCTTCTCAGGCGGTTTTCGCTGCGAAAAAAAATTCACTCTTCAAGACTGGAAAGAGTTAACAGCAAAACGCACGAAATAAAAAAAATTGATATAGATTACTATGGATTGCCTTTGGAGACTTCCTTCATTGATACTCCTGGGCATGAAAAATACATGAGCGGCCGCCAGCTTGGTATAGCATTGGGTGATATAGGAGTATTTTGTTTAGCAGTAGAGAAGGTATTGGCAGATGATTTTGCTGGAGCAACATTTGAATACTCAGAATTATATTCCCAATACCACCCTAATGGCAAGCTTATATATCTTCTAACGATGTTTGATTTAGTAAATTACAATGAAGGCGATTTCCATATTGCCTGTCAGAAAATAAAGAAATATTGCCGCTGGATTGACTCAACGCATGAAGAAGTTGTATTTGGAGCTGATCTATCTTATCCAACTCAAGAGATAGATGCAGCAGCGATTATACCAATAGCTATTGAGTTTAAAACATTAGATAAAGAAGGCATAAATATCTTCACTAAAAGCGATAAAACTCCTTGGTATGAAGGGCCTACATTACTGGGAGCCATTAGAATACAGCTTAACGAGCTTTACAGCAATGAGTAATTCATCAAACGATCTCGTATTCTCAATTGACAGAGCTTTCGCAAATCCATTTAGCAGAGCAGGCCGGGTCTGGCGAATCTTTATTTGGAATGGCAGCCTACAAGTAGGCGACTGCATTAGAATGACTTCCATTAAGCTCAAAGGGCACCCGCATACAGACTACTTCGATGCCGAAGCTATCGTGAAGTCTATTCACTCTGAAGCAGGGTCGAAAGAGAGGGCAAAAGCAATCGATTCTGCTAGCAAGGGGAGCATTGTAGGGATTGACATAAAAAGCTGCTATTGCGGCCGCAAGCGGGTAAATAAAAGCGAGATAGAAGTAACAAAGCAAAGTATTGGCTTTTCAGCAGAAGAGCCTTTTAAAAAGCGCACAGATTTGGGTGTTTGCCTTGATAATGGCATAGATGCATTTGATGTGATAGATATTGGGCGTGATGTCAACCTCATATGGTTTGGCAGAACTATTGGTTCAAGTGTATCAGGGATAGCAAACTCGTTTGATAGCATTTCTATAAAACTGCACTCTAAGAACGCACTAGCAATTCCTGATAACCACGTGCTTCAGGATGTAATAGCTACGAACACAAAGTTTTATACACAGTTTAATGGAAAGAGATGCTATATACGAGGGCTGCTTCAGTTTGCGTAGCAAACACCCTCTTTGGCATGCTTTACGGGCTGTACTGAGCCTGCAAAACAGCACAAAAGTACTGGCTAACTTAGAATTTTCTTTCAATTTGCGCATGTCGATGAGCAATTTTGCTTTCTGATTGTTCTCTCAGTTATTAGATCAGATAATTATCGAAATTTAGTGGTTTAATATTCAGTTTGGAAGTGTGTTTTGGTTTTCGCCTTTTGCTATTGTGTAATATCCGACCGATGCCACACAAAAAGTAACTTTCTGTCTCTACACTATATGATAGCAAGCATAGCGCGTGTCCGGACAAACGCGCAAAAGCAGCAAAAAGCGAAACCCTCTGTTTTGCTTTTCGGATTGCCGCCCCGTACAAAAAAATTGAGAAAATACATAATAAAAAGAGGCATGCTGTGGCAAAAAGGTCGAGGGAAAAGCGTATCGAAATTTATATTTCTGATGAAGAATACGCTGTTATTAAGCAAAATATGGAGCGCGTCGGAACAAAGAATCTGTCAACCTATGCCCGCAAGATGCTCTGCGACGGATACATAAAAACTTATGACTATGCCGGGCTCCGCGAGCTTGCTGCCCGCCTTGGTGAGATAGCGCGAAGCATTCACCAGATAGCAAAGCGCGCCAACCAAACTTCCAATGTGCATGCTGGTGATTATGAAGCAGTGCGCCAGCTTTACTACGAAGACTGGGCCAAAATGAAAAGCCTTATCTCAAAAGAAATCTCTTCGTCTCGAAATTAGGGGGGCATAAATGGCTTACACAAAAATACACCAAATAAGAAAAACAGTGGGCTCTGCCATCGCCTACATAACAGACCCTGAAAAAACAGAGGAGATGCTGCTGCTTTATGGCTATGAGTGCGATCCGTTGGGAGCTGGGCTGGAGTTTGAAACAACAGCAGCCACAGCAGACAGAATAAATGGAAAACCCCTTAATGCTGATGGCAGCGGAGTGCTTGCGCACCATATGATTCAGTCTTTCAGCCCTGAAGACAATATTACTGCAAAAGAGGCGCATGAGATTGGGCAAGAGTGGGCTAGCGCGGTTTTAAAAGGCAAGTATGAGTATGTGCTTGCAACTCACGTTGACAAAGGCCATATACACAACCATATTATCTTCAACGCTGTATCGTTTGCTGACTACAAGAAATTCAGGGCAACGCCCTATAAAGCAGCCGCCAGCCTGAGAGAGGCTAGCGATCGCATATGCTCTGAGCGCGGCTTAAGCGTTATTGAGAAAAGCGAATCTGCAAAGAGCCATCATGTAAGGGAGAAGAGCCGCAGTGCGAGGCTTTACGCAAACAAAGAAAGCTTCAAATCATCAATTAAGGCCCTTATTGACGAAGCGGCAGCTGTGTCAATAAATTACGATGAGTTTTTAGCTGTGATCCAAAGCAAGGGGGTGGCAGTGAAAAACGCTTATGCTGAAGAAGGATTTCATATAGCCTTTAAGCTTCCTGGCCAAAAAAGGCATACAAGAGGCATAACGATTGGCGAGGGCTACAGCCGGGAGGGGATCGCTGCCAGAATTGAGGCGATAGGCAAAGGAAGCCTTTCAGCAGATATAGCTGGCAATCAGTACGCTGATGTTGGCTATTGGAAGGGCAGGCACGCGCAGCTTGAGGAGAACCACGAGCTCTTTGAGGCTTTATATACGATCCAAAGCGAGGGCATTCGAAACTATGAAGGGTTTTCTGCGAGAATTGCCGAGCTTGGAGCCAAAGAGGCGGGCGTGCTCGAAGATGCGCGGATCGCGCGGGCTGCAGCTGGCAGGCTTAAAGCGCCTTCAGATAAGGCAGCTGGATATAAAGAGGCATCTAAGCTGCTTAGCGAAGCGGAGAAAATCAGAAAAAGAGCAGAAAACGTAAAAATAGCCCAAAACATGATAGACAGGATCGAAGGCAAGCAGAAAGCTAGCGTTGCAAAAGAAGCGATAAAGCTTAAGCCGATTCGCAAGCATAGCAGAAGCGAGCGCAGCCGTTAGGAGCGATCGCCTCAGATTGGCGTGTTGGGTGTTGTCATCTTTCACTATAAGCTCTGTCTAATAATGGCTTTGCCTTATCAAAATCGTCAATATTCTTTATTATTACCTGAAGGTTGCCTGTACCATAATGGCCAATATTTGACATATCCTTGGTAAAATCTTGCTGGATTTCAACGGTTTGAGGATCAATTGGCAAATGAATGAGTATTTTGCTCTGATATATTTCAACGCATGCAATGTTTCTTGTCTTCTTAAAAGCGACATAAAACTTCAATTGATTTTCAGTAACGTCATCGCCTAGAGACAGCATATAGTCTTTGATTGACAAATAGATATTTTGGAGCGGCTCTTCAACTGAATCAAATGCTTGAGCGAATGTTTTTTGAGCTGTGCTCCTTACTGAAATGGGAGTTGGCACATTATCG
>WRIY01000074.1 GCA_009782515.1 Eubacteriaceae bacterium
GTTTGGATATCCATCTCCAGATTCGGCCTCGCTTGCAGTTTCCCAATTGCTGCATGCAAGAAGGGCCGTTGTTATAAGGTGATAGTATCTTTCCTGCCTTACAGCAAAATCGCCATGAACGACGATCCCGTCCCTGACGCTTAAAACATTCTCCAAAAGATCGTTTAATATGGTTTCTGCCTCTTGCGCATTGCTTTCCAAAAATGCCTTATAAAGGGCATCAGCTTTGCTCTCGTTAATTGGCATAGCTGACTTTGCCCATGAAAGCGCGTCTTTTCGGAGAGCGCTTCTAATTTCAAGGTTTGGCGCCCGAAGCTCATACATGCCGTTGCCTGTCTCTCTCACCCATGTCAGGTAGCCTGCCATGAACAGCATCTCCCACACAGCATCGCTGGAATGGGCATCGATGAGATCTCTGTATGATGCCATAATTGACACGCTCTTTTTGACTGTGCCGCCTGCTATGAGATCCTCAATCGAAGACAGCGATTCCAGGCCGCCGCCCATTAGCATATCGCGCACCAGGTAGTTTGTGGCCGTGTTAACCCAATACTTTTTTAGCTCAGTATTTGGATCTTCGAGCATGTCATAACACGCGTTGACAACAGACCAGGGGTTGTACACTTCATAGCCGCCTATTCTATAGCCGTTATAATACTCTTTCATATCAGACATGCGCCCATCAAGTCTGTAATAACTGAGCATAGCAGCCACTTCTTCACCAGTAAACCCAAAATGAGCACTATACCTGCTGTCGAGCGCTGAATATACTGAAATGTTGTTAAGCCCTGAAAATATGCTCTCTTTTGACACCCGAAGCACCCCTGTCAATACAGCAAACTCTATATAAGGGTTGCCTTTCAGGGCTTGGCCAAGCAAACCTCTATATAGGAGAATCATCTCATCATAGTATTTCATTTGATAGGCCTGGTTTACAGGGGCATCATATTCGTCTATCAGCACTATTGCTTTCTTGCCATAGCGCCTATGCAAAGCTTTTGAAATGAGCCGAATGCTGCATTTAACATCCGTTTCGTCTGCCTGCTTTGCAGACATTCTGCCAAACACCGCATTTTCGTCATCATCAAGCTCAATGCAGCCTTTGCCAATCCCTAACCTTTTTGCCTCTTCGCTGATTATTAGTGCAAGTTCATCAAGCGCTTTAGGGAAATTGCTTCCGGTTATGTCCTTGAAAGACATAAATATAACAGGATGCTTGCCCTGGTGAGCCTCGCAAAAATCATGCCGCTCTGTTATTGCTAGCCCAGCGAAGAGGCCCTTTGGCGAGCCGATCTCAAGAAAGCTCTTAAGCATGCTCATGTTTAGGCTCTTTCCAAAGCGCCTTGGCCTTAATATAAGCTTTGATTCACCTTTGTTGGCTAATATTTCCTCTATGAACATCGACTTGTCAACAAAATAAAAGTTATCATTTATGATAGTTGGGAAGTCGTCTATACTAATTGGGAGAACCTTTTTCATTGAATGCCTCCAGCTTTACTATAGCAGGCAATGCTGATATTTCGATGCATATGCCAAACATGAAAAAGGCATCGGCATGGTGAAAGTGCATGCTTAGTAAAGCGCCAGTGCAAAACACTTGAATGCCAAAACACGGCCCCAGCTAATGTACTTGCTTACGGCTTAGCCAGATATTCGCCTTCATCATCAAGCCCACATGATTCAATTCGTTCAATTTTGCACACAATTAAAGCAAAAGGCATAGCAGAACAGTTCATTCAACAGATCTCAATAACGAAACAACGTCTCATCGTATTTGCATTTGGCTTTTGCTCTAGCAGCAGTATTTTCGAGAATGGCTACCTAACTGCTCAAAGCGCAATTATTGCTATAATAGTGGAAAGGAAGATTCTATTGCGCGGCCTGCTGCTTGATTAGGCGCTTTGAAATATAAAAGGATATTATCAGAAATGGAATACACGCTAATGCACCAAAGCCTGCCTGTTTTGGATATAGTGCTTGACGAAGAAACAGGCACAGTAACTTCAATAAACAAGCTTCATTCGCCAGAGCATTTGCCAATAGGAGTCCCTCTAGCTGGCAATGCTGTTGGCAGGCGGGAGCTTAATGCATGGTGGATAGGCAGATCTATACCTGCAAGCCGGTCCGGCATTCGCGAAGCGCTCGAAGCTATGAATGTGCGATTGCCGCAGCTATTACTGTCTAAATCCTTTGGGCTTAGCTTGTCAGATCAGTATTGGGCCTGCCCGAAAGGCTCAAGCCTGCAATGGGAAGATATAAACTTTTTTGATCACCCCTTTTCTGATGACGTCGGCAATATCTTGTTTGGAAACAGCCTTGGAAAACATGCCATTAGCCTCATTTCTCCTGACAACACTTCAGATGGGTGGCTTCAAAAAAAATGGGTAATAGCCAATGACAAGCGCTTTCTCGTAAAAGGGGGAAGCGGTGCGCAAAGGCAGGAGCCATACAATGAAGCCTTAGCCAGCGCTATTATGCGCCGGCTAGGCATTAGCCACATACCATATGCATTAACAATAATCGATGAATACCCATACAGCGTATGCGAAGACTTCATCACAAGGGAAACGGAGCTTGTTACTGCATGGTATATTATTCAGACGCAAAAGAAGCCTAACCATGTTTCATTGTATGAGCATTATATAAACTGCTGTGATGCATTAGGCATACCAGGCATATCAAGCTCTCTTGATGAAATGATGGCTCTTGACTATATAATTGCAAATGAAGACAGGCATATGGGCAACTTCGGAGCTGTCCGTAATGCAGGCACGCTTGAATGGATTGGGCCTGCGCCAATATTCGACAGCGGGACATCAATGCACTGCAATGATCCTACGCCAATGATTCAGACTAACAGGAAATCGCCAAGCAAGCCATTTAGGAAATACCATATCGAACAAATTGAGTTGGTTCGCTCTTTCGAATGGCTTGATATAAAAGCGCTTAATGGCATAGAAGAAGAGTATAGAGACATGCTGTCAGGCTCTGCTTTTATCGACAAAGAGCGGACAAATGCGCTTTGCTACAGCTTGCTCAAGCGTATTCAGCAGCTTAGCGAATATATTCAAAACAAAAGGCTTCTTTGACTTTATAGAAAAGTTCCGGTATGCAATTGAAGAGTTGTACCGCTAGAAGCATCGAAATAATAGAATGCCATATATCATCAAAGGTGCGTGGCAGGTCGGCAAAACAGTGTCCACATAGCCGTCGCCAGAATCGGCCACACTTGAAACTTCCGAGAAGAGCTGTTGCAATAGGATGTTCATCTGGTTGCTTCCAACCTACATTAGCTGCCTGATGAGCATCTTGCACTTTCTGCTTGCATAAGCTATGCCTGCTGCAACAAGTGTGCTGTAGCCTTCAATGCCCTTTGCATACCGCGCCTCAATAATCTGATCCATTGCTTCCTGGGCCTTTGCAGCAAGGCTTTCATCATCGCCTTTGGCTGAAAACTTCTCTTCAATAATGACAGCCGCATTGAGG